>CASFTM010000001.1 GCA_949297775.1 uncultured bacterium
CCAGGTAGGCTTTGGCCTTTTCGGCCTCCCGGGCCAGGGGGCCCACCCGGCTTTCCAGCTCGCCCAGGATGTCCCGCAGGCGGGAAAGGTTGTCCTCCGCGCCGGCCAGCCGGCGCTCGGCCTCGTTTTTGCGGTAGCGGTATTTGGCGATGCCGCTGGCCTCCTCAAAAATTTCCCGCCGCTCGGCGGATTTGGCGCCCATCTCCCCGCGGACGGTTTCTTCTTCCCCCCAGTAGGCTTCCGGCGCGCGCACATCCGCCGCGCCGCCGCCCACAAAGAACCCGCCTTTTACCGCGCCGTCCTGATACGTATACCCGCCGATAATGCAATGAATCAGATTTTCCAAATCCGGCGCATACGAAAGCTGGCCTTTAAGCGTATTTTCCGCCCCGGCTGCCGCCGTCTGCGGGACTTTAGATAAAACGATAAATTTGGCGCGCGCTTTGCCGTGTTGCTGTAACAGGGAAAGGGCTTGTTCCACAGCGGCTTCATCGGTACAGAGCACGGCATCCAAATATTTGCCAAAAGCTTCTTCCACCGCCACACTCAGCGAAGACGGATATTTAAGCGCTTTTCTAAGCGTGCCTTTTACGCCGGGCAAATTGCTCTGCGCCACCGTCTTGGCGCCAACCCAGTACGGGTCGTTTTTGCCCTGGGTTTGGATCATTTCCAATTTGGCGTTTAAAGCGGCACGGGCCGATTTTACGGCGGAGAGCTTTTCGTTCAGCGAAGTGCGCTGCGCCTGCAAATTGCGTACATTTTCTTCCCCCGCGGAAATAGCTTGGCGCGCCTCATCGGCTTCCCGCTTTTTATCCTGCAAGCGGGCGGAAATTTCTTCCAAGGATTGGCGCAAAGCATTCAGGCCGTCCGTTTGGGCTTGGCTGTTCTTTTCAACCGTGATTAAATCTTCGTTTTCGCGCTGGGCGGAAGATTCTTCCAAAGAAATATGGTTGGAAACTTCCATTTGTCTGCGCACCAGCGTCATCAGCTCATTGGAAACGCGCTGCATTTCCCCTTCGGCTTGGCGCAATTCGTTTTCCAACTTTTGGGCTTGGGCGACTTGCGTGTTGTAGTTTTCCTGCAACGGGGTCAGTTCCGCCGACACGCCCGCCAGTTGCTCTTTCAGTTTGGCAATAGCCGGGGCCAGCTCCTGCAAACGGTTTTGCCCGCGTTGGGCTTCGGCCCCAGAGGAGGCGATTTGCTCCGTCAATTCGGCGGTTAAATTATCGCAGTTTTTAATAGCCCCTTCCAACAAACCTACTTGATATTTGCTGGCGGAAATTTTCTCGTTAAATTCCGCCGCTTCTTTTTGTTTGTGCGTTAAATTTAAGTCCAGCGCCGCGGCCGCGCCTTCCTGTGCGGAAATGCGCGCTTCCAAATCTTGTAACTTGCGCACAATCGGTTCCAATTCCCCGGTGTGCTTGGCAATCAGCGCATCGGATTCTTTAATAGAGCAAACGGAAATAGCGATTTCGCTTTCTTTCAATTCTTCGCGGTAGCGTTGGTACAGTCGCGCTTTTTTGGCTTCGCTGTCCAGTTTTTTAATTTGTTCCTCTATTAACGCTACGGTGTCCGCCAGGCGGGCCAAATCCAAATCCACGCGTTCCAACCGTTTGATACATTCTTCGCGTTTGGCCTTATACTTGGAAACGCCGGCTACCTCTTCAAACATTTCGCGGCGTTGTTCCGGCGAAGCGGAAAGCACGCTTTCCACGCCCCCCTGGTCAATAATGGCATACCCTTCGCCGCCGATGCCGGTATCCAAAAACAAATCGCGTATGTCGCGCAGGCGGCACTGCACCTTATTTAAATAGTATTCACTTTCGCCGGAGCGGAAAATTTTGCGGGTAACGGTAATTTCGTTAAAATCAAGCGGCAGTTGGCGGGTGGCGTTGTCGAACACCATACTTACTTGCGCCATATTTAAAGGAGCGCGTTTGGCGGTGCCGTTAAAAATGATATCTACCATAGAAGCGGAGCGGAGGGACTTCCAGCTCATTTCGCCAATGGCCCAGCGCACGGAGTCAATCACGTTGGATTTACCGCAGCCGTTTGGCCCGACCACGCACGTAATGCCGGGTTCAAAATCCAGGCGGGATTTGTCGGCAAAGGATTTAAAACCAATAATTTCAATAGCTTTTAAATACATAAAGTCCCCTCAGGCAGATATATTTTGATTATAGCATTTCCCTATACAATATAGGGCAAAACACGCCTGATGAGAATAATTTTCCGTTCTACGCGTACGAGGAGAAAACCCTCCCGAGGAAGCCCCGACGAAAAAAACCCCTTGCAAAGCAAAGAAAATTTTATTAGACTTTTTCGGTAAGACTGTTTTCCTTAAAAGGAGGATTATCCACATGGCAGAAAAAGTACTGAAAGTTGGTATGGACCGCGAAGACGGCTTCCTCTATTACATTGACAAAGACGGCGACATCGCCCGCGTGCAAATGGCCAGAGGCGGCAAAAAAGGCGGCAAACCGAAAAAAGTAGAAAAATGCGGTATCAAAAAAGAAAAAGGATATCTCTACTTCTTGGACAAGAAGGGTGATATTTCCAGAGCTAAAATGGTAAACGCGAAATAAAAGGATTTAAAACACCCCGCGGGAGCGCGGGGTGTTTTGTTTAAGTTAGGCCGTCCGCACTTCAAAACGTTTTTTGCGCGGACGAATAATCCGACGCAAAAGGGGCGCATCTCGCATTGTACGACATCTCGCAGTGCCTCAGCGTTTTGCGCCTCTTTTTATTTTTGTACAAACCGCCCGCGGGCTCTTCTTAGCCCCCGTGCGCTACCAGTTGCCGGGCAGTTTGCTGTTGTAACGTACCCTTCTTACCGGAAAATTTTACTCCAAAAAAAAACGCTTTCCTCCCCGCTTTGCTGCACCAGCCAACAAAACAGTCCCCACCGTATTTTGGCCCAACCGCAAAGGGAAGCCTGTTCCTGGCAGACGGTTTGAAATATCCAGTCCAACAACGGTTGCTGTTGCGCCCGCTGCTCCGCCGAAAATTTACGGAACCGGCAAATCCCCCATACCGCCGCATGCACCCACGCAGAGGCGAGTTGTTCATTCCACCGGCCCCGCCGCTTCAGTTCCTGCCGCAATTCCACCAGGTTAAGCAAAATTCCCACCGCCATCCGAAAAGCCTGGCTGGTAATTGCCCCGGGGACATTTTTGCGGTAAGCATACAATTTTTCAGGAACCACCGTTACCTGCGCCGCATAGAGAAAAGCCAATATCACAAAAGAAAAATCTTCCGCCACCCGCCCGGGCCAAAAGCGGAACCGATGCCGCGCCAAAAAAGAACGTTCAAACAATTTTCCCCACAGGACCGCATCCTCATAACCGGCCCGGAACCGCGGGCCGTCCCCGGCAGGAACCGGGCGGTAAAAACTCCGGTGGCAATGCGTTTTGTTCCGCGGAGTACCGTCTTCTTCCAATTCATAAAAGAAGCATTTCGTCACTTCCGCCCGGGTTTGGACCGCAGCCGTATGCAAAATTTCCAAATACCGGGGAAGCACCAAGTCATCGGCATCCACAAAGGCCACATAACGACCCCGCGCTTCGTCCAGCAATCGGTTGCGGGCCGCCGCCACCCCCTGATTGGTCTGCGTCAGCACCCGCACGCGGGAATCCTCCCGGGCGGTTTGCCGCAAAACGGACAACGATTGGTCCACAGAACCGTCATCCAAGCACAACACCTCTATATCCGCAAAGGTTTGGTGCAACACAGACGCCAAACACAACGGCAAGTATTTCTCCGCATTATAAACGGGAATTAAGACAGAAACTGCAGGGCGCATAAGGCCTCCTCTTGTGATATTGCAGCACACCCCCAGCCGCGCACAGCGGCAGGCGGAGTTATACACAGAAGCAATGAAAACTCTCTAGCAGGAAGCGGGCTTCTAACACCCGCGCAGAACAAGAAGAGGACAAAAAACGGCCGTTTGCCCCGAGCCACATCACTAACCCAGAACAAACAGCCGTAGCTGCCTTGCCATAATAAATATGGCAAGGAGCATTCAACGCAATCTAAGCGGGTAATTAGGCCGCAAGGGTTGCGTTTTAAAACGGCTGTTTTTGGCGTGATGTGTGCCGCTTTCGCAGCGCAGCCTGTTCCGCGCAGGCTTCCAAAAACAGCAGAAAGGGTGGAACGAATGTTCCAGCCGGAACTGCTCCGGCTATTATATGGTAACAAATTTTCCGCCGTACCCCAACCGGAACAGCCTTGATTTTTATCCAAACCGGCCTACACTAGTTATATCTGACGTACCCGGAGGCGCATCAAATAATTCTTCAGCTTTATAAGCGGCTCTCCGCCGCCGGCAATAACTCCCGCGTCGGGCGCGTGCGTTATTGTTTCCGTTTATCATCCGCGCCGCTTTGGAACCGGTTCCGGTTTGTTTTTGCGGCGCAGCTGCCCCCGCAGCTTCATCCTTCCGGCAGGGTCCGGATAAACCGTCTGTCAGGCAAAAACGCTCCACGCCCGTACGCGCGGGCGCGCGGGTTTCATTGACAGGGGGCCTGATTAATGGTTTAATAACTCTACGGGGGTTTCTCTCGTAATTATTTAACGGAGGAATTATGGATATTAAAATTACGGCCAAAAATATTAAATTAACTCCGGCCATCAAAGAATTTATTAATACGCGCGTGGGAAAAGTGGAAAACTTTTTTGACAATATCGTTTCCGCGCAAGTGCTCATTTCCGTAGAAAAGAAAATCAACCAGCGCGCCGAAATTATTTTGCACACCGGTGCCAAAACCACCATCAGCGCCAGCGCCGTGGAAAGCAACCTCTACAAAGCCATTGACGCCGCCGCCGTGAAAGCCGAAGCGCAGGCCAAAAAAATCAAAAACAAAGCCAAAGCCCGCAAAGTAAGCAAAAAATCCGTCAAGGAAGTGGACTTAAACCCCTTTGCCGAACACGTGCTTTTGCCGCAAGATGATGTGAAATTTTCCGTCATCAAGCAGGTGGAAGTTTCCCCGATGAACCCGGAAGACGCCGCCTACGAAATGGAACGCCTCGGGTATTCGTTCTGGATTTTCTTAGACGAAGATTCCAAACAAATCAACCTGATTTTTAAACGCCTGGACGGCACCTACGGTTTAATTAAACCGGTAAAAAAGAAATAAGCCGCACGGAGGCCTGGTTTGGAATTTACCAAATCCATTACGGTAGCAGAACTGCTCCAGGTTAAACGCCTTAACCTGGAGCTGGTCTGCGGCAAACGTTACATCCACCGCGAAATTACGCTCGGCAGCGTCAACCGCCCCGGTCTGGCGTTGTGCGGGCACCTGGACAGCTTCCGCGCCAATTCCGTACAAGTGTTCGGGCGCGGAGAACACGCTTTTTGCGTCAAAGAAAACAAAGCCCGCCTGCGCGCCAATGTAGAAAAAATGCTCAACGAAGGCCATGTGCCCTGTGTGATTATGGCCGCCGGGCTGGACCCGCTGCCCGCCATCCGCAAGGCGTGTTTGAGCTCGGATGTGCCGGTGCTGAAAACGGAGATGGAATCCTCGGCCTTTGTGGCGGAATTTACGCGTTTTTTGGATGAAAAATTATCCCCCGTTACGCATATGCACGGCGTACTAGTGGACGTAAGCGGAACCGGGGTGCTTATCCGCGGGGACGCGGGCATCGGAAAAAGCGAATGCGCGCTGGAACTAATCAAGCGCGGCCATATTTTAGTAGCAGACGATGTAGTGGAAGTGCAAAAACGTTTTGGGCGTTTTCTGGTCGGCTCCTGCCCGACAATGCTAAAGCACTATATGGAAGTGCGGGGGTTGGGTATTTTGGATGTGCCGCTGCTGTTTGGCGTAGGTTCTACGCTGGATGAAACCAATATTGATATGGAAGTGGTTCTTACCTCCCCCAACAAACAACCGATTGACCGGTTGGGAGTAGAGCAGAAAACGACTAATATTTTGGGGATAGAAATCCCCTCCCTGGGGCTGCCTGTAACACCCGGGCGGAACCTGGCTGTATTGATTGAAGTGGCTTCCCTAAACCAACAACTAAAAAGCCAAGGGATTTTTTCAGCTAAAGAATTCAGCCAAAAAATCTTAGATAAAATAAAAAAGGGGACACATGGCAGACAATAAACGCCGCATCTTTATCATTACCGGCTTAAGCGGAGCCGGTAAATCCCAGGCGCTGAAAATTTTCGGCGACTTCGGTTTTTATTGCGTAGACAACCTGCCGCTGGCACTGTTTAAAAACTTTACCGATTACGCCAAGCAGAGCGGTGAACGCAAAGATATTGCGCTGGGCATTGACGTGCGCGAAGGCGGACGTTTAAAAGATATGCCCAAAATTTTAAACTCTATGGTGGCGGACGACTTTGTAGTAAAAGTGATTTTTTTGGACGCCTCGGAAGAATGCCTGATACGCCGCTTCTCGGAAACCAAACACCGCCACCCCATCCATAAAAAACTGGCCGCAGCCATTGCGCACGAACGGGAACTGATGAGCCCGATACGCACCATGGCGGACAAAGTGATTGACACTTCCGACTTAAAACTGGGAGAACTGAAAGAAAAGCTATCGGCTTTGTTGGGCTTGACGCGGGAAGGCGATATGCAAATCTCCGTTGTATCGTTCGGATTTAAAAACGGCATTTTAAAAGACTGCGATATTGTAATGGACGTACGCTTTTTGCCCAACCCTTATTATATCCCCGAGTTACGGGAAAAAACAGGCTTGGACAAAGACGTACAAAATTATATTATGTCGTTTAAGGAAACAAAAGAGTTTGCCGGGAAATTTGCCGATTTGATTAAATATTTAATACCTAAATATATTAAAGAGGGCAAAAGTTACCTGACTATTGCCATGGGCTGCACCGGTGGCAAACACCGCAGCGTGTTTATGGCGCACGAACTGGCGCAGCAGTTGGCAAAAGCCGGCCTTAATGCGACGGAATTTCACAGGGATATAGGACTTTAATTATGGTAAAAATTATCTTAGTAACTCACGGGCACCTGGCCCAGGAAATGTTGGAAACGGCGGCGCAAATCATCGGCAAACCGTCCGATGAGGGCTTGGCCGCATTCTCCGTTACAGCAGCTTCTTCGGTAGAAAAAGAAGCCGCCAAACTGCATGAAATGCTTCAATCCTGCACAGAGGGGGCCGTAATTCTAACGGATATCTTTGGTGGGAGCGCCACAAATATTTCTCTTACCGCAAGCAAAGACCTCCCCCTCTGCCACGTCATTACGGGGCTGAATTTGAGCATGCTGCTCACCGCGCTTAACAGCCGCAAAAAATTATCGGCTAAAGAGCTGGCGGAAAAAATAGAAGCGGACGGCAAACGCGCCGTCATTAATGCAACGGAATTGTTAATCAAGGGGCTGTAATGCCGATTATTTTCGCACGGGTGGATGACCGCCTGATTCACGGGCAAATTGTACAAGCCTGGCTGCCGGAACTGAATGTGGATGAGATTTTGATACCCTGCACCAAGGGCAAAGAATCTTGCCTCAACCGCGGTATGCTGCGCTTGAGTTTGCCGTATGAATATGATTTGACCATCCTGGACGCACACGACTGTGCCCGGTATGCGGCACAGTCCAAGCGGCGCATCTTTTTGTTAATGGGCTCTCTGCAGGAATTTGCAGAACTGGTAAAAGACGGGCTGCAGATCAAATCGTTAAACATTGGCGGAATGCATTTTAAAGAAGGCGCCCAAAAACTGGACGAAAATGTGTTTTTAGATGCTGAGGACAAACAATTTCTAAAACTGATCCGGGATTTAGGCATCGCCATTGAAACGCGCGCGGTGCCCAATTCGCCTTCCGTATCGGTCAGCGAGGCCATTAAATGACGCCAGAAATTTTTATGTTATGCGTACTAGCCGCGCTGTTGGAATTGGATACCACGTACGCTTTCCAGCTGACGTTTTCGCGCGGGATTATCGCCGCGCCGCTAATTTCACTGGTAACCGGGGACATCCTGGCCGGGATACAGGTGGGTGTATTTACCGAGCTTATTTTTGCAGACGTAAATCCGTTGGGCGGTATTTTGCCCCCCAGCGCGGTTATTTGTGCCGCTGTTTCTTTGGCCCTGCATGCTATGGGATTAGAGTTGTATTTCGCTTTCTTTTTTGGCGTAGTGGGGGCAATTTTATTTGCCGTTGCTGAAAAATTAATGCGTAAAAACCGCTTTAAATGGCTGGTGTTTTGGGAAACTCAAATCCTCAAAACGCCCAACGCCGTTGTGCGCGCTGTATTTATGGCGCTGGCAACTTCGTTTTTAATGAACTTTATTTTACTGTTCGGTTTTATTTGGCTTTGCGCCAAAGGGATGTTCTGGTTGTTGCCGCATATTCCCATGCAGGCGCATTTTGCGTGCCGGTTTGCCTATATGGCAGTTCCCTGGATTGGACTGGCCACGCTGATACCGGCTTTCCGCCTAAAGGCAAGGTGAGTTATGCATTTTTCCATACGTTTACAAATTTTTCTGCGTTCGTTTCTGCTGCAGACGGGCTGGAATTATATGAAATATCAAAACCTGGGCCTCACTTTTGTTATGCTTCCCTTTTTAAGGCACACCTATCAAAACGATAAAGAAGCCATGCCCTCGGTATTGCAGCGCTATTTGGAAATTTTCAACACCCAGCCGGTTATGGCCTCCTTCTGTTTTGGCGCACTGGCTAAACAAGAAGAAGCCATCGCCAAGGCGGAATCGCTCACCAGATTTAAGGAAAAAGTAACAGAATGGGAGTCTATCAAAAAAAGTTTATCCATTACCACGGCCTCTATTGGAGACAGATTATTTTGGGGAGCGCTCAAACCGCTCACTTTACTGATTGCACTATTTATTTGGCTGATGTTAGGCATAAACTTTTTTGAAATCAATTCCTCCGTTAAAATACCGCTGGCTTATGTGTTTTGTGCGGGAGGAATCGCATTTTTTATATTTAACGCCATTTCCCTATTTGTAAAATGGCAAGGCATTAAAATCAGTTACGACGCCTCCGAAAAAACCTGCTTCGGACTAACGCGTTTTGACTGGAACAAAACCATCTACAACGCCAAACGCATTGGCTTGGTGTTTGCGGTGGGGATGATTTTGTTCGGCATCTATCATTACCTGAAAGATTTTACAGCGCTGGACGTGCACTTTGTTACGCGGGCCGTTATCGTGTTGTTCTTTGTAATGATTAGCTTCGTTACCCGCAAGTTACGTATACCGAACATGTACTTATATCTGGCGGCGGTGGGCGTATTCAACATCGTCTGCTATTTATAAAGCAAGAGGCATATGTGATACAGCAAGACATTAAAATTATTAACCGCTTGGGCCTGCATGCCCGCCCTGCTGCTTTAATTGCGCAGACGGCAGCCGGCTTCGCCTGTGATATCCAGCTTTCCAAAGACCAGGTAAACGTCAACGCCAAAAGTATTATGGGCGTGATGATGCTGGCTGCGGAATTTGGCTCCCAGGTGCGCCTGACCACAAACGGGTCGGACGAAAAAGAGGCTTTTGAAGCTATAAAAAAATTGTTTGAAGACAAATTCAATGAAGAATTCTAACCAGGAACGCAGTATGCTTGTATTAAAAGGCGTGGCCGCCAGCCCGGGCGTAGCCATCGGGCCGGCTGTACTGCTTCCGGGTGAAAGTTTTGCCGTTACACGGCAATATGTAGAAGCAAGCGAAGTAAAAAGCGAACTGCAAAAAATACGGACAGCGATGCAAAAAACGTTGGCGGAACTGGACGCCTGCGAGCAAAAAGTTCTGTCTACCCTGGGGGCGGAATACGCCAATTTGATGTCCACCCACAAACTGATTTTGCAGGACCCTTCGCTAAAAGATTCCGTTTCCAAAAAAATCCGCACGGAACACCTTTCCGCACAAGCGGCTATTTTCCTGACGCTGCAAGAGCTGGCTGCCAGTTTTGATAAGATAGAAGATCCCTTTTTTAAAGAGCGCCGCAACGATATTTTTGACGTAGGCAAGCGCCTCGTCAACAATTTGGAAGGAGGCAAGCAGGAATTTCTAGCCGCTATCCACAAGCCTTCCCTGTTGGTGGCGCACAATCTGTATCCATCCGATACCATTAACCTGCAGGAAAACCAAGTAATCGGTTTTTGCACCGATGTCGGCGGCAAAACCAGCCACACCGCTTTGCTGGCCCAAAGTTTGAATATTCCCGCCGTGGTAGGGTTATCCACCGCGTCCAAAGACGTGCAATCCGGCGACACGCTGATTATTGACGGAGAAAACGGCCTTTTGGTAATCAATCCGGACAAATACACGCTGTCCAATTACCGCAAAATCCAGCGGGAGCTGAAGAAAACCGAAGCGCTTTTAAAAACAATCAATCACCTGCCGGTCATCACGGAAGACGGGCACGCCGTCAAACTGTTGGTAAACTTTGACCCGCGAACCGATACCAAGGAAAACAAACGTTTAATTACCGACGGTTTGGGCCTGCTGCGCACGGAATTTTTGTATATGAACACGCCCACTCCCCCCGCTGAGGAGGAGCAGTATCAGGCCTATTTGGCTATCGCCAAACGCTTTGATATGCGCCCGGTTACCATAAGGCTGGCGGATTTGGGGGCGGACAAACTGCCCGATTTTCCGTTGGATGAATTTGATCAGGACGAAAACCCCTTTATGGGATGCCGCGGTATCCGGCTTTTCTTAAAAAACCCGGATTTAATGCATACCCAGCTGCGCGCCATTATCCGCGCCGCCTGCGAAGTGCCCGCCCAAATGAAAATTATGATCCCGATGCTTTCTTCAGTGGAAGAAGTTCGCCACGTGCGCGCTGCTTATGACCAGGCGTTAAAAGAAATTGAAGCCGAAGGCAAAAAACCCGTCAACCGCGTGGCCCTGGGTGCGATGATTGAAGTGCCCGCCGCCGCCATTGCACTGGACGGGATGATCCATTTGCTGGATTTTATTTCCATTGGCACTAATGACTTGATACAATATTTAGTAGCGGTGGACCGCGTCAACCAGGAAGTAGCCCATATGTACGACCCCTGCCACCCGGCAGTAGGGCGCACCATTAACCAAATTATCCAGACCGCCCATAAGCGCGGCAAGAAGGTAAGCATCTGCGGGGAAATTGCTTCCGACAGCAAAATGCTGCCCCTTTTATTAGGCTGGGGGATAGACGCGCTTTCCGTCACGCCGCGGATGTATCTGCGGGTGAAGAACAACATCCGCAATTTGAATTTTGAAACTTGTTCCGACCTGGCCCAGGCGGCTCTTTTGATGGGAAGTTCGGAAGAAATTAGAAACTTAATTGAGCAGAACGACAAAAATGAAGATTCGTAACTTTTCCATTGTAGCCCACATTGACCACGGCAAAACGACCCTTTCCGACCGTATTTTAGAAGATACCGGCACCGTACCCAAACGCAAAATGCAAGCCCAGCTGTTAGACGGCATGGACCTGGAACGCGAACGCGGCATTACTATTAAAGCCAAGGCGGTACGCATCCAATACAAAGACTATATTTTAAACTTAATTGACACGCCCGGGCACGTAGATTTTTCCTACGAAGTGGCCCGCTCCCTGCGCGCGTGCGAAGGGGTGCTTTTGTTGGTGGACGCCTCGCAAGGGGTGGAAGCGCAGACCGTCGCCCACGCCCATTTGGCGCAAAGCCTGGGGCTGAAAATCATCCCGGTAATGAACAAAGTGGATTTGTCCCAATCTGACGCGGACGCCTCGGAAGAACAGCTGTGGGATATTTTAAAAGAACCCGTGGAAGCCGAACGCGTCAGCGCCAAAACCGGGATGGGGATTGAACATTTGCTGGACCGCATTGTGGCGGATATTCCCGCCCCGCAGGGCGACCCAAACGCCCCGTTGCGTGCACTTATTTTTGATTCGTATTACGACCCTTTCCGCGGCGTGATTATGTACATCCGGCTGGTGGACGGCAGCATTAAACCGGGGCAGGTCATTCAGTTTATGTCTTCCGGCTCTTCCTATAAAACGGAAGAAATCGGCTTTATGACGCCCAAACAACTGCATAAAACCGACCGGCTTTCCGCCGGAGAAGTAGGCTATTTGGTCGCCGGGATAAAAGACATACACCAGGTAAAAGTGGGCGATACCGTCACCCTGGCGGAACGCCCGGCGCAGGAAGCCTTGCCCGGATACGCCGACGCAAAACCCGTGGTGTTTGCCAGTATTTTCCCAGTAGAAACGACGGATTTCCCACTGCTTCGCAAAGCATTGGAAAAATTGAATTTGTCAGATTCTTCCTTCCACTACCAAAGCGAAACTTCCAAAGCGCTGGGCTTTGGGTTCCGCCTGGGATTTATGGGCATTTTGCATATTGAAATTGTAAAAGAACGCTTGGAGCGCGAGTTTAATCTCTCGCTCATCGCCACAAGCCCCAACGTGGTGTATCACGTCAAATTTACGCCGCGCAAATCCCACCCGCAGGAGCTGGCCGCCCTGCCGGACGCACC
Organism: uncultured bacterium; assembly: GCA_949297775.1. Classification (GTDB taxonomy): domain Bacteria; phylum Elusimicrobiota; class Elusimicrobia; order Elusimicrobiales; family Elusimicrobiaceae; genus Avelusimicrobium. The sequence continues at coordinate 12,439 of CASFTM010000001.1, forward strand.
GGACGATCCCGGTTATAAAATCATTGATAACCCGGCCAATTTCCCACCGCACGGCGATATTATAGACATCAAAGAACCCGTCATTCACATTACGCTCGTGACCCCGGTGGAATTTATGGACGGCGTGATGACTCTTTTAAAAGAAAAACGCGGAACTTTTATGAGTATGGACCATTTGTCCAACCAACGCGTGATTATCAAATACGAAATGCCTATGGGAGAAATGGTAATTGATTTTTACAACAAATTAAAATCCGTTTCCAAGGGCTACGCGTCGTTTGACTATGAAGTGGCCGGATTTAGAAGCTCCGACGTGGTGTTGATGGAAATTTTACTGCATGGTTCGCCGGTGGATGCATTGTCCGTCGTGGTGCATAAGGACAAAGCCCAAACGATGGGCCGCGCGCTGTGCGCCAAACTCAAAGAGCTCATCGGGCGGCAACAGTTTGAAGTGGCCGTACAGGCGGCGGTAAACGGAAAAGTCATCGCGCGCGAAACCATCCCTGCCTTCCGCAAAGATGTTATCGCCAAATGCTACGGCGGCGATATTACCCGCAAACGCAAATTACTGGAAAAACAGAAAGAAGGTAAAAAGAGAATGAAGTCTATCGGCAGTTTGAACATTCCGCAGGAAGCGTTTGTGGCAATGCTGAAAATTGACGAAGAATAATGTTTCTTTCCCAACAAAAAGCCCGGCTTTCAGCCGGGCTTTTTTATGGTTTGGATGGAATTATTGTGTTACAAAACTAAAACTTTTACACACTTCCGTGCAGTGAGGCAAAGGGCCAGAACAAGTAATCCGTCCGGGATAGTCGGAATTGTCAAAATATACATGGAACAAGCAGGAATCTTCAAAGGAAGCCCAGCAATTACTGCCGACCCCTCCTCTGACCAACCACCCGTTGGAAGAAGTCGGCGAACTGATATTATCTATACAGGTTCCATTGCTATAAGCGACTTGTCCCACTGACTCTCCAAAATGGACCTCCCCTTTTGGAAGAGCCACATCCAACTGCGTCAAATCATCCGTATAACTGCCGTTGGCCATATAGTAGGTTTCCTGTGCGTCTTTGATTCCTTTTAACAAAGGCCACATACTGTTCATACGGCTTTTTAAGACTGCTTTTTGATATTGAGGCAATGCCACCGCCGCCAAAATACCAATGATTAAAACAACTACTAACAGTTCTATTAGCGTAAATCCGGCGTTTTTCTGGCCCGGGAAGGTTTTTTGATAAATTTTGGTCATAGCCAAAATTTATCAAAAAAAAAAAACAAATCAAGGTCTCCTAGGCCCGGGGGCTCTGCCTCGGACAGGGCTTGGCAAAAACGGTACTTACACCATAGGGAACAACCTGTTGGGGGCGCTCACGCAAAAGCAAGCCGTCCCTTCCCTTTCTTTGTCCGTTAACGCGATTAGTGGCGCCAGACTGCTTTCGCAATGCCGCGCCCTTGCGCAACGGCCCTCCAGGCCGCGTGCCCCGCACGTCCCCTCGTTATTTGCTAAAATAATACTATGATTTTGGAAGGACGTGCATTGGCTGCCCATATCCGCAAAACCCTGCCCGCCAGGGCCGAGGCTGTTTGCCAAAAAATGGGACGCCCGATTAAACTTTGCGCCATCGGCTCTACCGAAGACTATGGGGCTTACCTTTACTTAAAAAAAGAAGTGGAAGCCGCCCAAAAATTAGGCGTACAAACCCAAATTTTTGAAATTAATAACGAAACGCCCGCGTCCGATTTTTTGGCCCTGGTGGAACGATTGTCCGCGGATAACGGCACTGACGCGATTTTAATTCCGCGGCCGTTGCCGGCTCATTTAGCCGCCACGGACTTTGCCGACCGCCTGGCCCCGCAAAAAGACATTGACGGAATGTCCAACATCAACGCCGGTAACTTGTTTTTATGCAAAACCTGGGCGGAAATCCAAGCTTTAAAAGGTTTTGTGCCCTGCACGGCGGCGGCAGTTATCCGATTGCTGCAATACCACCATATCCCGCTGGAAGGAACCGAAACCGCCGTCATCGGCCGTTCCAGCACCGTAGGCCGGCCGCTGGCGCATTTGCTGACGTGCCAGAACGCTACTGTCAAAATTTGCCATACCAAAACGGATTTGCCGCGCGCCGTAAAAGACGCGGATTTAATCTGCTCCGCCGCCGGCGCTCCCGGGTTGATTAATGCCGCCTGGCTGCGGCCCGGAGCCACCTTGATAGATATTTCCACCAATTGGCACAACGACCGCCTTTGCGGCGACGCCGACCCTCAAACCCTGGAATTGCGCGGAATATCGTATTCTCCGGTACCCGGCGGAGTGGGGCCGGTAACTCTTGCAGTATTGCTGGAAAACATTATACTATCAGGTGAGAGAAAACTTAAGGAGAACGTATGAAAACATTTCCCGCCCTTTTGGCTGTTCTTGTATGCGCCGGGTTCTTAACCGCGTGCACCACCAACAAACAACGTGAAGAAAAATACCACCGCAAAATTTATTTGACGGAAGAAGATTATTTGGAAGATTTATCCGCTGATGCCGTAAAAGAACGGCGCGAAACACCGCCGAATGTGGAATCCGAATACATCTTTAACGTCGGGCCCGAAACCGTAAAAAATGTGTATTTCTTTGACGACCGCCAACAACCCAAAGTGCCGGGCCAGCCCAGCGAGGCCGATTACAAAAAGGAAAAACGCCTGTGGCAAAAGCCCAAACGCTACACCCCGGAACAATACTACGGGATGCAGGCCCCGGCGGAAGATTCTTCCCAAAGCGAAACCTCTTCCGCAATGGATTACGGGTACGATTATTAAACCTTATCTAACCAAAAGCCCCTCTCAAATGAGCGGGGCTTTTTTGTGGTTCCATTCGTTATACAAACAAATCAATGCAATCCGTAAAAATACCGTCCGCACCCTGTGCCTGCAAGGTCCGCGCCAGCGGCGCTTCGTTTACGGTATACAGGTAAATTTTTAACCCGTTTTGGCGGCACACTTGCGCTATTTCCGGCGTAAAACGGGTGTAATTCATATGGACGCTTTCCGCCCCCAGGTGAAGTGCTTGTGAAACATCAAAAGAGCGCGTTAATAGCCCGATACGCGCGTTTTTATTAAGTTGCCTTATCCGGGCCAGGGTATCGTAATCAAAGCTGGAAAAGAGAATTTTGGAAAGCAACTGCGGCGCCCGGTTTTGCAATTCCGTCAACAAGCGTTTTTCCAAGCCCGGGTAACGGTTATCATCGTTTTTGAGTTCTATATTTAATAAGGCCAGGTCGGGTTCCACCACCGGCAAAATTTCTTTCAGCTCCGGCACAAACACTTTTTGCCCGTCAAAGCGGTTCATCAGCGCATAGCGTTGCAAATCCGCCCGGGTAAGGTCTTTTAGCAGCACGTCCGCGCCGGCAGTAGACAGCAGGGAATAATCGTGGTGGACCGCCAAGGCACCGTCTTTTGTTAGGTGGACATCCAGCTCATAACAGGACGCCCCCAACTGCTGCGCCAAAGCAAAAGCGGGCACCGTATTTTGGACTTGGCGGGCCGAAGCCCCGCGATGTGCAAAGTAAAGCATACCTTAGTGTAAAAAAATAAAAATCCCCTGACAAGGCCCAGAGCCTGGGCCCCCTACTCTATGCCCGTTCATGTGATTAGGTTAAGCCACACTATTTCAGCAATGTTGCACGCTTACGCAACTGCCCAGATCCTGGGCCCCAGCTCTATGCCCGTTCATGTGATTAGATTAAGCCACACTATTTCAGCAATGTTGCACGCTTACGCAACTGCCCAGAGCCTGGGCCCCCTGCTCTATGCCCGTTAACACGACTAGTCTAAGCCACACTGCTTTAAAATGTCGCACTATTCAAAAGAAAGCTGTTTCCTCTTATGCCGTTGCCGTTTAACCGGCCCTTTAGCCCCGTTTATAAAAATCCTTCCGGGCGGAAAAGAAATTTTATTGTTTGAGCGCGGGGCGAAGCGCCCGCGTGAGTTATAAAATTTCCCGTTTGGAAGTGATTTTTATGGGGCCCTGGGCCAGCGCTCTTTTTCGCCCTTTTTCTGGCGCCAGAAAAAGGGCCCTAGAAGAGGGGTCCTTCTCTATGCCCGCCAACGCAATGCCGGGAAGCACACGGTTTCTACACTGCCGCGCACGGCTAAAGCCGGCAAAGCCGGGCTTCCGCTTTTTGGACGCGCCCCGACGCCAACAAAAAGCCCTTTCCAAAAAGGAAAGGGCTTTAAAAACAACCGCAATCTATTTTATTTCAGAGGTGCAGTTCGGGCACCGCACCGCCGCCAACGGAATATCCGTACAGCAATAGGGGCATTTTTTGGCAGTGGGGGCGGCAGCAGCATCTTGTTTTTTTAGTTTATTAATTTTATTAATCATTTTAATCAAGACAAAAATACACGCCGCCACAATTACAAAACTGATAATGGCATTTAAAAAATTGCCGATATTAATGGTCGTAGCGCCGGCGGCCTGCGCCGCTGATAAAGAGTCATACGGGCCAGGCACCGTCCCACCCTGTTTCAGTACAATAAACCAATTGGAAAAATCCACCTTGCCCATCAACAGTCCTAAGGGCGGCATTAAAATATCCGCCACCATAGAATTCACAATTTTGGTAAACGCCGCGCCGATGATAATACCGACCGACATATCAATCACACTGCCGCGCATAATGAAATTTTTAAACTCATTAAATATGCTTTTAAACATTCCTTTTTCCCCCGTTACTTTACCAATCCGACCGCTTTCAAAAGCGGCGTATATAAGTCGTTCTCCGGCGGATATTTAATTTCCCCCGGGTCCGTTTGATCCACAAATTCCACCGGCGCACGGTCCACCCGGCACAGCGGGCATTGTTCGGCGGCTTCCCCCATCGTCAGCGCGCAGGCGGCTGCCAGCGCATCCGCCGCGTTAACCAGCGTTACCTCTAATTTCTTTCCATAAATATCCGGCGCGCCGCGCAAATCTTTTACCCCTTTAAACCCTGCATACGCCACCGCCGCACCGATGACTCCCGCCCGAAGCGGCAAAATCATACTGTCGGTAATAATCACGCCCAACTCTTTTACCCGCCACGCTTGTTGCAAAATCGCACGCAGTTCTGCCGCGCACGCGTAGCAATCGGACGGCAGCAACAAAAGTTTCCCGTCCGCGTTGGACTCGTCAATCCCGGCATTGGTCATTATCATTCCGTTTTTAATCGTCAGCCATGCCAGCGGCGTTTGCAAAGCCGCGGCGCTTTCCTGCCGGATGAGCGCTTCTTTTTGTGCGCGGCTTTTGTACGGCACGCTAAGGCCTTTCCACAAACAAACCAGCTTGGACGAAACGGTAAGGATGGTCTTTTCCGGCACGGACGGCAAATGCTCCGCCACAAAAGCGGGCAAGTTTTCGCTTTCCTGAAACAACCGGGTATGGACAGGTGTAATTTGCATATTAATCAAACGGGGCGACAAAACTGCAAAAAACTTCGTTCGCCAAAAACATTCCTTCAAAAGATAATTTTATTTTTTTGCCGTCTTTTTCCAGCAAGCCGCGCCGGAGGTGGCGTTCAATCTCTTTGCCAAACAACGCCTTTTGGGCAGGGGTCAGTTCTACGCCGTCCAACTTCCGCAGGCCCAGCATTAAGGTTTCGCCTTCGCGCGCTTTGCCGGTAAGCGTTTCGGACGAAACCGCCGGGCTTTCGCCCGCTTCCATACGGCGGATGTATTCCTGCACGTCCGGCGTGTTCTGCCGCCGGCAGCCGTTTATGTACGAGGCCGCCGAACTCCCCAGCCCGATGTACTCTCCGTTATTCCAATAATGGGTGTTGTGTTTGGCTTCATACCCGGGCAAGGCAAAATTGGAAATTTCGTAATGGTGATATCCGGCCTTTCGCAAACGCCAGTGCGTTTCTTCCAGCATTCGGCGCATAAGTACTTGGTCGCACACAATCCCCTGCGCGTAAAACGGGGTGCCTTCTTCTATCTGCAGGCCATACACGGAAATATGCTCCGGACGCAAGGCAATTAGTTTTTCAAGCCCGTCCACAAACTGTTCCAATGTTTGCTCCGGAAGCCCGGCAATCAGATCCACATTGATATTAAAAAATCCGCCTTCGCGCGCTTGTTCAAACGCCTGTAAAAAAGTTTTTACATCGTGCACGCGCCCTAATTTTTTTAGTTCTTTGTCATTAAAACTTTGCAGCCCCAAGCTCAGCCGGTTAAAACCGGCTTCCCGCAAGACGTGAATTTTGTCCGCCGTTAAACTTTCCGGGTTCGCCTCCAAGGTGCTTTCTTCCAGGCTGGAAATGGCCCCAAACCACCGCCGGACAATCCCGCACAGCGTGCGCAGCTGCGCCGCGGAAAGCAAACTGGGCGTTCCGCCCCCCACATACAACGTTTGCACCATTAAGGCCGGGGGAAAAGTGGCCTCTTTTTCCAGTGCAGCCAAATAAGCCGGAATCATATCCTCCCGCCCCGCAAACGACGCGAAATCGCAATAATTGCATTTTTGTTTGCAAAACGGAAGATGAATGTAGAGCGCGGTTTTCATTATTTTTTATGTTCGGCTTCGTAGTTTAAAAAGGCGAAGATAAACGGATCCAAATCGCCGTCCATGACGGCGTTGATTTGCGAGGTTTCATACCCGGTGCGCAAATCCTTTACCAGCTGGTACGGCATAAAAACATAGGAGCGGATTTGGTGCCCCCAGGCGATTTCGCCTTTTTGCCCGTAGCGTTTTTCGGCCTCGCTGCGTTTTTTGTCCATTTCCATTTCATATAACCGCGCTTTGAGCATTTTCATCGCGGTTTGACGGTTTTGCAGCTGGCTGCGCTCAATGCGGCAGGAAACCACAATCCCCGTAGGAATGTGCAGCAATCGCACGGCAGATTCCACTTTGTTGACGTTCTGTCCGCCGTGCCCGCCGGCGCGGGATGTTTCCAGCTGGATGTCTTTTTCGGGGATTTCAATGTTTATGTCTTCATCAATATCGGGCAATACATCGCACGATGCAAAAGACGTATGGCGGCGGGCGTTGGCGTCAAACGGCGATACGCGCACCAGACGGTGCACGCCGTTTTCCCCTTTCAAATATCCATAAGCAAAAGGACCTTCCACCATGGCGCTAAGCGTTTTGATGCCGGCTTCGTCGCCGGGCTGGGCGTCCAATACCGAAAATTTAAACCCGTGCTGTTCGGCCCAGCGCGTGTACATACGCACCAGCATTTGCGCCCAATCGCACGACTCTGTGCCGCCGGCCCCGGCGTGGATAGTTAAAATGGCATTTAATTTGTCGTTCGGGTCCGACAGGCGGATTTCTCCTTCTTTCTGGGCAATCTGTTTTTCCGTTTCCGCCAAAGAAGCGTCCAAAGAAGCTAGTTCGGTTTGGTCCTGCATTTCTTTGCACAAATCAAACCAGGCGCGGGCGTCTTCTATTTTTTTGTGCAACAAATGGAAAGTGTCTATAGACGTTTTCAAAAAATCAATTTGCCGGCTGACGTCTTTGGCCTTTTTGGTGTCATTCCAAAAGGCTGGGTCGGCCGATTGCGCCTGCAAAGAGGCCAGCTCCTGCTGTTTGCCGGCGATATCATCAATAGATTCTATCTTGGCGACGCGCGCCGCCAAGTCCTCTATTTTTTGTTCTACATCTTTAAATTCAATATTATTATTCATACGCAAAAACCATCGTGGAAAAAAGTAACGTAAAATAAAAAGCCGCACACAGCCAGGCAAACCAATCCCCCCATTGGGTGTAAAAATTTACCCGGTCCCCGAGCGGAAGCGGAAGCGCGGCCCGCAAAATCTCTTGCGTAAACAAGCCGGACTGCTGGCTGATGCGCCCAAACGGATCTATCACGGCGGAAATGCCTGTGTTTGCCGCGCGCAATACCGGGCGCCCGGTCTCCACCGCGCGGAGCACGTTCACCGCCAAGTGCTGGTGCGGGGCCGCGGTTTCAAAAAACCAGGCGTCGTTGGTAATGTTTACAAAAAATTTCGCGCCCTGCTTGTTCTGCCCCCGCCACAACTGCAGGAAAATAGATTCGTAGCAGATCGTTTCCCCTACCGGCACGCCGCCTAAATCCAGCGGCTGCTGCCCGCGCGGGCCGGGCGTAAACGTCCCTAATGCTCCCAGTACTTCCACATTTTTAAACAGAGAACGCACCGTGTTTTCCAGCGGGATATATTCCCCAAACGGCACCAATTTTATTTTACGGTAACTTTGCAGCGCTCCGTCTTCCTGCGGGGGCAGCAAATAAGCTCCCACATATTGCTTGCCGTCTTGGGTAATGTTAGAACCGATAAATTGATAGGCCCCAGTTGAACGGCCTATTGTGCGAAACAAATCCAAATAAGGCGCTTCCGTTAATTCTCCCGGAACGGCGCTTTCCGGCCATACCACCAACCGCACGCCGGTTCCCGCCAGGCTGTTGCCCATTTTATCCAGCGTAGCCAGGATTTCCGCCTCGTACTGCGGGCTCCATTTTTTGTATTGGTCTATATTGGGCTGAATCAGGGCGGCGCTTAAACTTAAAATGGGTTGGTGGCGGCGCGGAGAAGAAGCGTCGGAAGCGGCGGGCAAAGAATAATGTCCATAGGCAAACACACCTAAAAAGACTACCGCCGCCGTTACCATATGGCGAATCCCGTCTTTGACGCCCGGCGTGGCAAACGCCCACCCCAGGGACGCCCCTACAAAAGCAATAGCAAAGCTGATGCCGTATACGCCGGTGAACGAAGCCAGCTGCAGCATTTCCGGTGCATTCCACTGGGTGTACCCCAACATCACCCACGGGAAGCCCAACCCGTAAAAAGCCAGGGTTTGATGAAGCCATTCCCACGCGACCCATCCGCACGCCGCCAACAGCGGGAAAACCCCCCCCGTCCTTCTTAAAAAATAACAGCTCCCTCCAAATAAACCCATCTGCACCGCCAGCAGCCCTGCCAATCCCAGCCACGCCGCAAGCGCTAGCCCGTTGGAAAGCCCCCCGCCGTGCACACAAGTATAATAAATCCAATAAAAAATGCCGGCATTAAACAAAAAAGCCGTCAGCCATCCATAGAAAAAAGAGGACCAAAACCCTTTGGTTTTGGTCACTCCCCAGATAAACGGCGCCAGCGCGAACCACGCCAGTTCATGGCGGGCCGCCCCGGGATAGCTCAGGTATACCAACAACGCCGAAGCCCCCGCACATACCAGCAAAAAAGAATGCCGGCCCAAATTTTTTAGGCAGGCCAACAGACGGGCGCTGAAAGCGTGTTTAGCTTTCAGCGCATCCTGTTCAGTAATGCTTTGGCGAAACTCACGCATACCAATTAATAAACAATTTTACAATAATGGCGTTCGCATACCGCTTGGGCCGTGGGGCTGCATTCTTTTTCCGTAGAAGGCTCCCCTTCTGGGCAAGCCTTTGCAATCGGGCTGGTATTCTGGCGGTTGAATTCCAGCGTATAAGAAGCGTTAATCGCCACCACGCCCTTAGGACCGACCAAACAACCGCAGGGGTCTTTATCCACAATGATACAATCCTCATCCACCGTGCAGCTGTACATCCGGCGTTGGCGGAGCTGGGCCGCCGCCTGGGCGGCTTCTTTTTGTTTTTGGGCTTCTTTTTCTTCCAACTGGGCCTGGTCCAAAAACGGCACATACACTTCTATCGGTTCATCTTTGCTTAAAAAAACCGGAATGAGCAATATCGCTGCGGCGGCACACGCCAACAGCCACACCGCTTTTATTTTTGCTTTCATAAATGGGCTCCACAGCATTTTTTATATTTTTTGCCGCTTCCGCACGGGCACGGGTCGTTGCGCCCAATGTGTTTGGCCACTGGGGCGTCGGTTTGGTCCGGGTTTTTAGCGGCGGCCACCTGGGCGCGTTCCGCCGCGGTGCGCCGGGGCGGAAGCTGCAGGCGGAAAATGTAGCTGACCATCAAATCGCGTATGCGGTTAAGCATAGAAGAATACAGCTTGTACGATTCTTTTTGATATTCAATCAGCGGGTCCTTTTGGGCATATCCGCGCAGGCTGACGCTGCTTTGCAGCTGGTCCAATTCGTACAAATTCTGCTTCCACGCGTTATCAATAATTTGCAACAAGAGCATCCGTTCTATTTCCGAAAAGTTAATGCCTTGCTCGGTAAAATACAGCACGCGCGCCTGGTACAAATCTTTAACCTGGGCGATAATCTCATCCACCAGCTGGTCGTGGGATTTGCGGCCCACGTTTTCCGAAGTAAAATGGAAATCCCCGGGGAAGAAATTGCGCAGGCTCACGTTTAAGGCTTCAAAATCGCTGCGCTGCGGATGGGACGGATGATAGTATTGTTCCACCAGTTCGTCCACGATTTCTTCCATCATCTGCATCGATTTTTCCGCCATATTTTCGCCGTCCAAAATGGCGTTGCGCAAGCCGTAAATGGCGGTGCGCTGCTGGTTCATCACTTTGTCATAATCCAAGAGCTGTTTGCGGATATCAAAGTTGCGCCCTTCCACCATGCGCTGGGCGCCTTCAATTTGGCGCGTCATCAAGCGGGACTCTATGGCTTCGCCTTCTTTCATACCCATCGTGCTCAAAATAGACGCAATCTTGGTCGTGTTGGCAAACAAGCGCATCAGTTCGTCATCCAGTGAGATGTAAAAACGCGAGCACCCCGGGTCCCCCTGGCGGGCACAGCGCCCGCGCAGCTGGTTGTCAATACGGCGCGATTCGTGCCGCTCGCTGCCGATAACGTGCAGCCCGCCCAGCTCAACAATCTGTTTTTGTTCCTCCGGATCGGCCGGGTTTCCGCCCAGCACGATATCCGTTCCGCGCCCGGCCATATTGGTGGCAATCGTTACCGCCCCTTTGCGGCCCGCCTGGCTGATGATTTGCGCTTCCATTTCGTGATATTTGGCGTTTAACACTTTGTGCGGAATGCCTTTGGCGCGCAGCATATGGCTGAGTTTTTCCGATTTTTCAATAGAACGCGTGCCCACCAACACCGGAGCGCCTTGTTTCCACAAGCTTTCCACTTCCTCCACAATGGCGTTGAACTTTTCCCGTTCCGACAAATACACCAAATCCGGGTAGTCAATGCGTTTGGAAGGACGGTTGGGGCGGATTTCCACCACGTCCAGCTTGTAAATCTGCCAAAACTCGTTGGCTTCCGTCATAGCGGTACCGGTCATACCGGACAGTTTTTTATACAGTTTAAAGAAATTCTGGAAGGTAATGGTGGCCAGCGTCTGGTTTTCTTCTTTAATTTGCAAGCCTTCTTTGGCTTCCACCGCTTGGTGGAGCCCATCGCTCCAGCGGCGGCCCGGCATCAAACGCCCGGTAAATTCATCCACAATGACCACTTCGCCGTCTTTTACCACATAATCCACATCGCGTTCGTACAAATGGTGCGCACGGAGAGCTTGGTTAATGTGGTGCACCCATTCGGATTCCACATCGTTGTATAAGTTGGGCACGTTCAAAAATTTTTCCGCTTTGGCAATACCCGTATCCGTCAGGGTGGCGGTGTGCGCTTTTTCGTCAATAATGGCGTCCACGCCTTCGTCTAAGTTTACGCCTTCGTATTTAGCTTTTACTTCGTCTTTTTCCGTAATCAGGCGCACTTTTAGGGACGGGATGAGGCGGTTGACGATATAATATTTATCGGTGCTCTTCTCGGACGGGCCGGAAATGATAAGCGGGGTGCGGGCTTCGTCAATTAAAATGGAGTCTACCTCGTCCACGATGCAGTAGTTCAGCGGGCGCAGCACGCGGTCGGTGCGGCTGATGACCATATTGTCGCGCAGGTAATCAAACCCCAGTTCGTTATTGGTTACATAGGTAATATCTTTGGCATACATCTCGCGGCGTTCGTTGCTGTCCATATCGTGGTTGATGTACCCCACGGTAAGGCCTAAAAATTCGTGAATGGGGCCCATCCATTGGCGGTCGCGGCGGGCCAGGTAATCGTTGACGGTTACCACATGCACCCCTTTGCCGGTTAATGCGTTTAAGTAAGAAGGCAATACGGCTACCAGCGTCTTCCCTTCCCCGGTGCCCATCTCGGCAATTTTGCCTTGGTGCAAAACGATACCGCCCAACAGCTGCACGTCATACGGGCGCAGGCCAATCACGCGCTGGGCCGCCAACCGGACCACGGCAAAAGCTTCTGGAAGGAGTTGGTCCAGCGTTTCGCCTTTAGCTAAGCGGTCTTTAAATTCCTGCGTTTTGGCTTTTAGCTGGTCATCGGAAAGGTTTTCAAATTCCGCGGTGAATTTATTGGCATCGTCTACATAATGTTGGATTTTTTTAAGGTCGCGTTCGCTTTTGGTTCCAAAAATTTTATCAATTACCGTTCTAATCATAACAAGTTCCTTTTAAAATTTAAGATAAATATGTATTCCTTTGGGTAGGGCTCCGCCAGGCGGAGCGGAACTGTTATTTGGCGACGGGTTTTTTATTTTTGGTTTTAATTTGCAGATTTTCGGCTTGCTGCGCTTCTTGCGAAACCGCTTCCGCACGGGCCAAAGCGGCTTCTTGGCGGCGGGCAAGCAGTTCCTCCGTTTGCGCTATATAAGCTTCCGCGGCGGCAACCACCTGCTGCCCGGGATCTCGCTGCAATGCTTTAAGTTGGGCGTCCGCCCCCGCGAGCTGTTTGCGCAAAGAGGCTTCCCGCCGGGAGTGTTCCTCCTGGAAAAGATTTTTTTCTTGGACAAGCTGTTCCAGCGCCGCTTGGGCTTGGGCGGCCTGATATTGATAGATTTGAATGCTGACGGCCCAAATTCGGGCAAAAACAGACAGCATTTCCCGCCGGAAGCGCGTTGCCGCCATGGGGATTTCATTCCCGCTCATTTGCGTATAGAGCCAAGCGTCTTCATAGGCAAGCGTTGCCGCACGCAGGCGGATAGAATTGTTAAAATTACGCGCAACCGCAATCAATTCATAGCGGTTTTCCGGGGTAAGAGGCTCTTGGTAAGAGGAAACGAAACTTTCCAATATGGCATTATAGTCGGCATTTTGGTCGGCATATTCCAACACGGCAGGATTATACTGGGCAAAAATATCCAGCACCTGTTCCCGCGTGTAGCCGCCAGACGCCCCCTGGGCATACAAAGCAGACGACATCGCCAATGTAGCGAGTATAAATAGGCTTCGTTTCATAGTTTTCGCTCTCTTTTATTTTGCTATTTCTATAGAATATAGTCAAGCTTTTTGCCCCGGAGCCGTTAGCCTTTTTTCTTTTCGGATGTTGATACAAAAACCCCGGAACCTGAACGGTTCCGGGGTTTTTTAAAAAACAGTTTTAGCGGGCTGCCGTGCGGAAGAAATTTCCTTTCACGTTGCGGGCCAACTGCACGCGGCCCATCGTTTTATCCGCTTGGACCATTATATGCTTAGTATTGGGCTGGATGGTGCCTTCCACCGCACCAAAAATATCGCCTTGTTTAATCACTCCCAACTGGCCGTGATTGTTGATTTGCACTTCCAACTTCAGGTTTCCATCCACGCTGGAAGCCAGCAAATCCGCTTCGCCCATAGAAAATTCCAACGGAAATTTGGGGTTCACCACCCGTTTGATAGCTACCGGCACATCGGCTTCATTTTTTACAATGATGGCGCAGGAATTGTTATCGGCTTCAGCCATGCGCGCCAAGCGGTCCGGAACGGTTACCGTGCCGGAGATATTAAAACGTCCTTCGCTGACGGAGCGGGCCAGGCAGCACACACACGCTACCACACTGACCGCCGCTACCGTAATTAAAATCTTTTTCATATTTATATTTTACCCTTTTCCGCTTGTTCTTGGCAAGCGGACCTGTTGCGCCGTTATTTGTATTATAGGCGTTACGTTTACTTTTTCAAGCCCCCCAAAAGGCCAAAAAAAGGGAACCCTGAAAGGGCTCCCTTTTTGCTTTAAATAAAAGCTTATTGCTTAAAAAATCCCCACAAGTTAACGTTGTACACCCACCCTTTGCATTTGCCGTCTTTGGCATTGGCGGGTTCGTCTTCCACTTGGATCCAGCTGCCTTTTTTGGAGATATATTTAAACGGATAGCCTTTTTCCACCGTGCAGACGATATCGGCATTAGAGGACGGGCCCTTGCGTACGTTTAAATCCACCTTGGCAGACATTCCGCCGTTGGGGCTGAGCAGGCTGGCGGAAATCCAGCCGCTGTATCCTTCAAAATCTTTAACGAGCACCCAGCTTTTGTCTTCGTTGGTTTTAACCATAATTACCGGGGTGTATCTCCACGCATACCATTTAATGGCGCATTTGGTGCCGGCGCAGGCGCGGATATTGGCTCTTTTAGCGTTTACGCTGGCATACTTTTGGGCAAAAACAGGTGCGCTGACAAACAACATAAGCGTGCACAAAGCGATTACTTTTTTCATATACCTTCTTCTCCTCTGCAATAAAGCCTAAAAACTCTACCCAAAAAGTATAGCAATACTCCTGCAACTTTGCAAGTCTTTTCCGCACGGACGCCCCACGGCGTTGTCCTAAAAAGCTATAATAAAAGAAATTTAGCTTTTGGAGAACTTTATGAAAGAACAAGTACAACAAGTAATTGACGACATCCGCCCCATTTTGCAATCCGACGGCGGGGATATTGAACTAATCGGCGTGGACGAAAAGACCGGCATCGTAACCGTGGGCCTGCGCGGACGCTGCGGCGGCTGCCCGCACGCGCAAATGACGCTGCAAGCCGTAGTGGAAAAAAAGATTAAAGAACTGGTCCCCGGTGTAACGGCGGTAGAACGCGTATAATATGCCTAAAGTGGATTTGCATACCCATTCGGATTTTTCAGACGGCACCAGCACGCCGGAGGAAGTCGTCCGGGCGGCGCTTAAAACGGGCATTACCGTTTACGCGCTGACCGACCACGATACTACCGACGGCGTGCGCCGCGCCGAAGCCGTGTGCAAAGAACACCGCATTCTGTTCACCCCGGGGGTGGAAATCAGTACCCGGGACCACGACCACCTGCATTTTACCGGATACAATCTGGATTTAAACAACACCGAGTTTCAGGCGTTTTTGGAGCAAAACCGCGCCCAACGCCAAGAACGTATCCGCAAAATCATCCGCCAGCTGCAGCAAGCCGGGGTGGACCTAACGGAAGAAGAGGTGTTTTCCCGTGCGCCCAACACCGTTTCGCGCGCCCATGTGGCGGACGCTTTAAAAGCCAAAAAAATCGTAGCCACCCGTCAGGAAGGCTTCCGCAAATATTTGGTCCCCGGGCAGCCGGGCTATGTGCCTTCGGCCGGGGTAACCGCGCTGGAAGCCATCCGGCAAATCAAGCAGGCGGGCGGCATAGCCGTTATCGCTCATCCGGGGATTGTCGCCGAACATTGGAACTTTCCGGCCTGGACGGAAACCGGGCTGGACGGGGTGGAAGTGTTTTATCCCGCCCATACCTATACGATGAGGCAAGATCTGCTGGCTATCACCCGCAAATACGGCCTTTTGGCTACCGCCGGGTCCGATTACCACGGCCCGCAAGGCGGGCGTAACAGCACGCCGGGAATGCAAATTCCGCAATCCCACTACGACAGACTGCTCCGCAAATTATTTAACCGTTAATTTATGATTTTAAAACCTAAATTGCTTACCCTGCTGCAAAACCGCCCCGAAGAATTTTCTTCCCGGCGGATTTTAAAAGACCTAAGCGCCGGGCTGGTGGTTGCCTGTGTGGCGCTGCCGCTGTCCATTGCGCTGGCTATCGCGTCCGGCGTAACGCCCGAAAAAGGCCTGATTACCGCTATTGTGGCGGGATTTATTATTTCCCTGTTGGGCGGCAGCCGCGTACAAATCGGCGGGCCGACGGGGGCATTTGTCGTAATCGTATACGGCATTATTCAGGAATTTGGAATGGCCGGCCTGCTGACGGCTACCTTGATGGCAGGCGTGTTTTTAATGCTGATGGGCCTTTTGAAATTCGGCGCCTTCATCAAATTTATTCCCTACCCCGTCACCACCGGGTTTACCAGCGGGATTGCCGTAGTGCTGTTTTCCACCCAAATTAACGACTTTTTGGGCCTGGGACTGAAGGACATCCCCAGCGATTTTTTTGCCAAATGGGCCGCCTATTTCCAGCACTTGGACCTTGTTAACCTGCCCACGCTGGCGGTCGGTCTTTTAACGTTGGCTATTATTATTTTTTGGCCCAAAAAATGGCGGGTGTTTCCCGGCTCTTTGGCCGCTTTGATTATTACTGCGCTGTTAGTCAAATTCGCCAAGTTGGACGTACCCACTATTACCTCCACTTTCGGGCAGGTGGACGGAACGCTGGTAATGCCGCATATGCCGGGAGAAATTTCGCTGGAAGTGGTGCGCAAGCTCCTGCCGCCCGCATTTACCATCGCCTTTTTAGCCGGCATTGAAAGCCTGCTTTCCGCCGTAGTGGCGGACGGGATGATTGGCAAAAAGCACCGCTCCAATATGGAACTGGTTGCCACCGGGGCCGCCAATGTGGCTTCGGCCCTGTTTGGCGGGCTGCCCGCCACCGGGGCCATCGCCCGCACTGCCGCCAATATAGAAAACGGCGGACGCACCCCTATTGCCGGGATGGCGCACGCCGTGTTTTTGCTGATTATGATGCTTTGCCTGATGAAATACATCGGGCTTATCCCGATGACCTCGCTGGCGGCCATTTTGTTCCTGGTAGCCTACCGGATGAGCGGGTGGCGTTCGTTTACCGCGCTGTTTAAAGCCCCCGCCGGGGACATTGCCATTTTGCTTACGACATTTACCTTAACCGTTGTAGAGGACCTGGTAGTGGCCATTGAATTTGGTATGGTGCTGGCGGCGGTATTGTTTATGAAACGGATGTCCGACGTGTATCAAATCACCAATGCGGACGATGATATTTTTGACGAAGTGCGCCGCAAAGATGATATAGACACCAAGGTAATTGCGCGGCACGTAACGGTATACGAAATTAACGGACCTTTCTTTTTTGGCGCCGCAAACAAATTTTTGGACACTTTGGAAAACCACAAAGACTGCAAAGTGCTTATTCTGCGTATGCGCAGCGTGCCCGCCATAGACGCTACCGGCTTCCACGCGCTGGAACGTATTTACGACCGCTGCCGCAAAGACGGCGTACAGCTGATTTTATCCCACGTGCAAAAGCATGTGCTCAAAACGTTGGAAAAGTACGATTTCGTCCGAAAAATAGGCGAAGACCATATTTGCAAAAATATTGATATTTCCCTTATGCGCGCCGAGTCTATCGTCAGCGGGCGGCAGCATTTTATGGAATAAGCCGGGGGCCGGGTAAGCCGCCGGCTAAGGGCCGGGCCTTACCCAAAACACCGGGTTCTGCCAGTCCATCCAATTCAAGACAGGCCGCGCCGATGCCCAGGGAACAGGCCGCATCCAGCCACGGGTCAGCAGAGAGATTTCCCTTCGGCCCCACTTTTTGCCTTAGAAGAACAAAACAAAAACGCCCCGGCCTAAAGCCGGGGCGTTTTATATAGAACGGTTTAATGCGCCGGAGCCGGGTTATCCAAGGAAGCGCCCGCCACACCGCCGGCGGCGCCGCCGTTTTTATTCCCGCCGCGCTTAAAGATGTTTTTCACTCCTTTCCATAAGCGGCCGGCTTCGTATTTCATCCCTTTAATGAGGGAGGAATTTTTCATCATTCCGGGCGTTAACAGCAAGCTCAGCCCTAAGGCTACGCCGGCGTAAATCAATCCTGGGGCATCCCCAGCCGCCGCCGTCAAATAACCAGCCGGGATAGCGCCCAACCCGCCGATAGCCATCGTTAATGACAAGATGGACGAAATTTCGCGGTTTTGTTTGGGATACAGGTTCATAATATAGTCATACATCTGGGTAAAGAAATTCCCAATCCCAAAGCTGGCAATCGCCGCACCCGCGACCATTTGAGCAACGCTGTCCCCAGCGGTAGCCATTGCCCCCGTTCCCAGTGCAGAAAAAGCCGAGCACAAGATATACATCGTATCCGCACTGATGCGGCGGCTGATCAGGTTTCCGCCTAAGCGGCCGGCCAACAGCGGCACATACAACGAACAGGCAATCAAGAAGTTAGCTAATTCGCCCTGGTCAATAAGCGTCTTCATGGCATTGGCAAACGAACTGGATACCACAAACTCGTGCACCGTTGCCAAGGACATAGCCGTCGCCAGCGAAGCCACCCCCGGCGCCTTGAGCATTTTAAGCATATTGCCGATTGTGTTTTCCTGCACCGAAATGGAAGCTTTTATCTGGTCCACCACTTTTTTGGCCTGAGGGGCTTGCATTCCTTCTTCTTGGACCAAGCGGCCTTCCAAGGCGCTTAAAAACTGTCCTTTTTCCTGTTCGTACAGAGCGGATTTTTGTTTGCCCGGATTAACTTTTATATCCGCAAAGACCAACGCATCCAACGCATCTTTAAAAGTACGGGCAGCGTCGTCAATTTGGGTAGAGGTGAGCTTATTGCCCGCAGCAGCCAGCGCTTTGGAACCGCTTGTCAAAGCCAGCTGCAGGTTCCTTTGGCTTTGCTCCAAATTTTTGGCAGAATAAGCGTCGCGTAATTTAGCGCGTCTTACCCGCCACGCCACAATGCTGCTGTAAACCGCGTAAATCGGAAAGCTGATGGAATAGTCTATGCCGTAATTATGCCCCGTGGCCAAAGTAACGCCGTAGTTAATCAAATACGGCGATGCCAAGAAAGCCAAAGTCCCCATGTTTTTATAAACGAAACTTAAGTTATACAGCACCACATCTTTTAAACTGACGTTAGACTTCTTGGTAAAGAACTCTTTCAGCCGCTGGCCCATCAGCGCAAAACCTTGCTTTTCTTGGACGGTCATTTCCGTTTCCGATTTTTTAATTGCTTCTTTCGCTTCTTCCAAAATTACTTCACCGCGGTTGGCGCGGATGAGCATATTGGAAACCAATTGTTTTAAAATACTGGACCCGCTCATTAAGAACAACGCGGTAATAAACATCCCTTTGGAAACTGGCCCCAGCGAAAGCCCTTCCACAAACCCGTAGAAACCACCTGCACTGGCCAGGATACCCGCCGCGGAAGACATCGCCAGCGAAAGTACCATCATTTTCTTCTCCCCGTATTTTTTCAAAATCGGAGTAAGCAACGAAGCTAAACCGGGCAGGATGTAGTTAATCGTAAACATCATGCTGCTGGCGGTTTCCACTTCAATACCCAGCGCATTATTTACCACCGGGCCCATCGTTTTGCCCAGGCTTACGTTCGTCAGGGACGCATCGCGCATAATCAAATCGGCGCGGTTGCGGGTGGGATGAACCGACACATTAAACGGGGTCGGGCTGTTCTGCAAAACTTTGACAAAATTGGCAATTTGGTTTTTCGGCAAGCGGACATACATCCCCGTAATGGCGCGCGGGGCCGATTCTCCGGACTTGCGCAAACCTAAGGTGCCGTTTTCCATAATACCCAGCTGGGCATCCTTGGGATACGCCTTTGCCGGCATTTCCACTTTTATCGGCAAAGTCCGTCCGGTGGCGAAATCAATAACCGACAGCGTGACCGATTTATAAGTTACATTCGGATTGCTTTCTAATTTTAAAAAGAAATTATCCACGCCAGATACTTCAATCAAATCTGCTAAGGCCCCCACTTGGCTGGGCTGCAACCGCATATAGAAATGGGCCATACGCAGGGGCTCTTGCTCTTGGTTGCGCAGCTCAGCCACATACCCATTTTTAAAATTGGCATGTTCCGTAAAGGCAATCCGGTTATACCCTTTCACCCGGAAGCGGTTGCTGATTTCCAAATTTACCGGCAAAATCCGTTCTATGCCCGATTGATCCACCAGCGTTAATTTAAACCCTTTTTCCGAAACCGGGATCAAGCTGGTTTCTCCCGCGCTGATAACTTCATCAGCGGAAGCCGGCGCTTCGGGAGAACGCAGGGTGCTGAATACTTCGTGGATTTCCGAATCGTCATGCAAGCCCGGGTCTTCCGGTGCCGCCGGCTGGGACGCGGGAACGTTTTCTTTCTTCCCTTTGCCGCGCAGCCAATTGGCAAACCGTTTAAATGCTTTCCCCAGTGCAAAAACCGGCACGCCGCTGTAGAGTTCGCCAGAATTAGCAGCCGGCGCGATAGCCGCGGCTTGTTCAGTTTGACTCTGCAGGGCCGAAGAGACGGCTTCTTGTGCGCCACCCGGAACCTCCGGTATAGCCGCCGCCTGTAAATTGGTTTGGGCCAGGTTAATTTCCGGCAGTTTTACTTGCAGACCAACCGCCGAGGAGGCTGTTGCTTCGCGCGATACCGGAGCGCGGACGGCGGCTTTCCCGTTGCCCAAAGCCAGCCATTCTTCCGTCGCACGGCGGGAAACATCCGCATTTAAGCGGTTAGCCGCACAACCGGACTGCAGGAACAGGGCCAGCTCGGAAGAAGTTTTGGCGGGTGCCGCCGCAGAAGCGGCAACTTCCAGCGGAATATTTTGCTCCTTGGCAAAAGCGGATAAATCGTTCCAAAAAGCGGCCGGTTCTTTGGCTAAAGCAGCTAATTCGTTTAATTCTGTATACGCTTTCTGGCGCAATAGGCCGCGGGCGGCGATTACCGCCGCTGCGTCTTTTAACGTGCTTTGGGAAGCTTGTTTATAAAAGGATACCAGCAAGTCCGCATCCGCCTTTGAACCCAATATCCCCAAGGCCGCCGCGGAAGACAAAGCCTGGTGGCTCTGCAAAACCGTTTGATACGCGGAGTGTTTTTTATTTTTAAGGATTTGCAACAGGGCGTTTACATCCCCCTGCGGCAGTTTGGAAAACGCTTGAGAAGCCGATTTAAGATCTTTGCGGTAAAAAGAAACCGCCTGCGCAATCTGCGCTGCGGTTGCATCGCCCGCCAAGGCTACGGTTACAAATTCGTTGCGAAGCAATCCTTCCCGCACCGCGGGGTTGGTATGCCCCAAAATGCGGGAGGCCATTCCTTGCGTATTGCCCGCTTTTACCGCGGAGCGGATATCCCGCCCGCTCATGAGCATTTGCTTTTTAACGGCGCGTTCTACCGATACATCCAACCCAGGAGCTTGTTTAGCCGATAAAGAAACCCCGCCCGGAGGCAGCTGCAGAGAGGAAGAGAAAGAAAGCCGGGCTGCGGCGGAAAAACGAGTTGCGGCCGGTACCCGCTGGGCGGCAGCAGGTACGGAAGCGGCAGCACTGGCGGGAACGACGCCTTTGAGCGCTTGTTTGCCCGTTTGAGTCGGGAGGCTCTTTACCCCGCTGCCGGCGGCACTTTTAATAACTTGGCGTCCAGCCGGCACGACTTGTGCCAGCGACGGAGTAACGCTGCTAAACAAGATGCTGAAGCTCAACAAGGCGGACAATAGCTTTTTCATAAGATCTCCTCTCTTATATAATTATCGGCTAAATAACTGCAAAAAAATAGGGCCAAAAGACCTAGATAAACCCGGTTTTTGGCCCTATAAAAATTTGGGTCCTTCAGACACTGCAGATAGATTGTATAGGAAACAACTAAAATATTGCGGAAAATTTGCGGAAAGGAAATAGAGCGGGAAAAAGGGAAAACGGCAACGCTTGCCGCCGTCTGCGGCTTAAGCCGCTGAGGCAGGCACAGACACGCAAAAAGCTTGTGGCTGGTGCAATGCATACAAACTCCTTTTATCCTTCTCCATAGATATTATAGTAAACTACCGGGATGTTCCTCAACCGGACAAAAGACCTATTTAGGCACTAGGTCTTTTGGATTACCTTCCGTCGGGCAGAAAAAAGCCCCGGTTTGAAAACCGGGGCTTTTTAAATTATCCGCCGCGTTTTTTGGCTAATGCTTCCGCCACACACGGCGGCACCAAATCCGAAACATCTGCTCCATATCCAAACGCCTCTCGTACGGCGGAAGAGCTTAAAAAGGCATATTCTGCCCGACAAGGAAGTAAAACCGTTTCCGCCAACGGAAAAAACTTTTTATTGTAGTGTGCATTTGTCATTTCGTGCGCTACATCTTCCGGGCCGCGCACGCCGCGCACCAACACCCGCAAGCCGCGTTCCTTTAAATAATCCGTCAAGAGGCCGCAGGCACGATCCACGCGGATGCCCGGTTCGTCTTTAAAGGTTTGTTGCAACAGAGCAAAACGCTCATCTTCGCTAAACAAAGAGCGTTTGTTCCCGTTGGCAATCAGCAACACTACCACGTTTCCAAACACCTCGCGCGCTCGGCGGGCAATATCAATATGTCCGTTGGTAACGGGGTCAAAACTTCCGGCATACACCACAGGGATGGCGGTCATTTTTTCTCCTGCGCCAAAAAGGCGGCTTCTAGAATACTTCTATATTATGGTATCATAATTTTATGATAAAAAATCCGTTTGCAGATGAAATCTATCTCCGCCGCACCCATCCGCACCAGCCCGATTTGCGGGATGAATATTTCCGGGACCAGACGAAAATTATCCACTCGCTGCCCTTCCGCCGTTTAAAACACAAAACCCAAGTTTTTTTTGCTCCCAACAACGACCATATCTGCACCCGGATTGAACATGTTTTGCACGTCGCCACGATTGCCGCCACTATTTGCCGGGGCCTCAACAAAAGCGGGCACTGGCAGCTAAGCGAAGATATGGCCTACGCCATCGGCTTGGGGCACGACATCGGGCACGCGCCTTTCGGGCACGAAGGAGAACGCGCCCTGGACGCCTGCATCCGGCCCAAACGATTCTTGCACGAACTCAACAGCTACCGCGTCGTGGAACACCTGGCAAACTACGGAGAAGGATTAAACTTAACCTTTGCCGTCAAAGACGGCATCATCTGCCACTGCGGCGAAGATTTTGCCAATAACCAGCTCCGCCCGGCAAAAACCCCCAACGATTTGGAGAAAATTACCGGACGCACCCAAATGCCCTCCACCTATGAAGGGTGTATTGTGCGGCTGTCAGATAAAATCGCCTATTTGGGCCGCGATATTGAAGACGCTATTAAAGCCGATTTAATTACCACCGCCGATATACCCCAAAACGTACGCGAGGAAATAGGCACCTCCAACGGAGAAATTATCAATACGCTGACATTGGACCTAATCAACCATTCCAAAGACAAGGATTTTATAGGCTTTTCCGACGATAAATTTGCGCTCCTTTCCCAACTGCGCACTTTTAACTACGAACGCATTTACCACAACGAACAAATGCGCCAACGCAAGGAAACCATTGATAAGTGTATCCGGGATTTGTTTGATTATTTCCGCACTATTTTCCACCGCTATGGGTTTGATTACTCCGCTTACGAACGGGAAGGAAAACAAACGGCACGCAGTTTTGCCAATTACCTCAAATCTATGAATAAAGTCTACCAGGAAGACCCCTCTCAAGTGGACACGGCTATCGCCGACTACATTGCCGGGATGACCGATTCGTTTGCGTTGGGCGTAATGGAAGACGTTATTCTGCCCAATTCCATTAAGTTTTTTAGTTGACGCCTGGACGCGCCAACCGTTCTCGGACCCGGGGCCTGAACCCCGGGTTTTTGCACGCCTGAAAGCGTGCTGCCGGGAAGTATATGAAGCGGTATAAAAAGGAACACCTCCGGAGGGGGACCGGAGGTGCAGGGGTATGAAAAGAAATTACAGATAAGAAGCGTTATGGGCAAAAAACGCTACGACACGGTCCATCCCGGGGGTGGAAACATTATCCCGCGCCGCTTGGGCAATAGTGCGTCCGCTGGCGTCTTTGCTCAGCTTGACCACTTCTTCCACTTCCGTCGTTTTGGCCACTTCCGCCAATACGCCGCCTTTGTCCAGTTTGGATTTGGCAGACATCATCCGCTCATATAACTCCGTATAAGGAAACGCAATCATAAACGTGTCGGAACGCCCATAATTAATTTGCGCGTGGACCGGCGTTTCGCCCAAATCGTTGCGTTGGTTCATCATTTGGCGGATTTTGATTTTATAGTCCTGCGGGTAAAATTTGCGCACCATACGGGCTAACGCCTGGAACGTTTGCGCATTGCGCGCCACATGGAAAACATTGTTGCCGTTTTTGCCTTTTTGAAGCAAAAACGCACCGGAAAGGCTTTCGTTGCCATATCTTAAAATGGCATTCACATCACCTTTCTGGGCCGCTTCAAAAAGGGGCGTATCCCCGAATTCATTTTCCTTATTTAAATTCGCCGCCACAATTGTCCGGGTTAAATATTCGTGCACCCGTTTCTGGCGGATTTCCTGCCGTTGCTGAAGCGACGGCTCGGCCTGCGCGGCTACGACCAAAACACCCATAAAAAATGCAAAAAGTATTTTTTTCATAATAACCTCTTACCTTAGTATTCCTTTTTGATGTTTTTTTTACGAGGGTCTTTGGGCCTAGAAAAAAGAGAATTTGGACCTATATATTTTTAGGCCTTGTTAAAATGGGTAAGTATACAAAAGGCCGCCTGCGCTTTAGCGCAAGCGACCCTGGGCACATAGCTGCTATTTATTAAAAACCAAGGTTTCTCCGTCTGCCGGGATTTTCACTTGGGATAAAAGTTTGGCTTCTGCAAACTGTCGCAAGTCTTCCCGCGTAACGGTCAAATGGCTGACGGTATCCATATGGCTGGCTACAATTATCGCCTGGGGGGCATATTCGGCCACTTGTTTGACGTCTTCTTGCGCCATAATCAGGCGGTCCCCCGTTGTCACCCGCGCGCCGCACGCATTGACGACCACCACCGCCGGCCGGTAGGTGTCCAGTGCGAGGCAGAGTTCCGGGCAGAAAATGGTGTCCCCCGCCACATACAGGGTGGGTTCCTGTTCAGCCTGAAAAACAACCCCCATAGCATCATAGGGCATGCCCAGTTGCCTGCATACCGGTTCTATTTTGGCACGTTCGCCGTGTTGCCCCGCGGTCCGATGCAAGGTGACTCCTCGGAATTCCGTTCCGTGTTCCGAAAGAACCTCCACTTGGACGAATCTTTGGCGGGCAATAAATTGCCGGTCCTCTTCCGACTGCACAAAAAATGGTATGTCTTTACGCAGGGCATTGGCGGCAAAATCGTCCCAATGGTCCGGGTGTACGTGCGTTAAAATCACGGCGTCCGCCGCGGCAACTTGTTCCACGCTAAAAGGCAGTTCCGTACGCGGCTGGCGCACGTGTGCATTGACCGCTCCTTCAAACCCGGGCATACAGCCTTTAGGCCCTAGCCATGGGTCCACTAAAAAACGCGTGCTGTTGTAATCAATATGCAGGGTTGCATTGCGTATTTGGGTTATTCTCATAGGTTCCTCCTACCCAATAGGATAAAAATTTGGTATCTTTTTAGCAAGAATGTACTTTTTGGTAGTATATTTACTTTTTTGTATATTACTATCTTATAAGAGTCCAAGGAACTCCTTCTATGAAAGATAAGAAAAAAGAATATAAATGCCCGCTGGAAGCCACGATGGATATTATCGGCGGAAAATACAAAGGGATTATTTTAGGTTATTTAATTGGAAGAACCTTGCGTTATAATGAATTACAAAAACTCATCCCGCAGGCCACCCCAAAAATGCTCATCCAACAGCTTAAAGAGTTAGAACGCGACGGAATTATTGTGCGCAAGCTCTACCCGGTAGTACCACCCAAGACGGAATACTCTCTTTCCAAGCGAGGGCAAACCTTGGTGCCGATTATTTTGGAACTGAATATATGGGGTATCCGATATTTAAAAGAAGAACATATCCCCTGCAAATACAACCCGGGAATTCTTCCTCCACCCAAGAAACAAAAACGTTGATTAAAACAACAAAAAAAGCCCGGAACATTGTTCCGGGTTTTAAATGGAGCGGGCGAAGAGAATCGAACTCTCGTCTCAACCTTGGCAAGGTCGCGTTCTACCATTGAACCACGCCCGCAAAATCTGTTTGCCTTCAACAATAAAATTATATCACATTTGCCGCAGGACACACAAGCTTATTTTTTCGTCCGACGGGAATTAGCCGTTTTGGAAGTGGATGCCGGTTTGGCTCCGGACGTACCCAGCAGGACAGAAGCGATGCTTTTTAAATACGGGTTTTCTTTCACGGCAATTTGCACGTTGGGGTTTTCCTGCAGTTCTTTTAAATACGGGTTCGCCGCAATAATGCCCGCCGCTTCCTGCGGGCGGTCGCGGAAGTATTTAGCCGCTTTACTGATCAGCAAGTAACTCATAAACCGACTGCCGGCTACGGTACGGAGCATTTTTTCATTGGCTAAAACTGCTTTTACGGTATCGCTGTCAAAAAAATCGCGCATCGCCGCCGTGTCCTGCGTAAGCGCCAGCAACAGCTGCGGGTCCTCTAGCAAGGGGGCGACGTCTTCCCGCTTTAAAAAAGCCTGTATCATATCGTCATTGGACAACAAATACCGCATTAAATCCGGATCATTTAAATTGGAAGAAAAATTGGTGGTCAACGCCCAGGGAGCAGCCCCGATAATTTTATAATTATCCGGCGTAAAAGATTTATAATTGTACCGGCTGATAATAGGCAATGTAGAGCCCAGTTCATCTACGGTTACGCTGCGGTTCTGCCCCTCGCGTACTTGGATATAGGTTACCCCTGTATTGGGATTAAATTCCGTCGTTTCCACCGACAGGCCCTTTATCTGTTCCGGGTCCAACGACGCCGTTAAGTTTTCCGCGCGGTTTTTCGCTGACATAATAACCAGCAGGGTTACCAGCACCAGTCCCACCACGCCCAAGCCAACCCACAGCAGCAGCCTGTCCTGCCCGGCTGACGCAGCCGTCAGCTTCTCCGCCGCAGCCGGCTGGTCCGGTTGGGAGGCCTGTTTGTCTTTGCGGTATTGCGCCGGATTGCGCAAAAGCTTCATCAATTCTTCTTTTTTCATATGCTTATTGTAACACATTGGGGCGCCCTGTGCCCGTTCATATCAAGTATAATTTAATTATATGAAATCTTATACCCGCTATTTAACCGTTTGCACCGACAAACGCTACGACATCGTAAACATTACCCCGCAGGTGGAAGACGCCCTGGCCGAAAGCGGCATTCAGGAAGGGCTGTGCCTGGTAAACTCCATGCATATTACTTCCAGCGTGTTCATCAACGACAACGAACGCGGCCTGCACGCCGATTTTTTGCGCTGGACGGAAAAACTGGCTCCCTACGGCATAGACAAATACCAGCACAATTTGACCGGAGAGGATAACGGCGACGCACATTTAAAACGCACGCTTTTAGGGCGCGAAGTGGTGGTAGCCGTTACCAAAGGCCGGCTGGACTTTGGCCCCTGGGAAACCATTTTTTACGGGGAATTTGACGGACAGCGCAACAAGCGGATTTTAATTAAAATTATCGGAGAATAAAACCATATGAAAAAAACTATTTTTTACCACGATACCGACTGCGGCAACGTGGTTTATTACGCCAACTATTTAAAATATTTTGAAGAAGCCCGCACCCTCTATATGGCGGAAAAAGGGTTTTCCGTGCCCGCGCTTATCCAACGGGGGCTGTACTTTGTAGTCGCCCGGCAGGAAGTGGAATACAAGTATTCCGTGCGCTACGCGGATGTGATTGACGTTTCCACCAAAGTGCTGGAAGTGTCCGACATTAAAATCGTGTTTGAAAACATCATCACCAACCAAAACGGGCGGCTGTGCACCAAAGGCAAAACGACGTTGGTGTGCGTGAACAGCTCGGGCATGCCTACCCCCATGGGGGCGGATGTAAAAGCCGCTATGGCGCCCGCCGCATAAGCGTTGGGCCTAATTTAACATCCCCGGCCCAGCCGGAGATTTTTATATGCAAAACCGGGGCTCTTTTAAGAGCCCCGGTTTTTGTTAAATCGCGCCAAAGGTTTAAACGATTTTTTTGGCTTCGTCCTGCGCTTTGGCAATCTCTTTATCCAGCTTGGCGGAAAGACGCTTTAAAACAGCCTGCGTATTGCGCTTCCATTCTTTCAGGGCGCGCGCTTCACCTTCGGACGCTTTCAGTTTTTCCACATTGTCCTCCAGCGTGCGCACTTTGGCTTTCAGCGCGGCGTTCTCGCCCTGCGTTTCCTTCTGCCGGGCGAGCAGCTGCGTAACCAAAAGTTCCAGCTGTTTCAGTTTTTCCTGCATATTACCTCAGTTCCGCGCCTACCTGTGTGCGAAGCTGTTCCACAATGCGGTTAAACGCTTCGTCGATTTCTTTGTCTTTGAGCGTACCCTTCGGGCTGGAGAACGCAAGCGAAAACGTAACGCTCTTTTTGCCTTGCGGCAAGTGTTCGCCTTGGTATAAGTCAATCAAATGATAGCTCATTTGCACGTCCAACGGCGTTTTATCCAGCGCGCTCACCACGGAGGCATACGGCACCGTTTCATCCAACACGACCGACAAATCGCGCAAAGACGGCGGGAACACCGCCACATCTTTCGCCGGTTTAAAATCCTGCGCAGAGAAAGCTTTTTCAATCAGCTTAGTGGCAAATTCAAACGCCCACACATCCTGCGTTTTGACGTTAAACGCTTTGAGCGTCAGCGGATGGACTTTGCCGAACACGCCAATCACTTTGCCCCCCAGCACGATATCCATACAAATTTTGGGGTGCATATACACCGGCGCCGTTTTAGACGGCACCAGCGTCAACCCGTCCACATCCGCCAGCAGGGCCTGCATTAAGCCTTTGAGCCAATAAAAATCCACCGGGCGCAGCGCTCCGCCGAAGAATTTTTCCTGCTCCAGCGTGCCCGTCAGCACGCCGGCGACGGAATACCCTTCCACCGGGAAGCCTTTAATAGACTGGAAGGTTTTGGTGGTTTCAAACAACGCCAGGTTGTGGTTGCCAAAGCGGAAATTGCTTTCCACGTTTTTTAATAACGCAGGCAGCAGCACCGGGCGCATATAGTCCCAGCCTTGGGCCAGCGCGTTTTTGATTTTAATGCAGAACTTGGGGTCAAAGCCAAAGGCTTTTAATTCTTTTTCACCCAGGAAATCAATGTTTTTGCATTCGCAAAAACCCGCCCCGATCAGCGCCGCGGCATATTTCTTGCCGATATCAATGCCTTTGGGGTTATCGGCAAAAGCCAGGCTGGCTTTGGTTTCGGAAACGGGAATCATATCATAGCCGGCAAAGCGGGCGGCTTCTTCCGCCAAATCCCACTTGTGGTTTAAATCGCGGCGGTGGGTGGGGGCTTTAAAGGTCCACTTTTCGCCGTCTGCGTGAAATTCGGCCGCCAGGCGGGAGAAAATTTCTTTCAGCCGTTCTTCCGGGATTTGCGCCCCCAAAATACCGTTGATTTCCGCCGGCGTAAACGTAACCACCGGGCTTTCGTAGCGGGAGGGATACACGTCCGCCACTTCCGAGGCCGTCCCGCCGCACAGCTGCAGGAACAAATCCGTAGCGCGCTGCATGGCAAGCGTTACGCCTTCAATATCCGTGCCGCGTTCAAAGCGTTGGGAAGAATCGGACGAAATGGCAAATTTTTTGACGGTCTTGTTCACGGTCGGCGCGTCAAAGTACGCGGCTTCAATAAAAATGTCCTGCGTATCGTCCTTAATACCGCTGTCCAACCCGCCCATAATGCCCGCCAAGGCGGTGGCTTTGTGCGCGTCGGCAATCATCAGGCAGTTTTCGTTTAACGTCAGTTCGCGCCCGCCCAAGACGGTAAATTTTTCGCCTTCCTGCGCGTTACGCACGATGATTTTGCCGCCTTCCACTTCGCGCAAATCAAAGGCGTGCAAAGGGTGCCCCAATTCAAACATTACGTAGTTGGTCACGTCCACCAGCGCGTTTTTGGGGTTGAGCCCCATCGCGGCCAAACGCTGTTTCATCCATTCGGGCGATTCGGCGTTTTTCACGCCGCGGATAATCCGCCCCGTATAGCGCGGGCAGCCCTGCGGGTTTTGGATTTCAATTTTCAGCGCTTTGCCTTCGCCTTTTACCTTTTTTACTTCCGGCAGTTTGACGGGCTTGTTTAACAGTGCGCCCAATTCGCGCGCGACGCCCAAGTGGGAAAGCAAATCCGGACGGTTGGAAGTAATTTCCAAATCAAATAAAGAGTCGGGCTTTCCGTACAAGGAGGAAACATCCGTCCCCAGCGGAATATTTTCATCCAACACCATAATCCCGCGGGCGCGGGTCTGCGTAAGGCCCAGTTCGTCCGAAGAGCAAATCATTCCTTCCGATTCTACCCCGCGGATGACGGCGGCTTTCAAAACGTTTTTGCCCAGCCGCGCCCCTACGCGCGCCAGCGGCACCTTCTGCCCCACGGCTACGTTCGGCGCGCCGCATACCACGCGCTGTGTCTTGCCGTTGCCCAGGTCCAGCGTTACCAGGTGCAGGTGGTCAGAATCCGGGTGGTCCTCAATTTTAATAATCTGCGCCACGTTCACGCCTTCAAAATCCGCCCCCGTGGTTTCCACGGACGCCACTTCAATACCCAAATCGGTCAGTTTTCTGACTAATTCTTCGGGCGTTAAGTCCAGGTCAATAAAATCTTTCAGCCAAGAATACAATATCTTCATTTGTTACGTTCCTTAAAATTGTTTCAGCACGCGCAAGTCATTTTCATAAAATGTGCGGATGTCCTTGATGTTAAGCATCATCATCGCCAGGCGCTCTACGCCCATACCAAACGCGTAGCCGCTGTACACTTCGGGGTCAATGCCGCAGTTGCGCAGCACGTTGGGGTGCACCACGCCGGCCCCTAGCATTTCAATCCAGCCGCTTCCTTTGCAGACGTTGCAGCCTTTGCCCTGGCAGAACACGCATTTTACGTCCACTTCCACGCTGGGTTCCGTAAACGGGAAGAACGACGGGCGGAAGCGGATTTCGGCCTTGTTGCCAAAGAGTCCTTTCATAAAAGCGGACAAATCGCTCTTCAAATCCGCCAGGCTGACGTTTTTGTCCACATACAGCCCTTCAATTTGGTGGAACACGGGGCTGTGGGTGGCGTCTAAGCTGTCGTTTCTAAATACACGCCCGGGCGCCATAATGCGCAGCGGCGGTTTGTGTTTTTCCATATACCGGCTTTGCACGTTGGACGTATGCGTGCGCAGTACAAGCGGCATTTTGCCGTCTACAAAAAAAGTGTCCTGCGCGTCGCGCGCCGGGTGGTGCAGCGGGATGTTAAGCAAGTCAAAATTGTGTTTTTCGTCCTCCACCCAGGGGCCTTCGGCCCATTCAAACCCCAGGCGGGAAAGAATGGCCGTCATCCGGTCCTGCGCTACGGAAAGCGGGTGGCGGTGGCCTTTGGCTACGGGGTAGCCGGGCAGGGTTAAGTCCAGATTTACTTTGTTCAGTTCGTCATTAATCGCTTTTGCGGCAAAAAATTCGGTTTTTTCGTCCAACGCCGCCGCCAAAGCGGCCTTCAGCGCGTTGCCCAGCGGGCCGGCTTCTTTCTTTTCTTCAATGGAAAAATCTTTCAGTCCTTTCAGCAGTTCGGTCAGTGCGCCTTTGCGCCCCAGGGCGGCCACGCGCAATTCTTCCACGGCGGCCAAATCGGCGGCTTGGCCGATTTTGGCCTTGTATTCCTGTTCAATGGCAGAGCAGGCGGATTTAAATTCGTTGATAGTCATATATCTTATTATATCTTTTTAGGCGGTTGTATAGGGGAATTTTCTTATTTTTTCGGGTTTTTTGCCGCAACTGAGCTAAAACCGCCCAAACACGCGGCAAAAAAGTTACAATACCAATATGCCCAAAGACATTGTACAAGTGGAAATTAAACGCATTCCGCTGGATATAGAAGCTTCCGGCTTAGGGATGGTGGAACTAACTGATTTAGCCGCCTCCGTGGAAAAATATATGCTCCAGCTGCAGGAAGAAGGCGAAATTGACACCTTAAAACAAGCCTTGATGACCGCCCTGCACTTTGCCGCGCAAGCTTATTTGCAAAACCAAAACGAAGGCGGCAAACGCAAGGAAGATGAATCCCGCGTGGACGATTTAATCATTAAATTAAAAGCGTCGTTGGACGCTTCACACAAATAGCATTATGACGGACGAACAGGAAAATATCCCGCTGGCGGCGCGCCAGGCGCCCAAAAAACTAGAAGATTTTGCCGGCCAGCCCCATTTGTTGGGGCCGGGCAAAATGCTGCGCCGGCTGCTGGAAGCGGATATGATTAAATCCGCCGTGTTTTTTGGTCCGCCCGGCTGTGGCAAAACCGCCACGGCGCGCTATATTGCTTCGCGCACCCAATCCTATACGGTGGAGCTAAACGCCGCCGCGGCAGGTGTGGCGGACATCAAAAAAGTACTGGCCGAAGCCCAGGAACGCGCCCGCACCCCCGCTTTTGAACAAAAGCGGACGCTCGTGATTTTGGACGAAATCCACCACTTTAACAAAACCCAGCAGGACGTGCTGCTCCCCTCCGTGGAACGGGGCGACATCATTTTAATCGGCATTACTACCGAAAACCCGTATTTTTACATCAATACCGCGCTTTTGTCGCGCTTTTCCGTATTTGAATTTAAGGCGCTGGGCGAAAAAGATTTGCTTAAAATCCTCACCCGCGCCGCCGAAAAAGAAAAAGCCCAAATAGACGCCGACGCCGCGGACTATTTCATTACCCAGGCCAACGGCGATTCGCGCAAAATGCTAAACGCGGCCGAACTTGCGTTTGTAACCACAGAACCCGGAAAAGACGGCCTAAAACACATCAGTTTAGACATTGCGAAAGAGTGCATCCAGCGCCGCCACTTAAATTACGACAAAAAAGGCGACGAACACTACGACATCATTTCCGCTTTTATTAAATCCATGCGCGGCTCGGACCCGGACGCCGCCGTCTACTGGCTGGCGCGTATGCTGGAAAGCGGGGAGGACCCGCGCTTTATCGCCCGGCGTATCCTCATCTGTGCGTGCGAGGACGTGGGGCTGGCGGAACCTTATGCCATTATGATTGCCCAAGCCGCCTTCGCCGCCGCCGAAGAACTCGGTATGCCCGAAGTGCGCATTCCTCTGGCGCACGCCGCCATTTACGTGGCCTGCTGCCCCAAGAGTAATTCCGCCTACCTGGCGGTGGACGCCGCTTTGCAGGAAGTGCGCGAAGGGCGCTACCGCCCCGTGCCCGACCACCTGCGCTCCGGCGGCAAGAACCGCGGCTATAAGTACGCGCATGATTTTCCGAACCACTATGTAAAACAGCTCTATATGCCTTCGCCTATGCAATTTTTCAAACCGGGTGTGCTGGGCAAAGAAGCGGCTATCATAGAGCGCCTGAAAAAAATCAAAGGAGAATAAATGGAGCCCGAAGCCCCTTTCCGCGGACAGGTCTTTACCGTTACCGCCATCACGCTGGCCCTGAAGCAAATGATTGAGGGCGTGTTCCGCGACGTATTTGTAGAAGGCGAAGTAAGCAATTTGCGCGAAGCCGCCAGCGGACACATTTATTTTGATTTAAAGGACCGCGAGTCCCTTTTATCCGCCGTTATGTTTAAGTGGGACGCCCGCAAATACGGCGGCGAACTGCAGGAAGGCGTTCAGGTGCGGGTGTGGGGCAGTTTATCGTGCTATGCCAAGCAAGGGCGGTATCAAATCGTCGTTAAAACCGCCGAAGCGTTAGCCAAAGGCAACCTGTTTTTGGAATTTGAAAAACTCAAAAAGAAATTGGAAGCCGAAGGGCTGTTCGCCCCGGAACACAAAAAGCCCATTCCGGCCTACCCGCAGCGGATAGCGGTGGTCACTTCCCCCACGGGGGCGGCGGTGCGCGATATTTTATCCGTATTAAAACGCCGCAGCCCGCATTTGGAAGTACTCATCGCGCCGGTACTGGTGCAGGGGGACGAAGCCGCCCCGCAAATTGCCCAGGCGATTGCCGATTTAAACCGTTTTAAACCCGCGCCGGACGTACTTTTGGTAGGGCGCGGCGGCGGAAGCATAGAAGATTTATGGGCGTTTAACGAGGAAATTGTCGCGCGCGCCATTTTTAAAAGCAAAATCCCCGTCATTTCCTGCGTCGGGCACGAGGTGGATTTCACTATTGCCGACTTCATAGCCGACCTGCGCGCCCCCACCCCTTCCGCCGCCGCGGAGCTGGTGGTTCAAAATTCCCAAAATACGCAGCAGCACATCGCGCAGCTGCAAAAGAGGCTGCTGCAATCGGTCAGTTTATTTTACGAACGCGCCAAACGCCGCTTTGATTTAGCCGTCCACAGCCGGGTATTTAAAAACCCGGAAACCTTAACGCTGGCCAAAGAACAGGAGCTGGACGATTTGACCCTGCGGCTGGAAACGGCATGGAAGGAGCGCCTGGCCGCCTTTGAACACCGTTTTGAATTGGCCCAAAACCAACTGCAGGCTTTAGGGCCGCAAGCCGTATTAAAACGCGGGTATAGTATTTCCCGCCGGGCAGACGGCTCCGTCATCAGCCGGGTGAACCAAACCGCCCCCGGTGAAACGCTTTTTATTCAGGTACAGGACGGAATGATCCGCTCCGAAGTAAAGTGAGGTTTGATGTATGCCAACCAAAGTAACTTTTGAAAAACAACTCGCCCGCTTGGAGGAAATTGTCTCCCAGCTGGAAGAAGAACAAACCGATTTGGACGCTTCCGTAAAATTGTTTGAGGAAGGCGTCGTGCTGTCCAAAGAATTGGCACAAAAATTGGAAACAGTTAAATTTAAGGTGGAAGAACTGAAAAAGAAAGGTGCCGAAATGATGACCGCTCCGTTTGATACCGATTTAGCCGAGGGGTCCGATGGCAACTAAAAAACTGCGTTTGGATATGGCCTTAGTGGAACAAGGCTTCTTCCCAAGCCGCAACCGCGCCCAAGCCAGCATTATGGCGGGCGAAGTATTGGTAAACGGCGAGGTGGACACCCGCGCCGACCGCACCGTACTGCCGGAAGACGTGATTGCGCTCAAAGAAAAATCCTGCCCCTATGTATCGCGCGGCGGGCTGAAGTTGGCGGGCGCGATGAAGGAGTGGAACATAGACGTAACCGGAAAAGTGTGCGTGGACATTGGCGTAGCGACGGGCGGATTTTCCGACTGTATGCTGCAGGCCGGTGCCAAAGACGTGTACGGCGTGGACGTGGGTAAAGGCCAATTAGCCGATGAAATGCGCCGCTATAAAAATTTCCATTTTAAGCCCGAAACCAACGCCCGGTATATGACGCCCGATTTGTTTGAACACGCCCCGCAGTTTGCAGCGGTGGACGTGTCGTTCATTTCCTTAACGATGATTATGGAACCGCTGTTTAAAGTAATGGCGAAAGAGGCAGAAATCGTATTTTTAATTAAGCCGCAGTTTGAACTGACCCCCAAACAAGTGCCGCACGGCATTGTAAAAACGGAAGAAAACCGCCAGCTGGCGATTAAACGCGTGCAGGACTTTTTTGAAGAAAACCTGAAAGAAAAATACGGCGGCTTATCGGGCGAAGTGATAGAAAGCCCCATCAAAGGCACGCACGGGAATACCGAATACCTGTGGCACGTGAAATTAAACAAACCGGCGTAAATTTCCCGCCCAATTAAAACCCCCGCGGGTTTTTCCGCGGGGGCTTTTTTGGATATGCATTCATCACTGCGTTACAAAACTGAATGATTTGCAAACCTCTGTGCAGTGCTTCAACGGGCCAGAACAGGTAATCCTCCCGGGAGAGGAAGAATTATCAAAATAAACAAGAAAAAGGCACGTATCTTGTAAGTTGAGCCAACAGTCTTTCCCTACTCCACCTCTGAGTAGCCACCCATTTGGAGAAGATGAGGCCATATTATCAAAGCAGGTACCGTTGCTGTACCCTTCTTGCCCAGCTTCCGGTTTAGAATAAATTTCCCCTTTGGGAACACTGATATCCAACTGCGTCAAATCGTCGGTATAACTGCCATTGGCCATATAGTAGGCTTCCTGCGCGTCTTTAATTCCCTTTAGTAAAGGCCACATACTGTTCATACGGCTTTTTAAGACTGCTTTTTGATATTGAGGCAATGCCACCGCCGCCAAAATACCGATGATTAAAACGACCACTAACAGTTCTATTAGCGTAAATCCGGCGTTTTTCCCCGCCGGGAGGGGTTTTTGATAAATTTTGCTCAGACGCAAAATTTATCAAAAAAAAAAAACAAATCAAGGGGTGAGCCGCCCCTCCCCTTTCCTTTGCCCGTTAACACGACTGATTGGGCCACACTATTCTCGCTATGTCGCGCTGTTTCAAAAGGAAAGCTGTTCCGCTTTTGCCGTTGTCGGGCCAGCGCCTGGCCTGCCCACTCTATGCCCGTTAACACAACTGGTTGGGCCACACTGTTCCCGCCCTGCCGCGCCCTAGCATAAACTCCCTTCTTTGGTGCTTTTTCCCGCCGGAAAAAGTACATATAACCTCGGGCAAGCTTCCGCTTGATACGACCTCAACGCTGCAGTGCAACAAAAAGGGCGGAGAAATTTTCTCCGCCCTTTCTATATAAAAATCTCAAATCAGTTAAACGTATTCATCGCCTTTTCTATCCCTTGCGATAAAACCATTTCCAACGCCTCCACCGCACGCGAAAGCGCGTCCTCCAGCGCGGGCTCGTCCGCCTTAGGGAAATTAGAAAGCACAAAATTGGCTAAATCAAATTTTTCGGGCTTGGGACCAATTCCCAAACGCAGCCGGGGAATGTCCTGCGTACCCAACTGCTCTATCACGCTTTTCATCCCTTTTTGCCCGCCGGCCGAACCGTTCTTGCGGATGCGCAATTTACCCACGTCCAACGAAACATCATCAAAGCACACCAAACAATTTTGCGGCGCAATTTTATAGAACCGGGCCAAGCTGGATACAGCTCGGCCCGATTCGTTCATATAAGTAGTAGGTTTGATGAGAAAGACATCTTTCCCTGCCACCGTAACTTTTGCATATACTCCCAGGTTCTGCCAGGTTTTCCAATCGGCTCCCCATTTGCGGGCCGCGGCGTCCAACACCATAAAACCGGCGTTGTGGCGCGTATGCTCGTATTGGGAACCGGGATTGCCAAGCCCTGCCAGGAGATATTGCATACGTTATTTCTTCGCGGCGTCCTTGGTAAGGTTGCCTTCTTCGTCTTTCTTGCCCTTGGTGGAAGAGCTTTCCGGCTGGGTGGCAGCATCGGCAGCGGCCGGAGCGGGAGCGGCTTCTTCTTTCGGAATAGCCAAGTGCACTACCGGGGCTTCCGGATCGGTCACCAGTTCCACGCCTTCGGGCAGTTTAATATCCCCCGCAAGAATACCTTTGTTGATTGTCATCGGGGTAATGTCTACCACGATTTCGTGCGGAATGGAGCTGACCAAAGCACGCACTTCAATTTCGCGCAGGATGTGCTCAATCATTGCACCATAGTTGACCACATCAGCAGGCGTTCCTTCCAGTTTAAGCGGGACGACCACATCCATTTTGTCTTTCATGCTAACGCGTTGGAAATCGGCGTGAATCGGGTTATCGGTTACGGCGTGGTATTGGATTTCTTTTACCAACGCCAGTTCCTTAGCACCGCTTAAGTCCATTTCCACCAGCGTATTTTTACCGGCTTTTACGATTTTTTCCAAATCTTTTACGCTTACGGTAACGCTAACGGGTTCTTTGTTCCCGCCGTAGATGACGGCCGGGATTTTCTTTTCGGCTCTGATTTTAGATAGAGCCCCTTTGACGCCAATCCCTTCGCGGGCAGCGGCAGAGATAGTTACTTTTTCCATTGTTTCCTCCAAATTTTCATCCGAAAATTTTGAAATTTTTAATTAAACATATCGCTGATAGAACGACCGTCGTGGTTGCGCTTAATCGCATCCGCCAATAAGTACGAAACGGACAGCACATCCACTTTCGGGCCCAAGTCGCGGATAGGAAGAGAGTCCGAAATGACCAGCTTCTTAATATCCGACTTGTTGATTTTATCTATGGCGTTGCGGGACAGCAGCCCATGCGTACACGCCGCATAAATTTCCCGCGCGCCCTGCTCTTTGATTTTTTGCGCCACGATGGTCAGCGTACCCGCCGTGTCCACAATATCATCAAAAATAATCGCCACTTTATCTTTTACATCCCCGATAACGTTGTACACCACGGCTTCGTTAGCTTTCGGGCGGCGTTTATCAATAATAACCAACCCCGCGTCCATACGGGCCGCAAACTTGCGGGCGCGTTCCACGCCGCCCACATCCGGGGAGATGACCACTAAATCCTTGCGGTCAAAATCTTTAAAATAATCCAAAAACACTTTGCGCGCGCGCAAGTGGTCCACCGGGATGTCAAAAAACCCCTGGATTTGCCCGGCGTGCAGGTCCACCGTCATAATACGGTCCGCGCCAGCTTCCGCAATCAGGTTACAGGCCAGCTTGGCGGTAATCGGCACGCGCGGGGAAGCCTTGCGGTCCGCCCGGGCATAGCCGAAATACGGAATAACCGCCGTGATTTTGCCGGCACTGGCGCGTTTGAACGCGTCAATCATAATCAGCAGTTCCATCAAATTTTCGTTGACGGGCGGGCAAGTGGGCTGGATGATGTAGCAATCGTGCGCGCGGACGCTTTCCAAAATTTGCACGTCAATTTCTCCATCCGCAAAGCGCTCTACGCGCAGTTTGCCCATCTCCATATTCAGGTGATTGCAAATCTTCTGCGCCAGGGCAATGTTGGCATTGCCGGAGAAAATTCTCAAATCGCCGTTTACGCTTTTAGTCATTTTTCTTTACACCTTTTTTTTCCAGAACGACCTGACGCGAACGGGCAATCGCCAGAGATTCCGCAGGAACCTCTTTAGTGACAGTAGACCCCGCGCCGATTTTTGCATATTCGTGCACCGTTACCGGCGCTACAAAATTCACGTTAGACCCTACAAACACATGGTCCCCTATAACCGTTTGGTGTTTGTTCTTTCCGTCATAATTGCAGGTAATCGTGCCGGCCCCCACGTTCACCCCGGCGCCCATTTGAGTATCGCCGATGTAGCTTAAGTGGTTTACTTTGGAACCTTCCCCAATGACGGACTTTTTAATTTCTGAAAAATTGCCCACTTTCGCGCCCTTCTTTAAAACGGATTTCGGACGTAAATGCGCATACGGCCCCAGCTGGCAGTTCTCAGATACTTCAGATTCTTCAATATAAGTACCCATTTTAATGGTAACGTTATCGCCGATAACAGAGTCTTTGATATAGACGTTTCCTTCAATGTCGCAATTCTTGCCGATAACGGTGTTACCGCAAATATAACAACCGGGGCAAATCCGCGTATCGGTACCGATTTTTACCCCCGGGTCTATATACACTTCTTTCGGGCGCACCAAGGTAACGCCTTGGTCCATCAAATCCGCGGCGACGCGGTCGCGCATAATTTGCTCGGCTTCCGCCAGCTGTGCTTTGCTGTTAATGCCCAACGCCTGCTGATAATCCGTTCCGGCAAATACCAGCACCGGTTGGTTCATTTGTTTAATTAAAGCCAAAGTATCGGTTAAATAGTATTCGTGTTTAGGGCCCTGGGGCGTCAGTTGGGTAAGCGCGGTCTTGAGCGATTGGGAATTAAATACATACATGCCGCTGTTGATTTCGGTAATTTTTTTGGTTTCTTCGTCCGCGTCCGACTCTTCCACAATATTTTCAAACGAACCGTCCGCCGCGCGGATAATGCGCCCGTACCCGGTCGGATCCGGGACGGGAACACCCAACACCATAGCGCCGGCTTCGTTATGTTCAAATACATCCGCCATATGTTCCAGCGTTTGGGCTTTAACTAATGGAGTATCCCCATTTAAAACCATAACGGTTTCAAACTTTTGCAAGAGCGGTTCCGCCGCTTTTACCGCAGAAGCGGAGCCAGACAAATCGGTTTGATTGACAAACACCACCGGAGCTGTAACGCCCCACTTTGGCAAACCCGCTTTGACAGCCTCCACCACCGTGTCCGCCTCGTGGCCGACAACAATGCCGATAGCGGCAGGACCCAATGATTGGGCCGCCTTTAAAATATGTGCGAGTATCGGGATTCCGCAAACGATGTGCAGCGGTTTGGGGAGAGGAGATTTCATCCGGGTGCCTTTGCCGGCTGCCAGGATAAGAACACACAGATTTTTTTTGGCTACCATTGTTTTATCTACTCTTGCCTAAAAAAGAATCTAACTTGTTAATGACGAATCAGGAACAAATTATATATATATTATACCAATAATCCACCCAACCTGCAAAGCGGAAATGTTGGCACTTCCTGCCATAGGCGGGGCATTACAAATATTGTAGCATTTTAGTCCCCTGGCAGGCAGATTACTGTATTTTCCCCACGCAAAGGGGACCTTCCGCCCGGGCAATGAATGCCCGCACCAACCCACGGGCAGAAGAAGGAGCCCCTTCCAGGACCACCTGTTGAAAATTGGAGGTTATCCCGTGCGGACGGCCGGCTTTATGCTCTTCAATAAATACTTCCTGTTCCGTTCCCACCAAAGAGGCGGCAAATGCGGCGCGCAACTCTTTATCCAAGGCGCGCAGTGCGTCTGCACGGCGTTTGATTTCTTCGTGCGGCAGCTGCTTAAACGCCGCCGCCGGGGTGCCAGGGCGGGGCGAATAGCTAAATACGTGAAGGCCCGCCAGGCGGATATCGCGGATAAAAGCGGAGGTGGCTTCAAAATCGGCTTCCGTTTCGGTGGGGTAGCCGGCAATGACGTCTGCAAAAATGCCGATTTGCGGCACCCGGCGGCGCAGCTCTTCCACGCGCGCGCGGTAAGCGGACGTATCATAATGGCGGTTCATGTCCTTTAAAATTTTATCGCATCCGGCTTGCAGCGGCAAGTGGAAGTAATTGCAAAACCGCTCCGGGTGCCGGGCCATTTGGTCCATAATGCCATCCGTAACCGTTTGCAGTTCAATAGAGGAAAAACGCACCCGGAATTTGCCCGGCAGGGCGGCAATCCGCTCGCACAGGGCGGCCAAATCCGCACCGGTTTGCGGGCACAGATAGTTACCAATGTTTATGCCCGTTAGTACAATTTCGGCAAACCCTTTTTGCTCCAAGGTTTGGATTTCGCTCAGCACATCCGCCAGCGGTTTGGAACGCTTGACCGGACGGGCATACGGCACAATGCAGTAAGAGCAAAAGCAGTCGCACCCGTCCTGGATTTTGATAAACGCGCGGCTGTGGCCTTCGTGCCCGGACACTGTCCAGCACACGTCCGGCACGTGAAACAGCGTTTTGCCTAAATCGTATTTGCCGATCACTTCGGCCTGCGGGAATTTTTCGCGCACGAGTTTTTCGTGTGCGGCAGCGTAACAGCCGGTTAAAATGAGCCGCGCGCGCGGGTTGCGCCGCAGGAT
Source organism: uncultured bacterium (assembly GCA_949297775.1). GTDB lineage: Bacteria > Elusimicrobiota > Elusimicrobia > Elusimicrobiales > Elusimicrobiaceae > Avelusimicrobium. The sequence continues at coordinate 53,526 of CASFTM010000001.1, forward strand.
TTGGCGGATTTGTTTTTCCACATCTTTATCGGCCTGGTGGGTAACGGTACAGGTGTTGAGCAGGCAAACGTCCGCCGTTTCAAACGAGTCTGCCGGCGCAAAGCCGGCCCGCAGGAACGCTTCCCACAAAGCTTGGCTTTCCACCTGGTTGACGCGGCAGCCGAATGTTTTTAAAAAGAAAGTAGCCATTATAATAGTTTTGCGGCAACGGCAATGCAGGCCGTTTCCGCCCGCAAGATATATACCCCCAGCGTAACCGGGAGCACATTGCATTGGGCGGCGATGACGATTTCTTCATCCGTCCATCCCCCCGCGGGCCCCACATACACGCGCAAACGCTTGGGGTTTCCCAATTTTTCCTGCCCCCAGGCTAAGGTGTGGGTTTCTTCAGCCTCGTAAGCAATCAGCGAAGGAATTTCCTGCTGGAGGGCTTCGGTAAATTTAACGGGCGGCAAAATCTGCGGGACAAAAGGCGTATCGCACTGTTTGCACGCTGCCACCATAATTTGGCGCCAACGGTCATTTTTGCCATCCCACTTTTTTAGCACATCATACTCGCTTCGCTCCGTCCATACCGGGCGGAAGGCCGCCACCCCCAGCTGGGTGCATTTATCCAACACGTCTTCCAGCCCCGTGCGGGAATTAGGCGCAAAGCACAGCTCCAGCTCCAAGGCCGGGCGGCGCACCGGGCACGGTTTCAACAGCGTACCGCGGACAAACTTCTTTTGAATACGGTCTATGCGCGCCATATACTGGCGGCCCGTACCGTCAAACACGCGGATTTCGTCCCCCTCTTTATGCCGCGCTACCGCGCTGGCGTGGTGGGCTTCCGCGTCCGTTAAGAAAAATTCGGTTTCTTTGATGTCTGCAAAATACTGGGGCATATAGTTATTTTACTTTTTAAGGGTTCAAAAGTAAAAATGCACCCTGGCCGGAAACGTCTTCCTGCCCATATGGGGCATACATTGGACGTTTTGCGGGTTGAACAAAGAAGGCAACGTCTCGTTTTCTTTTTAATGTGTCCTTCGGCTTATTTATCCCCGGGGTTGCAGTTCGGTTTTATGAAAATTAAACATCTGTCTGTTTGTTGCACTGGCATAACGGTTTTATTATAATGTTGCTATGTCTCCAATTACGGAAACGTTTTACCCCCATACAAGAGAAGACTGGCGTTTATGGCTTAGCCAAAATCATCAAAATAAAAAAGAGATCTGGCTTCTCTATCCACATAAAGACACCCATTTGCCCAGCATAGCCTACGCTGACGCTGTGCAAGAAGCAATTTGTTTCGGATGGATCGACGGACAGCGATGCAAGTTTAACGAAAAATTCTCCTGCCAACGCTGGACTCCTCGTTCCGCTGCCAGTTCTTGGAGTGAATTAAATAAACATCTTGCTCGTTTGGCATTAAATAAAGGGATGATGACCCCTGCCGGGTTAAAAACACTGCCAGATCTAAACCCAAATACGTTTGTTATTCCTCCCCTTCTGTTACAAGAGCTTAAAAAAGATAGGCTGGTTTGGAAGCACTTTTGCGCATTTCCCCCGCATTATCAGCGCATACGTCTGGATTATATAATCCGCCGGATGAACCGCCCCGCACTATACAAAAAAACTTTGGAGCATTTTATAAAACAGACCCGGGACGCAAAACGCTACGGCCCTTTCAAAGACAGCCCGGATATTTATTAACATACTTGCCGCTAGGCGGATTTATTTGCTTCCCTAAAAATAAAACCCCCGCTAAAAAGCGAGGAACAAGAAATAGAAACAGACACTAAAATGCCAATAATTCTATAATGTAAACCCTTTGTTTATAAATTCTCCATACTGGATATTTACCATAAAAAAGGGGCCGGATATACCAGCCCCTTTTCGGATTTATCACCCAAACTTATTTATCCACGACTTCGGCTTCCACCACGTCGTCCTTGCCGCCGTTATTGGCAGCACCGGCTTGGGCCGAGGCGTCCGGACCCGGCTGGGCTCCGGCCTGCGCCTGCTGTTGAGCTTGCGCGTTTTTGTACATCGCTTCGCCCAATTTCTGACCGGCCTGCAAGGCTGCTTCCGTAGCGGATTTGATTTTTGCCGCATCGTCCGTTTTCAGCGCTTCTTTCAGGTCGCCCAGCGCGCGGTCAATCGCCAAGCGGTCGTCCTGGGACACTTTGTCGCCGTAATCTTTCAGAGCCTTTTCGGTCTTATAGAGCACACTGTCGCCTTCGTTTTTGGCTTCCACGAACTCTTTATGTTTTTTATCTTCTTCGGCGAATTTCTCGGCGTCTTTGACGAATTTTTCCACTTCCGCATCGCTCAGCTTGTTAGGAGAACTGATGGTAATGTGCTGTTCTTTATTGGTGCCCAGGTCTTTGGCGGAAACGTTCAAAATACCGTTGGCGTCAATATCAAACGTCACTTCAATCTGCGGTACGCCGCGCGGAGCCGGCGGAATACCGTCCAGGTCAAATTTACCCAGCGGCACGTTGTCTTTGGCCATCGGGCGTTCACCCTGCAGTACGTTAATGGTTACCGCGGGCTGGTTGTCCGACGCCGTGGAGAAAATTTGCGTCTTGCGCACCGGGATCGTGGTGTTGCGTTCAATGAGGCGCGTGCACACACCGCCCAAGGTTTCCAAGCCCAAGGACAGCGGCGTAACGTCCAACAAGAGCACATCCTTGACTTCACCGGTCAAAATACCGGCCTGTACCGCCGCGCCGATGGCTACGCATTCCATCGGGTCAATGCCGCGTTCAATTTTCTTGCCTACGAGGTCTTCCACGTATTTCTGCACAATCGGCATACGGGTCGGACCGCCGACCAAGATGATGCGGTCAATCTGCGAAGCGGTTAATCCCGCATCGGACAACGCCTGGTTGACGGATTTGCCGCAGCGTTTGACGATGTCGTCCACCAAGCTTTCCAGTTTGGCGCGGGAAAGTTTGAGCTCCAGGTGTTTGGAACCGGTGCTGTCTACGCTGATGAAAGGCAGGTTGATGTCCGTTTCCATGGTGGTAGACAGTTCAATTTTGGCTTTTTCGGCCGCGTCTTTCAGGCGCTGCTGGGCCTGTTTGTCCTGGGACAAATCAATGCCGGTCTGTTTGCGGAATTCGTCCACCATCCACTGGATGATGGCGTTATCCATATCCGTACCGCCCAGCTGCGTATCGCCGGAGGTGGAAAGCACGTCAAAGGTGCCTTCTTTGCCCATTTCCATAATGGTTACATCCAGCGTACCGCCGCCTAAGTCAAACACCATTACTTTTTGTTCTTTGCCGGCTTTATCAATACCGAAAGCCAACGCGGCGGCGGTCGGTTCGTTTACCAAGCGGACCACTTCCAAGCCCGCAATGCGCCCGGCGTCTTTGGTGGCCTGGCGCTGGTTGTCGTTAAAATAAGCGGGTACGGTGATAACGGCTTTTTCCACCGGTTCGCCCAAGAAGGCTTCGGCGTCTTTTTTCACTTTCTGCAAGATGAAAGCCGAGAGCTGCTGGGGCGTAAATTCCTGCCCGCGCAAATTGTATTTATAGTTTTCCCCCATTTTGCGTTTGAAGGCGGTTACGGTGCCTTCCGGGTTGGCAATAGCCTGACGGCGGGCCGGTTCACCCACCAGACGCTGTCCGTCTTTGGTAAACGCCACATAAGACGGGAACGCCTTGCCGCCGATGGAGTTGCCTTCGGCAGACGGAATGATGGTTCCTCTGCCTCCTTCCATCACCGCCGCAGCCGTGTTGGAAGTTCCTAAGTCAATACCAATGATTTTAGCCATACTGTTGTTTCTCCTTGTAAATCAAAAAATGTTTTACCCCAAAGCGGAACGGCCTTACCCTTCCGCGTGCTGGCCGACAATCACCCGCGCCGGGCGCAGGACTTTGCCGTCCATTGTAAAGCCCATTTGCACTTCTTGCAACACCATTCCGTCCTGGGCTTCGGAAGACGGAATCATCGCTACCACTTCCTGGGTAGCCGGGTCATAGGGTTTATCCAGCACGTCCATATGCTCAATCCCTTCGGCCTTGAAGGCCTTTTCCAGCTCCGTAAAAACCATATTCAGTCCGTCTTTTACGGCTTTTAACGAAGAGGAACATTCTTCTTCTGTCTGTTTTTTGGTTAACTCCTCGCGCTGGCGCAGTAACACTTCGTATGCGGGCAGCAGTTTTTCGGCAAATTGTTTTTTACCATAGGCCAGAAAAGACGCTTTTTCGCGTTCGGTCCGTTTGCGGTAATTTTCAAAATCCGCGCTTAGGCGGACCAACTGGTCGTAATAATCAGGCTTGGTTTCTTTGGCGGGTTCGTCTTCCGGTTTTGTTTCCATTTCCGGTTCACTTACTTCCGGCAAATCCTGTTCGTTTAATTCTTCGGCGTCGGCTGCGCCGTGTTTCTGATGTTTCTTACTCATAATCCTTTTCATCCTCAGCAGGCAATGCCGCCCAATGGTTCATAGACGCCTGCAAAAGCTCCCCTATAAAATTGACCAGGGACATTACTCTGGTATATTCCATATGCTTGGGCCCGATAATGCCCAGCATCCCTACTGTTTTATCCCCCACGCGGCAAGCGGTGGAAACGATACTGAGGTTTTTCAGTTCCGTTAGTTCGTTCTCGCTGCCGATACTGACGTTCACTTTTTGGTTGGATTTCTCCATATCCGTCATTTTCTCGTTAAGCAACGAGGAAAACCGTTCGCGCTCTTCTACCACGCGCATCATTTGTTTCAAATCTTCGTAATCGGCCTGGGTGGTGTTTTCAAGCAACCGTCCAATGCCTTCCACATATAATTCATCCGCACCCGTTTGCGGGCGTTCAATATCTTTAAGCACCTGGGTTGCCAAATCCGCCAGGTCCGAAATTTCGCGGTGGCCCGAATGAATGTGCTGCCACAGCACCTGCCGGGCCTGCGCCAACGTCAGGCCGGCAATTTCCGCATTAATGAACCGGCTGAGCACCCGCAGGCGGGAAGGCTCTATCACGTACCCCGTACGCACCGGCCAGTGCCGCACCGTACCCGGCTGGGTGACCAAGACCGCCAAAATCATACCCGGCGCCACCGGAATAAAATCCAACCGCTGGATGCGCTGGTCCGCCACGTGGGCCGCATACACAAACCCCGCCGCGCCGGAAAGCATAGCCAGCAGGCGCGAGGTCTGCACGAGCATATTGTCCACTTCGTTCACGCGGGCGTCGTATTGTTCTTCAATGCGCTGGCGTTCGCGGGCGGCCATTTTTTGCACGTTAGCCAAATAATCCACATAATAGCGGTAGGCTTTATCCGTAGGAATACGACCGCCGGAGGTGTGCGGCTGGTAGAGGTAGCCCTCTTCTTCCAGTTCTTTCATAATGTTGCGGATGGTCGCACTGGATACATCCTGCAGGGCGCCTTCGGCAATCATCTGCGAACCGACCGGGCGGCGGGTTTCTACAAACTGTTGGATAACCCACCGCAAAATTTTTTCTTTGCGGGCTTTAGCAATTTCCGGTTTTAAAATTCTCATACCTTTTTCCTGGAGAGCCGTCTGTGCATTCGGTTTATTTTAGCACTCTTTGGTCGTCACTGCTAATATTATATGCAATTATTTTATTTTTGTCAACCCCTTTTTTAGACTGCTAATTTTGAACCCTTCCGCTCCGTCGGGCAGGCGCTTATCAAAGAGCATAAAAGAAACCCTTTCTATCTGCAAGTATAGAAAGGGTGATGCCCAAAAACAAGCCGATTTTTATACTAGATGAAAAATCGTTATGGAAGTTTATAACTGCGGTAAGGGCCAGTGCTATCATTCCCCGGAGCAGAAGAGACTTTCACCCCTCCGAGCGCTTGGCAGACTTTATCTCTTATTCCTTCCGTGGCGCCATACGCCCGGCAATAGCGGTTGGAAGAATTTAAAGAACGGAAATACCGCGGAACGGTTTTGTTAATTGAAGCAGCCGGGGAGCAATATACTTCCATATATGTAGAAGCGTCAATATGGCAACTGAATTTATTGGCCACCGCCACGTGATTCCCCTCCGCCGTAACATTTCCAGGGAAGGAGATATCCAAATCTTCAAACTTAGTTGTATAGGATCCATTTGCCATATAATACACGGCCTGCGCCTGACGCAACGCATCCCCCAATAACATCATTTGCGTATAGCGGGCTTTGGCAACTGCCAACTGATACTGCGGCAACGCTACTGCCGCCAAGATACCGATAATTAAAACGACCACTAACAGCTCTATTAGCGTAAATCCGGCGTTTTTATACACCGGGAAGATTTTTTGATAAATTTTGTTCATAGCCAAAATTTATCAAAAAAAAAAAACAAATCAAGCCCAGAGGCGGGGTTCCCTTCTCTATGCCCGTTAACACGACTAGTTTAGGCCACACTGTTCCGATATGTCGCACTCTAACGAAACAGCCCTTGCCAGGGGCAGGGCCAGAGCCTGGCCCCCTTCTCTATACCCGTTAGCGCGATTAGTTTAAGCCACACTGTTTCCGCCATGACGCGCCCTTACGCCACGGCCCAGAAGCTGGGCTCCCCTCTCTATGCCCGCCAACACGATTAGTTTAAGTTATATTGAAATCCCGCCCAAACCATTTGTCCTGCCCGCAGCCGTGCGAAGCCTCTCCACAAAAAGCTACAATATAGATATGCAATTTATTGATTCCCATGCCCATCTAAATGACCCGGCTTTTGACGCCGACCGGGAAGAGCTCCTCTCCCGCACCCTGCCGCAGGCAGGTATCAGCCATAGTATAGAAATCGGCTGTTCGCCCGAAGAATGGCAACCCGCCTTGGAATTGGCTTCCCGCTATCCGGCTTTAGTCCACGCGGTGTTGGGAGTGCACCCGGAATATGCCTGCAAAACGACAAGCACCCATTTGCAGGAACTCGCCGCCCTCCTGCCCGACCCGCGCAACGTTGCCGTGGGCGAAATCGGGCTGGATTACACCTGTTTTGAATACACCGATAAAGAAACCCAGCAAAAAACTTTTTCGCAAATGCTGGCGCTTGCCAACCAAACCCAAAAACCCGTTGTACTGCATGTGCGGCGCATAGGTGAAGATTACGCCGCTTACGAAGATACGTTTTATGCCTTAAAGCACGAATGGAAAGGCTCCTCCGTTACCGCGCACCCGGGGGTATTGCACTGCTTTTGCGCCCGGTATGAAGAAGCCAAACGCGCGCTGGATATGGGATTACTGCTCGGCCTAAACGGTTGTTTTTCTTATAAGAAAAATGAATATATCCGCGAAGCCGTCAAAAAAGCCGGCGCAGACAAAATTATTTTGGAAACGGACTGCCCCTATTTATCCCCCCAGGGAAAACGCGGCCAGCGCAACGACCCGGCAAATATCCCACTCATTGGGCAATTTGTGGCTGATTATCTGAATATACCGCTGGAAGCACTGGCGGAAATCACCACACGCAACACAAAAGCATTGTACGGCTTATCTTAAATTTGTTATATTTTGGGAACAGAGGATTTATTATGAGAAAAACTTTTCCTTTTTTGCTTCTTTCTTCCGTACTGCTCTGCGCTTGTACGTCCCCTGAACAAGACGCCCAAATCCGCTTGTTTTGGATTCAACAATATGCCAAATTGATGGCGTCAAAAGCGGAAAAGCAACTCCAAAATGCGGCGGATAACCCGCAGCTGCGCCAGGCCATCCAACTCCTGCAGGCACAGCTCCAAACGCAAATGTCCGCCTCGCAAACTCCGGCCGAAAACGCCCAGACAGGCCCTTCGACCAAAAATTCCGTACAACAGCCGGCCGCGGCCCCAAAAACCCAAACAGCCCAACCCGCACGCAAAGCCAAACCCGCTCCGCAAATTATGGACGTAACGCTGGACAACGAATCCTTGCCGGGCAAAGCCTCCGCCCAAGACCGCGCCAAAATGAAAAAAGCGCTGGAAGAAGTGCAGCTTTCCAACCAAAGTACGTTAAACGATATCGCCACCGCGTTTGGCGAAGAAGTAAAATACCAAGCCTTCCTGCTTACCGCTGAGACGGAACGGAAATTAAAACAAGCTGCGGCCAAAAGCGCAAATTATGCCGCTTATTCCGCCACTCAAAAGCGGTTGCTGCAGGCGCAAAACAAAGCGTTGAACCAGTTGATGCAGCAAAATGCACATAACTTAAAAAATCTCCGCCGCTAATAAAGACCCATTCATATGGCCCGGCTGCGTTTTATCGTAAGTTTATTGTTATTGGCAGGTTTTTTACTGTTTTTTGCCCGCTCATTGGAGTGGGTGTTGGCTTTGGTAAAAGGAACGAGTGCCCCCGGGGCCCTTACCGTTCCACACCCCGCTTTGGAAATGCCTGGGGGAAATACAGCAGCCCTTTCGCAAACCTGGGCAGACCAAATGACGGGTTGGAAACAATTGTTGTCCGAGTTTGCCGCAAAATTAACTTTGCCCAAGGGGCTTAGCCCAGCAGATTTGCCTGCGCCAAAAACGCCGCCGAAGGCAACCGCAGCCACCCCCAAACCAGAAGAACCGTCCCTCTTGCATATTACGATGGAGGATGAACGCCCCCCGCTGGAAAATCCATTAGTCGGGCCGGAAATATCCGCCCTGCTGGATGATTTTTTAGCCCGCCGCCGGGCCTATAATTCCCAGCAAGTGCAAGCCGTGCAAACGCTCTTTGGCACCCCAGCCGCGCAGGAAGCCGTGCGGATTTTGCACACTGACGAAACCGCCTCTTTTGCCAATGCCGCTACCTGCCAAACGCCCCGCGCCTTTGCCGCCAACCAGCAACGCATTGATGACCAAACAGAACAAGCCATGCTGGCTCTCTTTAACCGCTATAAACGGGAAATCGGAAAACAAAAAGATGTTTCGCCTGAATGGAAAGCGTTTTTTAAACGGGTAGAAAATTATAAACGCGCCGCCGGACAGAACTGATTGCCCCCGCCAAAAGGCTCCCGCCGGCAGGCCATCCAATCCTCCGCCGATAGAAGCTCCCTTTTCCTCCGGATGCCAACAAAAACCCCGCTCTTAGAGCGGGGTTTTACTTGCAAAGCAGAAACGCTTAGGCGGCTTTGACTACGTCCACCAATTTCTTGAAGGACACCGGGTCTTTAATCGCCATTTCGGACAACATCTTGCGGTTAAGCGTGATGTTGGCTTTGGCTAAGCCGCTGATGAATTTAGAGTAAGACAAGCCTTCCTCTCTCACCGCGGCGTTGATGCGGGTAATCCACAGCTGGCGGTAAGTGGTTTTTTTGTCTTTGCGGCCAACGTAAGCATGCACGCCGGATTTATCCAGCTGCTGGGTGGCCATGCGCAAGCGGCGGGATTTATCTCCGTAGTAGCCGCTGGCTCTTTTCAATACTTTTTTCTTTCTTGCGTGTCTGGGAACGCTGAATTTAATTCTCATGTTTCTAACCTCTTATTTGGCCATCGGGAGATATTTTTCCAAAATCTTCCCTTTGTTGGACTCGGGCGTAATCACGCCGGTCTTTCTGGTTTCGTGCTTCCGGGAGGCAGAAACAGGCGTAAGCAAGTGTTTTCTGCCGGCTTTTCTGTGGGTGAATTTACCCGTGGCGGTTTTTCTGAAGCGTTTTTTGCCGCCGCTGTGGTTTTTCAATTTAGGCATTTTTATAGTACCTCTGTTTAATTAGCCCTTTTTCCGAACAACCTGCGCCGGGAGCCGGTCAAGCCCCGCACGCAGTACACTAAAAAGGACCTAAAAATCGTTTAGTTTTTGGGCACAAACGTCATAGACATCCGGTTCCCCATAGACTGCAGTCCGCCGTCTACGTTGGCAATTTCTGCCAAGCGTTTGGCAGTATCGTTTAAAATCTGGATGCCGATATCCTTGTGCTGGTTTTCGCGGCCGTGGAACACCACTACGAAACGGACCATATCTTTCTTGCGCAAAAATTCTTCAATCTGGCGTATTTTAACGTCCAAATCGTGCGGAGCAATGCGCGATTTAATGCGCAGCTCTTTCAAGGTTACTTTGGCTTGTTTCTTTTTGGCTTCCGCCGCTTTCTTTCCCTGTTCGTAAACATACCGGTTGTAATCAAGTATTTTACAGACAGGAGGTTGGGCGTTGGGTGAAATTTCCACCAGGTCCAACTCTTGTTCTTTGGCCAGGGCGATGGCTTGCGCCACCGGCATGACCCCAATCATTGCGCCGTCGGAATTGATGACTCTCACTTCCGCAACGCGGATATTCTGGTTTCTGCGATAGAGATCTTTTTTGTATTCTCTTCTAGTATCGTATCTGGCCATTTAATTATTCTTTCAAAAAAATAGTTCCCCTATACAGGAACACATTTATTATACCAACTTATTCGAAAACGTGTCAATTCTCCTGAGGATTGGGGGCCGTATACAACAGGCGGCCTTGGTGCCAGCATTCCCACCCTTGCGGCAGGCGTTTTAACAGCCAGGAGTTTTGGGGAGCGGTCCAATAAGGGCCGTCCGGCGTAAAAGCACGCACCAAAAGCGGCGGGCGGGTTTTGACAGGTACAAACAACTCGGCCTGGGATCCGTCTTTGGAAAGCACCACAAACGCCGCCAAATTTTTGTCCGTCCCATCCGCGGGAAATAAGGCAATTCCCTCTTCCCACAGCCGCACGCAAGACCCCTGCACTTCGCTCCAGGTGTATCCGGCTGACCCTATGCAGCCGTGCGCGTCGCGGTCGGCACCGACCAAATGTTGTTCAGGCACGGCGGAACAGGCTCCTAGCAAAAGCCCTGTCAACGAACAAATTAAAAATTTCTTCATAGGACTATTATATTTCTTTTGAGTCCGTCTGCCCAGCCGGGACCGCCATAAAAAAGCCCCGCCGAAGCGGGGCTTTAAAATTAGTCGTCGTAATCGTCATCGCGGTCGCGGCGGATTTTTTTGGAGTTTCCATTCCGTTCAACCTTGCTCGGATATCCTCTGTATTCAATTTTTCCGCGCCCGTTAGCCGTAGCGTACAGGGCTTCTGTCGGGTTCACTTTAATACTCCCCGAAGCGTTGCCCGTAGCCGTTACGGTAGCGGCACGCAAGTCTTCGGCGTCCACATCACCGGAGCCGTTGTTGGTTAAAACAGCTTGCTGCACATCGCCGGACAAATCAATTTCGGCACGGTTGTGGGCCGTCGCTTCCACACGGTCCGCCTGTACGCGGCCCAGATCCACATCCGAGCGGTCCGCCGCTTCAATCGTCACAGAAGAGGCCTGAATATGATCCGCAGCAATTTCGGCATCTCCCGCCGATTGCAGGGACAACTGATCCGCATGCAACGAGCCGCGCACTTCAAAATCGCCGTTCTGATGTACCGCAACAGACGCCAATTCCGGCGCGCTTACAGCTACTTGCAAATCCCGTTCACCGCGCACCCGAATCGGCTGTGTATAACCAATAATCAGCACGTCGTTTTCTACGCGCACATCAGCCAACCGGACCAGGTTTTCCGGGCCGCTCACATTCACGGCAATATTAGGCCGCTGCATAAAATCCACTTCCACATCGCCGCGGACTTCTACAGCGCTGAACGCGCCCAAGCCCTGCACCGCGCGGGAAGTATAGCGCCCCTGGCCGGAAATGGTTTTCATTTTTTGCGCGGCTGCCGGTACAGCCAGCGCCATGGCCAATACGGCCGCTAAGATTGCTTTCTTGTGGTTCATAAATCCCCCTTGTTCTAAATTAAGCACGTATATAGTAGCACAAAAAATAAACGGGAAACCAGTATAAAAAATTATTAGGGCTTATTTCAACACGGCAACCCTGCACGCAGCACCCAAATTTGCTAAAATTTATGTGGCTTTTATGACAATTTTTACGTTTTAAGGTGGCAATTATGAGCAACAGAAGAATGGCCCGGGAATGTGCCCTGCAATCGCTTTATTATGCCGATAGCGCCAAAGACTCCCACGAAACGGACGTTACCCGCTACGCGGCCGATTTTAAAAAAGAACTCGGGGACTGCTTCCCCTTCTGCGAAGACCTGGTAACAGGCACCACGGAACATTTGCAAGAAATTGACAAACTCGTTTCCGCCTATGCAAAAAACTGGACGGTGGCGCGTATGTCTGCGGTGGACCGCTCTATTTTACGTATGGCTACCTACGAAATGGTTTTCAGCCCGGAACGCACGCCCGTGCCGGCTATTATTGATGAAGCCATTGAGCTAGCTAAAAAATATTCCACCGAAAATTCCAGCAAGTTTATTAACGGGCTGTTGGACCAACTGAAAAAAGAACGTAAATAAAAGCTATGCACCCCAAGGAAGAAATTGAACGGCTGAAAAAGCTGATCAATTATCACAACAATCTGTATTACAATTTGGACAATCCCATTTTGTCCGACACGCAGTACGACGAACTTTACAAGCAATTAAAGGACCTGGAGGACCAATACCCCCAGTACCGCACCAAAAATTCGCCCACCCAGCGCGTAGGCGGGCAGGCGGGCACACTGTTTGCGCCGGTGCGGCATACTACGCCTATGCTGTCGCTGGACAACTCCTATTCGCCCGACGACATCCGCGATTGGTACGCCCGTACCGAAAAAGCTCTTCAACAAAATAGTTTTGAAATGGTCGTGGAAGCCAAAATTGACGGTGTTTCCTGCTCCCTCACATACGAAAATGGCATCCTCGTTACCGCCGCCAGCCGCGGCGACGGCAAAACCGGCGAAGATATCACCGCCAATGTACGCACCATTCAAAACATTCCGCATAAACTGGAAAACGCTCCCGCCGGCTTGTTGGAAATACGCGGCGAAGTGTATTTGAACAAAAAAGATTTGGAAGAACTCAACCGCCGGCAGGAATTGTTGGGCGACAATACTTTTGCCAACACCCGCAACGCCGCCGCCGGTTCGCTGCGCCAAAAAGATCCCCATATTACCGCCCAGCGGCCGCTTAAATTTTTTGCCCATTCGTTCGGGGCCGGCGACATCGCGGCGGACAGCTTCAGCGGATTTATTGATTTGTGCCGGCAATGGGGTTTTTCCATTTGCCCCGCACGAACCCAAACTACACAAATTGACGAGGTCATCCGTTTTTACAATCAGTTTGAGGGCTCCCGCCACCAACTGCCGTTTGATGTGGATGGGCTGGTGGTAAAAGTAAACCGGTTTGACCTGCAACGCATTCTGGGCGTTACCGCCAAAAGCCCACGCTGGGCGATTGCTTTTAAATACCCGGCCCCGCAGGCCACCACCACTGTCAACCATATTCTATTTTCCGTCGGGAGAAGCGGCGTCATCACCCCTGTAGCCCAGCTGGAGCCCGTGGCCGTTGGCGGAGTAACCATTTCCAACGCTACGCTGCATAACTTTGACGAAATCGAACGCTTGGGGCTGCGCCAAGGAGACCGCGTGATTATTGAACGCGCCGGGGAAGTCATTCCCAAAGTTGTAAAAGTGGCGGAACATTTGGGACAGGAAGAAGTGCTGCCCCCCGCCGCTTGCCCGTCCTGCGGCGGCCCCGTGTACAAGGAACCCGACGAAGTCGGTTACTACTGCGTCAACCCTTCCTGCCCGGCCCAGCTGCGCGGCAGGCTCTTGCACTTTGCTTCGCGCGGAGCTATGGATATTGACGGGCTGGGCGATGTGGTAATGGATCAACTGTTGGAAAACAACTATGTTTCCGATTTCGCCGATATTTACAATTTGACGTTTTTGCATTTGTTGCATTTGGAAAATTTTAAAGATAAAAAAGCCCAAAATTTGTTGGACGCCATTGAAGCCAGCAAACAAAAACCGCTTTCGCGCCTGCTCTTTGCGCTGGGAATTGCGTTTGTGGGGGCCAAAACGGCGGAAATTTTGGCGGGCCGCTTCCGCACGCTGGACGCGTTGAAAAATGCGTCGCTGGAAGAACTGCAAAGCGTGCGCGAAGTGGGCGCAATCGTATCGCGCAGTATTTATGATTTTTTCCGCAATCCGCGCGCGTTGGAGCAGGTAGAGCGCCTGCGCGCGGCGGGGCTGAATTTTACGCAGCCCAAAAAAGAACTGTCCGGAAATATCTTGGACGGGAAAACCCTGGTGTTTACCGGAGAATTAAAAACCATGACGCGCACCGAAGCCGAACGCCTGGCAAAAGAATACGGCGGGAAAGCCAGCGGGAGCGTTTCCAAAAAGACGTCGTACGTCGTGGCGGGAGCGGAAGCCGGCAGCAAACTCCAAAAGGCGCAAACGCTGGGCGTGCCCGTGCTGACGGAAGACGAATTTTTACAGCTGATTGGCAAAAAAACGGCTTAATCGGTTTGAAACAAAAAAGCGGAGAGGAAAACCTCTCCGCTTTTTTATACATCATTCGACTATTCTAACAAATCACCGTCATCCAAACAAACGGTATACCCATAGAACGCATAACTTTCCACCAGAGAGTTGGACGGCACTTTAATTTTAGGGTTACGTTTGGCGCGCGCCGCCATTAAATAGTAATACGGCACGCCTTTTTTGGGGTCTGCCGTTTGGCGCGCCAAAATAAAGTAGCGGCGTTCGTTTTTGGTGACATTCAAAATATATACCCCTAATTTAGTTACCAAGGTTTTTTCGGAGCATTTGGTTTGGTTTTCAATCATCTTCAGCTCCGAGCGGGTAATTTCCACATATCCCGCATCCTGCAGCTGTTTTACGCGGGACGCAACCTGCGTTAAAAATTCCTCCGTAGGGGGCACGTCTTCCTTCGGAAGCAGAAATGTTTTGCGCCCTTTTAACGCTTCGGTATAAACCGCAAACCCGCTTGCCGTCAGCGTGCTTTGCGGCGTAAAAATTTTTTCCCCTTTCATATCGCGCAAGTCAAAAACGTCTTTTACCGGCACACCCGCTTTTTGAAAAACGGCTATCGCGTCCTGCCCGATGCTCTTTTCCAGTGCATTATGCCCGTCCAACGTCAAAATATCGCGGGCAAAATCCGTATCTTTGTTAAGCGTGGCTACATACCCCTGCGGAATGCGGGTATATTTGTTTTTTAAATAGTCCAACCCGCCGCGCTGTTCCGCGCTGTGGATTTTAGTAAATAATTCCCGGTTTTCCTCGGTTAATTCCTGGGCGTTAGGGTCCACAGCGTAACGCTGTTTTAAAGCCGTCAGCATTTCTGCATCGGTAAAGTAGTCCGGCTCCAAACTGATTAGCCGTTTGCGGGCAATCAGATTAAGCGGCTCCACCGCCAAGGCCGAACGGTAATACCCCGCCGCGCCCTGCTTGTCCCCCTGGTACTCCAAAATAACCCCTTTGCCGACCAGCGAATTTACATTTGCCGCATTATACTCCAACGATTTGGAATACATATTCAGCGCATCGTCGTTTTGCTGGCGCTTAAGGGCTATGTCCCCCAGCATAGAATAAGTGTAGGACCAATACGGCGACGTACGCGCCATATTGCGCAAGGCCGCATAAAATTGTTTTTCCGCACCGGACAAATCTTCCTGCGTCAGCAGGACGCCCGCCAAAGAAAGATGCGCGTCCACATTATCCGGAGCTATTTTTAAGCAGCGGGTAAACGTATTTTGCGCCTGCAGATACTTTTTGGCGGCAAACGATTTTTTCCCGCTTTCCAAGCAGGAAACCAATGTTTGCCCGGCCCCGAACACACAGGCCGGCACCAAGCACAACCCAACGGCGGCAATTATCCACAGACGGTTAGAAGAAAGTTTTAAATAATGCATATAAAAGACTGTTGAATTTTTCGGTTTTCGTCAATTTGACGGGACGCGTAAAAATAAAACCCGTTTTTCTTATTTTAGCAAGATTTTTTAAATATACATACCCCATCACCCGGCAAGGGAGCATCTTTATACGGGGGAAGAGCTTCATTTGTTGAAACGCGGCTTGATAATCCTTCTCGGCCCGCGCCGCCAATACTTGCAAGGCGGCAGCCAAAGCGCTTGGGTTGTGTTTCTCCAATATATCCCGCCGCGTGAGCCCAAATTGCGACAGTAAATCTTCCGGCACATACACCCGCCCCATCTGCGCATCGGAAGCAATATCCCGGATAATATTGGTCAGCTGGACGGCGGAGCCTTCATACTGCGCCAAAGTTTCCGCGCTTTGTCCTTTTACACCCAAAATATCCAATGTGGCCAACCCCACCACGACAGCCACCCGGTAGATATACCAGTCCAAGTCGGCTTGGCGGAGGTAGAAACGCCCTTGCAAATCGGCGCGCATACCCTCTATCAGCAACAAAAATCGGTCTGACGGAATAGAAAAAGAACGGATATCTTCCTGCAGTCTGCAGCCTAAATCTGTTTCTGCTGTACCGGCGTAAATCCGATGAATTTCCTGCTCCCAAAACATTAGAGCCTGCTGCGGGGCCGGAATATTGGGTTCATCCGCAATATCATCCATTAACCGGCAAAACTCATAATAGTTCGCCAACGCCGCACGACGGCGTTTAGACAAAAAGAAAAACGCCGGGCCAAAGCTGGATTTTTTATACGACTGCTGATTAGCCGACATGCAGTTTCCCATGTTTGTACAGATACGACAACGCCGCACCCGTGGCGGTGGCGTAAATAGCGTTGGGCGGAATGATAAAATTTACACCGTGCATTTTGTGCAGTGCCTGAAATACCCGCTTGGCAAACGGCACTTGCGTAAGCGTACCGGTAAGTACCACATCTTTTACGGCGTCGTTGCGGCAGGCAAAGACCGCCATCATCCCTATTGTTTGGAATACCATATTCAAAATACCCAGTGTCAAATCTTCCGGCGTAACGCCGTCTTCCATCTTGCCAAAATTGGAAGCCGTGGTATCCGGCGTAAGGGTAGAAATCACGCCTTTGCTGATATCGCAAATATTTAAATCCACCCGGTCCAGCTTACCGTTTTCGGCCAGTTCCACCACCGTTTTAAAGGAAGTGGCGCCGCATAGTTTTTCACATAGGCCCAGCACCGTACCGCCGCCGACGCCTGACCCGCCGATATGGCGGATGCCGTCTTTGCCAGCGCGCACGAAAGCCGTCCCGGTCCCCATGCTGACAATCAATCCTTCCTTTTTGCCAGAAAGCGCCAGCCCGCCCGACCCGATGGCTACAAATTCATCCACCGACGATGTGGGAATGCCGTAAATGTCTTTTTTGAACAAAGAAGACCCCACCCCCGTCAAAATAATTTGTACCACGTCCGAAAGGGCCAGGGCGTTTTCGTTGATAAATTTACCCAACGCGCCATAGGCGGATGTAAGCGGGTCGGCGGCTTCCACCTTGAGCATAGAAATCAGTTTGCCTTCGTCGGTATAACCTACAATTTTAGTGGTGGAACCGCCAACGTCTATTCCAATCACAACGCTCATAAATCCTCCTGACCAAGCCCGATGGACTGCAAGAAAGGCGTGATGTCCGCCGGGCGGCCCAAAAAGTTTTCCACCATTTTTTCTTCGTCTATGGTGCCGCCTTTTTCCAAAATTTCGCGGCGGAATTTTAAGCCCGTTTCGGGATTAAAAATGCCGTTCTTTTTAAACTCGCCGAAGAAATCCTCCGCAATCACCTCCGACCATAAATACCCGTAATAGCCGGCGTCATACCCGCCCATAATGTGCCCGAAAGACGCCTGCGGGATGGTGCCTTTGGTAAGCGGCAGGCGGCGGATTTTTTTGGTCAAATCAAAATACAATTTGGTGGTATCCGGCGTGGATTTGGCAGTGTGGAGTGTCATATCGTACTGGGCAAAAAAATCCTGCCGCAAATAGGTGCCGCCGGAACCGAAATTTTTGGCGGCAATCATCCGTTCAATCAAATCATCCGGCAACGGCTCGCCCGTTTTATAGTGTTTGCTGATTTTTTTAAGCACCTGCGGGTCCCACGCCCAGCGTTCCAGCATTTGGCTGGGGGCTTCCACAAAGTCCCAGCTGACGCTGGTGCCGGAAAAAGCCGAATATTTGGACTTGGTCAGCGCGTTGTGCAGCACGTGCCCGAATTCGTGGAATAAGGTTTCCACTTCGCCGTGTTTTAACAGAGAAGGTGTTGCGGCGGAAGGTTTGTTCATATTGGCTACAATCGCTACAAACGGGGTTTGGTAAGTACCGTCTTGCTTTTCTTCCCCCTCCACCAGGCCAAAGCAGGCCGCGTGTTTGTATTTGCCTTCGCGCGGGTAAAGGTCCATATAAAAGTAAGCGATGAGTTCACCGCTTTGGCGGTCTTTGATTTTAAAGGCTTTTACGTCCGGGTGCCATACGGGAATGTCCGCCGGCTCAAACGTAATGCCAAACACTCCGCCGAATAAATCCAACATCCCGTCAACGACTACCTGAGAGGGAAAATATTCCTTGATTTTTTCGCTGTCCAACTCCAG
Organism: uncultured bacterium; assembly: GCA_949297775.1. Lineage (GTDB taxonomy): Bacteria > Elusimicrobiota > Elusimicrobia > Elusimicrobiales > Elusimicrobiaceae > Avelusimicrobium. Next base: position 71,747 of record CASFTM010000001.1, read on the forward strand.
GTTTTCCTTGCGGTATTTGTTGCTCCAGTAGCCGCTTTCCCACGAATAAAGCGTACGGCTTTTTTTGCCCGTCTTGCTGTTTTTGTAGGCGATCATTTCTTTGTCTTCTTTTTGGGCAAGTGGTTTTAATTTTTTTTGCAGATTTTTTAAAAATTTCATCACCGTTTCGGGGTTTTTGGCCATACGGTCTTCCAACTTTAGCTGGGCGTGGTTTTCGTACCCCAATAATTGGGCAATCTGACGGCGCAGCGCAAGCGTTTTTTCCAAAAGTTCCACATTTTCCTGCCCGCCGCGGCGGTTGTATTTAAATTCCAGCGCTTTGCGGGCTTCTTCGTCGTCGGCGTTTAACATAAACGGCACATAGTCCGGGTAATCCAGCGTAACGAGATATTTGCCGTCGTCGGTTTTTTCTAATTTTTCAATATAATCGTTTCCGAGTCCTTTTAATTGGTCCGCCGTAACCGCCAGGGGATCTTTATATTCCTGGATGTTTTTGTCAAACTTAATAATATATTCCGCTTTTTCTTTATTTAAGGCTTTAAATTTTTCCAACTCTTCATCATTTAATTCCATACCGCTGTTTTTAAAACCAATCAGCATTTCCTTTACCAATTTGGCCTGTACGGGGTCCAGCTGGGGGTTGGTGTCGGTATATTCGCGGATGGCGCGGTACACATCGCGCCGGGTGGCAACATCCACCATATATTGGCTGATTTGCATTTGCAGCGCCAAGGCGGCATCGCGGAAGTTTTTGTCCGTAGATACGTAGGATAAAAACCCGCTCATACCCAGGGCGTTGCCGTACTTGTCAAACGCCCGTTCGTACGCCATAATGGTATTGTCAAACGTGCGCTGCTCTTTAGGTATGGCCACCAACGCCGCCAGGTCTTTTTCCAGCTGCACGCGCGCAGCCGCCTCGGCCGGGGCCAATTCCTCCGCCTTATAATCAAAATGTAACACGCCGTTTTTAAACATATCTGCCATACAATACGCTCCCGTAGCGGTAAAAAGCAATGCCGTAACTAAAAGAATTTTTGTTTTTTTCATAGGAATATATTACACTTTTATTGTATCGGTTTTTGGCCCTGCGGGGCAACCGATAGCGGTACTCGGATTATAACAAGAAACAAAATCTTTCCTTTTGTTATTTGTTATAATTTATATTATATTAATTCACATCAAGGAATTAGTGGAAAAATAAAAATGTACGAAGCGTTTGTACCCAAAGAGATATTCCTTACCAAAGGAATCGGCAGACACAAAGAAAAACTGGCCAGCTTTGAAGAAGCGTTGAGAGACGCCAAAATCGCCAGCTTTAACTTGGTGCCTGTTTCCAGCATTTTCCCTCCCGGCTGCAAAACCGTGCCGATATCAAAAGGTTTGCAGGAATTGCACCCGGGCCAAATTCTGCATTGCGTCATCAGCAGAAATACCAGCAACGAATACCGCCGCTTGATTTCCGCTTCCGTGGGGTTGGCTATCCCGAAAGAAGGAAAGAAAACGCACGGGTACATTTCCGAGCACCACAGCTTCGGCGAAACCGACAAACAAGCCGGCGACTACGCGGAAGACTTGGCTGCTTTGATGCTCTCCACGACGCTGGGCATTGAGTTTGACAACAATACCACTTGGGACCAGAAAGAAGAAATCTGGAAAATGAGCGGCAAAATCGTCCGCACGACCAACATCACCCAATCGGCCATCTGCGTGGAAGGCCTTTGGACCACCGTCATTGCGGCGGCGGTGTTTGTCAAATAACTCCGGTATCATTGTGAGCGATAACGTACAAACCGATAAGTTTATGGGGCTAGAGAGCAAATACAGCTCTCTGCCCCTTTGTAAATTCGTGGTAGTGCCCGTTCCGTTTGAAAAAACGGTTTGCTACGGGCACGGTACCGCCAAAGGCCCCGCCGCCGTGATTGAAGCCTCCACCCAGATTGAACTTTGGGACGAAGAAACCAAAACCGAAACCTGGAAGCTGGGCATCAACACGCAGCCTGCCGTCAACTGCAAAGGGTCCACCAACACGGTTTTTAAGAACATTGATAAAACCGTGCGCAACCTGATGCAATATAAAGCCATTCCGTTTTATATTGGCGGAGAGCACACCGTCACGCAGGCGTTGGCACAGCCTTATATTGAAAAATACAAGAACCTAAGCATTTTGCACTTTGACGCCCACGCCGATTTGCGCGAAACCTTTGAAGGTACGCCCAAAAGCCACGCGTGCGCGCTGTACCCGGCTTCCCGCCAGGTACCTGTGGTGCAAGTGGGCATCCGCAGTGTAGCCAGCGAAGAAAAGCAATACTGCAACGCCGGCAAAGTTACCACGTTTTTAATGCACGAACACCGGGATATTAAAAAACTGATCCCACAGGTGCTTAAAAAACTGACGGATACGGTGTATATCACCATTGACGTGGACGGCTTTGATCCGTCCGTCATCCCGGCAACTGGCACGCCGCAGCCCGGCGGTTTTATGTGGTATGAAGCGCTGGACTTGTTCCGCGAAGTCATTAAACACAAAAACATCGTGGCGGTGGACGTGGTGGAAGCCTGCCAGCGCAAAGCCGATACCATTACCGAGTTTAACGTGTCCAAGTTAATCTACCGGCTGATGGGGTATCTGGCCTTGAAAAACCAAAAGAAAAAATAACTTTTCACCCGCTCCTAAGGAGCGGGTTTTTTACAGGATTTTATCCTGCCGCTAATTCCGCCCGCTCCGGCCTCGTACCCGGGGCGGGTTTTTTGCCGTAAAAAACCCCGCGCCAAACTGCGGCGCGGGGCTTATAGAACGGATGCTAATACCGTTTGTTTAGTTAAAAACGATACCCCAGCTTGAACAACAAGGCAAAATAGCTCAGGTTTTCTTTGCCGTATTCATTGGAGAATTTACCGTAATCAAACGTAAACGCTTGGTAGCGGCCTTCCACTCCCCAAATCCAGTTTTCATTAAACGTACCTTCCAGCCCTAAACCCACATAATAGGCAAAGGAAGTGGTGCGTTTGCTGGCGGAAGAGCTGTCCCGGTCTAAAAGGCCTCCGATCCTTTCGGCATAGCTGTAATCAAAGGTAGCTTTAGACGAGGCAATACCTAATCCTAACGGGATATAAAAGCGGGTTTTGGCTTGCGGGTTGAAGGTGTAACGACCGGCTACCATAAAATTCTGTACGTTCATTTTGCTGTTAATTTCATCTTCTCCCCAATTATCAATATCTAAAAAATACTCTCTTTCATATTCGGCATCGCCAAAATTGTTCCCGTTGTATTCGGCACCGACAGCAAAATGAGGTGTAAGGGCATACATATACTGCGCTCCATAAGAACCTGCCCCATCACCCCAGTCCAATACGGAATTGCCTACGGAATCCCCAGTAATGGATTCAGAGCGTACACCAGAATCCTGCAGCGGGGCCGCTCCGCCCAAGAAAACGGAAACCATTTGATCCCCTTTTTCAATTCCCTGGGCCGAAACGGCCACAGGCCATGCACACAACATACTTAAAAGTACTGCCAGCAACGTTAGTTTTTTCATTTTTCCTCCTAAGGAAATGTTTTGAATATATTACTACTTTTTGTTTGTTTTGCAAAATAAAGCCGTCCATATATAACTGGACGGCTTTTAGGCAAATATTATCCCTGCGGCGGCAGCGGCCCCACATCCCCTCCGGACGGCGCCGTATAGGGAGCTTTCAAGAGCGTTTCTGCCGCAGCGTCAAACCCCCATTTGTCATCAAAGGACAATACATATTTGTATTGTTTGATCGCCTTTTCGCGCTCGCCCAACACATCATACACTTGCCCTAAACGCAGTTCGTTCCACACGCCCCAGCGGCTGGGGTCTTGATGTTGGATGGCTTCGCGCCCTTCCTCAAACAAGGCACGCGCCTGTTCCCAGTTTCCTTGGGCCATTTGCACGGTGCCCAGGGCCGTATATGCGCGGGAAAGATAGATGTCTTTATAGAAAGGGTCTTTGCCAATGAGTTTTAAAAACTGCCGGGCTTGGGAAGAAACTTGGTCGTAATGGCCCGTTTCGTACAAGCAGATAATTTCCACATAATGCATCAGCGGATTTTTGGGATATTTGGCGCGCAGCTGGCGGATATACTCCAGCGATTTTTGCGGGTCGTAGTACTTATTGCCGCGTGTATTTTGGATTTCAATTAAGATAAGCTTGGAGCTGTCTCCGGTAAAATGCGCTTTTTCGCGTGACAAATTCAGCTGTTGGACGCCTTCGTCCGGGTCGCCTTTAATGGCCACGATTTTGGCCAAAATTTTAATGACGGACGGCAACGTGCCGGCGTAATACTGGTAAATACCCAGGCCGAAATAAGCGTCGTAATATGTAGGGTCCAATTCCAACGATTTTTCCAAGCTCTTAATGGCTTTGCGGCCCGAAAAATACGCCGTGATCCAGCTGCGGTTGCGCATCGTAAACATCGCGCGCAGCCCATACAGCGCGCCGATGCCCATATAGGCGTTGGGATCGTCGGGATTTTTTTTCATCCAGCGTTTGATGCCGGCAATAGAATCATCCAGAATTTTTTCAAACACTTTGCGCTGGCGGTTGTCACTGAGTTCGTATTCGTACTCGTAGCGGCTCCAGGCAATCATCGCGTTGCCAAAGTGAGCAAACGGATGGTCCGGATAATGTTCAAAAACCCATTCAATGTTTTTTTGGGCGGTATCAAAATCCAGGCTGTACACGCCGTTAATGCCTTCGGTGGCATGCTGCATAACATCCGGCGGCAGCGTCAGCTCGGCGGAAGCCGGCATCACCGCCGCCCCCAGCGCCAGCCAGCACGCGGCGGCTAAACGAAGCAGGCGTTTCATTATTTTTTGGCCTCAATTTTGTCTTTGCCAAAATACGGGCGCAACGCCGGCGGAATAATAACGGACCCGTCTGCCTGTTGGAAGTTTTCCAAAATGGCGGCAAAGGTGCGGCCTACCGCCAATCCGCTGCCATTTAAGGTGTGCACATATTCCTGTTTGCCTTGCGCGTTTTTGTAGCGCAGTCCCATGCGACGGGCCTGGAAGTCCAGGCAGTTGGAGCAGGAAGAAATCTCGCGGAAGCGGTTTTCGCTCGGCATCCATACTTCAATATCATACGTTTTAGCCGACGAAAAACCAATATCCCCGCTGCACAGCTCCACCACGTGGTACGGAATGCCCAGCTCTTTCAAAATTTCCTGTGCGTCGGAAACCATAATTTCCAACATTTGGTAGGAATGTTCCGGTTTGGAAAGCATTACAAGTTCCACTTTGTCAAACTGGTGGTTGCGGATTAACCCGCGGGTGTCTTTTCCGTAGGTGCCCGACTCTTTACGGAAGCACGGCGAATAGGCCGTAAGTTTAATGGGCAGTTCCGCTTCCGGGATGACGCGGATGCGGTTTAAATTGGTAAGCGGAATCTCGGCGGTGGAAATTAAAAATTGCTTCGGCTCGCCCAACAGCTCGTACATATCTTCGCGGAATTTGGGCAGCTGCCCGGTGCCAATCAAAATATCTTCGTTTACAATGACCGGAGGCAACACTTCCGTATAGCCTTTTTTGGCGTGCATATCCAGCATAAACGAAATAATCGCGCGTTCCAAGCGGGCGCCGTCGCCTTTAAACAAGGCAAAACGGCTGCCAGACAAAGCGGCGGCGGCTTCAAAATCCAAAATACCCAATTTTTCGCCAATGGCTTGGTGATCCAGCGGTTTAAAATCAAATTTAGGAAGAGACGTCGTGCACGGTAAATATTCCGGGTTGTCCGCATCCGACACACCCACCGGAATATGTTCGTTGGGCATATTGGGAATGCTTAACAATAAATCGTTGATTTCTTTCTTCATCGGCTCCAGCTCGGCTTCTTTTACCGCCATTTCTTCTTTGAGCTTGCCCACTTGGGCCATTGCTTCTTTGGCGGCTTCGGCGCCTTGCTCTTTTTTAATTTTGCCGATGGATTTAGACATCTCGTTGCGTTTGGCGCGCAGTTCTTCCACCCGGGCCAGAACGGTTTTATAAGCACTGTATTTTTCCAACACGCCGTCTATCTGGGCGGCCAATTCAGGTTTGCGTAAAGAAAGTCTTTTTTTGACTTCTTCCGGATTTGCAACAATATATTTAATGTCTAACATAGAAACCTCGGTTAATTATTTTCTAAATCAATTAAATATGGCTCGGGGAACAAATGCCGGTACGGTTTAAAGGTAGCTACCGCATACTCCATCCCATACGACGTCAGCAGCCGCAGGCTGACCGGCGCCACCGCGCTTTGCCCCGCTACCAGCGCGCCCACCGCTAAAGCCAGCAAAATAAAAAAGGTTTTGACCAGCACAAAAAAAGCTTTAAACAATACAGCGGCCGATTGTTCGGCAAAGGAAGTGCGCGGATACATTATTTCTGTTCCTGTAATTTAGCCAATTCTTTGGTAAAACTTTTCACTAATGTGCGGGCAATATAATTGGCGGCCGAAAGCGCATTGGAAGAAGAATCCTCATACGAACCAATCCAAATAATCTCAGCCGTTTCCACATCCACCAATTTGGCAATAATACCTACTTTTGCATTAATCGTGTATTCTTCCGGGCGGACGTCGGTATAATGGTGGTATTCCGTCCCTACTTGGCGTGAATAGGCTACAAAAGTACCATCTGGCAATTGCATTACATCTTGGGAATAAACCGGCTCCGATTTAGTATGTTGGGTGGAAGTAAGCCGTAATTCGGTGCGGGCCGGAGAATAAGAACTGACTTCGCCAATCAACAGGGCGTCCACCCCTAAAATCCGCCCGATTTGACGGGTGGTCGCCGGAGACAAATAGCCCGAAACCGATAAATTATGTTCCTTCAGCACGCTTTCCAGCTGGGCGCGTTCCACCACCTGGTAGCCGGCTTCAATGAGATATTTGGCAAACAGGTTTTCCACCCCTTGCAGTTCCGTCCACGGGTTGGAAAAACTCATCACACCAATGCGTTTCATCTGGTTAAAGTTATAGGTCTTGCTAATTACCGTGTGGGGAGTACACCCCAACAGGCCCAATAATCCTATACAAGCCAAAGCGATAAATTTTCTCATAGAGTCATTATATAATTTTTCAATATAAAGTATAATAAAAGAGCTATGACTGCACCACTGTTACAACCGCTTTTTATCCAAAAAGCCAAACAAATCAAACTCTTGCTAACGGACGTGGACGGCGTAATGACCAACGGTACGCTTAGCTTTTTTACCGATGCGCAAGGCGTCACGCGCGAAATAAAAAATTTTGAATCCTTAGACGGGATGGGCCTCTTGTACCTGGCTTACTGCGGACTGCAAACAGGTATTGTATCCAAAGGGGCCAGCAATACGCTGGAGTTTTGGGCCAAAGAATTGGGCATGAAATTTTTGTTTTATAATACCTCGGTTAAACACCATGTATTGGATTTTTTACAAAACAAATACAGTATCCGCCCGGAAGAAATCGCTTTTATCGGGGATGATTTAATTGACTTGGGGCTCCTGCAACGCGTAGGCCTGCCGCTGGCAGTAGCCAATAGCGTCCCCGAAGCCAAACAAATTGCACTGTATACTTCCCCCCGCCACGGCGGAGAAGCGGCGGTGCGGGATATCGCCGAGCAGATTTTGCGCATCCGCGGGCAGTGGGACCAAGTGGTGGCGGACAACGCATCAGGCGTTTTCCGAAACCCCCAAAATGAACTTTGTATTGTAAAAGGATTGTAAAATTCTTACAATATATTTAATCTTTAGCACGAAAGGAGCCTTATGAAAAAATTACTTTTGCTGTGCGCGTTGTTCTTGTCCATCCCTGCCGCCGCGCAGGAATATTATGGACTTCAGGAATACGGTCTGCGCAAAAACACCACCCGTATTGAATTTTACGGCGGTATGGTCTTGCCGCAGGACGATTGGACCCATAACAACCAACCGGTAGATTTAGGCGGTACCGGCTGGACGGCTGGTTTGGGGTTTGTGCGCAACATCTCCCCGGTGTTTGCCGTAGGGTTGGATGGCAACTATGCCCAATTGGGCGACGGAGACACCTTTACCTCCGGAGGACAAGAAGCTTACTACCGCACCGGCATTGCTACCGGGTTAGTGACCGGACGCATTAATTTCTTCCCGCGCGAATCCACCCGCCTGTATGTGCCGTTTGGGGTAGGCGTGGGGCATATGTTCGCCCGCCAGAAAAACGATGACGGTTCCCACGTAACCACCGACAGCACCGACTTGGCGTGGATGTTGGGTTTAGGGTTGGAATTTGATATTGACGAAACCGTCATTTTTGGTGTGGAAGGCCGCTATAATTTGATTGAAGCCGACGGCGAATTCAAAGACGCCTTTGGGCAAAGCCGCTTCCATTACTTATCCGTAATGTTAAAATTCGGAGCGCGTTTTTAACCGCTGTATTTTCCAAAACCCACCGCTTGGCAACAGGCGGCGGGTTTTTTTATAACCTAAAATACCCCTTTGACAAACTTTCCAAAAAGGATTTAATAAAGTATGGAACAACAACTTTCTGCAACTGCAATGACGCTGCTTTCGTTAATTGTACTGGCAGCCCTGACTCTGCCGTTTTTAATCCACAAAGTGGAAGAAGAACTGGAAATCTTCCTCTTGGTGTGCGGCCTGTGCGCCGTGACCATTTCCGGCGCGTGGCACGGACACCTGGTAGCGGAAGCGCTAAAAGAACCTATCGCCATTACCCTTGCCGTATTGGTGCTGGGCGTGTTGTTTAAACGCTTTGGGCATTGGACCGCTCACGCCGTGCACGCCGTGGAAACCAAGACAGGCCCCAAAACACTTTTGTTTTTGACGGTATTCTTGATTGGCCTGTTCTCCAGTGTGCTGACCGCTATCATCGCGGCTTTAATCACGGCGGAAATTATCAAACTGCTGGACATGCCTGCCGCCGCTAAAACGCGCCTGGCGGTATATGCGTGTTTTGCCATCGGATTTGGCGCTATTTTAACGCCGATTGGAGAGCCGCTTTCCACCATTGTCATCGCTAAATTAAAAGGCGAACCGTACCAGGCGGATTTCTTCTTTTTAACCCGTCTGATGGGCGTGTGGATTCTGCCGGCCTTGGTACTGTTTGGCGCGCTGGCCGCCCGGCTGGGCTCCCGGCCCCTCACGGCCAAACCCGAAGGAAAAGCCGAAACCGAGCCCTACAAGCAAATTTGGCTGCGGGCCGGGAAAGTATATATGTTTGTGGCGGCGCTTATTCTGCTGGGCGAAGGGCTGAAGCCGTTAGCCGCCCGCACCATTACGCATTTGTCCAAATACGCGTTGTATTGGATTAATTCGCTGTCCGCCGTGCTGGATAACGCCACCCTGGCCAGTATTGAAATTATGCCTTCGCTGCCCAAAGAAACGTTGGTGTTTTTGCTGGCGTCGCTTATTTTGGCGGGCGGGTTATTAATTCCGGGGAATATTCCCAATATTATCTGTGCGGCCAAACTGGGCATCAAAAGCCGCGAATGGGCGCGCGAAGCCCTGCCGATAGGATTGGCCTTAATGGTGGTTTACTTTATCTTGCTGTCTATTGTATTATAGAGTTATGGACGACATCTTGATTAAAATTTTTCTCTCGTTGGTGTTGGGCGGAGCGCTGGGCTTGGAACGCCAATACCACGATAAACCGGCTGGTTTCGCCACCAACTGTTTGATTTGTTTGGGGGCCATGTTGTTTACGGTATTATCCGAATTTATGAGCGAGCAAGGCGGCGACCCGGGCCGGATTGCGGCGCAAGTAGTAACCGGTGTGGGCTTTATCGGTGCGGGATCCATCCTGCGCGACGGGAATAAAATTTCCGGCTTAACTACCGCCGCCGGCGTGTGGCTGGTGGCCGCCATCGGTATGGCGGTAGGATACGGCCAATATTTTTGGGCCTCGCTGAGCGCAGCCGCCATTTTGATTGTGCAATTAGGCGTACGCAAAACATTGACGCTGATGGAATTTGTCAAACGTTACGACACCTTTTATGTCACTTGTGAGCCCAGTTGGCAGGTGGTGAATAAAATCATCAAACAAATTGAAGCCCAGAATGTTACCATTTTAAAGCGTGAGGTTTCCAAACAGGACAACCGTTTCCACGTCAGCTTAGTGGCAACCTTCACCGGACACGATTTTCAAAATATCACCCGAGAACTGCTGGAAATGCCCGAAGTATACAGCTTGTTTAAATAATACAGGAGCAACACTTGTTTATGACCGACGACATAAAACCCATCCCGCTGTTTAACCTCAAAGAACAACACGACAGTTTAAAAGAAGAAATTAACCGCGCCGCGCTGGACGCCCTGAACTCTATGCGGTGGCTGCTCGGCCCGCAAACCGAAAAATTTGAAGAAGAATTTGCCGCCTTAATCGGCGTCAAGCATTGCATCACGTGTTCATCGGGAGCCAGCGCCTTGCAAATTGCCCTGGCGGCCGCCGGCATAGGCGAAGGGGACGAAGTCATCACCACGCCGTTTACGTTTATTGCCACAACTTCTTCCATTTCTCTCACGGGAGCCAAATTCGTTTTTGCCGATATTGACCCCCGCACCTACAACTTGGACGTTAAAGACGCCGAACGTAAAATCACCAAAAAAACCAAAGCCATTTTGCCGGTGCACCTCTACGGGTACCCCGCCAATATGGACGCCATTATGCACCTGGCAAACGAACACGGTCTGAAAGTGATTGAGGATTGCGCCCAAGCACATTTGGCTATGGCGGACGGCGTGATGGTGGGCGGCATTGGGGATGCCGGATGTTTCAGTTTTTATCCCAGCAAAAATCTGGGGGCTTGCGGGGATGCCGGCTGTATTACTACCAACGACGACGAAATCGCCAACCGCTGCCGTTCCTTGCGCCACAGCGGGCGCGCCTTGGGCAAAGCTTATGAATATGACTTGGAAGGCTCCACCCTGCGTATGGACGAAATCCAGGCGGCTATTCTCCGCGTAAAACTGCCGCACCTGGAAGAATGGACCGAAAAACGCCGCCGCGCCGCCGCCTTATATGAAGAAGGTTTAGCGGGAGTTCCGGTGGTGTTGCCGCCGACGCCGCCGGCAGGATATGCCCAATCCTACTACGTCTACACCATCCGCGCCGAAAAACGCGATGCGCTGCAGGCGTTCCTCAAAGAACGCAGCATCGGGTCCGCCGTCTATTACCCCGTACCGCTCTACAAACAGCCGGCCTATAAAAACCGCGGTTTTAAAGCGGAAGACTACCCCGAAGCGGAAAAAGCCGCCCAAGAGGTATTGTCTATCCCGATGTTCCCGGAAATAACGGAAGAACAAATCCACCGGGTATGTGAAACAATTCGGGAATTCTACGAACAAGACGCTACTGTTTAATGAAGTAGGACAATTGAACGCCGGGCTCTACCGCCCGGCGTTTTTTATTTCCACTCCCCCACAGAACAGCCGGCCACCTGCCGAAAGTACGGTACGGCAAAAAGCGTTTTGCCACATCTCTTTCCCCCACCCGTGCATCAAAAACCCAACAGAACACAGATTTTAAAAATTATCCTTATTTTTTAAGCATTTTTATAAGAACACAAATAAGTGTTGTGTTTTTGCCATACGCCTTGCGGCTCCCCCCAGCCGGGTGGCACGATTTGCTTGGATAACCGCCGCTTGCCGCCAAATCCGCGGCTGCACACGCCTTGCCTGCTGTTCGCTTGCACCCTTAGGTACCCAACGGAACCGATTGTATTCGGTTCCTCGCCAGGCCGCGCCCCCGCTGTTTTGCATATCTGTTTATGCGGTCCGCTTATGCGGGGCGTACCCCTTCTTTCCGAACCGCCGGGGGTAAGTAACCGGATGACACTGGAGACATATCCGGATCAAACCCTATATTTACCATACCACCGGGGCTGACACACAAAAAACCCCGGCATAAAAGCCAGGGTTGAAATATTTCTACAAGAGAATTACAGCATTTTGTTTTTCAGGCGGCTGGCAATATTATCCAATTCATCCAGCGAATGGTAATGGATAACCAACGTGCCTTTTTTGATATTTTTACCGCATTTTACTTCCACCTTGGTACCTAATGCGTTTTGCAATTCATTTTCAAAAGAGGCTACTTCCACCGGTTTGGCGGCTTTATCGGCCTTTTTGGCGGGAAACATCAAGGCACGGGCGGCATCTTCCGCCTGGCGGACGGACATCTTGCTTTTGCACATTTTTTTAAATAACATATCGCGCTTATCACTGTTGGTTACCATAAGCAAGGCCCGGCCATGCCCTTCCGAAAGGATTCCTTCCTGTAAAGCCTGCTGAATTTCAGGCTCTAAATCCAACAACCGCAGGGCATTGGAAATTGCCGCTTTGGATTTGCCGCAATAAGAAGCCAAATCCGTTTGCGTAATATAGAATTTGCTCATTAGGTTACGATACCCAAGGGCGGTTTCAATGGGGTTTAAATCTTCGCGCTGGATGTTTTCAATCAAAGCTAACGCGCACATTTCCTGGTCGCCCAAGTGTTTGTGGACAATAGCGTCAATTTCGGTCATTCCCGCTAGCTGGGTAGCGCGGAAGCGGCGTTCCCCCACCACAATTTCGTATTTATCCAAGCCAGCGTCATACACCACTACAATCGGCTGGGTAAGGCCGTGTTCTTTAATAGATTGGGCTAATTCCTGGAGTTTTTCTTCGTCAAATACACGACGCGGCTGAAAGCGGTTGGGAACAATTTTATTAACGGCAATGCGGGTAACGCTCATACCGGGCGTTTGCAGCTGTTGGGCCTGCTCCGTAGGCATTTGCATAACTTCTTGGGTTTGTTTAATCAAGGCGTCTAAGCCTTTTCCTAATGCTTGTCTGGACATCTAAGGTTATCCTCCAAAATCGTAATTCACGGGCATATCCCCCGTCATTTTAAAATCCTTATACATATCCGCCTGGGCGCCGCGGCGGGTTAAGAACTCAATGGCCAATTGGATATAGGCATTGGCCCCGCGGCAAGCCGGGTCATAATCAAAAATAGACTGCCCGAAGCTGGGCGCTTCCGCTAGACGGATATTGCGCGGGATAGGCGTTTTGTACACTTGGTCTCCAAAGAAACGGCTGACTTCCGCCAATACTTGCTTGGACAAATTCATACGGGCATCGTACATTGTCAGCACGCCGCCGTCCATTTTTAATTTAGGATGTAAAAATTGTTTAATTTTGGAAACTGTACTCATAAAATGGGCCAACCCTTCCATAGCGTAGTACTCACACTGTACGGGCGTAATCACACTGTCTGCCGCCATCATCGCATTGAGCGTAAGCAAGCCTAACGAAGGAGGGCAGTCAATGATAATGTACTTATACATATCCCGTAAAGGGGCCAGGGCGTCTTTGAGCATATTTTCCCGCCCACGGACGTTTACCAATTCCACCTCGGCGCCGGCTAAATCCTTGCAGGCCGGAAGAACATCCAACATTTCGCTGGAAGTTTGTCGGACAACTTGTTCAAAAGGAGCCGTCTTGGTAAGTAAATGATAAACGGATTTTTCGCCGTCAGCCACCGTAACACCCAAGCCGGAGCCGGCATTGCCCTGAGGGTCAAAATCTACCAGAAGGACCTCCTGGTTTAAGCACGCCAAAGCATAAGACAAATTGATAGAAGTAGTGGTTTTCCCCACCCCTCCTTTCTGGTTCGCTACGACGACTATTTCTCCCATAAAACCTCCCAATCAGTATACTTATATTAAACATTAATTCGGTTTAAAAAGCAAGATAGGGGATTTTGTTTTCACGTGAAAACAATCCCCCTATCTAACAATTTTTTAATGTGTTTTCACGTGAAAACACGTTACTTAATTAAACCGATACGGTCCACTGGCCAATGGATAAACCACGCTTTTCCTTTAATATTTTCACGCGGGACCGGCCCCCAAAAGCGGGAATCACAGGAGTTATCCCGGTTATCACCCATTACAAAATACGTATTATCCGGCACAGTAACCGGGCCAAACGAGTCCCGCAAGTACAATCCTAAATAATTGTCCAGGAGATGTTCTTCCCAGATTTTTTGATATTGTTCTTTATCTTCTGCTTCTTCATAAGGGGCTCGTTCCATCTCTTCATATAATTCATAAGGCTGCGGCGGAAGTTCCTTCCCGTTCACCCAGGGCCGCCCATTAATTACTTGTATCGTATCCCCCGGCATAGCCACCACCCGCTTTACAAAGTCTTTTCCATACTGGCTGCCACCGCAATTTTGCTGGCTGCGGTCTTTGGCAGGGAATTGGAAAATCACAATATCCCCCGGCTGAATGTCTTGGGAAGCGCCAAAGCGGATATCCGTTAAGGGTATACGAAACCCATATACAGCCTTATTCACAAATAAATGGTCCCCTTCTAACAAGGTATTATGCATAGACGCGGAAGGAATTTTAAAAGCCTGGATAAAAAAGAACATTACAAAAGACGCTACAAACCCGGCAAAATACACCGTATTACTCCATTCCAAATCACTCTTCATTAATTGTTCTTGCTTTTTAGCGTCCGCTTTGCGTCCCACGCCATATCCATACCAAGCACACACTGCTGCCAATACAATACTGGCGATAATTTTACTTATTCCGATAGGCTCCCCGGTGCCTCCGTTCATCACAAAAAGAAGCAGACAGGCCGCACACAACAGAATAATAAATAAGAAAATGCCGTGCCACCAGGCAAAAGCTTTGGCGGTACTTAACCGGTTACGTTTTTTTAAATACCGTGTTACTAACGTAAAGGCGTACATAACGCACGCCGCCAGAAAAAGACGTTGTTCCATATAAGCTCCTAAGGGGTTGTTTTCACGTGAAAACGACCGTTAATAAGTTGTTGATAAAGGTGTTGATATTGTGGAGAAGTGCGGGTCATCCGCTCGGAAACCGTACGAGCATGTTCTCCCATTTGCCGGCGAAGCACGGAATTTTGAGCCAGTTCAGTCAAGAAACAGCTCAGCAGGGTAATGTCGCCAGACGTAAACACAAAACCATTCTTTCCGTGTTCAACCCACAACGGCATATCCCCCACCCGGCTGACTATACACGGCAACCCAACCAGGAGGGCTTCCATTAATGCCAACGGCAACGATTCCTCCACAGAGGGCAATACAAATACATCCGCCATATTCAGCCAAGCATTAATGTCCGTTTGTTCCCCCGCCAAGGCGATTACCCCTTCCAACTGATTGGCGCGGATATACACTCCCAGTTTTTCCCGTTCCGGCCCCTCCCCTACATATACCAGCCGGACCATAGGATGGGTACGAAATACATTGCGAAAAGCTTGCAGCAAAGTAATAGGATCCTTTACGGGAGCTAAGCGCGCTACACTGATAAATACAATATTTTCCGGCTGATAACCGTGCGCTTGGCGCATTTTAGCGCGTAAAGAAATATCTGGGTAAAACACTGCGGGGTCGGCCCCGTTGGGGAGTAGATAGACTTTTTCTTTGAGATATTTTTGGTGGTTAATTAAATAACGAGCGGTAGAAAAAGATTCCGCTACCGTTAGGTTATCCAAGTCTTTTAATAAAAAATCCATCCAGCGGAACAGAAAACACTTTTTAGATAAGTCAAAATGCGGCGTAGTAACCAACTTGATGTTCTTACCGGCACACGCCATACGGGTATATTCTATCGCCCGGTACAACATGGCGTGTACAATATCCGGCTGAAAAGTTTTTATTTCTTCAGCCAACTGCCGGATAACAGAACCCTGGTTATACCAGTGCATCTGTAACGTTTTTACTTCCGCCCCAGCCTGCTGCATATCCGCCGCTACAGGCCCCAAAGATTTAAGCGAAACAACCCGAACGGTATTTTCCGAAAGCATAAAACGAACCAAGCCAAGCAAGGCTTTTTCCGCTCCCCCCGTTTCGGTGGAAGTAATTACATAAAGAATCTTCATATGTTTATTATACTAAAGTTTACCTGTCCGGCCCGGTAAAATTCTGTCGCGCGGTTTACCCGTCCGCCCCTATGAAACCCAAAAAAGGGGCTTCCTGAAGAAGCCCTTTTTTGTTTGTAAAAAATGCTTAAATTTTAAGTGTTTTTTTCAAAAACACCCCTAAATTTAATTTTCCGGTTTAAACTGGTCCTTTCCTACCCCGCAAACCGGGCATACCCAATCTTCTTTTACATCTTCCCACTTGGTTCCAGCCGGCACGCCGTGTTCCGGATCACCTAATGCAGGATCATACGTATAACCACAAATTTCACACACATATTTTACCATAAGAGTTTTCCTCCCCTTTGTTTATTTTTTGAAATATATTTTTACAAATGCGTGGCGCCAGCCGGCGTTTTGCCTTTTATCACATGATGATAATAATCATACGTCAGCGCCGTTCCATTTGGCTTAAGCACGCCGGCGTCTTTTACCTCGCCGATAAACAATGTATGCGTGCCGACATCCACTTGCTGGGCCACCTGTACTTCCATATACGAAAGCGTATGCTCCGTAACAATCGGGCAGTCTAACGAGCCTATTTTGTAGGGAACATTCGCAAATTTATCAAAGGTGCGGCCCGTGCGGAAACCAAAAATTCCGATAAACGGCAACGTCGTAGACTGCTCCAAGGGCATAGCGGCAAAGACGCCGCTTTTTAAAATCATCTCGTGCGTTAAGCTGTTTTTATTGACGGAAATCGCCACCCGCGGCGGCTGCGCCGTCACCTGAAAAACGGTGTTCACAATCAGCCCGTTTTTCTTGTCTCCGTCGGCAGTAGTAACAATATATAAGCCATACGTCACATACTGCAAACCGTCGTTAATTTCCTGCACGGACATAAACGCTCCTATTTTACTTTTTCGGCCAATTTTTGGCTGACCGTTAAGCCCAAATCGCGGCAGACTTGTTTGATTTTATCGTCGGGCACAAACGGCGATTTGACCGCCGGCGCCACCACTTCTACTTGCATACTTTCCAGCGTTTTGGTCAATTCGTCCACCGGCGAACCGTTCCAGCCGTATGAGCCGAACGCCGCCCCAATGAGGCCTTTTTTGCGAAGGCCCTTTAAGTAGCACAGCACATCGGCCATCGCCGGGAAAATTTGGCTGTTGAGCACCGGCGAACCGATTAACAGAGCGCTGGAGTCTAACAGCTCGGTCGCTACGTCGCTGCGGTGGTTGGAATGCATGGAAAGCATTTTAACTTCCGTCCCTCCTGCACGCAGTCCTTCGGTAATGTAATTAGCCATTTTTTCGGTGCTGCCCCACATCGTATCGTATACGACAAGCGCTTTATTCTTGGGCGCCTGGGAAGCCCATTTGGCATACAAATTGATAATTTTAGCCGGGTCTTTGCGCCATACAAATCCGTGGTCCGGCGCAATCATACGCGGGGAAAGCCCCATTTTTTGCACTTGCCCTAAAAAGCGCAGCACAATATCGGAATACGGAAGCACGATGTTGGCGTAATATTTTTCCGCTTCGTAGAGCCACAGCCGTTCTTCGTTTTCATCGTCAAACAGTTTGCCGGTGGCGTAGTGCATGCCGAATACGTCGTTGGTGAACAGTACGTTTTCTTTTTCCAAATACGAAAACATACTGTCCGGCCAGTGCAGCATGCGGGCTTCCACGAAGGAAATCATATCCCCTCCGACGTCAATCCGGTCGCCGGTTTTAACGGTTTTTAATTTCAAATCACAGTGAAATTGGGCGGTAATATCTTTAAACCCCATATCCGACACGTATACTTCATCGGGCTGGATATAGTTAACCGCTTCCGGCAGGGCTCCCGAATGGTCCATTTCCGAATGGTTGGAAATGATAATTTTAATTTTTTTCGGGTCAATCACGCTTTGGATGCGTTCCATCATTTCGCCGTAAAATTCTTTCTTTACGGTATCGATTAAGGTGGGTTTTTCTCCCATCACCAAATAAGCGTTGTACGTCGTACCGCGTTTGGTGGAATAACCGTGGAAATCCCGGATGTTCCAATCAATCGCGCCTACCCAATATACGTGTTCTGAAATTTTTACCGCTTCCATCATACCTAAATTCTCCTCTTACGCTAAGCGCGCCCCCCGTTCACCGGAGGGCGCTGAAAATTAATTTTCTTTTTCCCACAGCCCGTGCAAGTTGCAATATTCGCGCGCGGTCACTTTTTCTGCTTTTGTTTCAAACACCGCTTCCGGTGCATCGCCGGGCTTTAAGTGTTTGCGCATCACTTTGCCGCATTCCGCGCAAATTAATTCAATCCATTCAATATAATGAGCGTCCAACATCGGGTGGGCCACACTGCCTACTTTGACGTGGTAGCCGCCGTCAATTTTTTCAATCACGGGGACGTGTTTTTCCGTCGCTCCGTCGGTCGTACCGGCGTTTTGCAATTTCATCGGCTGCCCGCAGCACACCAGTTCCCCCGCACCGGCGTGTACCATTTCCACCATATTACCGCATACAGAGCATTTATAAATTTCGTTGATTTTCGTCATAGTTTTCTCCCTATAAACATTTTTTAATTTCCAGCAGAACCACCTCATAATCCGGTTCCTGGGTTACTTCGGGAACAAACTGGATATATCTTATTATACCTTGTTTGTCTACGATAAACACAGCCCGGGTAAGTAATCCCAAATCCTCCAGTAATACACCATAATCCTGCGCGAACCCAAAGTTGCGATAGTCCGACGCCGTGATTATATTTGCAATTCCATTAGCGGCGCACCAACGCGCCTGGGCAAACGGCAAATCCCGGCTGACGGTTAAAATAACTACCTCTTTAGGCAGCCTGGAAGCCTCTTGGTTAAACCGGCGGGTTTCCAAACTGCACACCGGCGTATCCACCGACGGCACACAGGAAATAACGCACACTTTCCCGCTAAAGCGGTCGGATGTAACCGGCTCCAGCGAATTGCCCACTAAACGGAAGGCCGGTGCTTTATCCCCCACTTGTAATACGGCCCCGCTGAGGGCGGCAGGCAACCCGTTCATCGTAATACGTTTATCAGACATATTTTCTTATTAATAATTATTCCTATTAAAGTATAGCATATTTATAATTTCTTTATTATAAAAGAAGCATAGATGTTATACAAGTACAAAAAGTAACTAGATACGAAAATACATAAAAAGCTTTTTTTTCTAAAATCCCTGTTTTTACACATATTAACACTTTATTAAGGTGGATATAGCTAAAATTTTAAAACGCGCAAAATTACGCATTTTAAGCTATTTTAAAGGCAAATTTACGTTTTTTTCATTGACCAGACCTTTCATAAAGTAGTATTATGTAAGAAACTTCTTTTTATGGCGGCATTATTGTGGACAATTTGCAAAATTACCCCCAGCTGGTTCCCGTTTTCCAAGACATCGAAACTATTATAGGAAAAGATACATACGATATGTGGCTCCGTCCAGCGCAATTTGCCTATGACGGGACCACCTTAACTATTTCGCTGCCGAACCAATTTTGGGGCAAAACCATCCGGGAACGCTATGAACATATTATTAAAGACGCGTTTTTAAAACACCTAGGCGCGGAAATTGCCGTATTGTACGAAGTATCCGCCCAGGAACCGGCGCCTTCTGTCAGTTCCGCACAGGATGTCATCCCTGCATATACCGCCCCGGCGCCGGCCGTCAAAAAAAATCCTTTTTTATCGCGCTTAAATTCTTCGTATACCTTTGATAATTTTATTGAATCCCCCTCCAACCGCTTTGCTTATAAAGCGGCGGAAGCCGTGGTACATAAACTGGGTAACCGCGAAAACAACCCGCTGGTAATTTATTCCGCCCCCGGGCTGGGCAAAACCCATTTGCTCCATGCGATTGGAAACCAGATTTTAAAAGAAAATCCAAACGCGAAAGTGCTGTATATGTCCGGGGAAGAATTCGTCAGCGAATATATTGAAGCGCTGCAAAACAAATCGTCGGAAAGTTTCCGCAAAAAATACCGCTCGCTGGATTGTTTTTTAATGGACGATATCCAGTTTGTAGCCGGAAAATCCGCCAGCGAAATTGAATTTTTCTATACCTTCAACGCCTTGTTTGAAAGCCGAAAACAAATTGTTTTGTCTTCGGACCGAACCCCCCAGCAACTGGATTTGGACGAACGTCTTTCCTCGCGGCTGCTGTCGGGAATTATCGCCGAAGTAAAAAAACCGAATTTGGAAACCCGTATTGCCATCCTGCGCCAAAAACGCGAGTCTATTAATTTTGACATCGGCGATGATGTCCTTTCCTTTATTGCAGAAGGCATCCAAACCAATATCCGCGAATTGGAAGGCTCCCTCTTCCGGCTGGTGGCTTACTGCGGTATGCATGGCGTAACGCCGACGATCGCGATTGCCAAAGAACTGCTGGCGGATATTTTAACCAACGAAAACGATTTATCCATTAACGTTAATTCCATAAAAAAGATTGTAGGCAAACACTTTAATATTAAAATGGAAGATTTTAATTCCAAACGCAAAACCCAGTCTATAGCCTGGCCGCGCCAAATTGCCATGTATTTAACCACGGAACTGACGGATTTATCCCTGCCGGAAATCGGGCGGGAATTCAACCGCGACCACAGCACCGTCGTCCACGCGCGGGATGTGGTAAAAGACAAAGTGGAAGCCGATCCATTTTTCGCGGCAGAAATCAACCAAATTATTTTGGATATTAAGGCTGTGGATAAAAAATAAAAAACGGTGGATAACCCGTTTATAAAAAAAAGAAAAAGCGGATAAAATTTTTTGCGGTGGAAAATGTGGACAAAAAAAGCAGTTTATGCACAACTCCCGATATTAGGCTGTATAGGGAAAGAAACATTATCCACACAATAAACAGGACATATAAATAGAGATTAAGATATGAAAATAAATATTACTAAAGCCACCCTTTTGGAAGGCATTCAGATTGTTTCTTCGGGCGTATCATCCCGGACCACGCTTCCGATTTTGCACAACTTTTTAATGGAAGCAGAGAACGGTAAGTTAAAACTTGTCCGCACCGATATGGAAATGGCTACCGTCCACTACGTAAACGCCGAAGTGGAAGAAGAAGGCAGCATTACCGTACCGATGAAAGAATTTTCGGATATCATCAAAAACTTATCCGACGACAAAGAAATCAATCTTTACAGTGATGAAAACAATAAATTTCATATCAAATCCGGCAAGAGTAAATTTTGGGTGATTGGTACCCCCAAGTCCGAATATCCCGCCATCCCCGAAGTGGAACGCGCCAACAGTGTAGCGTTGGATCCGCTCCTGTTGCAGCAAATGATTGAAAAAACCGCTTTTTCCGCTTCCACCCAGGAAACCCGCTATATTTTAAACGGCTTGCTGTGGAACAATACGGCGGAAAAGTTTGAAATCGTGGCGACCGACGGCGGACGCTTGGCCATGGCTACGCACGAGGCGTTGCCCGGAAGCAAAGAATTTAAAATCATCATTCCTACCAAAGTACTAACGGAGCTGTGCCGCTATATTACCATTGCCAAACCCGGCAAAGACAGTAAAATTGAAGTGAATGTAGCGTCCAACCAAGTCAGCTTTATGATGAACGAAACAACCTTTATTTCTCGGTTGATTGAAGGAAATTTCCCCAACTACAACCAAGTCATCCCGACGAAAAAGAACATCGGGTTTGAAGTATTCTCCAAAGAGCTTTTGGCTTCTACCCGCCGGGCCGCTTTGTGCGCGGGGGAATTTGGCAGCGTGGTGAAATATAAGCTTGAAAACAATACGCTGACGGTTTCTTCCAATTCTCAGAATATGGATTTTACCGACGAACTGCCGGTGGAATATACACAGGAAACCTTTGAAGCCGCCTTCAACCCGCAGCATATTATTGATGTATTAAAAAATATTTCTTCGGAAAAGGTATCTTTTGCGTTTGTGAATACTTCCCAGCCGGTATTGGTGGAACCGGTGGGGGATAGCACTTTTAAATACGTAATGTTGCCGCTGAGAGCGTAATGAAATTCGGCCAGCCGCCTAAAAAGATATGGCGTTCCACCCAGGAACTGGAAAACGGGTATAACAAACTCACCCGCCGTTTAAACCGGCTGATGATTTTGGACCACGTGTGGAACCAGCTGATTGGCAACAAAAGTCGTTTTTGGGTGCTGCAGGCCGTTAAGGACGACACCTTGTACGTACAGGTAAAAGCAGCCGTGGCAAAAAATGAATTGGTTGCCCGGCGGCAGCAGTTAATTACGGAATTAAATAAACATTTTGAAAAACCGTGGATTTCCAAAATAGAAATCCAGTAGTTTGATTAAGGAGTTTTGCATGACTGAAGAACAGAAAGAGAAGGATTACGATTCTTCCAAAATTACCGTTTTAGAAGGGTTGGAAGCGGTACGCAAACGCCCTGCTATGTATATCGGTTCTACGGGGCTGCCCGGGCTGCACCATTTGGTGTACGAAGTGGTGGATAACTCCGTGGACGAAATTTTGGCCGGCGGCGCAACCACGATTACCGTTACGATTAAAGACGATATGACCTGCTCCATCCAGGACGACGGGCGCGGTATCCCGGTGGATTTGATGAAAAACGCCAAAGACGCCAAACTTCGCAACAAGTCCGCCCTGGAAGTGGTAATGACTGTTCTGCACGCCGGCGGTAAGTTTGACAGCGGCGCTTATAAAGTGTCCGGCGGTTTGCACGGGGTGGGCGTGTCGTGCGTGAACGCCTTGTCTGAAACGATGGAAGTGGAAGTTCGCCGCAACGGGCATATTCATTTCCAGCGCTATCACCGCGGCAAGCCGGAAGAACCGGTTAAAATCATCGGTGATACCGACGAACACGGTACCAAAGTAACCTTCCACGCCGATAAAGAAATTTTTGGCGAGTTGGTTTTTTCGTCCGAAACGATTGCCAACCGCCTGCGCGAACTGGCATTTTTGAATGCGGGTGTAAAAATCATCTACACCGATGAACGCAAAGAAGACAATCAAACGGTTACCTTCCATTTTGAAGGCGGTATTGCCCAATTTGTTAAATACTTAAATACCAATAAAACCGTTATCAACCCCGAACCTATCTACTTAACCAAAGAAGTAGGCGATAATTACATTTCGTTTGCCATCCAATATAACGAAAGCTATTCTGAAAATGTGTTTTCGTTTGTGAACAACATTCACACGGTGGAAGGCGGTACGCACTTAAGCGGTTTCCGCAGCTCGCTGACGCGTATTATCAACGAATACATTAAAAACAACAACATTTCCAAACATAAAGACGTTTCCGTTACCGGCGACGATATTAAAGAAGGTTTGACGGCTGTGCTTTCCGTTAAAATTCCGCACCCGCAGTTTGAAGGGCAGACCAAAACCAAACTGGGCAACTCGGAAGTGGAAGGCATTGTGCGTTCCGTAGTGAGCGATACGCTGGCTACCTTCTTTGAAGAAAACCCCAAAACAGCCCGTGCCATTTGCGAAAAATGCGTCGGCGCCGCCGTGGCGCGTGAAGCGGCGCGCAAAGCGCGCGATTTAACCCGCCGCAAAGGCGCGCTGGAAGGAGGGGGACTGCCTGGCAAATTGGCCGACTGCCAGGAACGCGATTCTTCTAAGTGCGAACTGTTCCTCGTAGAAGGGGACTCCGCCGGCGGTTCCGCCAAACAGGGGCGCGATCGCGTATTCCAGGCTATTTTGCCGCTGCGCGGTAAAATTTTGAACGTGGAAAAAGCCCCGCTCGTTAAAATTCTCTCCAGCGATACCGTGCGCGACTTAATCGCCGCCGTCGGGACCGGCGTGGGCGAAGGCGAAGGCGGGTTTGATATTTCCAAACTGCGCTACCATAAAATTATTTTGATGGCTGATGCCGATGTAGACGGACAGCATATTTCTACCTTGCTTTTGACGTTCTTCTACCGCCAGTTAAAACCGCTGATTGAGGGCGGACATATTTACTTGGCCCAGCCGCCGCTTTATAAAGTCAAAAAAGGCAAAATGGAACAGTATTTGCAGACGGAAGACCAAATGCAGCAGTGGCTGATGAAAGAAGGCTTGGCGACGGTTACCGTAACCGATATGAAGAAGAACGAAGCATTAAGCGCCGAACAGTTGAGCGATTTGCTTAAAATTCTGCGCGATGTGGAAGATATTTTAGCCAAGCTGGAAGTGAAAAACATTACGCTTTCCGACTTTATGGCTTTCTTGGCGGAGGGGAAAGTGCCCGTGTACCGTATCCCGCTTAAAAGCGGCGGTTTCCGCTATTTTTACACGGAACAGGAATACCGCGAATACGAAGACCAGTATATGCAGGAAAAACGCGAAGAACTGGCCGCCGACGGCGTGGACGTGGCTGCCATCAGCAACGACAGCCTGATCCCCGAGCACCAGAGCCTGTTTGAATTTGGAAAATTGTTAGCCGACGAAAAGAAAATGGAAGCCTTTGGCTTCACCTTTGCGCAGTATCCCGTCATCCAGAGCGAAAAGGACCGCGTCAATCCGCTGTTTAAAGTCAACAACGGCAAAACAGATGCACTCGTCTACAGCTTGGCGGAACTGCTGCACGCGGTGAAGGAAGCCGCTTCCGCCGGCGCTACGATCCAGCGCTACAAAGGGTTAGGGGAAATGAACCCCGAACAACTGTGGGAAACCACTATGGATCCGGCTAAACGCAAATTAATCCAGGTAAAAATCAACGATGCCACCGACACCGAACAGGCGTTCACGATGCTCATGGGCGACCGTGTGGAACCGCGCCGCGATTTCATCCAATCGCACGCGCTGGAAGTGAAGAACTTGGATATTTAATTTCCGCCGGGCGGAGCTGAAACGCCGCCCGGCAACGATTTATCCGTAACAGGAGATATTTGTAATGAGTGAAGAATTAACCAATCCGCCGCAAGACCAAAATACCAATGTGGACTTGTTTGGCAATATCCAACAGCGCGACATCGCGGGCGAAATGCGCTCGTATTACATTGACTACGCGATGAGCGTTATCGTCGGGCGCGCGCTGCCCGACGTGCGCGACGGTTTAAAACCGGTGCACCGCCGCGTGCTGTACTCTATGAACGAAATGGGGTTAAAGTACAATAAACCCTACAAAAAATCCGCCCGTGTGGTGGGGGATGTATTAGGTAAATACCACCCGCACGGCGACAGCGCCGTGTACGATACGCTGGTGCGTATGGTGCAGGATTTCTCCCTGCGTAAACCTTTAATTGACGGGCAGGGCAACTTTGGCTCCATTGACGGCGACTCCGCCGCCGCTATGCGTTACACCGAATGCCGCTTGCAGCGCATTTCCGAAGAAATGCTGGGCGATTTGGACAAAGATACCGTCAAAATGATCCCCAACTACGACGGATCTTTGATGGAACCTTCCGTATTGCCGGCCAAACTGCCCGCGCTCTTGGTTAACGGTTCTTCCGGTATCGCCGTCGGTATGGCCACTAACATTCCCACCCATAACCTGGGCGAAGTGTGCGACGGGATTATCGCCTACATTCAAAACCCGGATATTTCCACCAAGGAAATGATGAAAATCATCAAAGGGCCCGATTTCCCGACGGGCGCCATCATCCGCGGCACCAAAGGCATTTACGAATATTTTGAAACGGGCCACGGCAGCGTCAAAGTACAAGCCAAAACCGAAATTGAACAACGCAAGAACGGACGCGAGGCCATCATCGTTACCGCCATTCCGTATCAGGTAAACAAAACGGCGCTGATTGAAAGCATTGTAGGCCTGGTGCGCGATAAAAAAGTAACCGATATTTCCGATATCCGCGACGAGTCGGACCGGCGCGGCATGCGGCTGGTAATTGAAGTCAAACGCGACGGCAACGCCCAAGTGGTGCTGAACCATTTGTTCAAACACACCCAGCTGCAGACGTCTTTCCCCGTCAATATGCTGGCGATCGTGGACGGACGCCCGCGCGTGCTTTCGCTGAAAGAAGTGATGAAGGCATATGTAAAGCACCGCCAGGAAATCATCACCAACCGCACCAAATTTGATTTAAACAAAGCCCAGAAACGCGAACACGTGTTAAACGGCTTGCTGGTAGCCATTGCCAATATGGACGAAGTGGTCGCCATTATCCGCAAAGCCAAGGACCCGACGGAAGCCAAGTTTACCTTAATGGCGCGCTTTACGCTTTCGGAAGTACAGGCCCAGGCTATTTTGGATATGCGCCTGCACCAGCTGACCCAACTGTCCGCACTGGCGATTGAAAACGAACGCAAAGATTTGCTTAAATTGATTGCCGATTTGCAGGATATTTTGGGAAATCCGCAAAAAATCCTGGATATCATTGTGGAAGAACTCCAGGAACTGAAAAAAGACTACGGCGATGCGCGCCGCACGGAAATCGGCCCCGACGTGACGGACTTCTCTATGGAAGATTTGATTGAAAAAGAAGACGTCGTCATTACCATTTCCAACGACGGCTATGCCAAACGTATTCCGCTTTCCACCTACAAGAGCCAGAACCGCGGCGGAAAGGGCATTATCGGCAGCAAAACGAAAGAAGAAGATTTTATGGAACACCTGTTCATTACTTCTTCGCACGCGACGATTTTGATGTTCACCAACCGCGGACGTGTATTTGCCCTGCGCGCGTTTGAAATCCCCGAAGGCAATCGTATGTCCAAAGGCAAGGCGATTGTGAACCTGCTGCAGCTGACGGGTGAAGAAAAGGTAACGTCTGCCGTGGCGATTGAGGAATTCAACCCCAAACACTGCGAAAACACGTACCTGACGATGTGCACCCGCTACGGCAGCATTAAACGCGTGGAATTGGCGGAATTTGCCAACATCCGCCGCACGGGTATCATCGCCATCGGCCTGGAAGAAGGCGACGTGCTGGTGGGCGTACAGACCACGCACGGCAAATCCGATATTATCGTAGCCACCAAGAACGGCAAATCCATCCGGTTTGACGAAAACCAGGTGCGCTGCATGGGCCGCCCGGCTAAGGGCGTGCGCGCCATCAATTTGGCGCAAGGCGACGTCGTAGTGGGTATGGAACACGCCCCGAACGACGAACCGCAGCCCGATGTGCTGTCCGTGTGCGAAAACGGCTTCGGCAAACGCACGGAATTTAGCGAATACAAACGCCAGAACCGCGGCGGTATGGGTGTGATTACCATCAAAACCAGCGCGCGCAACGGTTCGGTGGTCGGTATTAAATTGGTGGACGAAAGCAAGGACCTGATGATCGTAACCGAAAAAGGGATGACTATCCGCGTCCGCTGCGCCGATATCCGTTCCGTCAGCCGCAACGCCCAAGGCGTCACGCTGGCGAAGATGGAACCCGGCGATAAAATCGCCCGCATTGCGCCGGTCGTCAAAGACGAATCGGACGACGCAAACGAGGAATCCGCTAAATAACGGCGGCATCTTCCGGCTTGTTTTACTTCCGCCCCTGTTTGGGGGCGGAAGTTTTTTATATGCTTTTCCAGGTGTCCAGCGTGGAAAAGCCCGGTAAGTTACCGTGCGGTAAAAAAAGGTTTACAACCGCTCCCGAAAGTGCTATAAAAAGAATAGGGGAAAATTTTTTATGAGGACAAATCCGCACATTTTGGAAATTAATACGCGTTCCTGGATTAAACGCCTGGAAGCGCGTTTGGGGCGTCCGGTTACTTTAGGTGATGTACCGGATGAATATTGGCATCAGGCAAAAAAAGCCGGATTTGATGCCATTTGGTTCATGGGGGTGTGGAAATTAAGCCCGGCCGCCGAGCAAATCGCGCGTGAAAACACGGAAATTCAGGCCCAAATCCGCGCCATTAAACCCGATTTTAAACCGGAAGACATTACGGCCTCTCCGTATGCGGTATACGAATACGAAGTGGATGATTCTTTGGGCGGGAACGCCGCCTTGGCGGCTTTGCGCGCCAAACTCAACGGTCTGGGTATTCAGCTGCTGTTAGATTTTGTCGGCAACCATACCGCTATAGACAGCCCGACGGTTACCTCGGACCCGGATTTGTACATTAACACCGGCACGCAAGAACCTTCCGCCCACAAAGACTGGTTTTTTAAAAACGCGCAAGGGGTGTATATTGCTTACGGGAGGGACCCTTATTTTGCTCCGTGGACGGACACCGCCCAACTGAACTATTTTAACCCCAAAACGCGCGAATTTATGCTTGCCAATTTGCTGCACGTAGCCGAGATGTGCGACGGAGTACGCTGCGATATGGCGATGCTGTCCTTAAATAAAGTCCAGCGCGATACGTGGTGGGAATTTATCGGCGGGAATTTGCCCAAAGAAGAATTTTGGCACCAAGCCTTAACCGCCGTGCACGAAAAACACCCCGAATTTATTTTTATCGCCGAAGTGTATTGGGGCTTGGAATGGGACATCCAGGAAATGGGGTTTGACTATACGTACGATAAAGTATTGTACGACCGTTTGCGCTTTTCCAACCCGGAAAACATCAAAGGCCACCTGGGGGCGGAACATCTGTTCCAAATGCGTTCCATCCGCTTTACCGCTAACCACGATGAGGAAGAAAGCTTAAAGGCGTTTGGAAAGGAAAAATCCCTTGCCGCCAGCACTATTATCGCCACTCTGCCGGGCGCGCGAATGTTTCATCTGTTCCAATTGCTGGGCCGCCCGGAACGGATGCCTATCCAGTACATTAAGGACGATTTCCAAACCAATAAAGAAGTAGCCGCGTATTACGAAAAACTGCTGCACATCGCATCCGACCCGGCTTTCCACGGGGGACAATGGTCCCTGCGGGATGTCGCTCCGGCGGCGATGGGGGATGGTTCGCATCGCAATATTTTGGCCTGGCAGTGGAAACAACGCAATACGGGCAAGATGATTGTGATTAACTACAGCAATGCCCCGGCGAAAGGGCGCTTATCTATGAAGGGCGTCTACGGCCCGGGCAGCCAAGTGAAAGAAGAATTGACCGGCGAGCAAATTACCGTTACGCCGGAAATGCTTGCGCAAGGCTACGAGCTGCAGCTAAAACCGTACGAAAGTAAAATTTTTACCTATACGGTATAACGTTACAGCCCCCCGCTTTCCAGCGGGGGCGTTTTTGTTAGTAATAGGCTTTCAATTGCCGGGCGCACACAAGGCCCGGCTGTTTTTTTGCAGAAGGTATAACCGGCGCCGTGTTGCAGAACGGCATTTGGTGTATGGTTTTTATTGGAAAAGTTTCCACGTACCGCTTTAGATTTAATACAATAAAAGAAAGACAAAAAGAATAGCTTTTTTGTTGAAAGTTTTTTATAATATAAATATATTTACCGCTCGGTAGAAAACCGGGGAATTTATGGCGTTGGGACCGTTCAGCAAACAGGACCATTTGCAGATTACCACCTTAGGTTTGGAATTTGCCGTTTCGGAAATTCTGTGCGTATGGGCCGGGTATTGGATGGATAAAAAACTGGGGTCATTCCCGTGGGGCATTATTGTGGGTGCGGTGGCCGGGTTTGGATTGGGGTTTTACCAAATTCTGCGGGCCGCCAAACAAATGGCGCGGGAAAACGCCAATTTACAAAAGGCAGAAAAAAAAGATGGACGTCGTTGAAATTATTTCTCATCATATTTTAGACCACGACTGGGGGGTTACCCTCGGCGGGTTTCGTCTTCCGATTACTACGCACACCGTTACGCTCTTTGCCGTAAGCCTTGTGCTGTTGCTGGGGTTGTATTGGATATCATTGGGGCGGCAAAGCCGGGCAGGCCGCTTGCTGACTACTTTGACAGAAGAATACGTAGCTTTTATCCGTGACGGTATGGTACTGCCGAATATGGGTGAAGAAGGCCGCCGCTTCCTGCCGTATTTCTGCACGCTGTTTTTGTTTGTGCTATGTTGCGCGCTGGTGGGGCTGATTCCCAATATGAAAACCGCCACCGCCAATATTTCCGTTACCGCCGCACTGGCTTTATGCTCCGGCGGGCTTATTTTATATTGTGGGCTTAAATTCCACGGGTTTGTCGGCTTTTTGAAAGGCTTTGTCCCTTCCGGCACGCCGGGGTGGCTGGTGCCGCTGTTGTTCCCGCTGGAAGTATTGAGTTTAATTATTAAAGTGTGCGTGCTGGCTATCCGTTTGTTTGCCAATATGCTTTCGGGGCATATGGTGCTGATTTGTTTGCTGCTGATTATTTTTATTGTCGGGCAAATGCATATTGCCGCCGGCGCCGGGGCCTTTTTGCCGGCGATGGCGCTGGAACTGTTTATGACGTGTCTGGAATTGTTGGTGGCGTTTTTGCAGGCGTATGTGTTTACGCTTTTAACCAGCATTTTTGCGGGCTCGGTCATTCACACGCATTAATTTAAAAATCTATCAAAAATGGGGATTTCCCCAAAAGGAGAAGAATATATGGAACTCGTAGCACTGAAATACATCGCCGCCGGTATCGGCGCGGGACTCACCGTAATTGGTGCGGGTCTTGGGTTGGGCAAAATCGGTAACGCCGCGTTGGAAGGTACGGCCCGTCAGCCGGAAGCCGGTTCCGATTTGCGCTCCACGATGATTATTATTGCCGCGTTGTTGGAAGGGGCCGCCATGTTGGGTCTGGTCATCTGCCTGCTGACGCTGGTACTCAAATAATCCGCCGGGAAGTGCACTATGGAGAATTTGTTAAAGCCGGACTACGGCGTGCTCGTACTGACCATCTGCAACTTTCTGCTGTTGGTGTATTTGCTTAAAAAATTTGCGTGGAACCGCATTATTGGCGCGTTGGAACAGCGCGAAAAGCAAATAGCCGATGACAAACAGCAGGCGCAGGACGCCCGCGCCGCCGCGGAAACACTCAAACGCGAATTGGACGCGAAACTGGCCCAAATTTCGGACGAAGCCGCCAAACGGATGGCGGAAGCCGTAAAATTGGGCGAAACGCAGAAAGAACAAATCCTGTCCGCCGCCAAGGAGCAATCCGAACGGCTGCTGGAACAAGCCAAAACGCAGATTGAGGCGGAAAAGAACAAAGCTTTGGCCGATGTACGCGGCGAAATTGCGCGTACGGCGGTACTGGCTGCCTCCAAAGTGGTGCAGCAGCAAATGAGCGAAGAATCCGCCAAACAGGTAGTGGACCGCGTTTTACAAGAAATTAAAGCGAAGTAACGATATGAACAGTTCAGACAGAATAGCGGTGCAGCGTTACGCCGCCGCTTACGACGGGTTAAGCCAAACAGACGAACAGGCCGTGCGCCGCGCGGAAGATTTGCGCGCCGCCGCCCGGGCGTTGGATGCCGTGCGCGGCTATATGACCAGCCCGCGTGTGATGACGCAGCAAAAAAAGCAAACCGTCCGCGCGGCTTTACAACACGCGCCGGAAACGGCGTCGTTTGTGGAACTGTTGATTGACGCCAAACGGTACGCGCTTTTGGATGCTGTTACCCGCCGGGTGGGGGAATTGTTGGATAACCGGCTGGGCATTGTGCGGGCGGAGGTTGTATCGGCCCGCGCGTTAAGCGCCGCGCAGCAAAAAGAAACGCAAGAGGCCCTTTCGTCGCGCTACGGCGGACGGGTGGAAGCGGTTTTTACGGTGGATCCCGCGCTGTTGGGCGGGCTTAAAATCCGCTGCCGGGGCGAACTGATAGACGGCAGCCTGCAGGGGCGTTTAGCCAAACTGCAGGAAGAATTGACACATTAATACGGTAGCAATATGGCAATCAGACCAGAAGAAATAACCAATATCATCAAAGAAAAAATTGAGCATTTTGACACTTCGGCCGACGTAAGCGAAGTGGGCACCGTCATCCAGGTGGGCGACGGTATTGCCCGCGTGCACGGCTTGAACAACGTCAAGGCTTCGGAACTGGTGGATTTCGGAAACGGCGTGAAAGGTATGGCGCTGAACCTGGAATACGACAACGTAGGCTGCGTGCTTATGGGGCCGGACCACCTGGTGCACGAAGGCGACACCGTCAAACGCACCGGCGAAGTAATCAGCATCCCCGTCGGCGCGGATATGATCGGCCGCGTGGTGGACCCGCTGGGCAACGCCCTGGACGGCAAAGGAGCGATCAAAACCGATAAAGTAATGCCGCTGGACATTGTAGCCCCCGGCATTATTGACCGCCAGCCCGTCAAACAGCCGCTGCAAACCGGTATCAAAGCCATTGACGCGATGGTGCCGATCGGCAAAGGACAGCGCGAGCTGATTATCGGCGACCGCCAAACCGGTAAAACCGCTATCGCGGTGGACGCCATTATTAACCAAAAGAACATCCCCGCTTCCGAACGCTGCATCTGCATTTACGTAGCCGTGGGGCAAAAGCAGAGCACGGTGGCGCAGGTCGTCAAAACGCTGACCGATTTCGGGGCGATGGATTACACCATTGTCGTGTCCGCCACCGCTTCGGACCCGGCTTCCCTTTTGTACATTGCCCCGTATGCGGGCTGCGCCATTGGCGAATATTTTATGTGGCAGGGCAAAGACGTGTTGATCGTGTACGACGATCTTTCCAAGCACGCCCAGGCGTACCGCCAGATGTCCTTGCTGCTGCGCCGTCCGCCAGGCCGCGAAGCGTACCCCGGCGACGTATTCTATTTGCACTCCAGACTGTTGGAACGCGCCTGCAAACTGTCTAACGAAAACGGCGGCGGGTCGTTAACCGCCCTGCCTATTATTGAAACGCAGGCCAACGACGTTTCCGCCTATATTCCGACGAACGTCATCTCCATTACCGACGGGCAGATTTACCTGGAAAGCAGCCTTTTCCTAAGCGGTATCAAACCGGCTATTAACGTTGGTCTGTCCGTATCGCGCGTGGGCGGTTCGGCCCAGCGCAAAACCATGCGCAAAGTGGCCGGTACCCTGCGTATTGACTTGTCCCAGTATCAGGAACTGGCGGGCTTTGCCCAGTTCGGTTCGGAATTGGATAAAGAATCCCAGCGTCAAATCGCCCGCGGGAAACGCATGACGGAACTGTTAAAACAGAACCAATACGCTCCGCTGAAAGTAGGCGAAGAAGTGCTGGTGCTCTACGCCGGCGTACACGGGTATTTGGACGAAGTGGAAGTTGCCGATGTGCTGGAATACGAAAAACAGCTGTTGGCTTTTGCCCGCGCCAAACGCACGGATGTGTTGGATGTGCTGAACCAATCCAATGAACTGACGAAAGAAGTGGAAGAAAAAATCGTCAGTGCGTTAGACGAGTTTAAAACGGTTTTCAAACCTGCCAAACAGGAGAACTAAATGGACGCTAAAACGAAGAAAAAATATTTGGTTACCGGCGGCGCCGGGTTCATCGGCAGCAACATTGCCAAAACCCTGGAAGCCCAAGGCCACGAAGTGACCGTACTGGATGATTTTTCCAAAAACGGACATTTCAAAAACTTAATCGGCTTTAAAGGCGACGTCATTACCGCGGACCTGTTTGAATATATGCCCACGGATATGTATTTTGACGCCATTTTCCACGAGGCCGCCATTACCGATACCACCGTTATGGACCAAAAAGCCATGATGGAACAAAATGTGGAAGCGTTCAAAAACCTGCTGAACTTTGCGGCGGAAAACGATATTAAAAAAGTGATTTACGCTTCTTCCGCCGCCACCTACGGCAACGGCCCCGTGCCCAATGTGGAAACGCAGCCCACGCACCCGGAAAACGTATACGGTTTTTCCAAGGTGATTATGGATAACGTCGCCCGCCAGTTTGCGGAAGACAATAACGATATGACCATTATCGGCCTGCGCTACTTCAACGTGTACGGCCCGGGCGAATACTTTAAGGGCAAAATGGCCAGCATGGTGTACCAGCTGTACAACCAGATGAAAGCCGGCCAGCGCCCGCGCGTATTTAAATATGGCGAACAACAGCGCGATTTTGTGTATGTCAAAGACATCGTCAAAATCAACCTGTGCGCGCTCAATAACGGCAAGGAAACCGGCGTCTACAACGCCGCCACCGGCATTCCGCGCGACTATAATGCCATCATTGCGTGCTTAAACAAAGAACTGGGCACCCACCTGGAACCCGAATACATTGATAACCCGTATCCGTTCTTCCAGCTTAAAACACAGGCGGATATGACGCTGGCGAAGGAAAAACTCGGCTACGAACCGGATTATTCGCTGGAAGCCGGCATCGCCGACTATGTGTCCATCTTGGAAGGCCGCAACCAGAAATAGGATTATTCCATGGAATCACTTAGGGACATACGGCAAAACATCAAAGCCATCAAATCCACGCAGCAGATTATGCAGACGATGAAGATGATCTCCAGCGCCCGCATCCGCCGCGCGCAGGAAGCGATGGAAGCCGCCCGCCCGTTCGCCAAAAAGATGTTGGAAATGGTGGATGATTTAAAACAGGACATCCTGGCCCTGCCTCAACCCGACGAAGGGGAAAGCTGGGCCGGGCGGTTCTTTGCCAACAAAACCGGGGATCCGAACAAAATCGGCCTGGTGGTGATTACCGGCGACAAAGGCTTGGCGGGTTCGTTTAACGCCGTGATTTTGCGCAGCGTGCTGCACTTTTTGAAAGAACACAAAGAGAAAGAAATTTTTCTCTTTGCTATTGGCAAAAAGGGGCGGGATTTTTTGGCGCGCTTAAAAATGCCCAACCTGCACTTGGTGTACGAAAGCGTGGGGATTTTCCCGAAAGTATCGTATGCCCATGCGGAACTATTGGGCAATGCGGTGCTTAAAACGTATTTTGAGCAGAAATTGGGCCGCGTAACGTTGATTTATAACGATTTTAAATCGCTGGCCAGCCAAAATTTGGTGGAAATGAACCTCCTTCCTTTTGATTTTGAAGCCATACCCAACCAAAAGGAAGAAAGTGATTTTCTGTTTGAACCCGGCATGCTGGAAATTTTTAAACTGTTGGTGCCGCGTTTGGTAAAAGCGAATATGTACCGCTTTTTGCTGGAATCGCAGGCGGCCAACCTGGCGGCTACGATGAACGCGATGGACGCGGCCAGCAAAAACGCCGGCGAATTGGTTACCGCGCTGGGGGTAAAACTCAATAAAGTGCGTCAAGCCGGCATTACCAACGAAATTTTGGACATTGTCAACGGGGCGGAAGCTCTGAACAATTAATCTATATTACAGGAAACGATATGAAGACTGGAAAAGTAATTCAGATCATCGGTGCGGCGGTGGACGTTCAGTTTGAACAGGATCACCTCCCCGCCATTGAAAACGCCATTGAAATTGAAATGGACGGCGGCAAAAAAATCGTAGCCGAAGTGGCCCAACAAATGGGCGACGGGATTGTGCGCTGCGTGTCGCTGGAAAGCACCGACGGGTTACAGCGCGGCGCAACAGCCGTGGATACAGAAGGCCCGCTCTCCGTACCGGTGGGCGAAGCCTGCTTGGGCCGCTTGATGAACGTGCTGGGCAAACCCCAGGACCATAAAGGCGATATCCAAACCGATATGCATATGCCCATCCACCGCAACCCGCCCTCTTTGGAGGACCAAAACCCGACCCCGGAAATTTTTGAAACGGGTATTAAAGTGATTGACCTTATCGCCCCGTATATGAAGGGCGGAAAAGTGGGTCTGTTCGGCGGCGCCGGCGTAGGCAAAACGGTGCTGATTATGGAGCTTATTAACAACGTGGCGCGCGAACACCACGGCAGCTCCGTCTTCGGCGGCGTAGGGGAAAGAAGCCGCGAAGGAAACGATTTGATGCTGGAAATGACCGAATCCAAATTGTCCGACGGCAGCTCCGTGCTGGATAAAACGGTGCTGGTCTATGGACAGATGAACGAACCGCCAGGCGCCCGCGCCAAAGTGGCGTTGACCGCGTTAACGCAGGCGGAATACTTCCGCGACGTAAAAGGGCAGGACGTGCTATTGTTCTTGGATAACATTTTCCGCTTTGTGCTGGCCAACTCCGAAGTGTCCGCCCTCTTGGGCCGTATGCCTTCGGCAGTGGGTTACCAGCCTACGCTTAACACCGAAATCGGCAACCTGCAGGAACGTATTACGTCCACCAAAAAAGGCGCTATTACCTCCATTCAGGCCGTGTACGTGCCCGCGGACGACTTGACCGACCCCGGTGTGGCGGCAACCTTTACGCACTTGGATTCTACGTCTGTGCTGTCGCGCCAAATTGCCAGCTTGGGTATTTACCCGGCGGTGGACCCGCTGGATTCCACGTCCCGCATTTTGGACCCGCGCATCATTGGCGAGGAACACTATAACGTGGCCCAGAGCGTGCGCCGCGTCTTGCAGAAATACAAAGACTTGCAGGATATTATCGCCATTTTGGGTATGGACGAACTGTCCGACGACGACAAGAAAACCGTGGCCCGCGCCAGAAGAATTCAAAAATTCCTCTCGCAGCCGTTCTCGGTGGCGGAACAGTTTACCGGGCACCCGGGCAAATACGTCAAATTGGCCGACACAATTAAAGCCTTCAAAGGCATTGTGGCCGGCGAATACGACCATATCCCGGAATCCTGCTTCTATATGTGCGGCGGCATAGAAGACGTCCTGGCGAATTACGAAAAAGTCAAAGACAAAGAGTAAGCTATGTCCAAACAACTGACCCTAAACCTAATTACGCCGGAAAAACAGCTCATCTCCAACTTGCAGGTGGATATGGTTATTCTGCCTGCTTTGTTGGGGGAAATGGGCATTTTGCCCGGGCACGTCAAAACGATTGTGCAGCTGGGTATGGGTTCCTTGCGTTATAAAAAGGACGGGAAGGAAGAAGAATTCGCCGCACTGGGCGGGTTTGTGGAAGTGCTAAACGATGTAGTAAACGTGTTTGCCGAGGGAGCGGCCCTTGCCGATGAAATTGACGAGGAAGCCGAAAGACAAAAAATCAAAGCCGCCAAAGAATCCCTCTCCCGCAAGGACGCCGATATTGATTTTGAACTCGCGGAGATTGAAATCAAGCAGGCCATCGCTCGGATGAAAGTGAAAAAGCGACATATGTAATGCGTTGTTTTGAAAAAGCCCCGCCTTGGTGTGGGGCTTTTTGCTATAGGAGAAACGATATGGACAAACAACCGGTGGTAGTAGGGTTGGGCGAAGTGCTGTGGGATGTTTTCCCCAGTCAAAAACGCCCGGGAGGCGCCCCCGCCAATGTGGTGTATCATGCATGCCGGCAGGGAGCCCGGGGTTGTTTAATCAGCGCCGTAGGCGCCGACTGCGAAGGGCAGGAACTCACCGTTGCGCTCCGGGCGCACGGAGTGGAAGGGGAGCTTTCTCCGGTTTCGTATCCCACCGGGCGGGTGGAGGTAATGCTTCAAAATGGGGTTCCCTCTTACCGGATTGTAGAGAACAGTGCGTGGGACCACATGCCTTTGACAAAGGAGGCCGCCCGGCGGATAGCGCAGGCCGATGCGGCGTGCTTTGGCACGCTGGCTTTCCGCTCGCCCGACACGCGGCATACCCTGCAGTGTTTGCTGGCCCAAATGCAGCCGCAGGCGCTGAAAGTGTTGGATGTCAATTTGCGGGCTCCGTATTATTCCCAAGCGTTGCTGGAGGACTTGCTGCCCCGCTGTAACGCCCTTAAATTAAATGACGAAGAAGCCCGCGTGCTGGCGCCGCTGGCGGGTATTTCGGCGGCGGGGACAGCGGATTTGGCGGGCATATGCCGCGCGTTGCTGGCGCGGTATGGGCTGAGGTGGGTGATTTTAACAGCTGGCGCCCGCTACAGCGAAATTTATACGCCAAATGGCGTGTCGCACCTGGAGACGCCTGTCGTCCAGGTAGCGGATACGGTAGGAGCCGGAGACGCTTTTACCGGTTCCTTTATCACGGCGTTGCTGCAGGGCCAAACGCTGGCGGACGCACACCGCCAGGCTGTGCAGACGGCGGCGTATGTTTGCACCTGCCCCGGCGCGTGGCCGCAGTAAGCGGAAAAATTTCTGTATAATATAACCATATCCGTCTTCCCGACGGGAAATAATGAGGAGAAAAAATGAGAAACATCACCCCTATTTCACTAAACTGGAAAAAAATCGCACTGCCGCTGGTCATTTTGGTGCTGGCCGTCGGTGCGTTTGAATCGTTCTTTACCGTTTCCGCCGGCAGTGCCGCGGTAAAACTGCGCTTTGGCAAAATTGTCGGGGCGTATGGCGAAGGGCTGCATTTTAAATTGCCGTTTGTGGACAAAGTGGAAAAATTTTCCGTCCGTATTAAAAAAGATTCATTTGAAACGGAAGCCTTTTCCAAAGACTTGCAGACAGTCGGCCTGACGCTGGCCATCAACCACCGCATTTTGCCGGACACGATTGAATCCATTTACCGCAACTTGGGGCCGGAATACACTACCACGGTTTTAAAGCCGATGGTGGAAGAATGGACCAAAGCCGTCATCGCCAAATACTCCGCCGACAGTTTGATTTCCAACCGCGTGGAAGTGGCGCGCGAACTGGACCAAATTTTAAAAGAGAAAATGAAAGAAAAAGAAGTCATCGTATCTGATATCGCCATTACGAACTTTGAATTTTCTCCCCAGTTTTTAAAAGCCGTGGAAGAAAAACAAATCGCCGAGCAGGAAGCCAAACGCGCCACCAATTTGGTGGAAAAAGTAAAAAAAGAAGCCGAACAGAAAATTCTGCAGGCCGAAGCGGAAGCCAAATCCCTGCGGCTGCAGCGGGAAGTGGTGTCCGACAACTTAATTAAGTTGCGTCAGGTGGAAGCGCAGCTCAAAGCCATTGAAAAATGGGACGGGCGTATGCCTACCTATATGGCGGGGGACCAAATGCCGTTTGTGATGACCAAATAAGCGTTTTAAAAACAGCTTGGGAAAGGTATAATAAAAGGGAGGCCTTGGTCTCCCTTTTATTTTCGGAGAAGACGAGCTATGAAAACTTTTTTAAAAATTTTTGTTTTTTTGCTGATTTTAGTTGGCTTATGTATGTTTGCTTTTTATAAAACGCCGCAGGAACGCCTGTTTGAAAAGACCTTTGCGTCCGCTTCAGCGGGGGATACCCAAGCCGCTTATCAGCTGGCGCGGATGTATGCCCAAGGCCAAGGAACCGCGGCGGATGGAAACCAAGCGGCGGAATGGTACCGTAAAGCGGCGGCGGACGGCAATATGCAGGCCGCGTGGGAATTGGCGGACCTCTATATTCAGGGGCAGCTCATCACGCAAAATTTGGAAGAAGCGGCGGTGTATTTGCAGGCGGCGGCCCGCGGGGGCAATACGGACGCGCAAAAAGAACTGGCGCGTTTTTACCAGCAAGGGTTGGGCGGCCTGCCGGCCCAGCCGGGGGAAGCGCTGTTTTGGCAAATAAAAGCGGGCGAAGCCGGCGATGAGGAAGCCCAAACGGCGGTGCAGGATGTACAGTTGGAAAATCCTCAGTTATATGAAGACGTAACCCGGTTTATAGAACTTTTAAAGAGTGCGCAAAACGGCAACAGCCAAGCCCAGCTAGAGGTTGGACAGGGCCTGCAAGCAGGCGTTCCTTTGGCGCAGAACGAAGAAGAAGCGTTCCGCTGGTTTACGCGTGCGTGGCAGGAAGGGGATAAACTGCCGCAGGCCGCGTATGAACTTTCCCAGCTCTATCAAAACGGGGCCGGGGTGGAAAAAGACGAAGCCAAAGCCATGGAGCTGTTGGGTGCGGCCGCCCAAGCCAAAAACCCCGACGCCCAATATATGCTGGGCACGATGGCCTACGGGGCCAATCCGCCCAAGTATGAAGACGCTTTTGCCTGGTTTTCCAACGCGGCCGCCGGCGGACAGGCGCAGGGGCAGTATATGACGGGGTTTATGCTGATGCAGGGGCAGGGAACGCCCAAATCTGTGTCGCTGGCTATTGAGTTTTTCCGCAAAGCCGCGGAGCAAAACCATACCGCCGCCCAATATGTGCTGGGGCAGATTTATTGGAAAGGATTGGGGGTAGCCGTCAACAAAAAAGAGGGGGAACAATGGCTCCGCCGCGCGGCGGACGCCGGCAATACCGCCGCCCGGGAATTATTGGAAAACCGATAAATTTTTTGCTTTCATCCGATACACAAACGCCCCGGCGCATATACACGCCGGGGCATTTGGTTTTACGGGAAGGTTATAATAAAGCCGCAGAAATGACTTCTCTGGTTGCCAAATCCACCACCACCAGCCTTTTGCTGACGGGAACGTTAGATTCCGGGCCGTTTTTAGCAATCACAAATTCTATTTGCGCAGCATATTTGAGAGAAATCAAATCTTCCAGGCGTTGGTAATCCACTTTCTTTTCTTGGTGCCACAAAGTCAGGCTGTTAAGGGTACGGTTGGAAACTTTGGTCTGTACAGACAGGATGTATTCATCTATATTGATAGAGCCAATTTTCTTTCCCTGGAAGATTAAATCCTGCGGTTTGTTTTTTCCGTTTGCATAGGCCAATAATTCCTTCAAGACGGAAACCGGCACGGCGTAACTTTCCCGGCGGGAGTCTGAACTGCCGCAATGAACCCCCACGACTTCGTTTTGTTCGTTTAACACCGGGCCGCCGCAGGCGCCGGAGCGGTTCCAAGAACCGAATTCCATAGAGGTAACCAGCCGGTTGGGTGTGTTTTCCTGCACCACCCGGTTGCGGACGATACGGAAATCTTTGGCAAAATAACCGTAGGAGCGGACCAGGCTGTTGAATTCCGGTTCTTCCGAAGCCAATGCCAGCGGCCGGACCAAGGGGACTATGTTTTCCGGCACTTCAAACAACGCCACATCCGCCATGCCGGAGGACCCTTTGGCAATTATGTTCAGGGGGAAGTGTTTTTCTTTTCCGTTGGGCAGGCGGATGGTCGCCCGCCGCGGGTCCATTAACCATTCCGCCACATGGGCCGCTGTCACCCCGACGATTTGTTTCTTGCCCTTCCAGTCGGTTTCTATAAAAAAGCCGGTGGCGGTGGAAGCGCCGGTCAGCCCGGGGGTGGTTTCTTCCAGGCGTACCACGCTTTGGAGCATTCGGGAATCAAACGCCGCTATTTTGTGGAGTATTCTGTTGTTTGCTTGCAAAGAAAGTGTACCTGCAGGCCACCGCTGAGAAAGGGGTTGTTCCCTTTTGGCGGCGGCTATACGTGCAAGATGAGTGGTCCGGGTGGCAAGGCCTTTTTGCTGAACCGTGCGGAGGAAGTTCTTTCCTGGCTGGAGCCCGGCGGCCCGGACGGTTTGTTGCCCAAAGGCCTGGACAGCGTGAGTTACTTTTTTTTGAGCATATGCGCCGGGGGCGGCCAGTAAACAAATACAGACGACGGCAAAAAGTTTTTTTGCAGACATTTATTTCGCCTCGGTCCGGGTGACGGTATGGGTTTGGCTGTTCCATTCGTACCAGTAGCGGCTGCGCTTGGAAGAGGAACGGTCCCCTTTGTGGATGATGATACGGAAAATATCCCCGGGTTCTATTTCAAAAAAACGTTCTAAATGAGCATAATCCATAAACGGATAAGCAGAGAAAGTTTTGTGCAGGCGGTCTTCGCGCAACTGTTGGATGGAGTGTATATTTTCATCCGGGTGCAGCAAGCCCAGCGTTTCTCCGGCAAAGCGGAGCGTTATTCCTCCGGAGGAGGGTTGCTGGCGGACTAAAATCCGGACCCATTCCACGGGCACTGCGTGGTTGAACGGACTGATAGTAATGGAGCCGGTGGGAGAAATCATGGGGTACCAAGCGCTTTTTTGAGCGGTCTCAGGGGTGACTACACCGGTAAAAACGCCAATTACTTTACCGTTTCTGAGCAACGGCGACCCGCAATAACCGTTGCGGATAGGGTAATCCTGATAATTAGTTAGGATGCGATGGTCGCTGGCGAACAAAACATCAATTTTGGGAAACCAGCTAAAAAATCCATGGGAAAAACCGGCCGATTGAATAGAAGAGTGTGCTTTGGGTAAGGTATAATCCGGTTCAAACGGGTGAATATACGCCAAGGCTTCTTGCGGAATGCGAAACAGGGCAATATCCGCTCCGTGGACATTTCCTTCCCGCAGCGAATATACTTGGAAAAACTTTTCTTTCCCTTGTTCGTCCGTAACGGACAAAACGGGAGAGCGCCCGATATCGTCCAATACGTGGCGGGCCGTTACGCCCCAGGCGGTGCCGTCAATCATCACGGCAAAAGCAGAGCCTTTGCCGTGTGTTTTAGGGGTTTCCTGCAGGGTAAAAACGCCCTTTCGTATGGTGGTTGGCGCCGGCAGCAACGGGCGCGGCCCGGTGGAGGGGAGCTCTTGACTAAATAAAGGCGAAACAGCCGCTAAAGCCCGGTGCCTGGACAGCCCGGCTACCGAAGCTTTTATGAGGGTGGTACTCGGTTTTACCAGCCACCGGCCCCAGGACGAACGAACTGATTTCTCTTCCAAGGAAGAGAGCTTTTGCAAAATTTTATCCAGCTGTTTTTGGGCATACGCCGGCTGGCCCCATCCTCCGGCGGCTACTAAAAAAAAGCTGCATAAAAATAAATAAAAGCAATGTTTCATAAACTTAATTTACACGTGTTACGGTGCGGTTTTTTAAATTTACTAAATATCCATAGGTCTCTGTACGGTTTTTATTGATAACAATTTCCGCCTGTATGGCGTTTTCCAAATGGAACAGCGCGTGCAATTTTTCTAAAGCAAAGAAAGGATTGCGCGGCAGTTTTACCAGCATGCCGTTTTGGTAACGTACACCGACACTTTCAATAAACTCATCCGGACGCAAATACCCCACCCGCAGTCCATTAAACAGCATAATCCGCTTGGAGGAACCAGGGTTCCGGTATTGCTGCAGCAAATCCAGTGCGCGGGACAAGGGGACGATTTCGCTGATGCGCGATAAATTGGCATGCGGCATTTTTTGCAGCTGCTTGCGGTAGCGGTACCAATCCAAATTCTCTTCTTTCGGCGAATAACCGCCGACTTCTATACCTACGGCTTCCCCGCGTTCGTTTAGCACCAAACTGCCGCAGAAACCGGGCTTTGGCTGGTTATAGAAAGGGAAAGAGGCCACCACCCTTTCACTGCCGGAATGAATCGTTTGCCGAATAGTCTTTTTATATTTCCCGGCGCTAAAACCAAAGGTGAACAGCAAATCTTTTGGCTTCGGCAGGGTGCGCGCCGGAATAACCGGCAACGCTACTTGGGCCACTGCGGGCGGCAGTTTAATTAAGGCCGCATTGAGCCCAAATTTTCTTCCCGTCAGGACGATTTCTGCCGGGAAGGTATATTCTTTCCCGTCCGAATAAAAGGTAACATTTACTTCTGTCCCCA
Organism: uncultured bacterium; assembly: GCA_949297775.1. Taxonomy (GTDB): domain Bacteria; phylum Elusimicrobiota; class Elusimicrobia; order Elusimicrobiales; family Elusimicrobiaceae; genus Avelusimicrobium. Next base: position 114,724 of record CASFTM010000001.1, read on the forward strand.
TATAACGGACGGCGTGCGCGGCGGCAAAGCCCCATAGGACGGTGTCTTTGCCGTTTTTGTCAGCAAACACAAACCCGCTTGCTTTAAATGGATTTTTTACCCCACGGGCGGACACGGTAAAGACAAAATGTTTGGCATATTGTTCAAATGGGTGTAATTGCGGGGCCGCCACAAGAGGCTTTGTTGCCGTGGTTTCTTTTAGCATCGCCCGGGAAAACGCCAACGCCCTTTTGGCTGACATATCCGCCACGACAAACGGGCGTGAAAGCGGAATGGCTGTCAGGCGGCGGGTTTTTAGGATAACAGTCGGATTAATTGGGGATGGAATGATTTTTTGGAGCATAGCATCCCACGCCTGGGTGCCTGTTTTGCCTAAAAATTTTTGGGCGCAGGCGGGTTCCAGGCTTACCATACTGCATAATACAAGGAGCAAGGAAAGAAGTTTTTTCATAAGCGATTACCACCGAACGGGCTGAAAATATGAGGTATTTGTTTGTACATCGTAAAGTAAATACCGGAAAGGATGATTAATGTCAAACTCCATCGGGTTTTTCCCGCGGTCTTCCAGCAGAATGCGCAAAAAGCGCGTGTGCGGTTGCTGGAGCAACTGCTTGATAGTAGATTGGGTTAGGCGGTTTTCCGTATCATAGCGGGTAATGGTTCGCCCGTATCCGTCTATGGCTTCCACGGAGTGGATGTGTTCAGTCGTTTGAATTTCGCCTAACGTGACCGAGCCTGCTACCAGCGGAATCTCGGCGGAACCTTCGTGTGCGGCTTTCAGCAGGTAGTGCAGCAGCCCAATGTTGGACGCATAGGCGGTGTTCTCGTCCCATATATTGCCGCACAGTACACCGGCGGCTTTCCCGTGGGAGTTGAGCAAAGGCGACCCGCACAAGCCAATACGCTGGTTGAAAGGAACATTAAATTCCGTGCGCAAAAAGCGCTGGTTATCTTTTTGTAAAAACTGTTTTCCGGTATAGACCAGTTTGTGTTTGCAATAGCCGGCGGAAATCAACGCCTCGCCTAATTTGACAGGGCGGGACTCCAGTTCCAGCGGGGTAATTTCCGGCGGAAGCGGTTGGGTGATTTTTAATAAAGCGATATCCGATACCAGGTTCGGACCATACTGTACCACTTCGGCAGGGACGACAAATGGTTGCTCTCCGTTGTAAAAAATAAGGTTTAAATTTTTGCCCATTCCTTTGGCAATGTGCCCGGCGGTGGCGCCCCATACTTCTTGCTGCCCGTTATGCTGGACGGTAAAAACGAAAGCGGTGGCTGAAGGCTGTTGGCTTTCGGGCAGATTGGCTAACAAGGCGGACTGCAGTTTGGCAACGGACAGGCGGATGTCCTGCCCGGCGCGTTGGCGTGCGGCCCGCGCGGCGGTTTGGAGCGTTTGGTTGACAAGTGCGGGCAGTCGGGAAGTGGCTGCGTGGCTGGCTGCCGCGGGAAGCATCCGTTGCGGAACCTGCCGGAGGGCGGCCTTTGCGGCGGCTGCCTTGGCGGCCTGCGTTACCGGTAATTTTTGGGCATAAGCGTTCCCGGCGGGAATCATTCCCGCCGAAAGGGTACAAACAAAAGGAAAAATAAAAAATATAGAACGCTTCATATACATAATTTATCGCTTTTATATAGCTAAAACCAGGGTCTTTGGGCCTATACACAGGGGCCTTTTGGGCCTAGGTCTGGTATAAAATAAAACCCCGCGGCATCGGGCCGCGGGGGCAACAAAAACAGTCCGCTATTGCAAAGACGGGTAAAGCGGAAATTTTTCCAAAAACTGCTTTACCTGTTCGGCAATCTGCGCTAAGTAGGCGTCATCTTGCGCGTGGGAGATGGCGTCGTCAATAAACGCGGCGATTTGGGCCATATCGGCTTCTTTCATCCCGCGCGTCGTAACGGCGGGCGTTCCCAAGCGCAGCCCACTGGTAACAAACGGCTTTTCCGGGTCAAACGGGATGGTGTTTTTATTGGCGGTGATACCAGCTTTGTCCAGTGCGGCTTCGGCGGCTTTGCCGGTAAGGCCTTTGGAACGCAGGTCAATACACATCACGTGGCAATCCGTCCCGCCGGCAACTAAGCGGTATCCGCGGGTTTTTAACTGCTTGGCCAGTTCGGCGGCGTTTAATTTAATTTGGTGTTGGTAGGCTTTAAACTCCGGTTTCAGCGCTTCGCCGAAGCACACCGCTTTGCCCGCTATGACGTGCATCAGCGGGCCGCCCTGCGTGCCGGGGAAGACGGCGGAATTAATGGCTTTGGCTAAGGTTTCTTTGCACAAAATTAACCCGCCGCGCGGCCCGCGCAGGGTTTTGTGCGTGGTGGTGGTTACGACGTCCGCATACGGGAACGGGTTCGGATATTCTCCGGCGGCAACCAGCCCTGCATAATGTGCAATGTCGCACGCCAAATACGCGCCGCAAGAATCGGCAATTTCACGCAGGCGTTTCCAGTCAAATACGCGCGAATAGTTGGACGCACCCGCCATAATGAGCTTCGGTTTGTGTTCCAAGGCCAGCTTGGCGGCTTCGTCGTAGTCAATTTCTTCGGTGTCGGGGCGGACGTTCATGGCAATAATGTTGTATAACTTACCGGAAAAATTCATCGGGTGGCCGTGCGTTAGGTGTCCGCCGTGGGAAAGGTTCAAGCCCAGCACGGTATCGCCCGGCTTTAACAGGGCAAAATAGACCGCCATATTGGCCTGCGCGCCGGAATGAGGCTGCACGTTGGCGTGCTCGGCGTGAAAGAGTTGTTTGGCGCGGTCAATAGCCAGCTGTTCCACTTCGTCTACAAATTCGCACCCGCCGTAGTAGCGTTTGCCGGGGTAGCCTTCGGCGTATTTGTTGGTCAATACGGAGCCTTGCGCCTGCATAACGGCTAAAGAAGTAAAATTTTCAGAAGCAATCAGTTCCAGTTTTTCACGCTGGCGGGCCAGTTCTTTGGCTACGGAAGCAAAAACGGCCGGGTCGGTTTTTTGAAGGTCGGGATACATATCAGGCTCTCCTTGGGCGGCGGTGCGGAAAAAAGAAAATTCCGCCCCCTTTTCCCGCCGCGAATTTTTTATAATTTTTCTATGAAAATCTGTCGTTATTTAATATAATTTACTAAATAGAAGTAAATAAATCCAGCAGAGGTGTAAAAGAAATGGCTAAACTTACCAAAAAAGACTTTCTCAAAGACACCATCAAACACATTGACCTGAAAAAATACAATGTGGTTCCTATGGTGGAAGCCTTTGGGAGCATGGCCTATGCGTCCCGCGAAGTGGCCAGAGCGAGCAAAATCTATAATATGATGCTTTCCGACAAGAAATGCTCTGTCATTTTGTGCATCGCGGGGTCGCTCGTATCCGCCGGCCTGAAAAAAGTAGTGGTGGATATGATCCAAAACAATATGGTAGACGCGATCGTTTCCAACGGCGCCAACATCGTGGACCAGGACTTCTTTGAAGCGCTGGGCTACAAACACTACATCGGCACCCCCTATAACGCCGACGACAATTTGCTGCGCGACCTGCATATTGACCGCATCTACGACACCTACATTGACGAAGACCAGCTCAAAGAATGCGACGAAACCGTCCACAAAATCTGCAACTCCTTGGAGCCCCGCCCCTACTCTTCCCGCGAATTTATTTGGGAAATGGGCAAATGGCTGGAGAAAAAAGGCAAAGGCAAAGATTCCATCGTTTATAACGCTTACAAATACGGCGTGCCCGTGTTTGTGCCGGCGTTCTCCGACTGCTCGGCTGGTTTCGGTTTTGTAGCCCACCAGACCGAACATCCGGAAGCCCATGTATCTATTGACAGCGCCAAAGATTTCTTGGAGCTGACCAAAATCAAAATCAAAGCCAAAGAAACCGGACTGATGATGTTCTCCGGTGGCGTACCGAAAAACTTTGCGCAGGATACCGTCGTGGCGGCTGAAATCTTGGGCGCCGACGCTCCGATGCACAAATACGCCGTACAAATTACCGTAGCCGACGTGCGCGACGGCGCGCTCTCCGGCTCCACCCTCAAAGAAGCTTCTTCTTGGGGTAAAGTTTCCACCGCGCTGGAACAGATGGTTTACGGGGAATGCACGACGCTTATTCCGCTCATCATCGGTTACGGCTATCACAAAGGCGCGTGGAAAAAACGCAAAGCCGCTAACTACGTCAAATTCCTGCAGGATGAAGATGCCAAAGTGGCTGCGCTGAAAGCCAAAAAAGCGAAAAAATAACTTGTAATGCGACTAAAAACCGCGTTTGTCAGTTTACTGCTGCTGATCTGCCCGTGTGCGTTATGCTACGGGCAGCTCAGTTTTTCGGGGGTAAACGGCGAACGCGGTTACGCCGCTTTGCGGGGGGCTTACCGGCTGGATTTGGATAACGGATTTGTTTTTACGCCGATGTACGGCTACTACCGGATGTCGGATAAAGAAATTGACGAAGCGGGCTCCACCTCCCGCTACGGGCTGGAAGTTTCCTACGAACTAAATGACAGTTGGCACGCGCTGGCGGAAGGCTTTTGGCAGCCGCAGGCGGTGGGGTATCAGGCCGTAGGTTATGCGGCGGGGGCCGGATGGAAACCTTTTTATCGTTGGGGCGTATTTAAAAACCCGCTTTTAAACGCCTATATAGGCCAAACGCGTTACCGAACCTATGTGGACAAGCAAGGCAACGATTTGTCCGGCGGGTCGTTTGGCGAAGTGGAAACCTCCGCGTATGTGCAAGCCTCTGCCGACGCGGGAAATTTTAATTTGAAAGCCGCTTGGCAGAAAGTGATAGAATATAGTAGCAAGCCGCCGGCCAATGTAACGTTCAGCTGGGCCAATATCCCTTTTATGACGGCGGTGGTGCAAGGATTTATAAAAGAAGCCGCCGCGCTGCGCCTCAGTTACCGAACGGAATATATTACGCCGTATGCGTCTTTGGCGCGGTACCGTTATAACGAACTGAGCGATACGGCGGCGGCGGTCAGCGCGGGGCTTCACCTGCATTTGGGAGAGCTGGACCTCTCCGGCGGGGTGGAAGTGTTTGAACCGCGGCGGGAAGCCAACCGCAAAACCTATTTTTCTATGTCTGCGGAAGTGGAATTTTAACTGGAGGTTGCGTCGTGCCTATCACCAATTTGCGTTGCAATATAGATGAAGATGTATTTTCCTTGACGGTTTTTATCACCCGCCTGCTTACGGGCGGTGTATTGCTGTATATGTCGGCGGGATGTTTGTTGTTCTACCGCGAATTTTTGTATAACGCAACGGCTATTGGTATTCCTCTTCCTGTTCCTGTGGGATTGACGGTAGCGGTGGCGGAACTCTTTTTAGGGTTGTTTTTAATTTTAGGCTGGTTTACCCGTCCGGCGTCCGCTTTGGCGATTATTTGCACCGGAGTGTTGGGCGTTATCTTTTTTGCCGCGGACATCAATAAATTGTATGTGGCGCTGTTGGTTTTGCTCCTGGCGGCTTTGGTTCCCGCGGCTATGATGGGGCCGGGCAAAATCAGTTTGGATTATAAACACGCAGTCCGCCGTGCCCAGAAAAAATACAGAGGTTAGTTTATGGAAATGTTTGATGAAAATACCCAATATGTCAGTTTAGCCAACAAGTACCGCCCCCAAAAATTTGAGGATATGGTGGGCCAGGAAAGCATTTCCAAAACGCTTCAAAATGCGTTAAAATCGGGCCGCATAGGGCATGCTTATTTGTTTTACGGACCGCGTGGATGCGGCAAAACGACGACGGCGCGTATTTTGGCCAAAGCGCTCAACTGCACGGGCAACGGAAACGGGAAACCCACTGCCGAGCCGTGCGGACAATGCCCGCAATGTCTAGAGATTGCCCAAAGTGCCGATATGGACGTGCTGGAATTGGACGCCGCCAGCAATACGCAGGTGGAAAAAGTACGCGAGGCCATTATTGACACCGTGGCTTTGGCGGCCTCTCGCGACCGTTTTAAAGTGTTTATTTTGGACGAAGTGCATATGCTTTCGGCCAGTTCCTTTAACGCGCTTTTAAAAACCATTGAAGAACCCCCGGCCCATGTGGTGTTTATCTTGGCCACGACGGAAAAGCACAAAGTTCCCGCCACCATTGTCAGCCGCTGCCAGACGTTCCGCTTCCGCCCGATTACGGTGGACGAAATCAGCAGCCATTTGCTGGATTTAGCCGGCGCGGAAAATATTGATTTAACCCCCGGCGCGGCGAAAATTATCGCCAAAAACGCCGGCGGCGCCATGCGCGACGCGCTGACGCTGTTGGACCGCGCCATCGCTTATTCCGGCGAGCGCATTGACGAAAAATTGGTGGGGGAAATGTTGGGGCTGACGCCGGATGAACTTTTAAAACAAGCGGTGGAAGCGTTGGTCAAAAAAGACGGCGTTCGACTGCACCAAGTGTTTGAAACGTTAAAAGAAGAAGGCTTTGACGCTAATTCTTTCTTGAAAGATTTAAAAAATACTTTGGGCGATTTATTTTATTTTTCGCTCGGGCAGGGAAGCGAACCTTTTGAAGGCGCTTCTTCCGTGTTGGAGGGAGTGTCGTCCGGCTTTTTGGCGCAGCTGTCACGCAAAATTAACAAGATTATTGAAGAAGTAAAATTTTCCGATAATGCGCTTGTCAGTGCGGAAGTGGGAATGTTTACCGTGATGGACAGCTGTTTGGACATTGACGCATTTATCCGCCGTTTGGAAGCGTTGGAACGCGGGGAACCCTTGCCGCCTTCCGGCCCGGCTTCGTCCGCGCGCCCGTCGGCGGTTTCGGCTGCCAAACCGGCCGCCAAGAAAACGCCCTCGGCCGCCCAAGCAACGGCATTCTCCGGGGCGAAAGCGGCATTGGCCAGTCCTGCTTCGGTGCAGTCTGCGCGCCCGGCGGTACAGGCGGCCCCCGCGGCACGGCCTACTGTGGCAAAAGCGGCGGAAGAAATCATCGCGGAGGATGAAGAAGATTTATCAGCTCCGGCGGAGTCTGCCGTCACTCGGGCCGTTGGCAACCGCCAAATTTGGGATAAAATGCTCAAACAATTTGAAAAAAGCCCCTTTGTGTACGACGTGATGACGAACTGTTCGGTCAACTTTGGCGAAACGGAATGGACGCTCCGCTTTGCCCCCGGCAAAGAGTTTTACCAAATTCCGGCCCAGCATAAATTGCCGGAGCTGGAAAAAGCCGCCCGGGCCATCAGCGGGCGGGCGATAACCATTAAACTAGCCCCGGCGGAAGAAACGCCGGCGGCAAAAACCGTCCAACCCGCCGCTAAAAAAGCCGAGGAGCCCTCTTTGGCTGCTCAGCCGGCCCGCGCCGCGGCCAAGCCTGTCCAGTCCGCTGCCAAGCCCCAAGCTTCTTCCCCGGTTATTTCCGAAGAAGAACCTTTTGTAAACGCCAGTTTTGAGGCCGATATCGTATCCGCCGAAAACACGCCGGAAGAAGTAAAAGAAATTTTGGATATTTTCCCCGGGGAGTTGCTTGCTTAGTTTATGAAGAGTTTGGACCGTTTTATCCGTGCACTCAGGCGTCTGCCCGGCGTAGGGCCGCGGCAGGCGGAGCGTTTTGCGGCGTATTTTTTGCGTGCTTCGCAGGGAGAAACGGAAGAATTTATCAACGCGCTTTTATCCATTAAACAAGATATTAAACTTTGTCCGGTGTGCTTTAACTATTGTGAGGACGGGTTATGCGATATCTGCCGCGACCCGGACCGCGACCAAAGTCTTATTTGTGTGGTGGAGGACCCGCAGGATGTGGAATCGCTGGAAAAAACAGGCGCCTATAAAGGGCTGTACCACGTCTTGCACGGGGCCGTTTCGCCCATGGACGGGCGCGGCGCAGAACAAGTGAAAGTGCGCGAACTCCTCCAGCGGGTGCAGCAGGCCAAAACGCCCGTGCGGGAAGTAATTATCGCCACCGACCCGGACAGCGAAGGCGAAACCACCGCTTTGTATTTGGCGGATTTGCTGCGCGGGCTCGTTGGGCAGGTAACGCGCATTGGCTACGGCGTGCCGCTGGGCGGCGATATTGATTATATGGACGAAATGACGCTGGGCTATTCTTTGAAAGGCCGCACCAAACTCTAATGCATCCCGATATTTACAAGCGCCCGCTGTTGTGGTGTTTGGCGGCGTTGATTGTTCTGCTGGTATGTTTTTACCGTCCCGCTCCTTCCCAGCGGGACATTTTCCATTCCCTTCCGTTAAAAACCGTCACGCTGACGGGCCGCGTGGAAAGCTTTGCGGTCAGCAAAAAGAAATCCAAGAATGTCAAAATAAAAGTATTTTCCGTAAATGGTCAGCCCGCCGAGGGCTATGTGTACGCCCGGTTGCAGCAGTTTGACCCGCAATGGAAAGATACGTTGGAAATTACCGGGCGCTTGCAGACGCCGTATGGCATTGATTTGTTGGGGAATTTTGACTGGCGGCGCTACTTGGCTTACCAACACATCTTTACGGAAATTAAGAGCGATACCGTCCGCCTGGTGCACCGGGCCGCCTGGCCTTACCGTTGGATACGCGCCCTGCGGGCGGATATATTAAGTGTGTTTCGGGCTGCTTTTCCGCCGGAATTGGCGGCAATTGCAGGCGGGGTGTTATTGGGAGAGCGCGGGGAAATTTCCCCCGGCCTCTATACGGCCTTCCAGGATAGCGGAGCCATCCACTTATTGGTGGCTTCCGGCGGCAATGTGGGGTTCGTTACGTTAGTGACGGTAGCCGTTTGCGGGCTGTTTGGCCTGGGCCGCCGCAAAACACTGCTTACCGCTTTGTTGGTAGCCGGTGGATACACCTTGGCCGCCGGGGCCGACGCACCGCTGGTACGGGCGTATTTTATGGCGGCGTGCGCGTGCGGCGGGTATTTTTTGGGGCGTAACAGCGGGGTGTTCCAGGGGTTGCTGGTTTCGTGTTTTTTGATTTTGTGCTTTCAGCCGGCCTCGGTGTTTGAAACGGGGTTTCAGATGTCCTTTTTGGCGACCTTGGCTATTATCGTGTGCCTAAATAATTATACCGTTCCCGGAAAGTGGCCTGCGTGGGTGCGGTTTTTTGCGCAGATTTTTTTGGCGACGCTTTCCACCCAGCTTGCCTTATTGCCCGTATTTACCAATGTGTTTTATAAAGTGTCGGTTACGGGGCTGGTGTCCAATATGATTTTGGTGCCGTGGGCATCGGCGTTGATGGGGCTGAGTTTTGCTTACTATGTGTTAGCAAAGCTGTCGGCCGGGTGGGTGCTGTACGTGCCGCTTTTGTGGTGCTTGGAAGGATTTAAAACGTTGGTGGAATTTTTTGCCTCGTTCCGGCTGTCGGCTGTGCCGGTTTCGGCCTGGAGTGCGGGGGCGGTGGTGTCGTTTTATGCGGGGCTGTTTTGGTTGTTTCATTTGCCGCAGAAAACCTTTGCGCGGAAATTGTTGTGGCCCTGCGCGGCTTTAGTGTTTGGCGCGCCGTTGGTGCAGGCGCTGTTCTTTTCTCCGGGCAAAATATATTTGCTTAACGAATGGAACAAAAGCGTGGCTTTGGTGCAAATGCCAAACGGCGAAACCTTTGTATTGGGTACGGCGTTGGAGGCGTCCAAAATAGCCGCCGCCTTGGCCAAAGCCGGCGTGCGGAAAGCGGATGCCGTACTGTCCTTTACGGAGGGGGAACCGGGCCCACAGTGGAGCGAATTGTCCCGCCAGGGGGGCGTCATCCGTCCGTTTGCAGACGGGCGCTGGCCCGGGGATTCTTTTTTGGTAGGGGATACCCGTATTCAACTGGACTGGGGCCTGCACCGTACCCGCGCGGGGCGTTTGTGGACGAACGCGGGCTACTCCGGCACGAAAAAAGATGACGTGTCCTATTGTTTGCAGCAGGGCAAAACCCGGGTATGCGTGGGGGCTTTTGCCCGGTTTGCCCAAACCGAGGACGGATGGGTGCTGCAGCAAAGAAATCAAACCGTCCAGGCTAAAATTTAGCTATAATAAAAAAACACCCGGGGAGGACTTATCTATGGAACAAGCGGAACTGAAACAACACCAAAAATTTTTGAAAGAAGCCGTTAAAATGGCCCAAAAAGGAATGCAGCAAGGCAAAGGCGGTCCTTTCGGGGCGGTCATTGTTAAAGACGGCAAAATTATTGCCCGGGGCTGTAACCAAGTTACTTCTTCCAATGATCCCACCCGCCACGCGGAAGTGGACGCCATTCGCAAAGCCTGCAAAAAACTGGGGACGTTTGAACTGAAAGACTGCGTGATTTATTCTTCCTGCGAACCGTGCCCGATGTGTTTGGGCGCCATTTATTGGGCGCGTCCAAAAGCGTTGTTTTTTGCGGCGGATCGTTTTACCGCCGCCAAGTATGGTTTTGACGATGAATTTATTTATAAAGAAGTACCCCTTCCGGTGGAACAACGTTCCTTAAAAACGTATTGCATTGATCTGGACACCAAAAACGAACCGTTTGAGCAATGGAACGCCAAAACCGATAAGATAGCTTACTAATCCTTGTTTTAAACCCCGCGGCAAGCGGGGTTTTTAATGGCCTATATAAAAGGCCTAGTGGGTTGTAGGCCTTATGACCCTGGCGGCGGGCAAACATAAAACTTACAATAAAAGTAATGAAAACAATAAATCTTCTGATGATGTTGTTCCTAATAACCCCGCAAGTTCTTTCTGCCCAAACGTGGGAGAAAGTCTGGCACGGGGCACAAAAAACGGTTCTTAAACCCGGCCTTTCTTTGCAGGAAAGCCGTGCCGCTTTGCGGCAGGCCCGGAAAGAATTAGCAGTTCCGTCTTCCCGCGTGCAACATTGGCTGGAACAGAGGTATGCTCCTATGACGCCAGTTTCTGTAGACAAACTAAATGGTTGGGCGGCTTTGAGCAACCGCCTGATGCTTCGGGAAAGTTCTTTACGCAAGCGACAGTTGGCTTTTTTTAATTCTTTTTCGGAAGGCGTCCCGGAAGGAAAATGGCAGTCTTTGTCGTGCGGGGTTACCAAGCTTGCCCAACAAATTGGGGATGCGCCCCGGGTGGTGCTGGTAGGGAGCAAACCCCAGTATCCGCAAGCTGTTTCCACGTTCAAAAGAATAGTGTTGGCTTATAAATCGGCTTACCCCAAAAGAAAAATTATCGTTTTTTCGGAAGCCTTGCCGGACAAAGGAATGCATTTCGCTTCCCCTGTGTATGGAGCGGAAGAGCATTTGCCGTTTATAAAGACCTTTACCCAAAAAGGGATAGAAGTGGTGGGCTTGGGGGATGCCTCGGCTAACCCGCAGGGCTATTTGAAGCAGGATTATTCCCATTTAATTCTTCCCGCTAAAGATGCACCCGCTTCGGTAGCGGTTTCCAGCGCGCATATGCGCCGCCGGTTAGCGCAATGGCGCAACGAATACCCCGATGCGGTTTTCTTTGTTTACACGTTGCCGCAGGCTGCGGCGTATGACGTCCGGCATTCGTTGGCGAACCGTTTTCCCGAAGGGGATGTCTTTTCGGTCAGCTTAACCTCGGTAAAGGATACGCGCGATTTTTTAATCCACCGTTGGAATAACTTTAAGTTGGTCCAAACCGGCATTTTCGCCTGGACGGACCCAGAATGGGCCCGTATGAGCGGGTTTGATGCCCAAGTAATTTTGCCTTAATTTATAGGATTACCGGCAATTTCCCTGGAGCGGCGCAGGTGCCTAAAAGCACTTCCGCCGCTCCTTGTTGAAAGGCAGAAGTGGGGCTGTAAGTGAACAGCTGGTTCTGGCAGTTTAAACCGCGCACATTCCACGGGTTGGCAAAACTGATAACTATACTTTCTGCGCTTTGCGATATGGCGTGGTTGGCTAAAGCTTGTTCTTGTGCGTTTAAGCCGATTTTCCCCTTAAAAGCTTCATAGCGTCTCCAACATAATACTGCTAATTTAGTTGCCGGCTGCCCTTGAAATTCAGCCGTTTTAACTCCGTGTGCTTCCAACGTGCGCAGAAACGGTTCAGCGGAAAGGAGTTCATCGTTCCCGATAGAAATATAGTGCAGGGTATCCCCCGTTTGAAGGGTGAGAGCTGTTCCCTTTCGGGTTAAAGCTTGGCGTGCCGCGCGGGCCGTAAAATCGGTGGGAGAGAAGGCGGCCGCCTGGGTAAGAGGCGGGACTTCGTCCGCCCGTGCGCACAATAAAATTTGCATTTGTTCAGCCCGCGTTACCAGCTGTGCCGGCAGCGTTTGCTTGTTTAAAAATTCTAACAGTTCAAACGGTTTTTCCGGTACCAATAAGAGGTGCGCCCCCGCAAATAAGGCCGCCAAGGCCGCTTGCTTTTCGTTCCCCAAGGCTTTCATACACAGGGCATCGGTGGAAATACAACCTCTAAATCCTAATTCTTTTTGCAGTAAGTCGTGCAAAATGGTTCGCGAAATAGAAGCCGGATGTTGTTCATCTAACGCCGGTACCAGCAAATGCCCCGCCATGACACAGTCTGCTTTATGTAACAGTTGTCGGAACGGGCGCAGCTCGTGCTCCCAAATGTGCTGTTTGGTGGAAAGCAATACCGGCAAAGCTAAGTGGGAGTCTGTCCCTGTATTGCCGTGCCCCGGAAAATGCTTGATGCTGTTTAGTACGCCCCCTTTGGCAAGGCCGTCCATAAACGCGCCGGCTAGACGGGTTACCAGGTCCGGGGCCGCCCCAAAAGCCCGCGTGTTTACAATGGGGTTGTCTGCCCGAACGGCTAAGTCTACTACCGGGGCAAACACCCAATCCACTCCAATGCTTTTCGCTTGCCGGGCGGTCAAAAAGCCTTTTTCAAAAGCCAAATCTTCGCTTCCGGCGGCTCCTAATGCCAAATTGGAAGGAAGGAGCTCGGCATCGGGCAGCCAGCGGCCCAGTCCGTCTTCGTAATCGGCGGAAATTAAAATCCGTTTGTGCGGCGAGGCCGCCCGCAGTGCGTGGGTCAGCGCGGCTACTTCCGCCCGGGTGCCCCCGTAGAGGCAAAACCCGCCAACGCCCATCCGCGCTAATTTTAACGCATCTTCTTTATTTGTTTTTCCAAACCAAAAACCGGGGTGTACCAAACGATTGATGTTCATAACGATATTTTCCCTAATATGGCGGTGCGGACCGCACCGGTGGCGCGCGGACAGTGGTTGGGGCGTTTGTTCAGCGCCAGCCACGCAAGCAGCGTGAAAGCCGCGCTTTCTTTGGCTTGGGGGTCTATCCCATAGGAAAGCGTGGTGGTTATTTTGAGATGTGGCAATAATTCCTGCAAATACACAAGCAACGTTTTATTATAACACCCCCCGCCCGATACGACCAATTCCTTTTGGCAGGAGGCGGGCACAAAATCCGTAACGGCTTGGGCGACGGCGGCGGCGGTAAAATACGTCAGCGTTGCCAAGCAGTCCGCCGCACAGGCAAAACGGTTGAACGGGAAATATTTTTGCAAATAGGTTGTGCCAAACGCGTTTTTATCCAAACTTTTGGGCGGTTTTTGCACAAAGTATTTTTGGCGCAGCAACCGGCGGACAAGGGTTTTGTCCGGTGTTCCTTTGGCGGCTGTTTGCCCGTTTTTATCAAACGGTTTATGCAGCAGCTGTTGGGCGGCCAGGTCTATAAGCGTGTTGCCGGGGCCTGCGTCAAAGCCAAACGTTTTCAGGCCTTTGCCCACTACAGAAAAATTGGAAATTCCCCCTACATTTAGCAAAATTTTTGGGGCGGAGCGGCCCCAGATATATTCGTCAAAAAAGGGAATTAACGGGGCGCCTTCGCCGCCAAGAGCGATATCCGCCGGGCGGAAATCCGACACGACGGGTTTGCCAAAAGCGGTTGCCAAAAAAGAAGGCTCCCCGATCTGCAGGGTGTTGGGGATGGTGTCGTGCGGGCCGTGGTAAACGGTTTGCCCGTGTGAGCCGATGACTAACAAATCGCGGGACGAAAGGTGAAATGTTTTCAAAAATTTCCGCACGGTTAGGGCGTATAAGCGGCCCAGTTCAAAATGTAGGGCGGATAATTCCGGCGCGCGCAAAGAAAAAGCGTTCAGCAGTTTTTGCTGGAGCGCCGGTGGATACGCATAATTTTTAAAATGCAGTACTTTAAACGGCCGCAGCGATACGGCGCAGACGGTTAACCCGTCGGCACTGGTGCCGCTCATCAATCCTAACGCAAATTTAGCCATCAATCACCTTTGTCAAAAATCCGTTTTGTTTTTTTAATAATTTTTCCGCTTCGGCCTTGGTTACTTTTTTGCGGTGCATTACCACAGCCGTTTTGACGTTTTTACCCGAGGACGCCAGCAGTTTGGCGGCGGTTTTTTCATCCGCGCCGGATACGGTGCAAATCAGCCGGATAGCGCGTGCCACCAATTTTTGGTTGGTGGGCTGGACGTCAATCATCAAATTGCCGTACGTTTTGCCGCACAGCGTCATCGCGCCGGTGGTAATGGCGTTTAAGGCCATTTTGGTGGCGGTGCCCGCTTTCATACGCGTAGAGCCGCACAAAGCTTCCGGTCCGGTGGGCAAGCAAATATGTACTTCGGCCTGCGGGCAGACGGCCTGCGGATTGCACGAAATAAGCGCGGTGCGCGCCCCCAGGCGTTTGGCTTCGGCAAGCGCGCCCATTACATAGGGCGTGCGTCCGCTGGCGGTTAAACCAACGACCAAATCGTCTTTTTTAGCGGCACGGCGGATTTCTGTGGCGCCTTGCTTGTTGTCGTCTTCGGCCCCTTCCTGCGAGCGGAACACCGCTTTTTTGCCGCCGGCAATCAGCCCGATAATCTGCGCCGGCTTCGTGCCGAAAGTGGGCACGCATTCCACCGCTTCCAAAATACCCAGCCGCCCGCTGGTTCCGGCACCGATAAAAATAATTTTATGCTTGTGTGCATACGCTTGCGCCGCCATTACCATCACGGCGGCGATTTCCTTGTTGGCGGCTTTAACGGCGCGGGCGGCGTTGAAATCTTCACGGTTTATTTTGCGCGCAATTTGCCGCGGGGTGGAGGTATCCAAATCCAGCGTGTTCGGGTTGCGTGTTTCGGTAGCCAAGGCGTTTAAATTAACGGGCTTCATTGGGCGTCCTCCAGCGAGTGTTTATGAGAACGGAAGGCGGCTTCGGTTTCTTCAATGGATTTGATTTTAAACGAAAGCGGCACCACGGCAACCGTAACTAAGCTGATGAGGCTGGCTAGTACAAAAAAGCCAGTATATCCCATTTTAGCCTGCAGCCAGCCGGACGCCATAGAAGGCACCATCATCCCCAACGCCATAATGCCGGTGGAAATGGCATAGTGGGAGGTTTTAAACGCGCCCTGCGAGATGTACATAATAAATACCGTAAACGCCATAAGCGCCAGGCCATTGCCCAGGTGTTCCAGGGTAATCAGTGCCGCCACTAACGCAGTGGACGGATGCACCCAGGACATATATGCATAAAAGAAGTTCGGCAAAATCAAAATAACGGCAAACGGCCAAATGCATTTTTTAAACCCGTATTTAGCCAGCAGCCAGCCGCCCGCCAGGTTGCCTGCGATGACGGCGCCCAAGCCAAGCGTTCCTTTGATTAACCCGTAGCTCTGTACGCTTAATCCCAGTGCCCCTTCGGCCTGCGGTTTAAGCAAAAACAGCGGAACGATTTTTTCCAAAAACGCGTCTCCCAGCCGGTAAAGCAAAATAAAAGCCAAAATATATACGATATTTTTTTGCGTGAAATACGTTTTGAATGCTTCACCCCACGCGGTGCCGTGTTCCGTGCGGACGGGGCCGTCCTCAGCGGGTTTCGGCAGCGTATGGTTGTGCCACAGCACGCAGGCGCTAAACAAAACCGCTAAAAAGCAGAATAAAACCGCCCAGTTATACGGCCACGGTACGATATTCCACGAACCTCCTTCTTTTGCACTTGCCAGTGCACCGGTGGCAGCCACCAACACACCGCTGCCCAAAATCATCGCCAGCCGGTAAAAAATAGTGCGGATACCCACAAATTTGGATTGTTCCACCGGCGTCAACGCCAACAGGTAATAGCCGTCGGTGGCGATGTCCAGCGTGGCGGACACGAACGCCCCCGCCAAAAAACCAAACAAAGACAATGAAAAGAAAGAAAGGCTATTCACTGCCTGTGCATGGGCAAAAGCGTTCCAGGCGTTCAGTGCAGCCAATACCAAAAACACCGCCGCCATGATGGTTTGTGCGCCCAAGAGCCAGCGGCGTTTGGTGGAATGGGCATCCACCAGCGGGCTCCAAAACATTTTTAATGTCCAGGGCAAATACAGCCAGCCTGTCCAAAAAGCAATCTGTTCGTTGGAAAAGCCTAAATCGGCATACAATACGGTGGAAACCGTATTGATGATGATGTACGGAAAACCTTCCGCCAAATACAACGTGGGGATATAATACCAGGGATTTTTTTTCATTTATTTAAACGCATATTTGCCGCCCAGCAAATCCGCCAGCGGTTTGGTCGTTTCGTTGCGTTCCAAGGCCATTTTAATGATAGCCGTCATCGGTACGGCTAACAGCGCTCCCATAATGCCCCATACCAACGCCCAAAAAATTAAGCAGGCAATTACGACGAGCGGGTCCAAATCCATTCCTTTGCCGAGCCACTTGGTTTCCAAGATGTTGCCAATAATAAAGTGAAGGGTCGTCAGCAAAATGAGCGCCAGCAGAATATGCCAATCCAGCCCGTATTGCAAAAAGAGCACCGGCATAGGCAGCATAGTAGAAATAAACGGCCCGATGTTGGGGATAAAATTCAGTACAAACGTCAGTACTGCCAGCATAGAGGCCAGTTCCGTTTTGATGGAGGCCAGCACAATCCACGTAAATCCGGCCGCCAACAGGGAAACAAAGATTTTAATCAGCAAATAAAACGAAATTTGCTTTTGAATATTTCCCACCAGCGCGGGTTTTTCCGCCGAAGCTTTACCCATAAAAATAAAGATAACAAACAGCGTAATCAACATTAAATTGGTTAAAATGGAAACCAAAGTGCTTCCCACGCTTTTGACCATATTAAATACCGGGAGTTTGTCCACCGTATCCGCCACAAACTGTGCATTCATATTAATCCCATATTTTTGGGCGTTGAGCAACAGCCAGTCCAGCGTGTCATTTAAGCGTTCGGCGTAAATATCCGCCCCGGCCACAAAGCTTTCAATAGAACCGGAAATGAATAATACCGAAAGGGCAATAATGGCTAAAAAGGCCAAAAAGCTAAGGACCAACCCCAGCCCGTAGGGCACTTTCCATTTTTGTTTCAGCCAGCCTGCCAGCGTGCCTGCCACCATAGAAATAAACAAGGCAATTACAAACGGCATAAGTACCGTTTTGGTATAGACAAGCACCCACGTTGCCGCGGAGGCTGCCAAAATCATTAAACAAACCGTGTTAATAGGAGCTAATTTTTCCAATGAATTTTTGGGGAACATAAGACCTCTCTTGTATTTAGTATAGCATAGGTATGGGCGGCGCGTGCACGGAGACTGCCCTCCCAGCAAGAAAAACTTTTCAAAGCGGGTTAGAAATTGATATAATAAATATACACGATTTATGGGCAGTTGGCGCAGCGGTAGCGCGTCCGCCTCACACGCGGAAGGTCACAGGTTCAAATCCTGTACTGCCCACCATTTATTAAAATCCCCGCTTTTTGGCGGGGATTTTGTTTTGGGTTGGGAAGAAAGCGCGCAAACTGCTTTGCGCGCGGCAGGATTTGAAAGCCGTGCAGGTGTGCGAGTTTGCCTAAGGCAAGGCGAGCACCGCGAGGCGGACCTGTTTTGAGAGGGGATGACTTTCTTTTTGTGGGAGACCGGGTTGTTATTTTATATACTATTTATGTAGTTTAAAATGTCTGCTTTATGGCGGACAATTTCTATTTTAGGGAGCAAGTGCAAATTATGGATTGGGGCCTGTTGGTAAACTCGTTTATCGGTATGTTGTCCATTTTAAATCCTATCGGCAATGTGCCGATATTTTTGGAACACGTGGAAAACGAACCGCCCAAAGTGCAGCGTATGGTGGCGATTATGATGGCGTTGGCCATTTTTCTGTTGCTGACCGTATTCTTTGTGTTTGGTAACCGGATTTTGACGTTATTTGGTATTACCATTCCGGCTTTCCGTTTGGCAGGGTCCATTATTATTTTGATTGTTGGGCTGCGCATGTTGCAGGGTAAAAGCAAATTTGAAAGCCACGGCATTGAAACTGCCGCCGCCCAAGGAGATACTTTTGACCTGGCCCGCAACCGCTTAAGCCATATTTTGGTGCCGGTGGCTATGCCTCTTTTTATCGGGCCCGGCTCTATCACCACTGCTATTTTGTACGCTGAGAAAACGACTACTTTTTCTATGGCGATGATGATGATTGGCGTTCTGTTTTTAAGCTCGGCTATCGTAGGGGTGTGCTTGGTGGGATCGCGTTATATTTTTAATAAAATCGGGCCCAACGGCACGCAAATTGTCATTCGTTTTATGGGTATGATTTTGTGCGCGATTGCCATGCAGTTTATGATTGACGGCGTGGCCCAGCTGTTGCCGGGAGTGTTGGATTCCACCTTTACCCAC
>CASFTM010000002.1 GCA_949297775.1 uncultured bacterium
CAATTTATTATACAAAAGGAGTTTTTTTATCTTCCTTACCGGTGAAACCTTTACCGAACCCCCAGCCTAGCTGGGGGTTTTCACAACATACAAAAACCGGGGTTTATAAAACCCCGGTAGCTGTTACTTAAATTTAACCACTACAAAACACGCACTAAACGCCACGACCAGAAACACCCCGTACACCGTATAGCGCAGCACCGGCTGGCCGATAGCCGGGCACAGCCAATAAAACAGCGCGCACAATACGGCAAAAGAGATGATACCCACTGCATTGAATTTAAACGTTGGCTTCATCATTATTTGATAACCGTCCCGGTCTGGCCCGTTTGATAGTGGACAATACGAATTTCCACCCCTTTTTCTTTCGCCAAACGCACCGCGTCCGGGTGCAGCACATTGGCGCCGTTTAAAGCGAGCTTGTACATTTCGTCAAAATCCAAGACTTCATACTTTTGAGCCTGCAAGTCTTTATTGGGATCGGCGGAGTAGACTCCGTCCACATCTTTGACCATTTCCACATGGTCCGCCCCCAGCTGAGCCGCTAAAAACACGGCCGACACATCGCTCCCGCCGCGTTTTAAAGTGGTGATTTCTTTATTTTCGCCAATCCCCTGGAACCCCGCCACTATCGGCACATGTCCATCCTGGATCTCCCGCACCAGTCGGTTGCCTTTCAGCTCCAAAATATCGGCCCGAGTATGGGTGCAGGTAGTAATTAAACCAATTTGCGAACCCGTCAGCGAAACAGACGGCACCCCTATCGCGCGCAAAGCGATGGACAACAACGCCACGCTGACGCGTTCGCCGGTAGTTACAAGCATATCCAGCTCGCGTTTATCGGGCGTAGGCGTAATGCTAAAAGCGTGGTCCAGCAGCACATCGGTCAAATTGCCGTTGGCGGACGCTACTACGACCGGAATGAAGTTATTGTCATAGCGGGATTTAATCAAATCCGCCGCCATCAGGAGTTTTTGTTTATTGGCCAGCGTATTGCCGCCGAATTTCATAATGCAAATTTTTCTCATAGTATACACCTCACAACCACGGCGCCAGCGCGTGGCCGCTGATCATTTCTTCGTACGAAGTACGTCTGCGTACAACGGCGAATTGGTCCCCGTGCACCATCACTTCGGGCACGAGCGGGCGGAAGTTGTAAATGGACGACATCGCCGCCCCATAAGCCCCAGCACACATTATAGCAAGTAGGCCGCCTTCCTGGACAGGCTCAATAATACGTTCGTGCGCAAAGACATCGCCCGACTCGCAAATCGGCCCGACGATGTCCGCAATAATGGGAGCCACGCCTTGTTTGGAAACGGGCAAAATGGTGTGCCACGCGTCATACAGGGCGGGGCGGACCAAATCGTTCATCCCGGCGTCCACAATGATAAAGTTCTTCTCGCCGTTAGATTTGGCGCAAATAACCTCCGTTACCAAAATCCCGGCGTTCCCGGCGATAGAACGGCCCGGCTCCACAATGATATGTTTGTGTAAATCGCCCAACGTTTCGCGCACCACTTCGGCATAAGCCTCGCAGGTGGGCGGGAGTTCCACATTGTAATTAATACCCATACCGCCGCCCAGGTCCACATTTTCAATCGTGATACCGTCGGCCTCCAATGCGCGTACCATAGACGCAATTTTGGTAAACGCCAAGCGGAACGGTTCCAAATCCAACAACTGCGAACCGATATGCACGGCAATCCCTGCAATGCGGATACCCGGCAGTTGGGAAGCTTTTACATACAGTTCGTGGGCTTCCTGCCACGGTACGCCAAATTTGTTTTCTTTGGTGCCGGTCGTGATTTTGACGTGCGTCAAAGCGTCCACATCCGGGTTGACGCGCAAAGCTAAATTG
The DNA here is from genome assembly GCA_949297775.1 of uncultured bacterium. Taxonomy (GTDB): domain Bacteria; phylum Elusimicrobiota; class Elusimicrobia; order Elusimicrobiales; family Elusimicrobiaceae; genus Avelusimicrobium. Next base: position 1,862 of record CASFTM010000002.1, read on the forward strand.
GCTTTTTTGCCTTGCGCCACGGCAATGCGGTTAATCATTTCCACTTCGGCGGCGGATTCGGCATTGATTTGCAAAATTCCCAGCCGCACGGCTTCTTCCAGTTCGGCTGCGGTTTTGCCTACACCCGAAAAAACGATTTTATCCGCCGGTATCCCCGCTTTAAGCGCTACATACATCTCCCCCGCGGACACTACGTCCGCCCCGCCGCCCAGCCGGGCCAGCGCCGCCACCACGCTCAGGTTCGGGTTGGCTTTTACGGAATAGCAGACCGTACCGTTCAAATCCGCCAAGGCGGTGCGGTACGCTTCAAAATTACGGGTGAGCTTATCGGTGGAATAGCAATAAAAGGGCGTACCCACTTTTTGGGCTATTTGTTTGATGTCCACTCCCTCCGCAAAAAGTTCTCCGCCTTGATAATGGAAACACATACTTTTCTCCTTATATAATAATTGCAACCTCATAAAAAACCCCCGCTTACAATTAAGCGGGGGTGTTGCAAATTTGTTTAAATGGGGCCGTTATTTATCCGCATAATTGTAAGCAAGACCGCAAGAGCACTTTTTGCTCTTGATCTGTTTGCTTACACGTTTAACGGATAGAATCATTGCCATAGATTTAGTATAGAAAAATTTTTCACAGCACGCAAGAATTTATTTTAACTCGCACCGGTAGCCGCATTAAAATTTCAGGGCACACCGTTCCCGTACTGTCGCCCTTTGTGCAACGGAGCGCGTTTTTCTTGCGACAGAAAAAAGCTGTAAAAACCCCCGCCGAATTTTCATCCGGCAGGGTTTTAACATAAAACAAACTAATTCCAATTTTTTCGTAACTTCTTAATGGCCTTTTTTACTTCCGGCTTTAAAGCGGGGTCCACCAAATCAATAAATAATTTCCCGTCCAAGTGGTCTACTTCGTGCTGGAACGCTTTGGCCAACAGTCCGCGGGCGCGCTTGACTTGCTCCTGCCCGTTTTCGTCTATATATTTAATCGTTACGTCCGTGGCGCGTTTTACTTCCGCCCACAAACCCGGCAGGGACAAACAGCCTTCCTCTTCCAGTTTTTCCCCGCGTTTGGAAATAATTTCCGGGTTGATAATGACATAACGTTTGAGCGGGGCGTTTTCTTCGTCCGACTCGGGAATCAAAATCACCGCCATCCGGTAATCCAACCCAATTTGGTTTGCCGCCAGCCCCACACCGCGCACCGCCAGACAGGTTTCTTCCATATCCTTCAGCAGTTGGGGCAGCAAGGGCTCCAGCTTTTTAAAATCAACGGGTTTTAATTTTTGGCGCAAGATATTTTCGCCATATTTCGTTACACGCAAGATAGCCATATTTTTATTTTATCATATTGGGAATTTACCGCGTAAACCGGTACGAAACTTCCCGCCCTTCCCACAAAATACGCAACGTAACCGGGTGCTTTAATTCGTGGTCTTTTACGGCGCCCCACGTCATTACGGCGCGTTCAATTTGCGGGTTGGCGCCATGCCGGCCGGAAACGCCCATCACCACTTCGTCCGCGTCCGCTACCGCCGCCGCTTGGGCCATAGCATAATAAGCATCGTTGGAATGGACCAGCACTGGGGTTACGGGCAGGCCGTATTTTTCCGCCATAAAAATAACCGCCGTAAACACTTCCTGCTCGTCCACCGCCGCCGAACGCATATCCTGGCGGTAGAGCACGTTTTCCACCGGCTTGCAATACAGCACAATCACGTCCGTATCGTCGGCGTTCACCTTGCTGAGCACTTCTTCCAAATGGTATAAGTTTTCCGGGTCTTTTACCGCCACCAAAATCCGGTGGGGGCGGTCCAAATCCGAAAAAGCTTGTTTTAAATCGTCTACGGTTTCGGCATTAATGCGCTCGCGGTAGCCTTCTTCAAACATCGTATTGGCCCGCTTGGCGTTAAGCCGCTCGGACAGCGAAAACACCGCAAACAAAAACGCCGTAAATCCCAACCCCGCCACCGTGGCGACCTGTTTGGTAGTCAAATTGACCAAGGCCACCGTCAGCAAAGCGCCGCACAGCAAAATCAGCCCCACGGGGATATAATAATTTTCGTATTTAATATTCAGCGGGAACATAAAATCCCGCTTTTGGGCAGCCATCTTCCAGCGCAGGCGGATAATGGCGGATACTTCAAAAACAAAGCACCACATTACCCCAAAAGCATACGCTTCCCCCAACAAATACACGTTGCCGCGGGAAAGCAAAATCACCGCCAGCTGCACCACGGCAATCAAATGAATAATATGGTAAGAAGTTCCGTAGCGGCGGTGAATTTTGCGGAACCAATCCGTCAAAATGCCGTCCTCGGCAATGCGGTTCATCAACGCATTGGAACCGATAAGAGACGTATTCACCGCACCCGAAAGCATCGCCACACCGCACACCACAATCATCGCCTGCATCAGCAGTTTTAAAATATCCGGCCCGGCCATACTCATCGCCAGCCCGGAAAGGAGGTTATCGTTGTATTTGGTGGCAATCAAATCGGGCGGGATAATGAGGGCGGACAAAAACGTCAGCCCGCCGGTGAATAATAACGCAAAACCAAAAATAAGCCACGCCGCCTTTTTAAGGTTCACGGCTTTAGGGTATTCAATTTCCCGGTACACCTGCGAAAGGGTTTCAATGCCTGAAAGCGCCAACACGCTGTGCCCAAAGGCCATAATCATCCCCACCAGGCCAATAGTCTGCAGCCAGTCAATTTTGCCCGCCCAGCCCAAGGCTTCGGGGGCAAAATTTAAATGGGTCGGCGGCATATGGGCCCCTTTAAGGGCAATGGTGATAAACGACCATATCGCCAGCAAAAAACAAACCGCCAGCGAAAACGCAATGATTTTGGCGCTTTTGGAGCTGGATTCCTCTATCCCTTTTACGTTCTGCCGCCAAAAATAAAGCGTCACCAACATTCCAAATGCTACCGATACCACGCTTACCGGCAATTGTATACCCAATCCGGCTATTTCCAAAAATGAGTTAATCAGCCCGCAAAGATAATGCCCCGCCGTTACGGCGCTGATGGGGCCTGTTAAAATAAAATCAAAAATTAACGCCGACGCCGCCAATTTGGCCGCAGTATCGCCCAATCCTTCGCGCACAATTTTATAAGCCCCTCCGCGCACGAACAGAGAACAGGCTTCCAGCTCCAGCATGAGCAGCAGCCCGGAGAACAACATCACCGCCAAAATGTACCACGGAAACGCCGGCCCAAAAGCGCGCATAGCAATACCGCCCGCGTAAAACGCGCTGGAGCCGAAATCGCACAGCACCACGGCGGCGGCTTTCCAAAAGGGAATAAAGGTAAGCATAGCGGTCGTGAGTACGACCACTTTTTTAACGCGGGAAGAACCGGAAACGGTTTCGGAAGAATTTTTCATGCGGCTAACTAACGCGCCAAACGCGCGGCAATTTCCCGGGCGTCCGGCAGAGACACCAATTCTTCAATAAATTCGGGTTTAAAGGTTTCTGCCAACGCTGAAAGAATTTGTAAATGCTGCTGAAAAAACACCGGTTTGGCCGGCGATAAAAACAAAAACATCACCCGCACGGGTAATTCGTTATCGGCCGACACCAACGGGCGGCGCAGCACCGCCATAGCGGCAGCGAAATCCGTCAATTCTTCCAAGCGCGCATGCGGAATGGCAAGCCCCGTATCCAGAGTGGTACTGATGCCTTCTTCGCGCTTTAACACCTGGGAGGCTACATAAGCAGGGTCCAGCTGCGGGTATTCCCGGCAGACGGCCTGAACCAACGACTCTATTAATTCTTTTTTGCCCGGGTATTCGTCCGCCACAATCACGCGCGACGGGCTAATCAAACGCCCCAGGCTTACTTTGCTTTGTTTAGTTTGTGACATACGTTATAATTTTTTATGGTAGCAAATAACCCGCAGCCCTGGCAAGGTGCCGGACACCTTTTATTCCCGTTTCAAAAAAGCTAAAATATGAATAATGACAGATAACGAAATACAAGCTTTATTTGATACCCTTTCCGCCGGCCGCACGCCCGGCAAACAAGATTTTAACGCTTCCAAAATGTTTTCCCTGCTGGAGGACCCGTTTAGCATTTGGTGTTCCTTCCACGCCCCCAAAGAAGCCGCCGTGCCCGAAACCAACCGTTACGAAAATTTAAAAATCCGTACCGACCGCCACACCCGCGACCAATGGATTAAGAGCGAATTTCCCGGCGTGGTGTTTGTGTCGGGCGAGAACGAAACCGAACGCTTCCAAAACACTCTCCGCGCAATGGCAAAAGGCGAAAGCGCCATTGCCAACGGGCTTCTATGGAACCTGCCCGAAAGCGCCTACGGCAGCGTAAACCTGTTGGTCCGCTCGGATGCGGCTCCCAGCGTGTTTGGGGCGTATCATTACCATATTTACCAATTCAAGCGCGCGCATGATTTAAAAGAACACTACGCCCTGCAGGTAAGCCTGCTGAACCACATTTTGGGCAAGGCCCAGCAGTTTACGCCTGCCACCGCCCGCGTCTTTTTAAAAGACCGCACGCTGGACGTACCCTACCGGGACCACCAGAAACGCTTGGAACGGGAATTGGCGTTTTGGCGCAGTATCCGCGACGGGCTGGCTAAGCCCGAAGCCCACAAACCGCCCAAAGCCGCCGCTGCCCCGTGGCGCGTGTACGCCAATAAAATGGTGGCGCAGAGCAAAGACCTGCTGATGCTGCCCGGCTTAAATACCGAAATGCGCCAATGCCTGAAAATAAACGGAATGTTCACTACGGACGATGTGGCCCGCGCCGGACTGGAAAAACTGCGCGGTATTTTGGAAGAACCCCACGCCACCAATTCCTATTACAATGCGCTGGCCTATTTGCATAACAAGCCCGTCTTGCGCGAAGCGGGGCACTTCCCCCCTCCTGTTAAAAAATACAACCTGTATTTTGATTTTGAAGCCACGGAAACATTTACCAAAGACAATGTTTCCTTTGTCTACCTCATCGGCATTTGGGACAAGGAAGAAGATAAATACGTCAGTTTCGTAGCCAAAACGCCGGAAGAAGAAATCAAGATTTTTGAACAATTTTACGATTACGTTAAAGATTTTTCCGACACCGCCCTGTACCACTGGACGGAATACGAGGTAAAAAAGATGAAAAACCTCGCCGCCAAGAACCCGCAGGACGAAGCCAAACTAAAAGCATTATGTTCCATTTGCTACGACTTGAAAGTAGCCGTTAACAAACAATTCTACCTGCCCGCGCCGAGTTTTTCGCTCAAAGCCGCGGCGCCGGCCTTCGGTTTTAACTGGCGGCAGGACGACTGCGGCGCAATGGACAGTATGGTTTATTTTACCAACTGGCTTAAAACCGGCAACGACGAGCTGCTCAACAAAGTACTGATGTACAACGAGGACGATTGCAAAGCTATGCTGGATTTGGAAAATAAACTCAAAACCGCCGAAGTGCTGGAGTTTAAAGAATGAAAAAGGAATTTGCCGTTTTACAAACCTGCCTGCAAACCGCCGCCCAAACGGTGCGCCGGCGCTTTGGCAAGGTAGGCTACGAATTAAAAGGAAAAGCCAACCTGGTGACCGCGGCTGACGTCGCCAGCCAAAAAGCGATTTTGTCCATCATCCGCAAAAATTTTCCAGACCACGATTACCTGGCTGAAGAAAACGGCACCAAACAAACCGGCTCGGATTACAAATGGGTGATTGACCCCATTGACGGAACCACCAACTTTGCGCACACGTTTCCCCAATGTTCCGTATCTATTGCCTTGTTTTATAAAAACGAACCGGTGCTGGGCGGCGTCATCAACCCGGTAACCGGCGAAACCTTCCTGGCGCAAAAAGGCAAGGGCGCCACTTTAAACGGCAAGAAAATCCACGTGTCACAAACCCCCAAGCTGGAACAATCCCTCTTAATTACCGGATTTCCGTATGACCGCTTTGCCCGTATGCCGCAATTGCTAAACCGCTTTGGCTCTTTCTTAAATGCCTGCCACGATGTGCGCCGGCTGGGTTCAGCCGCGCTGGATTTGTGCTGGCTGGCCGCCGGACGCGCCGACGGATACTGGGAAGACGCTTTAAACCCGTGGGACGTAAGCGCAGGCGTACTCATTTTGCAGGAAGCCGGCGGGAAAGTAACCGATTTTGACGGGAAAAAATACAAAAATATATCCGCCTACGGGCGCACGATCTTAGCCTCCAATGGGAAGATCCATTCCCAAATGTTGGCGGTATTGCGCCAGACGCAAAGCGCTCCGGGCGAGGATGCCGCTGTATAGACCAGCAGCAGGGCACCAAATGTTGGTCGGGCTGAGCCCAGACACAAGGACAAGGGAAAGTGCATTTTTACCTCTTTTGTCGCCGGGGAACGGCACAGTGTGATATAATTTTAGTAGAGGAACTTTGTTGTAAAGGGGTTTGAATGGCTATTAGTGTAGTGAAACAATACAGCGTGTTTCTGATTAACGAACCGGGCGCGCTGAAAAATTTTGCCGAGCTGTTCGTGCGCGAGAATGTGGACGTGATTGCCATTTCTCAGGACGTACGGTACGACGCGGCTGTCGTACGCTTAGCCGTTAAATACGACCAGGAAATCAGCCACGCGCTGACCAAAGCCGGGTTTACCAGCGTCAAGACGGATGCCGTCTGCCTGGATGCACCCAACCGCGTGGGATTGGTACGGGATATCGGTTCCGTCCTATCCGGCAACGGCATCAACATTACCACCATTTACGGTACCGCCGGCGCGGGAACGGACACCCGGTGGATTATTGTGGTAAACGATATTACCAAAGCCTTAAATGCGCTGGAAGCGTCCGGCTTGTTTAATTAACACTCTGCCGCTTATGACAGCCCGGCTTTCAAGCCGGGCTTTTTGTTGCCTGACAGGCACCTAACCCCGGCCTTCCGCCCCATATTGCTCGGCTTCAAAACAACCAAAAAAGATACCCCCGGCCTCGCCCAGGGGTATCTTCGCGTACATCAAAGCGGTGTTCTTATTGGATATTCTTTTTGGCTTCTTTTAATTGTTTTTTCCAAGCTTTCTTAGCCGCCTTATATTTGCGTTCCGCCTCGCCGGAAAGCAAGTCTTCCACCCGTTTGTTTTTATAGACATCCAAATTTTGCTCGGTTTCCTGCAGTTTGGATTCCCAATTATCCAAGTTGGCGCGCTCGGCGGCAATGCGGCGTTTGGCATACGCTAAATTAGCGTCTACGCTTGCAGACACCACTTCCGCCAGCTGGGCCTTGATAGCCGGTTTTTCCGCCTCGGAGGCTTTGCGGTATTGTTTAATTAATTTTTTAACTTGTTTCTGGCGCGCTTTTAACGCCTTTTTCTGTTCCGCCCGGCTCATTTCACGGGCGGGCTGGACCTGTTGCTCCTGTGCAGGAGCCTTTACCTCGGCAGGTTGCACGGTCTGCGCCGCGTTGTCTGCCGCAAACGCCACCCCGCATACGCCGCATAAAACCAATGGAAAAATAAGTTTTTTCATACAATCTCCTTTAATGTGATACTGTCTTGGAAAATAAATGAATAACCGCCACCCCGGCGATAATCAACCCCATTCCCAACAACGCCGGGAAATCAGGCCTTTCCTTAAAAACAATAAATCCGGCCACTGCCGTCAAAACCGTGCCCACTCCGGCCCAAATAGCGTAAGCAATGCCTAAGGACATTCCCTTCAGCGTCAGCCCCAGCAGCCAGAATGAACCGCCATAAGCCGCCGCGGTAAGTACGGCCCAGGCGGGAATGGTAAAACCACGGGAAGCTTTTAGCGCGCTCGTCCCCACAATTTCACACACAATCGCCCCGGCAAGCAACAGATAATATTTCCACATATCAGTCCAGGGCCGTATCGTGCACGCCGGCTTCGGCAAAGCCCTTGGCGCGCAGTTTACAGGAATCGCAATGCCCGCACGGTTTTTGTCCGCCGGCGTAACAGCTCCAGGTCAGCTCAAAAGGAACTTTCAGCTGGGCAGCCAATTTAACAATCTGTGCCTTGGAAAGCCGCATCAGCGGGGCCAGCACTTCAATTCCTTCGCTTACCCCGGTTTTGGTCCCGCGGTTTAACGCTTCGGCCGCGGCTTTAAAAAACGCCGGGGTGCAATCCGGATAGCCCGAAAAATCCACAGCATTGGGCCCCGCAATAATGGCGGTCGCGCCCACCGCATCCAACAAGGACCCGGCAATCGCCAAGAACATCAAATTCCGCCCCGGTACGTAAGTGGACGGAATACCCTCTTTTGGGATATCTTCCACCGCAACATCGGGCAATGCTTGTTTTTTATCCACCAACGAGCAGCAGGACAACCAAGGCAGCTCCAAGGTGATTAAATGGTGCTTTACCCCCAAATTGCGTGCAATCATCTGCGCGGCCAGCACTTCGCGGTCGTGGCGCTGCCCGTAGGAAACGGTCAGCGCTTCACAAGTGTACCCGTGCGCCAACGCCCAATATAAACATGTGGTGGAATCCAAACCGCCCGAAAAGAGCACAATGGCTTTTTTCTTGCGTCCGGCAGAAACGGGCGACGGCACGCTGGAAAAAGTTACTTCTCCCGGCTGGACGGATTCTCCTTGCGCCGGTGAGGCCGACAACGAACCCCGCGACGGTTGTTCCGGCTGGGAAACAGGCTCAGGCTCGGAAGCGGGGTTATTAGTCTGCGGCGCCTGTTTTAATACAGCGTCCAACAAATCATCCGACTGGGGTTCCGCCCCCGCAGGCGGTTGTGCACTTTGCGGCTGGTGCAAGAGGGAGGCCGCATCCTTGGCCAATTCCTCTTTTTCTTCTTTCACGACTTTCAAAATATCGCTGAAAAAGTTTTTCAAGCGTTTAGGTGCTTTTTCTTTCAGGGAAGAAATCCCCTCCGCCGCCGCTTTTTCTAAAGAAGAAACCGCCGGTTTAAGTTTGGAAGCAGCCGTTTGCGGTTTCTCGGTTTGCTCCGGCTGCTGCGCGTTTTGAAGGGAAGGCTCCGCCTCCGTCAAGCGGCTGTCCGCTTGCGGCTGCGAAGCGGACGGGGCGGCTTCTTCGGTTGGTATCTGCGGCATTTGCCCCGGAACTTCGGCAGGAGCGGGAGCTCCCAGCCATTGGGAGGGCGCAGGCTGGCCATATAGATGGCATACGCCGTACCCTTCCGCAGAAAAACTCACCTGCGGAACCACCGGCAGACTGTTTAATTTAAAAGCGATTTTGGCGTCTTTGTCGGCCGTTTTAGGTCCGTTCTTTTTAAATTCCACATACCGCATCGTATTCTGAAATTCGGCAATAGCGCTCTGCGGCTTGCCAATTCCCTGGATATAATCCTTCAGCGCGGCCACACACAGGCCGTCTTCCACATCATCGGAGGTTCCATAAAGAACAGCGGGAATAAGCAGCACGTCTTTCGGCTGTGCACACAACGCGTCAGCCAAAGCCTCAAAATTGCAAAATCCGCCCACCAATATAGTGGAAGCGTTCTTGGCACGCAGAATGGCTTTCGTTCCGCACTGCGTCAGCAGCAAAGCCGGGGTGCGGGCATCAGCCTTGGAAGCCAAATAAGGGGAATTGTCTTTATGCTCCGCGGTAAGACTCACATCGCTATACACTTCAAATTGGGAATGGGTCTGCAAAAAATTGTCCGCCCGGGAAGAATCCTCAAAAATCAACACTTCCTTCTTGCCGCGGCGCATCAAAGCGCAGGCCGTAGTTCCGGCGCGCAGCACATCTATTACCACCGCCACTTCGGACCATTGTTCACATTCCGCAATACTTTTAGCTACCAGAATATTCATTTAAAATCCCCAATACTTTAAAATCTTCAATGGCTTTTTCGTCTTCTTCCGTCAAATTGTCTACGTACTTAATCGCATAGATAATCAGCGTTACGCGCGGGTCCGTTGCGCCGTCCTCGGCGCTGTTATACTGACCGATGAGCATTGCATCCGCCCCTTTGGACGCCACAAACCGGCGGCCCTTTTCCACCCCCATTTTAAGCACATCCCGGTCCGGCTGTAAATTTTTAATACGCAACAGCCCCAAATTGCCGTACGGGCGGGTAATCTCGCTTTTACTTCCCACAATTTCCACATTTTTGGCTTTAGTCGCCGGGAAATCAGGCCCTATGGGAATCCAGTCCAAATTGCTTTGCTCCAATGTGGCACAACCCGCCAACAACAGCGGGATGACAGCCCAAGCTAAAAATTTTCTCATATACCCTCCTATTTTTTCTGCGAAGCCAACTGCCCGCACGCCGCTAAAATATCGTTGCCCATACTTTTGCGGATGGTCACGCCGATACCCATGGCTTTTAAGCCGGCGGCAAAATCTTTTACCACCCGGTCGGCGGTTTTTTCGCCGCGGCCCAGGTTGCAGGCAATCAAATTTACATGCAGCAAATAATTATCTTTAATACTGTAAATCCAGTCCGCCAGTTTGCGGATGTGTTCCGGACGGCTGTTGACGTTTTCAATGACGGAATATTCCAAAAACACCTGACGGCCCGTCATGGCGATGTATTCTTCCAACGCTTTTTTTAAATCGTCCAAATCAAACTTGCGGTTAACAGGCATTATTTGGCTGCGTTCGGCATTGTCGGCATTGTGCAGCGACACCGCCAAATTGGCCTGGGGCAAATCCACCGCCAGTTTGTGCAGTTTGTCGGCAATACCGGAAGTAGAAACCGAAATGTGCCGCGCGCCGATGTTCAGATAATTCGGGTCGGACAAATCCTTCGCCGCTTTGATAACGTTTAAATAATTTAACAGCGGTTCGCCCATCCCCATAAACACCACGCTGGAAATCCGCTCTCCCAGTTTTTCCCGCCGCACATACTGGTACCACATCAGCACCTGATCGGTAATTTCTTCCTGCGTCAAATCCCGCTTAAAGCCCATCTTGCCCGTACTGCAAAACGAACAGCGCAGCGGGCAGCCCACCTGGCTGGATACGCACACGCTCCAGGTATCCTGCGGTTTTAACAGCACGGTTTCAATGCGCCAGCCGTCTTTCAGCGTCAACAAGGCTTTGGCTACTTTGTCGTGTTTGGAACAAGTAATTTCGGTTACTTCAAAACTAAGCAAGGGGCAGTCTTTTTTCAGTTGCTCCCGCAGGGACGCGGGCAGGTTGGTGGCTTCATCCCACGAAGAAATCCCCTTCTTAAAAATAGCTTCCTGAACCTGCGCAATGCGGAAATTGGGCAGGCCGGCTTCTTTGATGTATTTTTTTACAGACTCAAAATTCATTTTTCTTTCCTTATTATGGATGATATATATTTTACCATTTTGCCAGGGGCTTCCTCCCTTATTTATACCATTTTTGACCCCTGCGTGAAAAAATGCCTGTTTTTTAGTATAATACCAGCACGATGAGTGAAGATATCAAGTTTAGCACCGCCGGCTTTCGGGCCGTTACCGCAGACGGGCTCACCGCCCAGTCCGTACAACGTTTGGCTTACGGGATTTCCGAACATATTTTGGAACATCCCTTCTACGGTTTTGAGGGTGAGGGATACCGCAAGCACTGCGCGGAGCAAGGCAAAAAACCCAAAAAGCCCCTCGTGTTGGTGGGGTTTGACACCCGTTTTTTCTCCAAACAATTCGCCTATATTGCCGCCAACGCCCTGGTGCAGAGCGGCATTACCGTAAAAGTGGCCGAACTTCCCCTTCCGACCCCCGTGGCGGAATGGGCCGTATTAAATGAATGCGCCGTAGGCGCGATTGTCATTACCGGCAGCGAAGCCGAGTATTACGTAAACGGCGTAAAATGGATTTCCTATTACGGAGGCATTGCCAATAACGAGATTGTAGAAGACATAGAGAAAAGGATTCCTTCTCCCAATGCTCAAATTTTAAAAGCTTCTTCCACCGAGTTTGGCTATCTAAACGCCGCGGCAGTCGTCACGAAAGACCTGCGCAAGAGTTATCTGGCACGCTTGGAAAAGATGATTGACGTTAAAGCGTTAAAAAAATCCAAACTTAAAATTGCGGTGGACCCACTGTTTGGCACGGCCAAAAATTATTTCCGCGATTTCTTGGAAAAATATGGAGTAACGGTGGAAGGCATTCACGAAGGGGACGACGTCCTTTTCGGCGGGCATACACCCAACGCCGGGCCGGTAAGCTTGACGGATTTGAGCAAGCTGGTAACCTCCAAAAAAATGCATTTGGGCATTGCCTGCAACCCCGACTGTGACAAATTCGGTATTATTGACGCCGACGGGAAATGGGTTTCGCCCAACGAAATAGCCCCTATGCTGTTGGAACATTTGGTCCGCAACAAAAAGCTTAAAGGACGCGTGTGCCGCAGCGTGATTACCTCCAACCTGATTGACCAGGTAGCCAAAACCAACGGGCTGATGCTGCGCGAAACGCCGGTAGGATTTAAATACATCACCGAACTGATGACCACCGGGCAGTATATTATGGGAATGGAAGAATCCGGCGGGATCGCCGTAGCCAACCACATCCCGGACAAAGACGGCCTGTTGGCCTGTCTGTTGGTGGTAGATATGATGGCCTCGGAAGGCAAAACGTTCAAACAGCTTAAGAAGGATTTTTATAAGAAATACAAACAACTGTTTGATCAAAAAGTCAGTATGCCTAAAACGGAAACGGAAATCAACCGTATTATGGAACGGCTGGATATCCGCCCGCCGCTGTCTATCAATAAAACATCCGTCTGGCGCATTGACTCCACCGACGGATTCAAGTTTATTTTAAAAGGCGGCAGCTGGCTGGCGATACGCCCTTCCAGCACCGAACGCCTGATTCGTATGTATGCGGAATCGCAGGATGAAAAACTGCCGGCCGCATTAATCAAAGAAGGCAAAAAAATTATTGACAGTATTGTCTAACACTCAGCCCGAAACGGGCAAAAGGGGGATTTTATGGCTCGCATCAGAAAAATAACGGCAAGAGAAATTTTGGATTCGCGCGGTTATCCCACCATCGCGGCGGACGTTATGCTAGATGACGGAAACACCGGCACCGCTGCCGTGCCCAGCGGTGCGTCCACCGGTTCGCACGAAGCGTTGGAATTGCGCGACGGGGGCGAACGCTACAACGGCAAAGGCGTCTTGAACGCTGTAACCAATGTGGAACGTATTTCCCAGCAACTCGCCGGAATGGACCCCTTTGATATCCGCTTGGTAGACGAAAGTATGATTGCCTTGGACGGCACGGATAACAAATCCCGCCTGGGCGCCAACGCCATGCTGGCGGTTTCTATGGCTGTCCTGCGCGCCGGCTGCCACAGCGCCAAACTGCCCCTGTACCAGCACATCCGCAATGTGTACGGATTGCACTACGACGATTACGTCATCCCGGCCCCGATGCTCAACATCATTAACGGTGGCAAACACGCCGACTCGGGCCTGGACGTGCAGGAATTTATGATTGTCCCCACTGCCCCCAAAACATTCGCCGAAGCGCTGCGCCAAGCCAGCGAAACTTACCACGCGCTGCGCAGTTTGCTGAAAGAACAGGGAATGGTCATCGCCGTGGGTGACGAAGGCGGGTTTGCCCCCAAAATTACCAAACACGAAGACGTGTTAAAAACCATTTTAGCCGCCGCCAAAAAAGCCGGACACCCGGAAATGTCCTTGGCGATGGACTGCGCCGCCAGCGAATTTTTCCACGAAGGGGCGTACCGCTTTGAAGGCAAAATGTATTCCGCCGAACAAATGACGGACATCTACGCCGCCTGGTGCAGCGCCTACCCGCTGATTTCCATTGAAGACCCGTTGCAGGAAGACGATTGGAACGGCTGGCAGCTGATTACCAAAAAACTCGGCAAAAAAATTAACCTGGTAGGGGACGATTTGTTCGTTACCAACATCAAACGCCTGGAAAAAGGCATCGCCGAAAAAGCCGCAAACTCCATTTTAATCAAAGTCAACCAAATCGGCACCGTGTCCGAAACGATTGACGTAATGGAACTGGCCAAAAAGAGCGGCTATTCGTGCATTGTGTCACACCGGTCGGGCGAAACGGAAGACACGTTTATCGCCGATTTGGCCGTCGCCACCAATGCCGGCGCCATCAAGACCGGCGCGCCGGCCCGTGCGGAACGGACCGCCAAATACAACCGCCTGCTGCAAATTGAAGCGGAACTGGGAGACAAAGCCGTCTACGCCCAGGAAAAGGCTTTTAAATAATGCCGCAGGATTTAACAGACATTTTACTGCGCAATAAAAAACCACTGCTATGGGCCGCCGGGCTGATAGCAGTGGTTGTATTTTTTTTGGGGAGCAGTTTCCTAAGCCTGGTACACAACAAGCTGGAAATGCGCAAACTGGCCAAACAAAGCGCTGCGCTGGATCAACAACACCAGGAATTGCTGCGCAAATTGGAACTGCTTAAAAAACAAGATACGGCGTACCTGGAAGAAATCGCGCGCACGCAATACAATATGGTCAAACCCGGCGAAATACAATTCCGTATTCCACAAAACTAGAGGATTTATGCAAATAGACGCAATTAACCTGGGTCCGATGGACAACTGCACTTATTTGGTGAGCGAAGGAAATGACGCTTTGCTGATTGACCCGGCCTGGGATATGAATTTTTTGGAACACACCTTAGAAGAAAAAAAATTAAACCTGCTGGCGGTATTTTTTACACACGGTCATTTTGACCACGTCAAATTCGCCCAGCAACTGCTGGAAAACCACCACCTAAAAGCCTATATTGAAAAACAGGACGTCGTGCTCTGCGGCATTGACTCGCATATGCTTGCCGCCTATGAAGGCGCCCAACAGCTGCACATCGGCCCGTTTGAGGTGGAAATTATCCCCACCCCCGGGCATACGGCAGGCGGCGTGTGCATTAAAATCGGCAATGCGGTTTTTACGGGGGATACGTTATTCCCCGGGGCATGCGGGCGGGTGGATTTGCCGTCGTCCAACCCGCGCGAAATGCGCAAAAGTTTGCTGAAGCTTTCCGAACTGCCCGAAGACACGCAAATTTTCGCCGGGCATAGCTACGGCGGCAAATGCAGCTCCACCATCGGCTATGAACGGCTGAAAAACCCGTTTATGCGAAACGCCATCCGCGATAAGGATCTCCTCTAATGCACCCGGTATTTTTGCACATCGGCTCTTTTGAACTGGCCAGCTACGGCCTGATGACCGCCCTCGGCTACGCCGCGGCGGCTTTGTATTTATTGCCGCGGCTGAAAAAAATCGGTCTGGACCAGGATACCTTTTGGAACCTTATTTTTATTGCGTTTATCGGAGCCTTGGCGGGCAGCAAACTGCTCTATATTATTGTTTCCTGGCCCCAGCTGGGCGCTACATTGGCAGAAAAATTAACCAACATCGTGCGCGATTTCCGCTATGGGTTTGTGTTCTTTGGCGGGATGATAGTTTCCGTCGGGGCGCTGGTTTGGTATATCAAAAAGAAAAAACTGCCCTTATTTAAAACGGCCGATTTCCTGATTGTCGGCCTGCCTTTGGGGCACGCGTTTGGGCGCATTGGCTGTTTTTTAGCTGGTTGTTGTTATGGACGCCCGACGGATATGCCCTGGGGTGTTACGTTTACGGACCCGCATTCGCTGGTACCGCCGGAATTGCTGGGCACCGCCCTGCATCCCACCCAGCTTTATGAAGCGGCGGGAAACCTGATTTTGTTTTTCCTGCTGCACGCCGCTTATAAAAAACCGCATCGCGCCGGTACGGTATTGGTAGAATATATTTGGGGCTACAGTTTAATGCGGTTTATCATTGAATTTTTCCGCGGCGACTTCCGGGGCGAATACCTGCTGTGGTTTTCCCCCTCGCAGGCGATTGCCCTGCTGGCTGCCATAGCTGCATTTGTGTTGTGGATACGTTTAAGGAAGGGTAAACAAAATGGCTGAAACTAAAAAAATCGTTTTTGACGGGTATTCCCGCCGGTTGGACGTCTTTGCCGCCGACGAGCTGGCGGATTTTTCGCGCGCCATCGTGCAAAAAATGATTAAGGACGGCAAAATCACCGTCAACGGCAAAAAGGTAAAACCTTCCTGGCCGCTCACGCCGGGCGAAGTGGTGGAAATTGAACTGCCGCAAGCCCGCGCAAAAACTAATTTAAAAGATTTAATCATCCACGACGCAAAAGATTTTTTTGTGCTCATCAAACCCGCCGGTATGCTCGTCCACCCGCAAAGCCCCGTGTGGGAAGAACACCCGGAAGCGGTATTCTCGTCGGAAGAAACATTGGTATCGGTCATTTTAGCCAATCCCCCCAAGGGCTTTGATACGGCTATGCCGCGCGCGGGCCTGGTGCACCGCCTGGACCGCGAAACCAGCGGGGTAATGCTGGTAGCCAAAAACGCGGAATTTCAGGCCGAAATGGTGGCCTTGTTTGCCAACCGCGACGTACACAAAACGTATCACTCCATCGCCTGCGGCAAAGTGCCGGACGACGAAGGCACCATTGACGTACCCATCGGGCGTGTGGCGGGCGGCAAGATAAAAGCCTCGGACGTCGGGCGCGAAGCCGTAACCGACTACAAAGTGCTGGAGCGCAAAAACGGATTTACCTATATTGAGCTCTACCCGCGCACGGGCCGCACCAACCAGCTGCGCGTGCATTTAAGCTGGCTGGGATACCCCGTGCTGGGGGACTGGCTGTACCGCGGCGCCACGGCGGACCGGTTGATGCTGCACGCGCGGCGCATAGAATTCAAGCACCCGCTGACGGGCAAAAAATTAATGTTTGAAGCACCCGTCCCGCCGGATTTTTTGGCGGCGTGGGAACGCGTAACACAAAGCAAAAAATAATCTCTGGCTGCGCTGGAAACATTCCGCCCGGCTCCCATCCCAGGCCAGAGGCTGGTTTCCCATTTCTTTTCCCGCTGGCACAACGCATAGAGCTCCCTTTTTGCCGGGAGCAAGGCCTTCCAGACCGCGGAGTCCTGCTTCGGACAGGGGGTCTGCCAAATACGGTACTTACGCAATCAGGAAACAAATTGTTGGGAATGTTCACGCAACGGCACCGAGCCAGTGCGCCCCTCTCTATGTCCATTAGCGCGATTAGTTTGGGCCACACTGTTTGGGCAATGTCGCGCTCTTGCGCAACGGCATGTCGCGCTCTTGCGCAACGGCACCGAGCCGGGGCTCCCTCCTCTATACCCGCCAACACGACTAATTCAAGCCACTCTGTTTTAGAAATGCCGCTCCCTGGGGCAGAGCAGAGCCTCCCCTCGCCTTTTGCCAGTTTTTCCCTTCCGGGAAAAGCACATTCCCGCCTAAACTAATCCTTTTTTCCGCTTTTCAGCTGCCGCCAAAACTTTTATGTTATAAAAGTACGGCTCCCCGCTTTTTGTATCCATTCTCCGCCCCTTCCCGGGCGTACCCAAAAACGTTTTTATCCGTCCGGACGCGAGTGGGGACTCGCCGCTCCGGCAACTGCTACAAAGGCCCTGTTTCCGTGGGAAGAGCAGGGCCTTTTGATATTTTCTCCAACGGGTTAGCCGGCGGGCCCCGCTTGCCGGCTCAAAACGGCGCGGCCTGTTTGCCCGCAAATACAAAAAGCGGAGCCGAAGCTCCGCTTTTTTCGGTTTCTCCCGCTGTTATAAACTCTTTTGATACAGCCGGTAGCGTTTGCTTAAGTGGCAGCCGCATTCCGTAATGCCGCGGATAATGCCGTCGTTATCTTCCAGCACCCAGGAAAGCTCCGCCTCGTTCCATACGGCTACGCCGTGGTCTATGATGTGCTTAATCAAAATCAGGTCAATGCCGCGCTTTCTAAACTGAGGCGATACCCCCAGCATAATCATCCGCGCGTCCTTAATTTTGCGCCACGCCCACAACGCTTTAACCAGCCGCCACGGATGCCATAGCGAACCGTTCAACTCTTTAAGCACGTGGTTCATATTGGGAATTAAAATATAAAATCCGGCGGGAACGCCTTTTTCTTCCAATACGCAGGTGCCTTCGGGGCGGACAATCATTTTAAGCTCATTCACCACATCGGCCATTTCCTGTTGGCTCATCGGCACAAAACCCCAGTTTTCGGCCCAGGCCTCGTTATAAATTTTGCGGATGATTTCGGCCTCTTCGTCAATTTTCTTCAGGTTCAGCCGCCTAAGCGTAATTCCTTCCGCGCGGGCACAACGTGCGCAGACTTTTAAAAACCGCTCGGAAAACTTGTCGTCTTTTGTACGGTGGAAAGCCAGCAAATCCTTGATTTTGCCATACCCCACATGCGTGATGAGCGCTTCGTAATACGGGTAGTTATACGGCATCATAATAGCCGGCATACTGTCAAACCCATCTACCAGCAGGCCGTACACGTGGTTGCTGGACGGGTTTGCCGGGCCGCGTACCGCGCTGACGCCTTGGCCGCGCAGCCAATTTTCGGCCGCGGCAAAGAGCGCCTGGGAGACTTCCGGATCGTTTATGCAATCAAAAAAGCCAAAAAAACCGATATTTTCGTGGTGGTAGTCGTTATGCGCTT
Source organism: uncultured bacterium (assembly GCA_949297775.1). Lineage (GTDB taxonomy): Bacteria > Elusimicrobiota > Elusimicrobia > Elusimicrobiales > Elusimicrobiaceae > Avelusimicrobium. Next base: position 20,249 of record CASFTM010000002.1, read on the forward strand.
GGTTAACCAAGGCCATAATCCGCCCGACGGGTTTTTCACCCCGGTATGCCATAAACAACGCGCGTTTACCGTGCGTCCAAAAGATGTTATCCCGCAGCAGGTGTTTGGTGTCGGCCTTCAGTTCCCCCACCCAGTACGGATCTTTCTTATACAGTTCAAAAGGAAAATCTACAAACGCGTCTAGTTCTTTATCGGAAATTTCCCGCACATTCACAGCCATAAGATACCTCGCTAAAAAAAACGAAACCCCGGTCTGGAAAGCGGCTCTAAGAACGGGGTTTCGGAAAACAACTATTTAATAATACCGATGGAACGCCCAGCCTGGGCAAATGCATCAATAATTTTAGCCACGTGTTCGTCGGTATGGGTAGCCATCAGCGTCAGGCGCATTAACGCGCGGCCGGGCGGCACCGCCGGGCTGACAACCGGATTGGAAAAGATACCCAGTTCGTGCAGCGCGCGCCACATTTTAAAGCAGTTTTCGTTGCTGCCCACGTGCACCGGCAAAATAGGCGTTGTGCTGGTGCCCAAGTCATACCCTAAATCTTCCAGCCCTTTTTTAAGTTTAGCCGTCAGGCGGAACAAATTATCGCGGCGGGAAGTGTCGTTTTCAATCAGCTCTAACGCTTTGGTAATGGACGCCACTGAAGCAGGCGGCAACGCCGCGGAAAAAATCTGGCTGCGGGCGTTGTGGCGGATGTAGTGAATGATATCCGCATCGCCCACGACAAATCCGCCCACCGTAGCAAACGTTTTGGAACAGGTTCCTACCACCAAATCCACTTCGCCGTTTTCCAGGCCAAAATATTCGCAGGTACCGCGGCCCGTTTTGCCGATAATACCCGTAGCGTGCGCGTCGTCCACGATAATGCGCGCGCCGTATTTTTTGGCGATTTTCACAATTTCCGGCAGCGGGCAGATATCCCCTTCCATACTAAATACGCCATCTACAATAATCAGTTTTCCCGCTTCTTCGGGCAGTCTGGAAATAACGCGTTCCAAATCTTCCGGGTCGTTATGTTTAAAGCGGACCATCTCCCCTTCGGAAAGTTTCACGCCGTCCAAAATGCTGGCGTGGTCCAATTTATCCACGATGGCATAGTCGCCTTTTTTGACCAAGCAAGACACCACGCCCAAATTCATCTGATACCCGGTAGAGAAAATCAACCCCGCTTCTTTGCGTTTAAAACGCGCCAACCGCGCTTCCAGCTCTTCGGCGGCTTTGGTATTCCCGTTTAAAAAGCGCGAACCCGCACAGCCGGTACCGTACTTTAAAGCGGCTTCGCTGGCGGCTTTTTTCATTTCAGGGTCGTCCGCCAATCCCAAGTAGTTGTTGGACCCGGCCATAATATATTTTTTGCCGTCCAACATTACTTCCGGCCCCTGCGCGGATTCAATCGGCTGGAAATAACCGTAAATTCCCATGCGCATAGCCAGTTTGGCGTCCTTGTAATTTCTGCATTTCTCAAAAATATCAGACATATTTTTATCCTCGTGGCGCAACAACCCGCCGCGCAGCCTCCCAAACGAGGCCTCCGGCGGTTATTTACTAACCTTTTTAATTATATTCGTGGTGGAACGTCCTTTTAACAAAGGGAAACGCACCACTTTCTTTGCAAATTCGCGGCCGACGATTTCGTCGGTCTTGTAATCGCCGCCTTTTACCAGTACATCCGGACGGACAAGTTTTATCAGTTCATACGGCGTGTCTTGGTCAAACACACTTACCGCCGACACGCTTTCCAACCCCGCCAGCACCAATGCCCGGTCCGCCTGGGTGTTTACGGGGCGGGTGGGGCCTTTCAAGCGGCGCACGGAAGCATCGCTGTTTAAGCCCACCACCAACACGTCCCCTTTGGAACGCGAAAATTCCAACACGCTTACGTGCCCGGCGTGCAAAATATCAAAGCATCCGTTGGTAAAAACAATTTTCCGGCCTTCCCGGCGGGCTTCTTCTACAAATTTTTTGAGCGCGCGCGGGCCCAAGATTTTATTTTTTGCTTTCACTGGGTTCCTTCTCTTGGGCCATCATACGTTCAATCAGGCCGGTATCCATGTTTCCGCGGATAAAATCTTCGTTATTGACAATTTTTTGATGAAAGGGAATCGTCGTTTTCACGCCGCCCACCAAAAATTCACCCAAACAGCGGCGGCTGCGCGCAAGCAAATGTTCGCGGTCCGGCGCGGTAACAATCAGCTTGGCAATCAAGCTGTCGTAATAGCTGGGGATGGTATAGCCAGTGTACATATGGCTGTCCACCCGCACCCCTAATCCGCCGGCGGGAATCCATTCTTCAATCGTGCCCGGGCACGGCGTAAAATTGTGTTCGCTGTCCTCGGCGTTGATGCGGTGTTCAATGGCGTGGCACTTAATTACGGAAGCTTCCTGCTGGCTGATGTGCAGCGGTTCGCCCTGGGCAATTTGGATTTGCATTTTTACCAAATCCTGCCCGCATACGGATTCCGTTACCGGGTGTTCCACCTGCAGACGGGTGTTTACTTCCATAAAATAAAATTCTTTATTTTGCGCCATCAAAAATTCTACGGTTCCCACCCCGCGGTATTGGGCGGCTTTGACAAGTTTGCAAGCCGCTTCCTGGAGTTTGCGGCGGGTAACCGCGTCCACAAACGGAGAAGGAGATTCTTCCACTAATTTTTGGTGGCGGCGCTGCATACTGCAGTCGCGCTCGGCAAAAGCCACCACGTTGCCGTAATTGTCACCCGCCACCTGCACTTCAATATGGCGCGGATTTAAAACGAGTTTTTCAAAGTATACGCGGTCGTCGCCAAAGTTGGCTTTGGCTTCGCCCTGCGCGGTTTTCATCATCCGTTCCAAGTCTTCTTCTTTCAGGCAGGCGCGCATTCCTTTGCCGCCGCCCCCCAAAGAAGCTTTAATCATAATAGGGAACCCGATTTTACGGGCCACTTCGCGGAAATCTTTGCCTACCACGCCGTCCGAACCGGGAGTAATCGGCACGCCGGCCTTGACGGCAATTTCACGCGCGGTGGATTTGACGCCCAGCATATCAATAGCTTCGGCGGTCGGCCCGATAAACGTCATGCCGGCTTTAGTAACGGCGGCGGCAAAATCGGCATTTTCGGACAAGAACCCATACCCGGGGTGCACCGCATCGGCGCCGGTGATTTTGGCAGCCGTTACGATAGCGTCAATATTTAAATAGCTGACCGGCGAAGGCGCCGCCCCAATGCAAACGGCTTCATCCGCCATACGCACGTGCAGGCTGTTACGGTCGGCTTCGGAATAAATAGCTACGGATTTAATGCCCATTTCTTTGAGCGTACGGATTACACGCAAGGCAATTTCGCCACGGTTGGCGATAAGAACTTTTTTAAATGGAGTGACGGTAATGTTAGCAGACATAGCAAAACCCCTACTTTTCAATAAAAAACAACGGCAGTCCAAATTCCACCGGAGCGCCTTCCTGCGCCGTCACTACTTGCAGTTTTCCGGACACGGGAGCCGTAATGACGTGCTTTTGGGAAACCGTTTCCACCAGGCCCAATACGTCTCCTTCTTTGACGGTTTGGCCTTCTTTAAGCACCAAATTTTTGCCCTTATCCGCCGCGTAGTAAATACCAATCGCAGGCGCGGTAACCGCTGTAAGAGAGCAGGCAAAATGCGCCGGTTCCGGCAAAGCCTCGGCGGTTTTTACTTCAATACAATCGCCGTCTTTTTCGTAGCAAAATTCAGCCAAATCGGTGGTTTTGAGCCAATCGGTTACTTCCGTAATTAATTTCGTGTCCATAAAGCCCTCTGGTTAAAAGGTTAAAATACGTTTTAGTTATTTTACCATTTTTACAGCCAAACAGTATACAACCCTGCCCTAACCCTTTTTTTAACATTCCAGGCACTGCCGGAAAATGCTAGCGTGTGAATATGAAACATATAATTACTTTGCTGAAGTTGGTGTTTTGGCTGGCGTTGTGCCAGCTGCCGGGCATAGTGGGCGCCGGAGCAGTACGCCCCAATTTGGAATGGTTCCATTCCTTGCAAATGCCGCCCTTGATGCCGCCGGATATGGTTTTTGGGCTGATGTGGAGCATTCTGTATGTACTGTTGGGAGTGGCGGCCTTTTTGGCGTTTCGCAACGGACTGAAAAAAAGCCGCACGGCGCTTATTTTGTTTATTGTACAGCTGGCGCTTAACGCGTGGTGGACGCCGGTGTTCTTTGGCGACCAAAACCCCGGCGCCGCCTTGGTGCTGCTGGTGTTTATGCTGGTGCAAGGGGCGTGGATGGCGCATGCGTTTTGGCGCAAAAACCGGGCGGCGGCGTGGTTGCTTTTGCCCTATGGGGTGTGGCTGTTGTTTGCCGGATATTTAAATGCCGGCGTATGGATCTTGAATGCTTAAACAGAAACAGCACTCCAAACAAAACCCCCTCTTATTAAGAGGGGGTTTTGTTTGGAGTACACAAACCTTTTATTTTGCACGGTAATGTTTAATAACATCCATCCCCAGCTTCATCACTTTATAAAAAGTAGAATCCAAAAGAGTAGAAACATTGTCAATCAAATCAAACGCGCTTTTGGTTTTGTCCACATTTTCCGCCGTGGAAACCGCCAAATATTCCACCGCTTCGGCCGTGCGTGTAATTTGTAAAAACGCCCGTACCGCAAATACCACAAACACCACAAACGCCACTACCGCCACTAATACACACCACTGATAAAAATCCATATCCGGCCCCCTTTACTCTTTTTTCTTATTTTAACCAGTTCCCCCGCCGCCGTCAAGCCCCGAATTCAATTAGCTTGGACATATTCCCAAATTGCGATTCCAAGCCGTTGTAAAGCCGTTTTTGGGCATCTAGGTCCTTTTTATATTTATTCCTTATTTTTTAGGAAAAAAATGCGTCTAGGACCTCAAAAAAATTGACAAGTTATTACGCTATTAGTAATAATTACTAATAAGCAAATTTGGACCTTAAGCCTTTATGAAAGTTTGAAAAAGGCTTTTTCCCGACGAAAAAAAATTTTTTTAGGGTGCCCGTTCAACGCGGTTTAAGACGGGATTTGCAATTTCAGTCCGTTTTTGCCAAAATTTTAAAAGCCGTTGACTTTTCTAAACGGTCAATTATTTCTACCAGGACAACATATTATGGAAAACTCTGAAGTAATCACACATATCGTCAAGAGAGACGGCACTACGCAACGTTTTGACTCCAAAAAAATAACAAAGGCCATCGCCAAAGCAGCTGAAGCGACAGGGGAATTTGATCTGGAAACCGCCAAAAAATTGACGATTCGCGCCATTAACATTATTCAACAGCTTTATTCGGATACCGTGCCGAATGTGGAAAACGTGCAGGATATTGTGGAAGACGTTTTGCTGACGTCCAACTACCACAAAACCGCAAAAGCTTATATTTTGTACCGCGACCAGCACGCCCGCATGCGCGAGATTTCTTCCAAATTTAACGTGGACCTGGTGGACCAGTACCTGCAAAAAATTGACTGGCAAGTAAACGAAAACAGCAATATGGGCTATTCGCTGCAAGGGCTGAACAACTATATCTCATCCGAAATCAGCAAAGTCTATTGGTTAAACAAAATTTACCCGGATAACGTGCGCCGTATGCACACGGAAGGGGATTTCCACCTGCACGACTTGGGCCTGCTGGGCGCTTATTGCGTAGGTTGGGATTTGCAGGACTTGCTGTTAAGCGGTTTTACGGGTGTAGTCGGCAAAGCCGAAAGCAAACCCGCCAAACACTTGCGCACGGCATTGGGGCAGGTAGTCAACTTTTTCTATACCCTGCAGGGTGAAAGCGCAGGCGCGCAGGCTTTTTCCAACTTTGATACGCTCTTGGCGCCGTTTATCTACTACGATAAACTTTCTTACGACGAAGTAAAACAGGCACTGCAGGAATTTTTGTTCAACGTCAACGTTCCCACCCGTGTAGGTTTCCAAACGCCGTTTACCAACCTGACGCTGGACTTGACAGTTCCTTCTTACTATAAAGATCAGCCCGTCATCATCGGCGGCAAACTGCAGGACAAAACTTACGGCGAATTTCAGAACGAAATGGATATGCTCAACCGCGCCTTCTGCGAAGTAATGCTCGCGGGTGACGCCAAGGGCCGCGTGTTTACGTTCCCTATCCCGACGTACAACATCACCAAGGATTTTGACTGGAACAACCCCAAACTTACCCCGCTGTGGGAAATGACGGCTAAATACGGTATTCCGTACTTTGCCAACTTCATCAACTCCGATATGAACCCGGAAGACGCCCGCTCTATGTGCTGCCGCTTGCGCATTGACAACCGCGAACTGAGAAAACGCGGCGGCGGATTGTTTGGTTCCGCCCCGCTGACGGGCTCCATCGGCGTGGTAACCATTAACCTGCCGCGCTTGGGGTATTTGTCCAAAAACGAAGAAGAATTCTTCGCCAATTTAAAAGACCGGATGGAAGTAGCCAAAACCAGCTTGGAAATTAAACGCAAAGTAATTGAACGCTTTACCAAAGGCAATCTCTATCCGTATATGAGCTTTTATTTGCGTTCGGTGCGCCAGCGGTTCAACGAATTCTGGAAAAACCACTTTTCCACCATTGGGCTGGTAGGCCTCAACGAAGCCTCCGTCAACCTGATTGGGGAAGACATCGGCTCCGAAAAAGGCCGCGCGTTTGCGGAAAAAGTACTCACGTTTATGCGCGAAACCCTGGTCAAATTCCAAGAAGAAACTGGCAACAACTACAACCTGGAAGCCACACCGGCCGAGGGTACCTCGTACCGCTTAGCCAAGCTGGATAAAGAACGCTACCCGGAAATTAAATGCGCCAACGAAGAACTGTACAAACAAGGGCACCAGCCGTTCTATACGAACTCGTCGCAGCTGCCCGTCAACTATACCGACGACGTATTTGAAATGCTGGATCTGCAAAGCAGCATCCAGTCCAAATACACCGGCGGCACGGTACAGCACATCTTCACCGGCGAAAAAATCAAAGATTTGGAAGCGATGAAGAAATTCATCAAAACCGTGTGCGAAAAGTACACCTTGCCGTACTTCTCCATCACGCCTACGTTCAGCGTCTGCCCCAAATGCGGCTACATTGAAGGCGAACATTTTGAATGCCCCAAATGCAAAGCCGAACGGATGCAGGAGCTGGAACGCCAAGTAAAACTTTTGGAAGAACAGCTTTACAGCAAATAGTTCTTCGCAAATATCTTTTTGGGTTAGATTGCCCGGCAGCCTAACCCAAAAAAGCGGTTGAAACGGATGTGGCAAAGTGCCATAATAAAGTAACGGGTTTTCACGGGCCCGGAACCGTTTTAACGGCCCGACATACAGCTAGGAGACATTACCATGACTGCACAGGAAAGACAAGTAGTAGAAAACAAAATTGCGGAACTGAAAAAAGAAATGAACGAAGTCCACGGTTCTAAATGCGAAGTATACTCCCGGGTGGTGGGATATCTGCGCCCCGTCCAGAACTGGAACAAAGGCAAAAAAGAAGAATTTGCCATGAGAAAAACCATGCATCTGGGATGCGGCTGCGATAAATAAATTTCTCTTTCTCTGCAACGGGTTCTCGTATGAAGATAGGCGGACTGATTAAATTTACACTGATTGACTTCCCGGGCCGGCCGGCGGCTGTGATTTTTACACAGGGTTGCAACTTTCGCTGCCGCTACTGCCACAACCCGGAATTAGTGTACCCGCATATGTTCGCGGAACCCGTTGCTGAAGAGGAAATTGACGCTTTTCTAAAACGCCGCCAAGGCACGCTGGAAGGAGTTGTAGTATCCGGCGGAGAACCCACCTTGCACGATGATTTGCCCCAATTTTTAGCAAAACTAAAATCTATGGGCTACGCCGTAAAGCTGGACACAAACGGCACACGCCCGGAAATGCTAAAGGAATTAATCCAAAACAAATTAGTGGATTTTATCGCGATGGATTTAAAAGCCCCGCTGGAAAAGTATGTACAGATTACGGGCGTAGATTTTAATCCGGCTGTTTTACGCGAGTCCATGGACCTTATCCGCCAGGCGGGCATTGGCTACGAATTCCGCACCACCTATGACAAAGAGGTTTTGACCGATGCCGATATTGCCGCATTATCCCAATTGGCCGGCGGTAAAAACTACCGCGTACAGGAATGCCTGCCGGTAGCCAAAGAGAAAGCGGCCCTCAAAGTCTTGCATAAAGAATTGTAACTTTCCCCTTTTTCCCAGACTCCCGGCGTATTTACGCCGGTTTTTTATGCCTTTTTGAATGAGGCAGCGCGGCGGATGAACCCGCTGCCAGCAAAACTCCGGCGTAGGCGCCCCAACCGCTGCCTGCGGATAACGTACATTTGCCATAGCCGCAAAAACCGCCCAGAGCGAAAGCTCCGGGCGGTTTGGTTCACACACAAATTTATTTGGACAGCTGGACCAATTTATTGCCAAAGGCTTCCAGGTCGTCCTGGATGGTCCACATTTCGCAAGCGTGGTCCGTAATAAATTGGGAAGTCACTACCCATTTACCCCAACCCGCCTGAATAGGTTTTTGGATTTCTTTTGCCAATACGGGGGCCAAATCCGGCTGTTCCTGCACCGTTCTGTTAAAGATATCCATCACCGGCATCAAGCCTTGCAGCACCCAGGATACATTCATTTCCCGGCTGTCTTCCACATATTCCCGGAAGGACGTTACCGCCCCTACAAAATCGGCAGGAAGAGGTTTGGCTTTGCGTAAATCCTCCGCCAGCGCGCGTCCGAAAGCATCAAATTTTTCCTGTTCGCTGGGCGCCAAATTACAAGTTTCCATATTAATATAAGAAACCAATCGGATGGCTCTTTTATGCCCGTTCAAATACACCAACTCATTAATCCGCGGCGCAAAAGCGACAGCCGCGTCGGGCGAGGCTTTCCGCAATGCCATATAAGCCTGGCGCAAAGCATCCATAGACTGGAACATAAAAGAATAGTTGTGATAGGCAAACTTGTTGGCCTGTTTGCAAAAGATTTTCCACGCGTTCCACGCGTTCTTTTCCAACAGTCTTTCTTCTGCGTATTTGGTATCAAGCCCTTGTTTTGCCGCCCGCTCAATAGCAGCAGAGTCCACTTGGCACTGGGCGAAAGAAACCGTAGATAAGCCCGCCAAAACCGTCAGCAGTAGCAGTAGTTTTTTCATAACAAGCTCCTTGGGTATAAGTATTACTTTTATTGTATTTTTTCCCTTTTTAGGCAACAAGAGCCATAAGACCTATTTGGGGTTAGGTCTTATGGCTCATATTTATACTTTTGTTAATACAGAAACTGCCCTTTTTCGTAGATAATTTGGGAGGATCCGTCTTTTAACTGCGCCGTGACGGTTTTATTCTCGGTATTAATTAAATCCCAGTGCAGGGAAGAATCGTTAAAGCCAAGTTTTTCTTTCAGTTTTTTATCCAACTTACTTTGCGGCCCGGCAAACGTATCGGCATAGCTGGCGCCCACCGCCACGTGGCAGTTGCCATATTTTCCGCCAAAGTTTTCGTCGTACAAAATATCCGCCATAAATTTGGTGATTTTGGAAAACCGTCGGTCCGTAAGCGAAAATTCTCCTATTTGCGCCGCGCCTTTATCCATTGCCAGCATTTTGCGTACAAACTCTTGCCCTTGCTGGGCGGTAGCTTTAACAACCCGGCCGTTTTTAAACTCCAGCCGCACGCCTTTTACATAATTGCCGCTGCGGTAAGAAGACAAATCGGCAAAGTATACGCCGCGCGTACCGCGCCAATCGGGCGAAGTAAAAATTTCAAACGACGGGACATTGCAGCCGCCGCCCGCAATAAATTTGCGTTTTTCGCCGAGCAGCACCTCCAAATCCATATGTTCCGATTCTACCCGCAGCGTTTTAACGGGCAGAGAGGAAAGCCACTTCCCGATTTCGGTAATTTGTTGGGTAACTTCCTGCCATTTTTTGACGGGGTCTTTCTCGTTTAAAAAGCACGCCCGCGCCACTTGGTTGGCGTATTCTTTGCCGGATAGACCCGCCCGTTTGGCAAGTTCTTCGGTGGGGTAATTGCACAACGTCCAGGAGAACAATCCTTTCTGTTCGCGTACGTCCAAAATCTCACGCAAAGGTTTGCGGGCCACCGCGCTTTTGGCGATGCGGGACGGGTCGGCATTTTTTAAATGGGTTAAATCTTCCGGCGCGCGCAGGGAAATAAGCCCATTGACGGCGTTTTGAAATTCTTTTTCCCCTGCGGCCACAAAAGCCAGTTGTTTATCGTCTGCGTGCAGATAAAATTCCTTGGCAAACTCTTCCGGCGCGTTCACGCGCAGCACCACATTATAGCGCCGGGCCAACAGCTTGGCGTACAAAGCGCGGGCCAGCGGCAGAGCGGATAAATCACTGCGAAGCAGCACCGCATCATAAGGTTTACATTTTCCGTTGCGGCGGGCGGTTTCCAGGGCCCAAATCATCACGTCGGCGTATTTTTCATTTTGCATTTTCGTAAAAAACATTTTGGTTCCCCCTTTGGTTCATTAATGTTATAATACAAAATAAAGAATACCGAGAGAAAAAAATGAAAAAATTATTTTTGCTGACGCTTTTTTTCTGCTTGTTTTCCCCGCTGTGGGCGGATGTATCCCCCAAGCCGGAAATGGAATTTTCTTTTATTTATAACACCGCCGAAAAAACTCCGATAGACGCTCTGCACAGCGAGCAAATCCAATGCCGCGACAACCAATGCATAGAAAGCAAGCCCTTGGGCGTATACGGCCTGCAGAAATTATATTGCCAGCCGGACGGATGCTTTTCCATCGCTTACAGTTACGACAATTACCAAAAATTAATCATTGCGTTTTCCGACGGAACCACCCGGGAAAGTAATGTTTTTGCCGCGCCGGACAGTCTGCGCGCGCGTTTTAACGTGTATGTCAATGAAGACGATTTAACCGTAAAACCGTCCGCCCAAAAAGCAGACAGCCGCGCCTGGGCCCGGCGGGATGCGTGGGTGTCGCTTGGGTTGATTTTGATAATAGAATTGCTGGCAGCGGCGGCTTATCTTTCGTACCGGAAAAAAAGCTTTACCATTCTCTACAGCGTGGGGCTTTCCAATTTGCTTACCACTGCTGTTTCGTGGCTGGTGCTGTCTATGTACGTTAAGGAAACGGCCTTTTTGTGGATTTTCTGCTTAGCGGCGGAAACGCTGATTATCCGGTTGATGAACCTGCGGAAAATTTCGCTCTACGATTCTTTTATGCTCAGCTTAACCACCAACGTTACCAGTTATTCGTTGGGGATGATTATTTCCTTTCTGCTGGCGCCGCTGATTTTTTAAAAGTATGCCACACAAAACCGGGGTTTTTAAAACCCCGGTTTTTTTAATTCTCTTCGCCAGAAAATTGATAACTGGGATAGCGGGTAATGGAATACACTTGCTCGTCAAAATACCGGCAGGCGCTGAAACGCGCGTTTTCTTTTTCCGAAAGCGGACGCAAGTCCTTATCTTCCAGGTATTTTAAAAACAGGCGGCGCACCTCTTTTTTCCGTTCAATGTTGCGCGGCAGATTTTCCACCAAATCGCCCGAAGGCAGGCGGTATTTTTCCGGCAGCAACAGGCCGTCCTCCCACCCCGGTTTATACCATTGGTCTTTGTCGTGCTGTGCACGGTAGGCCCACATCCGCGCTTCCAGCTCGGCACATTCCTGCTGCGTGAGCGAAGAGAGAAGTTTTTTGTCCTGCATGTGCGGGTTGAACACAGCGGTTACTTGCCGCTGGGCTTCCAACAGTTGCCGGTGCTCCTCCGGCGTCAACGGCGCGGCGTGCCCCGTTTGTACGGCTTCTTCAATCAGTCGGTATTGGCGTTCGCCGTCCCCTACCCAGCCTTGCGAAAAATCTTTCAGCTCTTCCAGCGTTATGTCCTTTTGGTTCAGCACGCGGTTTGCCCAATAGCGCGCCTGCAACTCTTCCACTCCCCGCAGCACCGCACGGACCTTTTGCTGATTTTGTTCCGCCAGGCTTGGTCCCAACGGTTTAAGCGGGGGCAATTTCTTTTTGACGAGGGTTTCCGCACACAATACCCCGCCGCACAACCCCACCATCAATAATCCTGCCATCATTTTATGCATTTTCATATATCCCTCCTGGGTGCCGGAACCAATAGTTCTCCGTCGGGAGACAGGTACATTGAAAAATCCGCCTGCTCCGCCAGCCATTGCGGTGCGGGCAATACTGGGATTTCTTCCGGGCGGTGTGTTGCTTTCCACGCAGGCACGGCACACAGGGCCAACACCGCCGCCGCGCACGCGGCCCATACCGCCCGCCGCCACCGCCGTACCGGGCGTACCCGCAACCGGCGGTAGGTGGCTTGCTGTAAAGAGCCGTTTGGGTCTAAGTCTATTTGCTTATACAAGGTTTCCAATTCGTTATCAGACAGTTTCATAAGCCCCCCAACAGCGTACGCAGTTTATGCACGGCGCGGCTGATAATTGTGCCTACGTTGGACTCGCTGTACCCCGTCAGGCGCGCGATTTGGCGGTTATTCAATCCGCCGTAAAACTTAAGGGATACCAAATCCCGCTCCCGGCTGTCCAGCCGCTGCAAAGCGCCTAACAGACGTCGGTTTAATTCCTGCCGTTCCAGTTGCTCCGGTGGTATATCCTCTTTGGATGAAAAAATTTCTTCCTGTGGGGTAAGCGATAAAAACCGCTTAATTCCCCAAAAGCCAAAGTATTTGTTTACTTCGTTACGCGCAATGCCGAATATCCACTGGTCCGCAAGGCCCTTTTCCGGCCGGTATTGGTGCCGGTGCTCAAACGCTTTCTGCCACACGCGGGAAGCAATATCCGCCGCGGCTGCCGCATTTTGCACGCGGCTTTGCACATACGCCAATACCGGTTTAAACAAACGGTTATATATTTCTTCAAAATTCATAACACGCTCTGCCTGTAAGGTTGCCTGCACCTTTATTATCCGGTAAAGCAAAAAGTATCACAAATTAAAATAATAGGAGAGAAACCGCCATCACCATCATTCCGCCCACTACGCCCCAAATCACTTTATGACCGTCGCCGTATTCGTGCGCGGTGGGCAGAAGTTCGTCCAGTGCAATGTAGACCATAATGCCGGCAATCAGCGCAAACAGTACGCCAAACGCCGCTTCGTGCAAGAAAGCTTTCAGCAGGAAAAACCCCAACACCGCCCCCACCGGTTCCGCCAGGCCGGAGCCCGCGCTGTACCAAAATGCCTGTGCACGTTTACCGGTGGCGTGATAAATAGGCAAGGCAACGGCTACGCCTTCGGGAATATTGTGGATAGCCACCGCTACCGCAATAGAAACCCCCAACGCCGGTTCCTGCATAGCGGCCATAAACGTAGCTAACCCTTCGGGGAAATTATGTATGGCAAGCGCCAGCGCGGTAAACAAACCCAAATGCTTTAACTTGGCGGATTTATCCAAGGTATGCGCTTCCACGTGGTGGGAAGGCAAGAGCGTATCAATCAGCCACGCCGCCACTATCCCTGCAAAAAATAATCCCACCGCGGCCCATGCGCCGGGCTTTTGCCCATACAAAAGGCCCAAAGACTGCGTGGCCTGCGGCAGTATTTCCATAAACGATACGTAAATCATTACCCCCGCCGAAAACCCCAGCCCCAGGGACAAGGCGGATAAATTTTCCTTTTTAATAACAAACGCCAGCGCGCCGCCCACGGCGGTCGCCGCGCCCGCCAAAAAGCTAAGCGTAAATGCGGTAAAAACAGAGTTTTCCATAGCTATACTATACCAAAAACCCCGCCTGGCGGACAGCTATGGTTTTGCATTAAAAAGGCCTTCCAAACAACAAGGAAGGCCCAAAACAAAAAAGTTGCGCTACTGTCTTTACGGCATTTTATACACACGCAAACAGCCGTTTGTTTTATAAAAAGGAGCCTTGAACAGTTTGGTGCAGTAGGCTCCGGCGGGTTCTTCAAACAATACCCCGTTGCAGGTGCGTTCCACACACCAAATAACATCGTGCTCCACATTCCCGGCGTTCGTGTTAAAAATGGCAAATCCCGCGCCTTTATATTTGCCGGTCAGCCGTCCGGTATACAGTCCAAAATCTAAGCTGGTACCAATAAATTGTAATGACCAATCCCCGTTGGAACGCGTATCCGTAGCTTGGGAAAACCATTTTTCGTTTCCGTTCCAATCCATTTCCACATCCAGCTGGTCAAACCGGGTGGCGGGCTCGCCATTGGCCATATAGTAAGTTTGGTACGAAGCCCCCAACGATTTAAGCGCGCTTAACGCTTGGGCTGCGCGGGATTTTTCCACCGCTTTTTCGTACTGCGGCAGCGCCACCGCCGCCAAGATGCCAATAATTAAAACCACCACTAACAGCTCTATTAGCGTAAATCCGGCGTTTTTCCCCGTCGGGTGGGTTTTTTGATAAATTTTGGTCATAGCCAAAATTTATCAAAAAAAAAAAACAAATCAACCCCCTCGCCGGGGGCAGGCACTCTATACCCGCTAACGCGACTAGTTTAGACCACACTGTTCCCGTAATGTTGCACCCTAACGGAAAAGCTCTTGCCGGGGGCAGGCATTTTGGCCTTGCCCAAGGAAACGCTATGTACGGTACTAACGCAATATGGGAACAAATTGTTATGAATGTTCTTGCAGGGGACGAGCCGGACCAAAGCTTGGTCTCCCTTCTCTATACCCGTTAGCGCGACTAGTGGAGCCACATTGTTCCCGCACTGCCGCGCTATTTTAAAAGGAAAGTCGTTTCCGCTTATGTTGTTGCCGTTTAACCGCCCCTTTAGAGCCGTCTACAAAAAGCCTTTCAAACGAAAAAGAAATTTTATTGTTTGAGCACGGGAACTACGCGAGTTATAAAATTTCCCGTTTGAAAGTGATTTTTGTGGCTCCCTGGGGCGGCGCTCTTTTTCGCCCTTTTTCTGGCGCCAGAAAAAGGGCCCCTTCAAGCCACACTGTTCCGATATGTCACGCTCTTATGCAACGGCCCAGAGCCTGGGCACCGGGCCGGTGCTCCCCTCTCTATGCCGGCTGGCACAACTAACGGGGCCACAGTGTTTTCGGAATCTCACGTCCTTGCGCCCTTGGATACTTTTCCCGCCGGAAAAAGTACGATAAGGCACGAATTGCTATAATAAAAGTATGCCAGCAAGTAAGCCCGACATTATTCTAACCGACGAATTTAAAGACGCCCTGGCCCTCTTGGAGGCCAAACCGTCCGTCAAGCCGCTTATTTTTATCACGGGCCGCGCGGGCACGGGCAAAACCACCCTTTTACGCTACTTTGCCGAACATACCGCCCAAAATACCGTTGTGTTGGCTACCACGGGCCTGGCGGCTATTAATGTGCATGGGCAGACGGTACATTCATTCTTCCGTTTAAAACCCGGCAACTTGTTGGATAAAAGCAACCTAAAGCGCCTGCCGCGCAAAACGGTGGACGCGCTGGATACCATCATCATTGATGAAGCTTCTATGCTCCGCGCCGATTTGTTGGATGCCATAGACCATATTTTGCAAATTTCCACTTATTCGGAAGAACCTTTCGGCGGCAAAAAAATTGTTTTGTTTGGCGATTTGTTTCAATTGCCGCCGGTAGAAGAACAACCTGCCGGCGGGCTGTTTGATTATTTCCGCTCCGTCTATCCCAGCCCGTATTTTTTTGAAGCGCACGTCCTGCGCCGCCTGCCGACGGAAGTATTTGAACTGCGCCGCATTTTCCGCCAGCGGGAAGACCGGGATTTTACCCGCCTGCTAAACCTCATCCGTGAGGGGCAGGCCACCCAGCCGGAGTTGGATGCCCTGCTTAATACGCGCAAAACATTTGAACTGCCTGAAAAATTTGAAAACAGCATTATTCTTGCCCCCACCAACCGCGATGCCGCTTGGCGCAACGTACACTATCTTTCCCAACTGCCGGGGCAGGAATTTGCCTACACCGCGGCGGCGGATGAGTCGTTCCAAACCAAAACGCCGCCGGCGGACCCGGTACTTCGCCTAAAGAAAGGGGCTAAAATTATGATGCTCGTCAACGACGACAATTGGGTAAACGGCGATATCGGCACCGTTTACGATTTGGGACCGGATTTTATTAAAGTGGAGCTCAAAGGCGCGGTCTATCAGGTGGAACCACACGTGTGGGAAGACGTGCGCTACGAATTTAATCCGCTGATGCAAAAACTGCAGCCCAAAGTGAAAGGGTTCTTTAAACAATACCCGCTCAAACTGGCCTGGGCCATTACTATCCATAAATCCCAGGGGCTGACGTTTGACAGCATTTATTTGGACATCGGCGGCGGCGCGTTTGCCCCCGGGCAAACCTATGTGGCGCTGAGCCGCTGCCGTACCTTAGCCGGCGTACATTTAAAAAAGGAAATTTCCGTCAAAGACATTTTGTGCGACAGCCGCGTAAAACAATTTTTTGAATACGTCCGCGGCAACCGCCGGCTGAATTAAACTTTTGCAAGAGCCATACCAAAATAAAAAACCCCGGTCGTTAGGACCGGGGTTTTTTCGTAAAAACACCTTATTTGTTATACGGTTTGAGCGATTCGGTGTAAATCGCGCGGACCGCTTCCGGGGTGGCTTCTGTCGGGGCAATGCCTAACAAACCGCCCAAGGAAGGCGTATTGAAAGCCAAGTCCACCAGCTTGTCCACGTCTTCTGCTTTAAAGCCTTCATCTTCCAGTTTGTGTGTGGCTCCCACGGAAAACAGCCATTTTTCCACGCCCACCGCCACTTGCTCCGCCTCGCAGGCGCAGCCGGTCAAACCGGGCACAATCGGGGCCAGCACATCCGCCAAGGTGGCAGGTTTGGCGGTATAGATATTTTTAATCACAGCGGGTAACAACATCGCCAAACCCAAGCCGTGGGTCAAGTTCGGGTTTACGCCGGAAAGCGGATGCTCCAACGCGTGCGTATAATGCAGGAGCCCGTTGTCAAAGCTGATGCCGGCAATCAACGCCGCATACGCCAGGAAATAGCGCGCTTCCAAATTGGCCGGGTCTTTCAAGGCCACAGGCAGATATTCGCTGACGAGCTTTACCACGGAAATAGCCAAGTCAATCGCATACGGCGAAGTGGCTTTGGTGGTAGCGGCTTCCACGACGTGGTTGACGGCGTCGATGGATACATAGCGGGTCTGGTTGTCGGCCAGGCCAGTCATCAGGGCCGGGTCGTCAATGGAGTAGAGCGGATAAATGCAATCGTAGGCGATAGCGGGCTTGAAGTTTTTTTCTTCAATGCTGACTACCGCAAAGCGGTTGGCTTCGGAACCGGTGCCGTGCGTAAGGTTAATGGCGATAATCGGCGCGGCTTCAGTCGGTGTGAATTTAAATTCGTATAGGTCTTCCGCCGTTTTGCCGGGGTTTTTCATCAAAATAGCCACGCTTTTGCCGGCGTCAATAGCGGACCCGCCGCCAATAGCAAGCATCGCCTGGGCGCCAAAATCCATCGCCATTTTGGTCGCTTCGTTGACGTGGTGCGTGTTCGGGTTCGGGGTTACTTTGTCGTAGTGGACGTATTCAATCCCGTTGTCGGCAAACGCTTTTATAACGTGGTCCCACGCACCTGTTTTCTTATACGCGCCGCGGCCCGTCATCACTATTACTTTAGAAATCCCCCTAGCTTTCAAATCTTTGCAGATATCCGAAATTTTCGTAATGGCCCCTACGCCAAAATAAACCAGCGTGCGGCTGCGAATCTCGCGGACTTCATTAATATTAATATCTTTTTCCCACATAAACTCCCCTCCTTTAATATGGTACTTCCTTCCCTTTTACTATACCATATTGCACGAAGCAGGGAAACGGATATTTTTATGTGTTTCGGCGGCACACCCCGCCCGTCAAGAACGTATCCCCACCGGGGCTTCTTGGGCAAACAAAAAGCCGGGCGGCAATGCCGGCCCGGCTGGCGCAGGGTTTCTATTATTTCTGCAAACGGGAAGAAACAAACGAATGGATATAATAATCCGCTTCGGTAAGTAAGGCGGGGCGGTCGGCTATGGAATGTTCATCCGCCACGGCTGCCGTTAAAAACCCGGCTTTGCGCGCCGTGCGCAGCGCGTACAAGGCATCTTCCGCCACCAGCGTGCGCGCTCTGTCGGTTCCCAGTTTTTTGAGGGCGGCTTCATACACGGCAGGCGTAGATTTGCCGGAACCGACTTCATCGCAGGTAATAATAAAATCAAAAAAATCCAAAAGCCCCGTCCGTTTTAAAGCAGCTTCCGCCAACTCCCGGTCAGATGCCGTGGCAATACACAACTTAACCCCTTGCGCCCGCAACAAACGCAAGATATACGGTACGCCGGGTTTAGGCTGAATGTCGGTATAATAGCGGTTACGGATAGGCTGCAGGGTTTGGCGCAGCAATTCTTCGGGCGATTCGGAAAAATGATATTTTTCCTTGATCCAGCGCGCCCCGTCCATCAACGACATCTGCACCAGCTGTTCTTGCAATCCTTCCGGAGGTTCTATACCGCGGGAACGCAAAAAATTCACGCCGGAATTATCCCAGGCTCCTAGCGAATCCAACAGCGTCCCATCCAAATCAAAAATAATGGCATCCACTTTCCCTTTATCGGGAAGGACATTAAAAGTCTGTTCCGCACGCCGCATCGCCACTAAGCGGGCAATGGAGGAAACCGGCGCAACCGGTTTTGCACCAACTGCCGCAACAGGCAAAAACGAAACGGATTTCGGCCATACCGGGCCGCGCCGCAAAAAAGAAGCCGAAGAAAACTTGTCGTATGCGTGGGAAGTATGCCAGCGCAACAGGGCAGATTGCCATTTTTGGGCAAAGGCAGTTTGTTCTGCCCCCAGCGGGCAGCAAACAGCTGTAATTAGCAGCAGCAAACGAAACAAATGATTCATATATATATTGTACTTTTTTATAAACTTCCCCCACAACCGGACATGGGCCGCAAAGGGATTTTTTGCCGGTTTTCAGACGGTTCAGTTTGAAAATTCCATTCAGAAAAAGATACAATAAAGTAATGATAAATAATCAGAAAATCTGGCAGGGAATCTCCAAAAAAAGGCACAATTCGGCCTTTTTTATTTTTGTCTTTTTGGGCATGCTTACCGCGTTCGGCCCGTTCGTAACCGATATGTACTTGCCCAGCCTTCCGGCAATGACCGACTTCTTTCATACCAGCACTTCGTTGGTTCAGCTGGGGCTTACGGCCTCCATGCTGGGGCTGGCCGCCGGACAGATCGTATTCGGTCCGCTAAGCGATAAATTCGGGCGGAGAATGCCGCTGTTAGCGTCTATGCTTTTATTTTTGGCGGCTACGCTAGCGTGTATCTTTGCTCCGACGATAGAAATTTTCATTGCGCTGCGCCTGCTGCAAGGCATCGCCGCGGCGGGCGGGATTGTCATTTCCCGCTCTATCGCCACGGACAAATTTAAAGGATCCAATTTAGCCAAAGCGCTGGCGATTATTGGCGCCATCAACGGCGTGGCCCCAGTAGCCGCACCCGTTGTTGGCGGAGCCGTGCTGAAAGTAACGGGCTGGCAGGGAGTGTTCGTTATTTTGCTGGTATTGGGCCTGTGTTTGACCGGCGCGTGTATCCATTTTAATGAATCCCTTTCCGCGGCCCGGCGTTCCCGGGAAAAACTCTCCCGCACTTTGGGACTGTTTAAAACTATTCTGCAAAAACGAAAATATGTATTGTATGTCTTGCAAATGGCATTTGCCCAGGCTATTTTATTTGGGTATATTGCCGCATCCCCGTTTATCATCCAACAGCACTACGGCTTCAGTCCGTTTGCCTTTAGTTTGTTTTTTGCCGGGAATTCCCTTGCTATTATGACGGGGGCGGGTATGTCGGTTAAATTCAAAAAACTGGAAACCTGCATCTTGGTCAGTTGCGCGGGGATGCTGGTGTACAGCGTGTTGGTGCTGGCGGCGCTGGCGGGCCAAGCCTCCATTTTGCTGTTTGAAAGCTTGCTTTTTACCCTGCTTTTTATGATGGGCCTTACGTTTACCGCCGCCACTACCCTGGCTATGGATGCCGCCCGCGAACAGGCGGGGACGGCTTCGGCCTTGTTGGGCGCGGCGGGATTTTTGTTTGGCAGCATCGTTTCCCCGCTGGTGGGGATGGGCGATATCCTCATTTCCACCGGGATTACGTTCGTTATCGCCGCGCTGGCCTCCGGCGTTTGCGGGGTAATGGCTGTCCGCGGGAAGAAGCCGGTTGCCAACCAGGCCGCCCGTTCCGCCTGTTGGCCCCAAATACGTATTTAAATCCAGCTAAGAGCTTCCGCAAGGAAGCTCTTTTTTTCAAATAACGCTTGACCTGGAGTTAACTCTAAATATTACAATATAAAAAACAGGAGGCTTTTATGACCATATCGGAAGTGAGTGAAAAATACGGTCTGTCGCCCGATACCCTGCGTTATTATGAAAAAGCGGGCCTCATTCCGCCGGTGCACCGCAAGGAAAACGGCATCCGCGATTATACGCCGGAAGACTGCGGCTGGGTGGAATTTATCAAATGTATGCGCGAAGCAGGCCTTTCCATAGAAGTACTTACGGAATATATCGCCCTCTACGCCAAAGGGAACCGAACTCTACAAAAACGTAAAAACCTGTTGGTAACGGAACGGGACCGGTTAAAAGAGCGCATTGAGCAAATGCAAAAAACGCTGGAGCGGCTGAATTATAAAATTTCAGTCTATGACAAAAAAATCGTCGCGTGCGAAAAAAAACTCTTAAAGTGAGGTTTTCAAAATGTCCAAAAATGTACTGATTATTTCCGCCAGCCCCCGCCGGGGCGGCAACTCTGATTTATTGTGCGACCAATTTTTAAAAGGCGCGCAGGAAGCCGGGCACCGGGTAGAAAAAATTTCCCTGCGCGAACGACAGATAAACTACTGCACCGGCTGTGGCGTCTGCAACGAAACGCACCGCTGCGTGCAAAAAGACGATATGGCGGCGTTGTTGGAAAAATTGGTGGAAGCGGACGTGATTGTGCTGGCAACGCCGGTGTATTTTTATTCTATGGACGGACAGCTTAAAACGTTCATTGACCGCACCGTTCCGCGGTACACGGAGATTTCCAACAAGGACTTTTATTTTATTCTCTCCGCAGCCGACACCCAAAAGAAAAACCTGGAACGCACCGTGGAAGCCCTGCGCGGATTTACCGAGGACTGCCTGGAAAACGCGCACGAAAAGGCCGTCATCTACGGCACCGGCGCCTGGCAAAAAGGAGAAATTAAAAATACGCTTGCTTTTGACGAAGCCTACCAAGCCGGCAAACGCTGTTAACCTGGCTTTCCCCAACGCTCGGCGCGCCCAACCGCGGCGCGCCGATTTTCTTTTAAATTAGGCCTTGACTTGGAGCCAACTCCAGGCTGTATACTGTTATAAAAACACAAAGGAGGTTGTATGAATCTGACGCATAAACGCATCACGGGTTTAGTAGCCGCCAGCCTGCTAGGCGGCAGCTGCCTGCACGCTTACGACTGGAAAGCCGCACGGGAAGCACTTTCCCCCCAAGAACAATCCATCGCTGAAACCGCGGCCCTGTCCGCGGTGGGCGATTTAAAAAAACTGGCCCCGGCTTTTGACCGTGCGCTGGATAACGGACTGACGGTAAACGAACTGAAAGAAATTGTCTTGCAGCTCTATGCTTATGTCGGGTTTCCGCGCTGTTTAAATGCCGCCGGCGTGTTGGAGCAGGTGGTTAAATCCCGCCAAGCCGCCCAAAAAGGCGATTTAACCGGCCCCGAAGCCCAGCCCATCCCCGCCGGAACCGATAGGTACGAACTGGGCAAAAAGAATTTGGAAGTGCTGGTTGCCGCTCCGCTGCCCAGCCATCCGCCCGTGTTTATCCAAGGAACGGATACGTTCTTAAAAGAACATTTATTTGCCGATATTTTTGCACGCGGTGTTTTGTCCTACGCCCAGCGCGAAACCGCTACCGTAGCCGCTTTGGCGGCGCTGGGCAATGTGGCCCCACAGCTGCAGGCGCATATGGGAATGGCGATAAATGTGGGCGTTACGCCCGCCAAAATAGCAGGCATTTTGGCGGTTATCAAGCAAACCGTCGGGCGCAAAACCGCACGGCTGGGGTTAAAATCCCTGCAGCAGGTAACGGCGGCACGCACCCCTTCCAAGGAGTAAATATGAAACACACCAAATGGCTTATTTTCTGCGCCGTCGCCATATTGCTGGCCGGCGCGATGTCCCCCAAACCGCACCCAAAGGAGAACTCTATGCAAAAAGCACCGATTGACACTGTTTTTGCCCAAGGCGAACCCAACCCCTACGGTAAATTTTTTACCGGGCAGACCTACTTAAATATGCTCAGCCCGAAGGACGATGTATTCAACGCCCCGATTGGCAACGTTACCTTTGAACCCGGCGCCCGCACAAATTGGCACAAACACGACGGCGGACAGATTTTGCTTGTCCTTAACGGCGAGGGCCGCTACCAGGAAAAAGACAAAGAAATCCAAATCCTGCACAAAGGCGACATCGTCCGCATTGCGCCCGGTGTTATCCACTGGCACGGCGCCGCACCGAAAAGCTGGTTTGTGCACCTCTCACTGGAAACCAACGCCCACCAGAACGGAAAAACCGACTGGCTGGACCCGGTAACCGACGAACAATACCAATAACCGGTTACTTACGCACCCAGTAGAAAAAGGAGAATTATGAAAAGATTTACCCATTTGATTTGGTCAGGTATGATGATGTTTTCCGCCGCCGCCTGCGGAAACCCGCCGGCGGACACGGGCACCGGCACCGCGGCAACACCGCCGGAAAAGCCCTTCTCCGGCAAAAAAGTGCTGGTGGCGTATTATTCGCACTCCGGCAATACGCAAGCCGTAGCACGCCAAATTGCCCAAGCTACCGGCGGGGAGTTGTTTCAAATAGAAACGGTACAAACCTACCCGAGCGCTTATAACCAGCTGACCGACCAGGCCAAAAAAGAAATCCGCGCCGGATTTATGCCGGAACTTAAAAACGCAGTACCGAATATGGCGCAATACGACGTGGTGTTCATCGGTTCGCCCAATTGGTGGGGTACTTATGCACCGGCGGTAAAATCGTTCTTGGCGCAGTATGATTTTGCCGGCAAACAGCTGGTGCCGTTTTTCACACACGGCGGCGGCGGAATGCAAAATTGCGAAAGCGATATGCACGCCCAGCTGCCCCAGGCTGTTTTTTTGCGGGCGGCCTCGTTCCCCGGGCGTTCCCGCGGGGCGGATGAGGAGCAACTGACCGGCTGGCTGAACAAACTGGCCCAATAAACGCTATAATAAATAAAAAAGGAGGGCGGTTATGACGCCGAAACTATATATAAAATTAGGAGTGGACGCGCTGATGACCGTCCTCTTTTTAATATGCATGGACTATCCGCTGCTGCGCAGCCTGCCGCACGAGATTTTAGGCACGGCTCTGGCCCTGTGTATTTTGGCGCACAACGGACTGAATTGGACTTGGTACCGCCATTTGTTCACGGGGAAATACACCCCCTTGCGCGGAGTACTGACGGCCGTCAATTTACTGCTTTTGGCGGCTATGGCGGGAATGATTATAAGCGGGATTATGCTGTCTCGCGACGTGTTTGCCTTTTTGCAGTTGGACGGATCTTTTGCGGCGCGGCGGCTGCACCCGTTTTTTGCCTGCTGGAGTTTGGCGCTTATGGGCATACACCTGGGGCTGAATGGAGGGCTGGTAAAACTGTTTTTCCCGCAGCAAGCTGCTCCCTCCGTCAAACACGCGGTTTACGTCCTATGGGGGATCATCGTACTATACGGGCTGTACGCGTTTATCCGGCTGGACCTGGCGGATAAAATGTTGATGCAATCCCTGCATGTGGGCAGAGGAACCAACGGCTGGGTATTGCTGGCGGATTCTGCCGCTATCCTGTTGGGTACAGCGTTTATCACGTATCAAATTACTAAATGGGCGAGTTATAAACCCGCGCCCAAAAGGGAGGAAGCAAATGTTTAAAACCATCCTTTTTGCTGTTGTTGGCATAGCTGTAATTGTCGGGATAATCAGCGGCATACATTTAATGCGGGTGGCTTACCGCAACAAAATGGAAATGGCTCCGTTTCAGGGAGCCCCGGTGCCCTACACCGCTAACCTGGGAAAAACATTGGTTATTTATTATTCCTGGACGGGCCACACCCAGGATATCGCCCAGCGCATTGCCCAGCGCACCCAGGCGGACCTGTACCGCATTGAAACCCAAGAACCGCTTGCCAAAACGCCCTGGATTTATTTAACCCTCAAACGCCAGCTGTCTACCAAAGCCTACCCGGCTGTCAAACAGCCGCTTCCGGATGTGTCTTCCTATGATACGGTATTTGTCGGGTCTCCCATTTGGTGGTACACGGCGGCTACGCCGGTGCTGCAATTTTTACAGGAAATGGATTTTCAGAACAAAAAAGTGGTTCCCTTTTCCACCCAAGGCAGCAACTACGGCACCTTCTTTGAAGATTTCGCCGCACGCGCCAAAAACGCCCGCCTGCTAAAAGGGGCTTCGTTTAACAACCTGGGCCCGGAATATGACCCGGCGGTGGACAGCAAAATCACCGCGTGGCTAAATACGCTTTCCTAATTAAATACTCCCCGGCAAAAAACGGGGAGTATTTTTATCGTTTCATAAAAGCTACAATAAAAGTGTGATACTTTTCCCCAAGCCGCATAGTATAAGTAGAATGACGTCATTTGAAGAACTGTACCAAACGCATTTTAAATCCGTATACGCCTATGTATTTGCACGCGTGCGCAACGCCGCCATAGCCGAAGATATATGCGCCAATATATGGAAAAAATGCTACGAACATTTCGCTTCATTTGACTCTGAAAAAGGCGTTTTCTCCCAGTGGCTGTTTACAGTAGCCCGCAACGAAACCAATATGCACTGGCGGCTGTTTTGGGTAAAACATATTTTTTCCCTGCCGGAATCGGACGATGAGTTGATGCCGGGGACGGACAAAACCCCGCTGGAAAACCTGGAAGAAAATACCTTCCGCACCGGATTAATCCGTGCATTGGGACGGCTGTCCGATAAAGAGCGGGACATCATCTCGCTTAAATTTTACTCGGGTTTAAACAACCGCCAAATTGCCGAACTTACCCGGCTGAGCGAAACAAACATCGGTACTATATTGCACCGGGCCGTACAAAAATTACGCCGGTATATGGAGCTTATATGAATATGCCCAAAGATTGGATGGAAAAAGCCTCCCGCCTGGATTTTGACCCGCAGGCCAAAGCCCAGCAACGCGTATGGGCGCGTTTAAACGGCTGGCAGCCCCGCCGCAGCTGGGTGCGCCCGCTGGCGTGGGGTATGTGCTCCGCTTTATTTGTACTGTTAGGCGGCTGGGCCGGCGTACGCTGGAGCGCCTATTTGCATTGTCCGGTTCAACAACCGGCGGACGAAGTGTTTGCCGCCGCCCAATGCAAAAACGCAGATGGTCATTTTTTGATTTCCACCCAACTGGAATGCAACGGGAAAGACTGTTCCTGCACCAAAACCTTGACTATATGCGATGAACACCCCGTCACGCGCGTAACCCGCAAAACCTGCACCAACGCCGCGCCCGACTTTGACCCGCAGGATCCTTGGAACCTGCTGGAAAATCGTTCTCAAGAAGAATTGAAAAACTTGGCTACTTGCCAAAACCAATGCTAGGAGTTTAGTGTATGATGTTTAGACGTTTCTTGAAGTCATTTTTCGCCACGGCCCTGTTTTTAGGGCTTGCTTGCGCCGTTTGGGCGGAGCCCGTGGTGCAGGCGGTATTGTTTACCTCGCCTTACTGTCCACACTGCCGCCATCTCAAACAGGACGGCTTTCCCCAGCAGTTTCGGGACCAATATGGCGATGCAGTGGAACTGCTGGAATATGATTTAACGGAAAATGCAAACAATGTGCTCTTTTCCCAAACGCTGGCGGCATATCAATTAGAGTCGGCGGGAATTCCGATGTTAGTGGTAGGCGAAACGGTGCTGCAGGGCTATCCCACGCAAATTGCCACCGGAGCGGACGAGGCGGTTAAAAAAGCCCTCGCCAACAAAGAAACAACCCATATTCCCGGTTTAAAACCGCTGTCTAAGCCCAAACCTGCCCCGTTGACTTCTAAAACCAGCCCGACAAAGCTAACGGCGGAAGAATCTGCCAAGGCCCCTGCTGCAACGGATGCATCGCAGCCGGAACCGGCCCCCTCCACCCCCAAAGAACCGGCTCAACCGCCAGCCGAAGAAACGGCCCAATCCGCCAAAGACGCCCAGCTGCAAGCCCACGAAAATTTGTTCAGCCAAATTACGCTGTGGGCCATCATCGGTGCGGGGCTGGCTGACGGTATTAACCCCTGTGCCTTTGCGGTGATTGTATTTTTCGTATCCTTCTTGGCGGCTTACAAATATACTAAAAAAGAAATTATTATCGTCGGAACAGCCTATTGCGTATCTGTTTTCTTGGCGTATCTGCTGATGGGGCTGGGCGCATTTCACGCGCTGTATGCAATGAAAGGCTTCCGCTATGTTACGCTCGCCGTACAATGGGGAACCATTGGGCTGTGTGTGATTTTCCTGGCGCTTAGCTTATATGATTTTATCATTTACCAGCGCACCAAAAAATCCGAAAAAATGCTCCTGCAGCTGCCCAAAAGCTACAAGGAATATATCCACAAAGTAATGCGCTTCTTCCTGCGCGACAAACACAGCTCCATGTGGCGGCTGATGCTGGCCGCGTTTGCGGTAGGGTTTGTGGTATCGGGCGTGGAAGCGGTGTGCACGGGGCAAGTTTATCTGCCTACTTGTGTGGTTATTCTGAAAGAAGCCGGCAGCCAATCGTGGAAAGCGGCTGAGTATTTAATTATGTACAACCTGATGTTCGTACTGCCGCTGGTGCTGGTTTTTGTGCTGACGCTGTGCGGCAAAGAATCGGCCACGTTTAACAACTGGCTTAAAAACCATCTGGGATTATCCAAATTCCTGCTGTGCTGTGTGTTTTTGGGTTTGTTGCTCCTGATGTTAGCCAATATGTTTTAACCCGTAAAAATAAATTCCCCCGGCTGCGCCGGGGGAATTTATAGCAGAAATACATTGATATTTATCGATGTATTTGCTATATTTAAAAAGAGGGAAAAAATGACTTCACCCCAACATACCGCCCGCTTATTTAAAGCGTTATGCGACGAACACCGCGTGCAAATTATGCAGCTGCTCTGCCGCGGGGAAATGTGTGCCTGCCACTTGCAGCAAGAGCTGCAAATCGGGCAGTCTACGCTGTCGCACCATATGAAAATTCTGTGTGACGGCGGGCTGGTGTCCGCCCGAAAAGAAGGCCGTTGGATGCATTATTCCTTAAAGCAGTCCGGTTTACAGGAAATGCAAAAATATGTTGTTTCGTTGTTGAGCGCACAAGAAAAAAGGGAAAAGTAAAGAAAATTTTTTTCGCCAATACATCTATATATTTAGATATATAAATAAAGGAGCCGTTATGTTTCAAACCTTCACACATTTGGCAGACTGGGGTACCACGCGCCTGGGGCTTTCCACGCAAACGCCGTTGGGCAGTTCTGTCCATTTTTTTATAGAGGACGCAAGCAAAATTTTTGTTTTAATTTACGTGCTTATTTTTGTCGTTTCGCTGTTCCGCGCCCAACTGTCGCCCGAAAAAGTGCGCGATTATCTGTCCGGCAAAAACCGCTGGTACGGGTATTTTTTGGCTGTATTTTTGGGAATTGTAACTCCCTTTTGTTCTTGTTCATCTATCCCGTTGTTCATCGGGTTCATTACAGCGGGTATCCCGTTTGGCATTACGATGGCCTTTTTGATCAGCTCCCCCTTAGTCAGTGAAATTGCAACTTTTATGCTTATTGGCATGCAAGGGGCTGGCCTGGGGGTGGCGTTGGTGTATGTAGCAAGCGGCACGGTAATTGCCGTGATAGGCGGCTGGCTGGCGGACCGGCTGCACTTGGAAAAATTATGTATCTACCGCCCCCCCGTGCAACCTGCACCCGCATGCACCTGCCGCCAACAAACATTTACGCAGCGCGCGCAGGATTTGGTGTGTTACGCCCATACGTTTGCCTGGGACACACTTAAAAACCTGTGGGTCTACATTATTTTAGGTCTCTTGGTAGGAGCCGCCATACACGGCTTCGTGCCGGTGGAAATTTTAAGCAAATATTTGGGGGCTGATAACCCTTGGGCCGTGCCGTTGGCATCCGTTATCGGCGCGCCGCTATACGCCAACCACGCGGGCGTAATCCCCGTTATACAGGCGCTGTTGTTAAAGGGCGTTCCGCTGGGGACGGCATTGGTAATCCTAATGAGCATTACCGCTATCTCCCTGCCGGAAATGATGATGTTAAAAAAAGTACTTTCCGGCAAAATGATAGGGCTGTTTTTACTATATTTAATTGTGGCGTTTATGCTGGTAGGATATTTATTAAACGCCATTTTATAGGAGAGCATAATGGAAATAAAAGTATTGGGAATGGGCTGCGCCAAATGCAGCCTGCTGTTTAACCATACCCAGCAAGCCATCCAATTGCTGGGCTGGAACGAAACCGTGGAAAAAGTGGAAGACCTGGACCGTATTTTGCAATACGGTGTTTTGCACACGCCGGCACTGCTGATAGATGGGCAAGTGGTATTATCAGGCCAAACCGCCACCGTGGAAACCCTGCGGGATTTGCTGGTACAACACGGTATCAACCCGCCAAACAAACCGTAATTCCCGTCTGAAAATATACACATAAAAATTAATTTGCTATAATAAATAGGTACTTATTCCGCAACACACTTTTGGAGAGGTGGCCGAGCGGTTTAAGGCACAGTCCTGGAAA
Organism: uncultured bacterium; assembly: GCA_949297775.1. Lineage (GTDB taxonomy): Bacteria > Elusimicrobiota > Elusimicrobia > Elusimicrobiales > Elusimicrobiaceae > Avelusimicrobium. Next base: position 49,048 of record CASFTM010000002.1, read on the forward strand.
GACTGCATACGGGAAACCGTATCGAGAGTTCGAATCTCTCCCTCTCCGCCATTTCAAAGCCCCCTTGCGGGGCTTTTTTAGTCAATCTTTTCTATCTCGTGAGGTTCTATGCGTAAACACATTCTGCTATTATGCGTGCTTTTTTGCGCCCTGCCTGGATGCGCCCAACTGCAAGAAAATTTACAAGTATTAGGTATTTTACCAACGGAAAATATCACTTCGCTGGAATTTAAACCCCGCTTAAAAGCCAAAAACGACGCGAAAAACGATATGTCTGCCACGCTGGAAATTAAACCGTCGTTTAAGCTTAACAAACATTGGAAATTCGGGGCAGAAATTCCCGTCGCCCGTGTGGGGAACGATGAAACTTCCGCCAAAGGATTGGGGGATATTATGGTATCAGGCAGTTATGTCAATTACACCCCCAGCAAAGTTTTTTCTTACGGTCTGGCGGTAGAGCTAACCACCCCTACGGCCACCGACCGCAGCCTGGGAGACGGCAAATGGGTGGCTGAACCGGAAATTTTTACCGTGTGGAAACTTTCTCCGTCTTTCTTTGTGGAAGCGGAATACCGCCATATCTTTTCCTTTGCCGGCAGCAGCGGGCGGGAGGACATCAACGAAAGCCGCTACCGGATGATTTTTGGAGTCATCGGGCCGGACGGCTGGTGGTTTGAATTTGACCCGCGCTACACCGTGGATTACCAAAACCCCGGGGAAGCGGAACTGATTGGCGAGTTTGAACTCGGTACAATGGTAAACGTCGGTTCGTCCATGTATGTCCGCGGGGGCTGGCATTTAGGCGGCAATAAATACTCCTACGATTGGGAATTTATGCTAGGTTTTAAAATCTTGTATTTGTAACGAAAAAAGCCCCCGCTTCCGGGGGCTTTTTATTGCGCAAAATTTTTATTCCTTCCGTCATTACCTCCGGAATGTTTTTACCTGCATGCCCAACAGCCGCCCCAACAGCATCAGCGGCAACAGCACGCAGATACTAAAAACCGCCACCAGCATCGTCATAATAAACCCAAACGCCAACACAAACACTCCACCGATAATTCCCCCGTTGTCTCCTTTGGGGCGGGCGGAATCTTTAGCGGGCCCGGTATGAATGGGGCGTCCGTGTTCGTCCAAAATTTCCGGTTCAATAATTTCTTCGGTTTGGATGATTTCTTTTTCTTCCATACTTATATTATCGCATAATCCGACCTCTTTTGCTCAACCGGATAAATAACTAGAAGCTAACCTCTTTTCCCCCCTTGTTTTCTTTTGCCAAACAGGTACAATAAAAGAAAAAAACAAAGGGGGATGTATGGACAAAATTATCTATTCGCCGATGAAATACGTACAAGGGCCCGGGGCCTGGGAACGGCTGGCGGAATACGCCGGCACGCTGGGCGCCAAAAGCGCTTACGCCGTAGCCGGCCCGCATGTACTAAAACACTATTGGAATACCGTGGAAAAAGGATTTACAGCAAACAACATCGCCTTGCACGCGCACCGCTTTGGCGGGGAATGCTCCATGGCAGAAATCAAACGCATTGTAAATGAAATTCACGAGAAAGGCTGTGAGGTGGTTATCGGTATTGGCGGCGGAAAAACGCTGGACACCGCCAAAGCCGCCGCTTATTATGCCAAACTGCCCGTGATTATTGCCCCGTCTATTGCGTCCACGGACGCACCCTGCAGTGCGCTGTCGGTCATCTATACGGAAGAAGGCGCCTTTGAAAGCTATCTGATTTTGCGCAACAACCCGGAAGTCGTACTGGTGGATACCACCATTATTGCCCAGTCGCCGGTGCGTATGTTGGTAGCCGGCATGGGGGACGCCTTAGCCACTTATTACGAAGCCCGCGCCTGTTTTGCATCGGGCAAAGCCACCACCGCAGGCGGCCGCTCGTCCCTTTCTGCTTTAGCAATTGCCCGCGGCTGCCGCGACAGCCTGTTTAAAAACGGCCTGCGCGCCAAACTGGCGGCGCAAGCCAAGGCCGTTTCCGGTGCGCTGGACGACATTGTGGAAACCAACACCTATATGAGCGGCGTAGGGTTTGAAAGCGGCGGTTTAGCGGCGGCGCACGCCATTCATAACGGCTTAACCGTCCTGCCGCAGACGCACGAAGCTATGCACGGGGAAAAGGTGGCCTTTGGCCTTTTGGCCCAGCTGGCATTGGAAAACGCCCCGCAGGCGGAATTTGACGAAGTGCTCGCTTTCTGCCGGGCGGTCGGCCTGCCTACGAACTTAGCCGCGCTGGGGCTTAAGAATGTTTCGGATGAAGAGCTTAAAAAAGTGGCCGCCGCCAGCTGCGCCGAAGGCGAAACCATACACAATATGCCGTTTAAGGTTACGCCCGAGGACGTCTTTGCCGCCATCAAAGTAGCCGATCAGCTGGGCTCCTGACCCCGCCCCAAACACGCTTAAATTACAGCCGTTCCGCCTATGCGGGACGGCTGTTTTTCATCCTTCTAAATTGGTAAAATGTAAATAAGCGCGTAACGTCACATTACGCGAAGAAACCAAACCAAGAGGACTTATATGTTACCGAAAGCGTACGAACCGCAAGAAGTAGAACAAAAACTCGCGGACAAATGGCAAAACGCCAAACTGTTCGCCGCCAAAGCCGATAAAAACAAAAAACCTTTTGTCATTGTTATTCCCCCGCCCAACATTACAGGCGCTTTGCATATGGGGCACGCCTCCACCAATACCTTGCAGGATGTTTTAATCCGCGCCCACCGGATGTTCGGCGAGGACGCCTACTGGGTGCCGGGCACGGACCACGGCGGTATCGCTACGCAAAACGTGATTGAAAAGAAACTCGCCAAAGAAGAACACAAATCCCGCCACGACCTGGGGCGCGAAGCCTTCGTGCAAACCGTGTGGGATTGGTATAATGAATGCGGCAACGCCATTTTCAACCAGTTCCGCAAAATGGGCTGGAGTTTGGATTTATCCGACATCCGCTTTACCATGGACGAAAAACGCGCCAAAGCCGTGTACGAATGTTTCCGCCAATGGTGGGAGAAAAAATACATCTACCGCGGCAAACGCCTGATCAACTGGTGCGTGCGCTGTTCCACCGCCCTGTCCGACATTGAAGTAGAGCACGAACAGCACGCCGGAAAGCTGTGGCACCTGCGCTATAAAGGGGAGGACGGCTCGGACGGTATCGTCATCGCCACCACCCGCCCCGAAACCATTTACGCCGACGCCGCCATCGCCGTCAACCCGAAAGACGACCGCTACAAAAATGTGGTGGGCAAAAAGGTCATCATTCCGCTGGCTAACCGCGCCATTCCGATTATCGCCGACGAAGCCGTGGAACTGGGCTTTGGTACCGGCGCCTTAAAAATCACCCCGGCGCACGACGCGACCGACTACGAAGTAGGCCAACGCCACAACCTGCCTATGATGACGGTCATCAACGATAAAGGCAAAATGATTAACTGCCCCGAAAAATACCTGGGGATGGACCGCGAAGTCTGCCGCAAAGAAACCGTCAAAGATTTGGACGCGGCAGGCCTCCTCGTCAAAGAAGAAAAATACAACAACGCCGTTTCCACCTGTTACCGCTGCCACAGCGCCATTGAACCGTTTATGAGCGAGCAGTGGTTTGTGAAAATGGACGAAATCGCCAAACCGGCTATTGAAGCGGCGGAATCGGGTGAACTGCAATTCCACCCGGCTAACTGGAAAAATCCGTTTTTAAATTGGCTGAAAAACATTCAGGATTGGTGCATCTCCCGCCAAATTTGGTGGGGGCACCGTATCCCGGTGTGGTACTGCCGCCACTGCAGCGAAAAAGGCCTTACCTTCGCTACCGACCAGCAAGGCCACGAACAGCTTACCAAAGTGTCGTTTGAAGACGGCGCCCAGCCGATTGTTTCCTACGACAAACCGGAAAAATGCCCCGTTTGCGGCGGGCACGATTTGGTGCAGGACCCCGACGTGCTGGACACGTGGTTCTCGTCCGCCTTATGGCCGATGTCCGTATTCGGCTGGCCGGAAAAAACGCCGGAAATGGAACACTTTTATCCTACCAGCGTAATGGTTACCGGGTACGAAATTCTGTACCTGTGGGTGGCCCGTATGGTAATGACCGGACTGCAGTTTACGGGCCAGCTGCCGTTTAAAGACGTGTATTTAAACGGTATCGTGCGCGATAAACACGGGCAAAAAATGTCCAAATCCAAAGGCAACGTCATTGACCCCTTGGATATGACCGCCAAATACGGCACTGACGCGGTGCGCTTTTCGCTGCTCATGCAAGCCGTGCCCAGCAAAGACATCCCGTATTCCGAAGAAAGCATCACCGGTGCGCGCAACTTCTGCAACAAAATCTACAACGCTTCGCGCTTTATTCTGATGAATATGGAAGGCATCCAAGGCCCGCTGGCAATGCCCGCCGACATTACCGAACTGGCCGATAAATGGATTTTGGACCGCTTTAACAACGCCGTTAAAACCGCGCGTGAAGGCATTGAAAAATACAACCTCGCGCTGACGGCAAATACGCTGTACCACTTCCTGTGGGGCGATTTCTGCGATTGGTACGTGGAACTGGCCAAACAGCGCTTCCAAACCGCCGAAAAAGAAAAAGTAATGGCCCTGTGCGTCAACATTCTTTACGTCACGTTAAAAGCGCTCCACCCGCTCATTCCGTTCATCACGGAAGAAATCGCTTCTTCCCTGCGCCCGTACGTCGGCGAAAAAGAAGAATTTCTGCTCAACAAGTCCTACCCGCAGTTTAACCCGGCCTGGTGCAATAAAGAAGCCGTACGCAAAATAGAAATCATCCAGGGCGTCACGCGTGAAATCCGCACCATCCGCTCGCAGTTTAACGTGCCCCCGGGCCTAAAAATTACCGCCGTACTGACGGCTAAAGACGAAGCGGAACTGTCCGTGGTAAAAGAATACGCAAATTACATCAAGCTGATGGCCAAAGTGGATAATCTGCAAATCGGCGTAAATTTGGAAAAACCCAAACAAACCGCCACCGCCGTGTTTGAAAACATCACGGTTTACGTTCCGTTAACGGGGCTGATTGATTTTGAAAAAGAAAGAAAACGCCTGGAAAAAGACCTCGCCGCCGCCAAAGCTAACATCGCTTCGCGCGAAGCGCGCCTGGCGCAGGAAAACTTTATCAAACACGCCCCCCAAGAACAAATAGACAAAACGAAAGCCGAACTGGCCGCCGCCAAGCTGACCTTGGCGCAGGTAACGGCTTCCTTGGAGGATTTAGCCTAATGAATAAACTCATTAAAATCGCCGCCTTGGCGGGCGCTGCGCTTTTCCCGCTTACCGCCGCGGCGCAGGATATGGATTGGAAATTCGTCACCCGTTACGATAAAGCCGAAGCCAAAAAACAACTGACTGAACGCTTTACCAAATACGTCACGTTTGATACCCAATCCAGCGACAAGACCGACAAAATTCCCAGCACTTCCGGTCAAACCAAATTGGCTAAAGCGCTGGCTAAAGAACTTAAGAAAAACGGCGCCAAAAATGTAAAAGTGGACAAATATTCCATTGTAACGGCGGAAATTCCCGCCAATACCGCAGCCAACGCGCCGACGGTGGCTTTTCTGGCGCATATGGATACGGCGCTGGAAGCTTCCGGCAAAGACGTTAAACCCCAGGTTCACACCAATTACCAAGGGGGCGACCTCGTCATTAATGCGGCGCAAAATCTTATCATTAACCCCGCCAACTCCCCCCAGCTTTCCCGCGCGCGGGGGCACGATATCATCACCGCGTCGGGCGATACTCTGTTGGGTGCGGACGATAAAACAGGCGTAGCGATTATTATGACGCTGGTCCAGTATCTCTACGACCACCCGGAAATGCAACACGGGACAATCAAAATCGCTTTTACCCCCGACGAAGAAACCGGCGCTGGCATAGAAAAGTTTGACGTCGCTTCCTTCGGGGCCGACTATGCCTATACCGTAGACGGCGGCGATTTGGGCCAGCTGACCAACGAAACCTTTAGCGCCAAAGCCTTTACCGCCGTATTTGAAGGAATGCGTGCCGTACACCCCGGGGAAGCTATGAATTCCGCTTTTTCGGATAACGTGCTGATGGCGTCGGACTTTCACACCCTGCTGCCCCGCCACCGCCGGCCCGAAACCACCGCCGACCGCCGCGGATTTATCCTAGTGGACTCCATTACCACCGTTGGCGACCGCACGGAAGTAAAAGGCATTATCCGCGCGTTTTCGGACGAAGAAATGCAGGACCTCGTCAACGAAGTCACCCGCGCTTTCAATACCGTAAAAGGGATGAACTACAAAGGCAAAAACTTTGCGCTGACGATTACCGACCAATATAAAAATATGAAACCTGTTCTGCCGGAACAGATGGTTTCGCTGGCCCAGCTGGCTATGCAAAGCGAAGATATTACCCCCGTGCTGACCGCCGCCCGCGGCGGGACGGACGGGTCCTCGCTGTCCTTTATGGGCCTGCCCACGCCGGACATTTTCGCCGGGCAATACAACATCCACAGCGTCCGGGAATATGCGGACGTGGATGTAATGGAAGCGTCGCTTCGTACGCTCTTGCGGCTGGTTTCGCTGTGGGCTATGCAGCAACCCCAGCCGGAAGCGCGGGACGCCGCCCAAACTTTGTAGTTTTGCAAAACGCCCGCCTAAGAAGCGGGCGTTTTTATTTTTAGGTATTTTTGCCCGCGCGGTCCCGCTATAAAGGCCTAACCCTTTGTGGGCCTTTTGGCCCTTGCGTAAACCGGCGGCAGATTCATACAATAAAGGAAAGTTACAATAAGGAGCCTGTATGCAAATGAAAAAGCTGTTAGCCGTATTGTCCGTATTTATATTTGGCGCATCGTTTGCGAGCCAAGCCTATGCCGCCGCAGCGCCATACGAACGGACTTATATTAAATCCTCCGTCCGGGCTAATATCGGACGCCAAAACAACAAGTTGGCTGCCAAATACCGCGCCACCATGCTCAACCGTTTTCTGCACTACACCACTTACGACAGCCAAAGCAGCGATGCCGTTGCCATCACGCCGGAACAAATTGAAACCGCAAAAAAGCTTTATGCGGAAATTCAAAAATTCGGCTTCAAAACGGAACTGACGAAAAATTATTATATTTATGTAGAAATTCCGTCTAACGTCAGCTGGAAAACCCCTACCTTGGGTTTCAGCTGCCACTACGACACCACCCCCGATATTTTGGGCAAAGGCATTAAAGCCCAAAAAATTGAAAAGTACGACGGCAAACCGATTGAACTGAAAAACGGCCATGTATTAAGCACCGAAACCGACCCGTATTTAAAACAGATGATCGGCAAAACCATCGTTACCTCCGACGGGACCACTATGCTTTCCGCCGATGACAAAGCCGGAGTATCCGTGTTGGTCACGCTTATTCAAACCCTGGCGGAAAACCCGTCTAAAAAACACGGTAAAATCCAAATCGTCATCACCCCGAACGAAGACGTGGGCCGCTCGGCTGATTTTATTGAAGAAACCCCCTACAATCCGGACATTGCCTTTGACTTTGACGGCGGCGTAAACGGCGAAGTGGTGGTGGGCAACTTCAATGCGGAAAAAGTAATTTATAAAGTGCACGGCGTCAACGGGCACCAGTCTATGGCGGCGGAAAACGGCTACCGCAACGCTTGGAAACCCGCCTGCGAACTCGGCGCCGCCTGCGCCCAGGAACAATGGCTGCCCAATAACAGCACCGGCAAACAAGGCTATGTGGAACTGCACCATATGGATATGAGCGAGGGGAAAGTAAACGTAGCCGAGTTAGACTTCCGCCTGCGCGATTTCAACCAGCAAAACATTGAAAACTGGAAGAACTATGCCGACAGTGTAGCTACCCAAATCAGCAGCAAGTTCGGCGTAAAAATTGAACGCGAAATTTACAAACAATACGGCAACGTCGCCGAGAACATCCACCCGCAGGCCCGCCAGGTGGTAACGAACGCCCTGCAGAATGCCGGAATCACCCCGAACTTTAAAGAAGAACGCGCGGGGACCACGGCTTCTATGTTAATGCTCAAATTGGGCAACGGCGCTTATACGCTGTTTACGGGGCAGAACAATCCGCACGCGTTTACGGAATGGCTCAGCGAAGAAGATATGTACAAAGCCTTCCTCGTTGCGCTGAACTTGACGGACGAAGTAGTCATGATGAAATAACGCGGACGCGCCGATGAAAATTTTAATCGCTACAGGCAACCCGCATAAATTCCAGGAACTTATAGATATTCTTCCGTCCCGATTAAAAGACGGGACGGAAATTGAATACCTAAGTTTGCAAGCCTACCCGGGCTTGTCGCTCCCGCCGGAAACGGGAACCACACTGGAAGAAAATGCGGAAATAAAAGCGGTTTATGCCGCCCGTCAAAGCGGGTTGCCTGCCGTGTCGGACGACACGGGGCTGGAAGTAAAATTTCTGCACGGCGCCCCGGGCGTACACACCGCCCGCTATGCCGGCGAGCACGCCGACGCGGACGATAACAACCGCAAACTGCTGGGCGCTTTGGAAGGGCAGCTGCTGCCGGAACGTGCGGCGCGCTTCCGCACCATTGCCTGCTTGGCTACGCCTCAGGGCAATGTGCAGCTGTTTGACGGCACGCTGGATGGATATATCAGCTTTGGTTACCGGGGAGAAAATGGCTTTGGCTATGACCCTATTTTCCTGGTAGGAAACGGCAAAAAAACTTTAGCCGAAATGACCGAACCGGAAAAAAACAAAATCAGCCACCGCGCTAAAGCGTTTAAAAAATTAGCGGGTCATTTGGTCCAACTAAAAGACAAAAAATAATTTGCAAGGCTCTTATAAAAATCCCCCGGTTTACCGGGGGATTTTTATGTAGTAATCTGTTGTTACGGAAACCGATGCTAGATGGAAGTATTCCTCACCGATACACCGCCCATACTTTGCCCTCCTCTTTCTGGCCTCCAATGTAATGTTAAAAAATCCCCGGGGCGTTTAACCGCCCCGGGGATTTGTATCGGCAAAACGGATATGTTACAACTCTATCACCAACATTCCGGGCGTGATTAAATAAAATAAATTAATCAGCGCGCCCATACTTAAAAACGGACCGAAGGGAATTGCGTCGCCACCTTTTTTGCCTTTAAATATCATCAAAAACAACGCATAAATCAGCCCGAAGAAAGAGGCAAACACAATAGTCGTAATCACGCCCTGCCAGCCAATCAGCGCCCCTACGCCGCCCATCAGCTTCACATCGCCGCCGCCCATGGCCTCCTTTTTAAACATCCACGTACCGATAAGGGCAATCGCCAGCACGCCAAACAATCCCACGGCGGCCCCCAACAAAGAAGCCAATTCTTTCTGCCACCAGACGCCAGAAAAGTTCGGGTTGGCCCACGCAAACAGCAACCCCCACACAATCAGCCCCAGCGAAAAACGGTCCGGGATAATCATCAGTTCCAAGTCAATCACGGACAAAATAATTAACGCATACACCGCCGCAATCGTTACAAACGTCCACAGGCTCAGCCCAAACTGCCATACACACAGCCACGTCAGCGCAGCCGTCAGCAATTCCACCATGGGATATTGGATAGAAATCGGTTTTTTGCAGTGGCGGCATTTGCCCAGCAACACCAGGTAACTCAATACCGGAATATTGTCATACCATTTAATGTGGGCATTGCAATTCGGGCAAAACGATGGAGGCCACACAATGGATTTTTCCCGCGGAATGCGGTAAATGCACACATTTAAAAAACTGCCAAACAATAAACCAAAAATAAAAGCAAAAGACAAAATGAATGTATCCATAACTCTCCCGCCGTATGCGTGACGGCGCAGTAAACAAAAACGGCCCCCGCCCAAAAGCGGGGGCGAAATTAGTGGGTATTCCAGGCTTTTCCGTAGCTGTCTTCTTTATCGGTATTTACAAAGAAGTCGCCGTAACGCGGGTCCGTCGGGTCGTTGACGTACGCCCAACCGCCGGTTTTGGTAAAACATTCTTCGTAATTGCCGGTAGACACGTGCGAGGAAGGCGTATAGCCCGGAATGGTGGCCTGCGGAATTTTTTCAATGTACATAGGCACCAGGCTGGAAAGATCGTCCGTGGGATAGGTTCCCTGATGCTCCCCATAATAGGCGGCAATCGCACTGCGGACTTTGACTAATTGGTGTTTGGTGCTGCCTTCCTGCGCTTTATGCACCAACATCAAGAATTTGGGTACGGTAAATCCCAGCAATACGGCAAAAATTATTACCGTAATAAGAATTTCCGTTACCGTAAAGCCTTTTTTCATAGACACCTCATTTAAAATTCAGCGATACCAGTGCAAACACCTTTGCATCGCCCAGCGTATTTTTAATGCTGGAATATTCATTGGGTTGGTGGGCCAATTCATCCAATTTGGAATATACCACCGCCGGATACCCGGCATTGCGCAAATACGAGCTGACTGTTCCACCGCCGACGCCCATCGGGCGGGGCGTGTTTTTGTAGACGGATTTTACGGCGGTTTGAGTCAACTTTACCACCGGATGATTTTTGTCCGTCGGCTTGGAACATTCGTTGATTTGCGCTTCCGCTTTAATCTTTACTTTAAACTGTTTTTCAATGGCTTTGGAAATTTTAGCAATTTCCGCCAGTACGTCCGCATTTTTATAACACGGCAATACACGGCAATCCAAATAAAACACATCCGTACCGGGGATGGTGTTTACGTTGGGCACATTCGCCTCCCGCTTGGTCGGTTCAAACGTGCTGCCGCTTTCCGGCGCGAAGAGTTTGTCTTTTTTATTGAATTTTTTGTACAAATCGCCCAGCTTTACCACCAAATGGGCGGAAGCCCGGTGGGCGTTGTTGCCGGAATGCGGGGTGGAAGCGTGAGTTTGCTGGCCGGAAACGGTAAATTTAACCCAGAGCATATTCTTCTCGGCGATTTCCACCATCGTACCTTCCGGATTGCCGCCGTCCGGCACGAGGAAAGCGTCTTGCTTGCCAAAAATTTTACCGTGTTTCTTTAAAATGGCGTCAATTCCGTATGTGCTGCCGATTTCTTCGTCCGCATTGAGCAAAAGGGCATAGTTGCACGGCGGGCGGACATTGCTTTCCATCATCGCTTTTACCGCCAGCAAGCCGGACACCAACCCCTGTTGGTTGTCCTCGGAACCGCGCCCGTAAATTTTGTCGCCTTTCACCACCGCTTTGAACGGGTCCATCTTCCACAGGGCTAAATCCCCCGGCGGCACAATATCCATATGGGCCATCACCCACAGGGTTTTTTGGCGGTTTTCGCCGTAATATTTGGCCACAATATTGGGGCGTACGCCGTCCTTGGCTTTGGAATCTTTGATATTGATGACGTATAATTCGTCAAATTTCATTTGTTTCAGTACGGAAAGCAAATACGCGGCTTTGGCATTTTCGCCCTCTCCGCCCTGATGCGGGGAAACAGCCGGGCAAGCAATCATATGTGTTTGCAAATCAATGACTGTTTGTTTATAAGAATCTATCTTCTTTAGTATTTCTTTTTCCATTTTTTCCTCCGTACTGTGGCTTAAATCGGATTCGGCACATCTATAAATTCCGTTTCTACGGCAAATTGTTTGGCTACTAAATTCATCAAAGCCAGCACGCCGGGCTTTTCGGAATTGTAATGCCCCAGCGCCAGACAGTTGATTTTTCCTTCCCGGCACCATTCCTGCGCCGGCTCGTCCAATACGCCCGTTACATACAAATCCAATTTCTGGGCGATGGCCTGCGGCAGCATACTGTACGCCCCGCCGCTTACCACCCCCACGGTTTCCACCCGTTCCGGCCCATAGGCCAAAACCTGCGCTTTTCCTCCGCAAAAAGTTTCCAGCGCGGCGGTTATTTCCGGCAGCGGAACCGGCTGGCGCATCCGGCCGGAAAAACCAATGGTTTGCCCGTGGTATTCGCCAAACGGTTTAGCCTGTTCGGCGTGCAGGGCGCGCATCAAACAGGCGTTATGCCCCACCACAGGGTGCATATCCAGCGGCAAGTGATACGCGGCTAAATTTAAATCGTATTTTAGCAAAAACGCAATCCGCTCGCGGAACATCCCCGTAAGGGGTTGCTCCTGCCCCCACAAAAGCCCGTGGTGCACCACAATTAAATCCGCCCCGGCGGCTTTGGCTTTGCGGAATAACTCCAGCGAAGCCGACACGCCAAACGCAATTTTGCCTACCCGCGGCGTGCCCGCCACCTGCAGCCCGTTGCGGCTGGCGTCGGGGATATGTGCACTGTTTAAATAAGTATCCAAAAAGCGGATAACGTCTTCGCAATTAATCATAGATTTATGTTATCATTTTATAAGAATGAAAAGAACCCTTTTTTTACTCGTTTTTCTCTTCTTATTTGGGCTTCCTTCCCGCAGCGAAGAAATCCCCACCGCCCCCTATCTGCCGGCGCAAAGCACACCAGCAGCGGCAAAAGCTCCGATAACCGTACAGTTCCCGTATGAAAAAATGACGGTTTCCCGCGGAGCGTCTAAAATATTTATATTCGGAAAAATCAATTTGCCCGGCCCCGTTACGTTAGATATCAACGGGGAACAAGTCCCCGTGCGCAACAACGGCGCATTCTTGGCTTTTTTGCCGGTACAAAGCGGAGAATTTACGTTCGTGCTGACGGCTTCCACCCCCAAACAAACCGTACAGGCCGTCCGGCGTGTTACTGTGCCAGGGGCGGACATACGGGATTTTTCCGCCCGGGCCGAATTTGACCCGGAAGAAGTATTCCCGCAAACGCCGGTGGAATTAATACCGGGGGATGTAATCGGCCTGTATGTGCGGGGCACGCCGGGCGCGGAAGTAACCTGTACGCTTTCCGGCTTAAAAAATGCCAAAAATATTCCGATGAAAGAAGATATTTCTTCCCCGGGGATGTACCGGGCCAAATATCTAATAGACGCCGAGCAAAAGCCTAAAACCGCGAAGGTAACGTATAGAATGGAAAACGGGCCCGAAGGAAGCGATGCCAAAATTACCGCGCCGGCAAAAATTAAAATATTGGATTTAAAAGACCCTTTTACCCACGCGCTGGTGCTGTCGCCGGGTGTAAAATTGCGCAAAATTCCCACCCCGCGGGAAAACCTATACCCCTTCTACCGCGCCTATGGCGATGTGCTGATAAACGGACGGATGAACGGACAGTACCGCATTGCCCTAAACGAAACGGAATCCGCCTGGCTGGAAGAAGAAAAACTAAAGCCCGTTTTGTTCGCCAATTACGAACCCAACCGGATTTATTCGCTGGAATCTTCCGCCTCGGCGGAAAAAACCCGCCTTGTTTTTTCCGGCAGGAAACCGGTGCCCATCAGCATACACGAATTTAACGACCGCTTGGAACTGACGCTGTACTACGCCGAAGGATTTGATGAAAATTATAATTTGGATCCCAATAACTCTATCATAGAAAACATCGTCTGGTCCCAGCCGGCACGGGACACGTTGCTGTTCAAAATTTACTTTAAAAAAGGAAGCTCTTTGTGGGGGCACGCCTACGACTTTGACGGGCAAAACCTGGTTGTAGATCTAATGCACCGCCCGGTTATCCCCCCCACCGCCAAAGAACCGCTGAAAGGGGCGCGTATTTTGCTGGACGCCGGGCACAGCCCCCGGCGTTCCGTACCGTACGACGGGGCCGTCGGCCCAACCGGATATTTAGAATACGAAGCCAACCTGGCGCTGGCCGAAGAACTAAAGCCTTTGCTGGAAAAAGCCGGGGCAACCGTCCTGATGACCCGCCACGGCAACAATCACCGCAGCCTGCAAAGCCGTTACCAAATGGCCTTGGAAGAAAAAGCGCATATCTTCGTCAGCCTGCATTACAACGCCCTGCCCGAAACTATTAATCCGCTTTCCCGCGCGCGCGGGTATTCGGTGTACTACAACTATCCGCACAGCTTTCCGCTGGCGCAGGCTGTCTACGATTCATTCACCCGCAATGTCCCCTTGCCGGACAACGGGCTTATCGCCAACGATGTGCTGTTTATCCCGCGCATTCCGCAGTTGCCCAGTATTCTGGTGGAAAACGCTTATCTGATTTTGCCTGAACAGGAAGAAATGGCCAAAACCAAAGCCGGGCGCGCCCCTTTGGTGCAAGCTCTATACGAAGGAATTTTGAACTTCTACGGCGTCAAAACAAAGCCGAAAAAAAAGTCCGGCAAACGCCGTGCGTTTCAAAAGCCGGGCCGAAAGAAATAAACTTAAAATTTAAAACCTGTTTGAAACTGGGCTCCTGCCGTCCAGCGGTGTGGCACGGAAAAAAATTGGTTTAACTGCGGCGCGGTATCGTACAAACCGTACGCTTCCAACCCAATCACCCACCGGTCCGACAGTACCGCTTCAATCCCCCAGCCAATCTTTGCATATGGAGCAGAGTCCTCATCCGTATTCCAATAGGCAGACGTCAGCCGCCGCTGGATAACCCCCACACCGGTTATAATATACGCCCGGGGGTTGGTGTCTTTCGTTACCGTAAATTTTCCCGCCACCCCCGCACGCCAAACGCGGTATTCGTCTACCGCCGGAGGGGCGGATTCGGCACGAGGGAACCCCCCTTCTACGCCCAAGGAAGCCCACCGGTTAAGGGAATATAACAAGCGGAAAGAAAACCCCAGCTCGTTTTTGAAAACGCTCCGACGGGAAGCCGTATACAATTCGCCCGTCGTGGCAAAAACTCCCACGGAAAGTTCCCAAGGGTTATCTGCCCGGGAAGCAACCACGGGCGCAGCATTCTCTTGCACGCGGTAAATTTGGGAAAAAGAGGGCAAACTGACTAAGCAAAATAGGCAAGCAAACCAAAAACGCCTCATATAGATATTTTAACAAGATAGCCCAATAGGTTAAAATAATCCAATACTATTAGGTTCCCGCTCTTTCGGTTATACCGGAAAGAGTTTTCCAGGCCCAGACTAAAAGGCCCATTCCTCCTTAGGCCTAAGGACCCTGGGTTTTCAACAAACAGACTTCTATAATATAGATATGAAGAAACTACTCTTAGGCTTTTTAGCAGTCTGTTTCTGTGGCACCGGCGCGTTTGCCAATGCGGTAAATGTATTGATTTTAAAAGGCGCGCCGCAGACGGAGCTGACGTTTTTAAAAAATTATGCCGTCGTGATTGGGGACCACTATTACGGGCCCTTTTCCCCGGAGGACAAACTGCAGCTGCAGGCGGCCGGGTCGGGCATACGGCTGACGGTACGCACGGAGGCCGGTTCTTCCAAAAACCATTCTTTGGGCGTTGCCAAAGAGCCGGTGCAGTTGGTTTCTTCGTTGGGAAAGGAAGTAAATTTTACCCACGCCCCTTCTCCTGTGTCCTTTAAAAGGAAAAATCTCCCTTCTTCGGCACGCCACGCCTCTTTTATTCAAAAAGGCGATTTTGTTACCCTGCGCCAACGCGCCTATGGCGGAAATATCACCTACAGCGGCCCTTTGACGGTTTACGCCCAAAAAGGACTGAACATCGTAGAAAGCGTAGCGCTGGAAGAATACGTTACCCAAGTGGTAAATTGCGAATTGGGCGGAGAAAAATCACTCAACGCCTTAAAAGCGCAAAGCGTAATGGTGCGCACCTTCGCGCTGTATATGGTGAAATATCGGTTAGAGGAATTGGCAAACGGAAAATCCAAATGGGAATATTTCCAGTTATTCTCCACCCCCGTTGACCAAGCTTACAACTGCCGCAAACGGGCGGATGATAAAGAACCGCCAAGCCAGCTGGTAAAGCAAGCGGTAAAAGAAACCGCCGGAGAAGTATTGATGAAGAAAAATGAATTAGCCAAAGTTCAATACAACACCTGTGCTTCCAAAACCTTGCCCAAAGGCGTTATCTGCCAAGAAAAAATGGTCCGTATGGCCCGCAAAGGCCAATCCTACCGGACGGTGCTTACGCATTTTATTTCGGGAAGCTCCGTCAAAAAATACAACTGGAACCACTTCTATACGAATACGGTTAAATCTATGTTGCAGGCCGCATTTAACCACTGAGTTCCGGCGGCTTTCAGCCCGCCTCTTATAATTCCGGCAACCGGTTTGCCCGCTGTTCCCATAAAAAAGCCCCGCTTCACAGCGGGGCTTTGGATTAAGACTTTTTATAAAGCATTTGGAACAGGAACGATATCCCGATCAGCACCAAGGCTATTCCCGCCAATCCCAACACACGGTACAACCCGCCCAGTGCCCAAATATCGGAGAAAAACAATTTAAAAAGAGACAGGCAGATTAAACACAGCCCCGTTTTTGCGGTGTAGCTGTGAGGCTTGCCAAATCCCAAAAACAAACATATCCCTCCGAAAAACGTCCACCCCAACGTATAGATAATGGCGGACTGGAAAGACCCGAACATATCAAATTGCAGGGGTCCCGGCTCCGTCGTAAAAAATACCGCTATTTCAATATTGAGCAACGCAAAAAACACCACTCCGCCCAAAGCTCTCAGCCAGCTGGGATAAGCCGTTTCTTCCGTCGGCACCCACCGCCAGGCCGCATACAGCAAACAGGCCCCTACCACTCCAAACACATACAAAAAGCGGTTGAAAACCGTCGGCTCTCCGTTCCACACAAGCGGAGTTGCCGCAAAGACCAGGAAAAAGGAAGTCAACAACAAACAAAAACCCGTTAATTTCGCTCCGCGATATTTCACCCACCGGTTCAGCCACACCAACGCCGCCCCTTCCAACGCCCAAGAAAGGCTGACCCATTGTTTATCAAAGTACATCGGAAAAAACGCCGTAACAAACAACAAGGTCACGCCGCCCAGCCACGCCATACGCGCCCGCTGGATACCTTCTTCCAGCGGCTGCCACCAATAAACTATATAGGTAAACGCGGCATAGAGCAAAGCAAAAATAGCCGCCGTCCAGCTATAATCTACTTCGTAATAACGGCGCAGGGTGAGCGCCAGGAACAAAAAGCTCCCCACTCCCGCCAAAGCCGCCGTGGCCCACGCGCTTGTATCTTCAAAAAAGCGCCGCTTGAATATCAGCGGAAACAGGGCAAACTGCGCTCCCAACAGCAACACCCAACCAATAAACGCGCCGGCAAAATTCTCTTTCATCAACACAAAACCGGCGGCTTGCAGCAGGAAACTCCCCGCGCACGCCGCAGGCAGCATTTTCCCGCTTTTATATAAATAAGCCAACCACAAACACAGCACATTCAGCACACCGGCAAACC
The DNA here is from genome assembly GCA_949297775.1 of uncultured bacterium. Taxonomy (GTDB): domain Bacteria; phylum Elusimicrobiota; class Elusimicrobia; order Elusimicrobiales; family Elusimicrobiaceae; genus Avelusimicrobium. Next base: position 66,225 of record CASFTM010000002.1, read on the forward strand.
CCAATAACATAGGCAAATGGGCTTGCTGTTGGTCCGCCAGCGTAAGCGCCAGCAAATACGGCATTAACGCCGAAATAAATACCGCCCAACGCCCCCTTTCAAATTGCTCCGGGAACCCCCAGCGAAGCATAGCCACCAAACACAGCACCGGCACCAACCCCAGTGCAAAAAGCCCTACTTCTAATATGGCGGAAAGAGATGTTTCCGGGCGCAAGCTGACGGCTGCCGCCAAAAATAACACCACCGCAAACAAGCCGGCCAAAGGCCGCCGCGCCGTCAACGACAACAAGAGCGACAAAATCAACAGCACCGCCAACAACAGTATAAAACAAGCCAACCCGCCGGATGAAATTTGCCCGCTTACCGGGAGCATTAAAAACACCGGGAACAAAATAGACCACCATCCGGGCTGACGGGCCTGCCTTTTGTATAAGAACAAGTCGGCCCCGCCGTTTGCCGCGGCAAAAGCCAAAAATACCCCCAACACAAACCACGGCTCTATCAGTATCTGGAAATGCCGGGTCCACCCCCACAACGCTAAAAATACCAAGGTTTTCCCTACCCGCCACGAAGCGGTATGCATTCCTTTATCCCGGCAGGTTAAATATACTAGCGCCAAATTAAGCCCCATCCCCAATGCCAATAACAGCAAAGAGTTCCTAAACGTTTGCCCGGGCATTAACACGCCCGCCAGCACAAACAGCATATTCCCCGCAATAAAACCGCCTAAAACATTCCGGGTATATCGTTCCAATTTTCCTTCAAATTTCCAAGCGCTGAAAGCCGCCGCCGCGGCGTATAAAAAGGAGAATAAGCAAAACGAAGCGGTGTCCGCCCTCAATCCGCCCGCCACACAAGCGGCAATCTGCCCCAAAAACGTAAACACCGCCGCCCCGATTAGCAGGCCATCCCACCGGCGCGCCAGCGCCGCCGCGGCGGCAGCTACATTAATACACGCCATATACGCCAGGAAAAAGGACATATTCCACGTACCAAAAGACAGTAAAAACGGCGTAATAAAACTAATAACTTCCGCCAAAAAGCCCACATACTTGGCTTGCTTCCAAACCGCCACCGCAAATGACAATACCGCCACACCCGCCATCAGCGAAAACGCCGCCGCAAAACCCAGCATATGGTAAAACACGTGAGCCCCGTAAACCGATATATACAACACCGTCAGTCCTACCCCGCATAAAGTATCCGAGGTGGTTTTCAAATGTTCTTTCCGGATAAACAATCCCGCCGCCAGCAATAACAAGCCCACCCCCGCGCTAACGGCAATCCGCACGGAAGGGCTAAGCAAATTATTTTCAAGCGCATACTTAATCCAAAATCCGGCCGCCAAAAAGAGGATAAATCCCCCTGCCCAGGAAAGAACTTTTACTAACGGGAATTCGGGCGCGTCGGGCTGCGGGGCCGGCTGGACGGGTTCCGCCGTGTCTTCTTCCACAGACAAGGCGGATGCTGGCGGGTACGGGGCTTTCTCCTGCGCACAGGTATCCGCCCCCGGGCCCGGTTGCCCCGCGGAAGATACATCCGCAGAAACGGAAGCGCGGCATACCGCCGCAGCAGGCGGTTCAGCCACAACAGGAGCGGGAGCTGTTTCTTCTGGAGCGGAAAAAACGGGGGCCGGTTCTTGCGGAGCCGCGGCGGGAGCTGTTTCGGGTGCGGACGAATTCTGCTCCTTTGTTTGGGGAGCGGACGACGGCAAGGCATTTTTTAGCTCAGCCAGCCGTTTTTTTACTACAAAAAGTTCGTTTTCCAGATTACCCAACTTAAAAAACAACACCACGCATAAAATAATAGCAACCGCCCCTAAAAACATACGCTTCTCCTATTCCGTCTAATTTATCATATGTTGTTTGCGAAAAATAGAATTTTACTCTTACAGCAGACAGTCTATCATATTGAAGCCCCCGAGGCAAAAGCTCGGGCCAGACAGCCGCAACAAGCATCGCTTGGCATATAAAAAACCCTTTGACTTGCTTGTCAAAGGGTCTAATTTTTTAAAATCTTACCGGGGAAGGGACTTGAACCCTTAAGCCCGAAAGGGCAATGGTTTTTGAGACCATCCTGTATACCAATTCCAGCACCCCGGCATAAATTGTATATGTTTATTTTAGCAAATTTTTGAACAAAATAAAAATTTTTATTCAAATATATTTTTGTTTTCCGCACACGCACTGCGGCGCAAGGCGTGCTCATTTCAAAACCGCCCGGGTTAGGGGTGGTTTTGAAAAAGCTTTTTAAAAGCGCAGCATAGAAGTGTATTCTTTTAACCGCTTATTAATATCCCGGCGGGTTAAATGGGCCAAACGGTCTACGCTAAAAGACTCTATGGTAAACGAAGCCATCACATTGCCAATCATCATGGCGCGTTTAATGGCGTTTAAATTATGCCATTTGTCCAAACTCGCCAAATAACCGGTAAATCCGCCGCCAAATGTATCGCCGGCGCCAGTGGTATCGTGCACGTGTTCCAAAATATAGGGCGGCAGCTGGGCTATTCCTTTTTTGCTGACCAACATCGCCCCGTTAGAACCTAGTTTAATAACTACATACTTAACGCCTTGTTCCAGCAACATACGTCCGGCTTTAATCAGGTTGTATTCACCCGTCAGCTGGCGGGCTTCGCTTTCGTTTAAAAAGAACACGTCAATGCGTTTGACTACTTCCATCAACGCGTCTTTTTTGGACGAAATCCAATAATTCATCGTATCGCACGCCACAATTTTAGGGTGCTTAACCTGATTTAATACCGAAAGCTGAACTTCCGGGTCTATATTTGCCAAAAAAACGGCTTTAGCTTTTTTTTGCTCTTCATTTAAGACAGGATCAAAATTCTGAAACACATTCAAATCAGTAAAATGCGTAACGGCCGTATTAAAATCCTTATCATAGCTGCCGCCCCAGTGGAAGGTTTTCCCTTCTTTTACCTGCAGCCCGGACAAATTTACTTTCCGGTGCAAAAAAGGAGCCCGGTCCTGCTGGGTGAAATCCGTCCCTACTACAGCCACCACCGACGGCTGTGCAAAATAACTGGCGCAAATGGACGCATAGCTAGCCGCACCGCCCAGCACACGCTGCACACTGCCGTTTGCGTTTTCAATCGTATCAAAAGCAACGGAACCTACTACCAACACTTCGTTCTTCACGGCTTAATCCTGTAAAAAAGTTTTAATTTTCACTTCGTTGTTAAACTGGTCAAAGAATCCCATTTGGGCGGTTTCCATTTTGGTATCCATCAGTTGGGCGGCAAAGTCTTCTTTATTCTGGGCGAAGCCTTTCATATTGCCGTGCTGCATTTTATAGGCGTACTTAATTTCTTCCGGCGTTAATTTGTAGTAGGAATACAGCACCCCGCGGAAGCGGTCCGCCAATTTGCCTTTGCGCAGCTGTTTTTCAAACTCCGCCGGAGTCATTCCGAGCGAACGCTTGAGCGTATATTCATACGCGGTTTTGTTGAACTGTCCGTTTTGGGCAAACAAAGGAGAGGTTTGGATATCATAGGCCACTTCATAATCGGATACTTCCAACCCGGCCTGGTGCGCCGCTTGGTTAAGGACTTCCTCGCTGATCAGCGCCGCCAAAAACTGCTGGCGCAAGTACTTCATCATTTCTTCGTCTACATCCACGCCCTGGTTGCGCAGCACGCGGGCGCGGTCCTCGGTAACGCGGTAAAGGTCGCGGTAGGTAATGTCAGCCGAACCGACCTGGGCGGCGGTATTGTTAAAATTACCGCGGCGGTAAGCATCCGCTCCCAAATATACAATACTGCCCAAGAAAAATACCAAGGTAACAATGAGAATAATTTTTTTGTATTTAATCAGGAATGAAATCATAATGTAAAACTCCGTTATTTAGCGTTTTTTTCTTTTTCCCGCGGATTAGGGGAGGATTCTTCTTCGTCTTCTTCTCCGCCAATCACACATTGTCCGTCAATCCGGCCGCCTTCTTCCACAATCATTTTTTTGGCACGGATATCGCCTTTAATAGAAGCCACATTGAGCACTTCCAGCATATCCGCACAAACATTTCCTTCAATCGCACCGCCGCAGACTACAATCTGTGCTGACACATCGCCCACGATTTTCCCATCCGTTCCTACAATGACGTGGCGGGCGTTATCTACTGACCCTTCCAGCGTGCCGTCCACGCGCAAGGAACCTTGCACACTCAGCGTACCCTGGAAGTAACATTCCGAACTGACGACGGAAAAATGTTCACCGGAAGAAAAATCCGAATCTTTTTTCAAAAATCCCATAAACTTCCTCCTAAAAAATTATTTAAAATAGTCCCGTGGGTTAACAGCCTGCCCATCCTTCCATACTTCGTAATGCAGATGCGTCCCGGTGGAACGCCCGCTGGACCCCATTGTAGCAATCCGCTCGCCGCGTTTTACCACATCGCCGGATTTTACCCGGATTTGGGTAGTATGCGCGTACAGCGTAGAATACCCCAGCCCGTGGTCCACCAAAATAGCCTGCCCGTAGCTGGGCACCCAACCCGCGTGGCGTACAACGCCGTCCGCAGTTACGACAATCGGGCTGTCCGGCTTGCCGGCAAAATCAATCCCGTTATGGCGTTTGGTGGTACGGTGTCCAAACGGATCCAACCGGTACCCGAAACCGGAACTGATGCGCGCCGTAGACGGGCGGATAGACGGAATAGAGTTTGACCCCTCGCGGCGGTTGGCAAAGTACCAGGCAATTTCCTGGAAACTAGCCAGCCGGGTTTTGGCGTCGTCTTCTATAGAGTCAATATACTTTTCAAATTCTTCGGTATCCAGCTCTTTTAAATCTTTGCCCATTTCTTCGCTAAAATGCGCATCCTCTTTGGCTTTGGCTTCTTCCCAGCCTTTGGGCAAGTTGATAAATTTACCGCCGGGCATACCCAACATTTGGCGCATTTGGGTATCGGTGGTGCGGGTTAGATCCAAATACTTGCGTCCGCGCTCCAGTTCATCGGCGATCAGCTTCATTTTAACGCGCATTAAATTATTGTCGGCCTTGGTAATGTTGTAGTCATACGCGCGGATAAAAAACAAAAAACCGCACAGCGTAACCAACAGCCATAAGACAAATACCAGTACCAGCGTCAATACACGCACTTTAAATTTTTTGGAAGCGCCCATACGCGGCATAATCAAAATATCCACGCGTTCTTCCAGTATCCGTACCAGTGAATTGATTAATTTACCCATCTTTTGTATTCTATCATATACGGAGCCCTCCTGGGGGGGTTTTCCTCTGCAAGGAGAAATAAATGAAAAAATTGCTTATTTTAGCAGCCGCCGTACTGTTGGCGGGATGTTTAAAACTGCCCGAAGTGCCCACGCTGGGCGTAGTGGAAATGCCGGTAGCCGCCGAGGCCGAAGAAGAAATCGTCTGGTCCTCCGCCGATTACGAGGGCAAACCGGTGCTGATTATGTTTATGGGTTCGTGGTGCCCGTATTGCAAAATGTCCATGCCGGCGTTAAATGAAGTAGCCAAGAAATACGACGGCAAAGCCGAAGTGGTCGGCGCGTTTATGGATAACGACAAAGCCACAGTGCTGGCGGTAGCCAAAGAGCACGGCCTGACAACCAAAATACTGTACGACGCCGGACCGGCTTCGCAGGTAATGGAAGTAACCGGCCTGCCGCACGCGGTGCTGTTTGACAAAAAACACCGCGCCGTAAAAGTGTGGGAAGGCTTCAGCCCCACGCTGCAGGAAGAATTTACCGAACAGCTGGACCGCCTGACCGATTAAGCTGGCACAACCCGCTCATTTAAAAGGCCCCGCGTTTAAGCGGGGCCTTTTTTAGTTAAATACGGCTGCAAGTTGCGGGTCTTCCATACACAAATACACGTGTGCGCGCGGGAACGACCGGCGCAAGAGCGGCAGCAGAAATTGGTACACTTCCCGGCGCTGGGCATCGCCGTAGCGCATTTTTCCGTCAAAATCCAACAAAAATTCACCGTCTAAAATGGTATTGTCCGGAAATCGGTTTTCAATCATTTTCTTCAGCTCCCGGCTAAAGCGCAGCGTGCCGACGCTGATCCAGGCGATTTTATCCTGCGGGAGCGTGTCCGCCATTTCCTGCACGGTGCGGGCATAGTCTTCCCGCCAGCCGTCGTAAACAATTACCGGGTCAAAATGGAACCCCAGGCGGTACCCCGCGCGGGCCGCTTCGCACGCGGCGCGCAGGCGTTCGGTCAGCGGGGGCGTAAAATGCTCGGCCTCATGGGTGATTTTGGAACTGTTCACCGACCAGGACACTACCACATTTTCGCATCCGCCTGCTTCCAGCAATCCGCCGATGTTGACGCTTTTGGTCTTAAATTCAAACTGCAGCTGCGGACGCGCGCGGAAGAACGGCACAATTTTTTGCGAGTAGCGGGTCAAATCGTCAAACACCAGCGAATCGGTAAATTCGCCGCTTCCGATGCGGGGGCGGTCAAACGGCCCTTTGCGAAAGGCTGCCCCGTCTATTTTGGCCAAAAATTCATCCAAGTTGGCGGGCAGCAATACCGCATGCAGGTTTTGATATTGCTGCAGGAAACAATATTCGCACTCAAACCGGCACCCAAAGCCCAGATTGATTAAATTATACCCGCACCCGGCGGAGCCGCAGCTGCAGGGGCAGGGTTTTAAAAAGTCGTACTTTTCGCGGTGGATAAGGAGCGTATCCAGCCGGTGCGAAAAATTCGGACTGCCGACTTGGGTTTTTCCGTCGGTTTCTTTAAAATCGGCTTTTGGGAAGGCTTCGCGCACGCGGGCGGCGAGTTCGCTGTCTTGCACGGACGTTTCTATATAGACGGTTTTCGGGTAAAACGCGCGCGGCGTCAAATCGGCGCGCAAGGCCGGGTTAATTTCTAGTTTGGGCAGGTAAAAACGGTCCTTAGCGGCGGTTTTAAAATTGACGGGATAGCGCTTGGCAAGCAGCTGTTTTTTAGCGGACTCAAAATTTAAATTTTTTTGCGCCGGCAAAATATCCTGCGCCGGCAAACCGTCCCTCTTGGCAATCTCATACACCAAACGCACCAACTCGCGCCGTTTGTTTACGCCCAGCGCCGGCAATAACTGCGCCACATAGTTTTCCGCCGTTTCCACCGTCATTTTTCATTCTCCACAAAGTGTATTTCCGCCGCGTCTAGCGTCGCTTGCGCCGCTTGCGCATTTTGCCGCACCTGCTCCGGGGTGCGCGCCCCTGTCAGCACGCCCGTTACCCCCGCTTGGCTTAGCGCCCACGCTCCCGCCACAGCCGAAGCGCAGGTGTGTTTTCTTTCCGCTAAGGTCTTCACACGCGCCGCAGTTTGGTTCGCGCGTAAAAACGCTTCGCCGCGGTAGCATTTATAAAAATAATTGCGCGCATCCGCCCGGCGCAAATTGGGTTCTTTGCGGTATTTGCCGCTTAAAATGCCGCCGCACAGCGTGCCGTAGCCCATAAACCCGATGCCCAGTTCCCGGCAGGCGGGCAGCACGGACAATCCTTTTTGTGGGTGCAGGAGCGAAAACTCGTTTTGCACCGACGCTATCTGGCACACCGCCGCCGCTTGGCGCAGTTCTTTTTCCCCCACATTGCATACCCCGATATAACGGATTTTGCCTTGCTTTTGCAAACGCGCCAATGTTTCCAAAGCTACTTCCAACGGAATGTTGGGGTCCGGGTAGTGGATTTGGTACAAATCCAAGTAATCGGTTCGCAACCGGGTAAGGGATTCTTCCAGCTGGCGGATAATGGTTTGGGGGCGCAAATCGTGGTCGGTCCAGGAGCCGTTTTTAACAAGCCCGCACTTGCCGGCCAACACCGCTTGTTGGCGGCGGCCTTGCAAGGCGCGCCCGATAAAAACTTCACTCTGTCCGTAAATAGGGGCCGTGTCTATCAGCGTAATACCCGCGTCCAGCGCGGCGGCAACGGTTTCCCGGGCGGATTGTTCTTCACAGGGGCCCCAGTCAGTTCCGCCGCCCAAGGCCCATCCGCCCAACCCCACGGCGGAAATTTGCAAATCCGTTTGGCCCAGGCGGCGGTACTGCATTTTACCAAAGGCCGTTATCGGCCATAAAACAGGACTCCACCGCTTCTATCCCGGCGGCGGAAGCCAGCTCGTACGCCCGGGGCGACTGCGCCCCCGGCTGGAACCAAATTTCCTTTACGCCGCCCGCTATGCATTGCTGCACGGCGTCTTCCAGCGCGGCGGGCGGAATGACCATAATCGCCACCTCCGCTTTAGCGGGAACGGACGCCAAATCAGGCCATAAGTTTGCACCCGCGGCCGTTCCGCCCTTGGGATTTATGCCAAATACGTCAAACCCCTTAGCACGGAGCGTTTTGAAAATTTTATTCCCGTATTTGGACGGGTCCTGCGACACGCCAAACACGACAAGCGTTTTATTTTCGTACATAACCTATGCCTGCGGCATGGCAAAATTGCCCATCGCCTGCGCCGCCATGCCCTGGCTGTCGCGCACGGCTTTGTTGATGACGGCTTTTAAATCTTCGGCAATTTCGGCTTCGGTAAAGTTTTTTACCATCGCGTCCACGCGCACTTCTTTTACTTCCTGGGAGCCGGAAATGGTTACTTCAAAAAAGTGGCGCGGGCTGTCTACTTTAATAACCATATTATCCAGCCGCTTTTTGATTTCTTCCATCTGGCTTTTAAGTTTCCACAAATCTTTTAATTGTCCAAGTTTATCAAACATACATACCTCTTTTTAGCAATTTTTTATATTTTATCTTTTATAAGTCCACCGCCGCAAACGTCCGCACAAACACAGCCGAGCACCGCACTTTCCGGTCTGGAAACAGTTTCTGCGCCGCCCGTCCGTACACCGTTAACTGCGGACGGTATTTTTCTTCCAACACCGCCGCCTCGGCGCCGGGCGGTATATTGTCGGTTTTATAATCCGCCACCCAAATACTGCCGTCCGGGCACTCCAGCACCGCATCCATCACGCCCGATTCCACCTGCCCCGACTCCGTTAAAAACGAAAAAGGCATTTCGCGCGCCAGCACCTTGCACAAAGACATCTCGGCAAACAACGGACTGCGTACAAAATCCTCCAGCAATTTTCCGGCTTCTTCCGTCCGCAAAAGTGCGCCCGCCGATGCAGCCGCCCGCCGCACGGCTTGTTTTACATCAGGGTCCTTTTCCCCCAATAACTGTTCCAGCGCGCGGTGGCAAACCGTGCCCAGTTCGGCGCCGGCCCGCTGGGCCTCGGTTAAGGTGTCCGCCGCTTGAACTAATTCGCTGGGCGCGCGCTTTTGATTTTCCGCCAGCAGATTTTCATAGCGGGCTTTGCGTTTATCGTAGGCTTTGCGCCAGGCGGCCACTTCGCGTACGGTTTCGGATGCGCCCCCCGGGGAAATATGCTGGTAACGGAAAGTATCGGGCTTTTGGTACGCGGCATAACAAACGGGCACGGCAAGGGCCCCGTCTTTAAGCGCGGAAGGTTTTTCTTCTCCGTCCGGGAACAGCCCCGCCGCCGCAAACGCTGCGGCCGCTTTCTGCGCGCCGGGGCGGGAATCCGCCACCAAAAGCATTTTTTCTTTGGCACGCGTCAGCGCTACATAGAGAACGCGGACTTCTTCGCATTTATCGTGCTTCTTTTGTTCTTCTTCCAAAAACGCTAAATTTACGTCGCACACGCCGCCTACACGCAAGCCGTGCATATTGTACTGCCAGGAAAAAATATGGGAAACCGGATTAGAGGAAGAAGCCGTATCCCTCCGGGATAAATCCGCCAAAATAACGACGGGAAATTCCAACCCTTTGGACTTATGTATCGTCATCACGGAAACGGCATCCAGAGCGTCGTCCGGGGCGGGAGCGGTAAAGCGGTCGGGATGTTCCTCCAGCAAGATTTGTATTTCGCTTAAGAACTGGCAGAGGCTGGCGCCGCCTTCTTCCGCATATCCTTGCGCCATAGAAGCCAGCCGGCGCAGGTTAGCCAGGGTTTGTTCTGCTTCGTAAGCGGCGGCGCAAGCTTCGGGCAGGAAGGTATTTTCAAGTGTTTCTTCCAATAAATCTTTCAGCGTCCGGCGCCCGGCCCGCGCGCTGAAATCTTTTAACAGCGCATAACAGCGGGCGGCTTTTTCATCGGCGGTTTTGGCGAATAAATTTAATTCCCCTCGCCGGACCAATTGATAAATTTCTTCATCGGTAAGCCCGCCTAACGGGCTTCTTAAAACGCCGGCCAAGGCGGTGCGGTCCTGCGGGTCGGACGCGGCGCGCAGGAAATTTAAGAAATCATTTACTTCCTGCTTACGGTAGAAATTTTTATCCGTTTCCACGTTAAACGCAATGCCGCGGCGGCGCAAAGCGTCCGTAAACGGGCCGGCTGTCGTGGCGGCGCGTGTAAGCAGGGCAATATCCTGGTACGCCAGTTTGCGTCCGTCCGAAAGAGTGAGCTTGCCTACATTTTGCTCAATCCAATCGGCAATGCGTTCGGCCTGGTTGTCGCGGAAATCATCGGCGGAGGCTTTCTCCCCTTCCCGGGCGGTAATAAACAACCACGAACTGGCGCCGCCGCAAACAGTTTTGTCCGTAAAAATCGGCACATAAGCGGGCTGAAACGCGCTTTGCTGAATCATCGCGCGGGAACAAACGGCATTGGCGGTTTCAATAATTTCGGGCGCACTGCGGAAATTTTGCTGCAGGAAATGCTTTACGCCGCCCTGCTTTAAAATCAAATCGGTAAACAGCTCGTACGCCGTGATATCCGCCCCGCGGAAGCGGTAAATGGATTGCTTTGGGTCGCCCACCACAAACAGCTTGCCCGGTTCCAACCGCACATCCTGCCAGCGGGCGGCTGAAGAGGCTTTTTCCTCCGCCAAGAACAACAGCAGTTCCCCCTGTACCGGGTCCGTATCCTGAAATTCGTCAATAAACAGCACATCAAATTTTTCTTTCAGCAGACGCCGCACATACAGGTTGCCCTGCAGCAGGTTGCGGGTTTTGACGATTAAATCATCAAAGCTTAAAATGCCTTCGCGCGCATATTCGGTGCGGACAGCGTCCGTCACGTCTTTGACCAAGCGGTAAGCGTCCAAAAAAAGCTGTTGTTTTTCGGGAGTGGTTTTGGCCGCAAACGCCGCCAGGCTGCGTGCTTCGTCAAACAGCGGTTCTTCCCAATCTTTATAGCACTTATCCGGGAAAGCCGGCATCGGCTCAAGCGGCGCCGGCGGCACGGAAGCCCCCTTTAAAAAAACCGCCGTGCGGCGCAGGGACGATGCCGCCCACTGCAAGGTTTGCTCGGCGTTGCGAGCTTTTTTGCCCGGCTGGATGTACGGCGCGGAAATTTCTTCGGCCCGGCGGGCGCGTTCCAGGCAAATGTTAGCCAGCATATCGCGGTGGGTGTAATAATCGTACGCTTCAATTTTGCCGCTGCACAGCTCTTGCGCGAAAGCTTTTAAATCCGGCAAGGAGATTTCTTTCAGCACCCGTTTCCATTCCGCCGCGCGCGGCGCCGCCGGGCCCAGCTGTTCATCTAAAAATGAGTTCCACCGCGCGTCAAACAACCGCGCGGCGCGCTGGCCGGAGTCAATTTGCGCGTTTGGCGCCAGACCGGCTTCCAGCGGGTACGCTTTTAAAATTTCGGCACAAAAGCCGTGTATGGTGCCTACGGAAGCGCGGTCCATCCGCGCCAGGGCGGCTTCGGCGCGCGAGAGGAGGACCTCGTCCTTTAGGCCAAAGGTATCGCGCAGGCGTTTTAACGATTTATCTTCCCGGTTTTCTTTTACGGCGCGCACGAGCGATTGGAGTTTAAAAATAAAGCGGGTTTTAATTTCGGCGGCGGCTTTTTCGGTAAACGTCAGCGCCACCAGTTTTTCCACCGGCGTTCCCTGCGCCAGCACCGCCAGGCACAGCCGGTCAATCAGCAGGGTAGTTTTGCCCGTGCCGGCCCCAGCCTCTACCACGATATTTATCCCCAGCAGGGTTTGTAATTGTTCACGGTTTTCCAATATCATTGGCGGGCTTCCTCCAACATCTGGCCGGCGGCGCTTTTGCGCGCCCGCAGCAGGGATTTAAAACTGTCCCGCCGGCAAATGGCGGCGTACGGGCAGTATTTGCACCCATCGGACGGGCATAAAAAGAAATCGCCGCGTTGAATAAAATCCGTCAGCATTTTTAAAAAATCCGCCGCCCGCGGGCGCATTTCTTCAAACGCGCTTTGCGGCAAATCCCGCCGCACATACCCTTTGTTGATAGACAGCAAACACGACCCTGCCGAAGTGTAGCCTTTCCATTGCGGCAACTGCAGGGCCATCCAAACATAGATAAACGGCTGGAAGATGAGCTGTTTAAAGAAATCCGCCGCCAGGTTTTTGGTGCCTTTGCGGGAGGATTTATAATCCGCCACGCGGAAGGTTTTGGCGGTTTCGTCCACATCCACGCGGTCTATAATGCCGCGCAGGCGGAAAGGCATTTCGTCCGTCGGTCCGGCGGATACTTCCTGCTCAAAGCAGGCGGGCATAAACGGCCCCAGCTGATGTAAATCTTCCAGCACAAAGGCGGAAAGTTTGGAGCGGATGTCCTCGGTAATCAATGCCCAGACTACGGCATAAATGCCGTACGTGCGGTACCCGTCCGGCGGGAGATAGCGGTCCATTACCCGGGCCAGGTAGTCCAAAGCGGCAGAGTCAAACAATTCGTGCGTCAGCTTTTTTTGGTACAGCTCTTCGTAAAAATCTTTCAAAATTTTATGATAGACGTCTCCCCGCCGGTCCGGTGAGAGTTCCCGGCGGCTGAGGGGTTCGTCCGGGTCTCCCAGGCGGAGCCCTTTGTCAAAAAAATATTTCATTGGGCATTGGGCCAGCTCCTGGAGCGAAGATGGAGAAAAACCTTTTTCGTTACCCGCGGCAAAAATTTCCGCCCCGCTGGATATTTGTCCGTCGTAATCATTCAGCGCGCCGCTTTGGCGCAATTGGGCAGCCGCCCCCAAAGAAACGCTCACCTGCGGGGACAGCAATCCGGCGGCGGTATAGTTGGCAAGAGCCGTTTCCGGGTGCAGCACAAACGCCAAGGAAATTTCCTTGGGCGTTAAAAAAACAGGGTCCACGCCAGTTAACCGCTCCGACAGCCGCCCGCTTATGCGGGGCGCGTCCCCGGCCTGCAAATCCAGTTCCCCCGCGCGCGCCAGTTCCGTCAAAAACACCGAAGGCACCGCCGCTTTTCCATCCGCACCCGTACGGGCATACAGCGCGTACAATTTTTCCTGCGCCGCAGTAGCCGCCGCAAAAAACAGCAATCGCTCTTCCGAACTGCGGTCCAAGCTTTGGTTAATCCAATAGCCCAACACATCGCGCAGAACATAACGGTAATAATCACGCAAGACGGGATCTTCCGGCGTGATAAGCGGGAAAGATTTGTCATTAAGGCCCAACAAAAACACCGCTTTAAACTGCAACCCGCGCGCGCGGGAAGCGTCCGTAAACGTAACACCGCCCTGCACGGCTTCGGCTTCGTTAAACGAAAGTGCGGCCAGTGCGTCGGTCAGTTCACGCACCCATTCGCCGGGTTCTACGCGCGCACGAACAGCCGCATAGGCGCTAAGGCTGTTTATCTTGTCGCAAACGGCGCGGTAAATTTCGCCGTCTTTTCCGGCGAAGGAGGCTTCGTCCGTATTCTGTTTCAAAAATTCCAGCGCCAACGCAGCACCGTCACTCCAGGTGCTCACACCGTCCAGCGCGCCCAACGCATTTTTGACCGTTTCCAGCCAGGACAGCAATTCCGGGTCGTAATTTTTGGTTTGCGGCAGCAAATCGCCCCATTGGGAAAAATCCCGGCTGACCAGGGACTGCGTTACCAACGTCCGCCAGGCATACTTGCGCGGATTTTTAAAATAAGGAGAGGATAATACCGCCAATACCGTTTCGCGGTCAAACCCGTTAAACGCCAATGAAAACAAATTCAAACAAAACGCCCCCAAAGCAAACTTGGAAAGCGGATACGTAAAAGACGCGTCCAGCGGAATGCAGTTGGCCTTAAATGTGCGGCGCAATTCGTCCTGATACGGCGCGGCGCTGCGCGCAATCACGCCGATATCCGCAAACGAGTATCCCTCTTTTTCCACCAAGCGTAAAATTTCTTTGGCAACAAAGAACACTTCGCCGCGCGCGTCCGCCGCGCTGACCAGCTGCACCCCTTGCGGGGCCGGAGCGCTTTTTTCGGGCGAGAACAAACACGCGCCCGTTTGGCCTAACGCCCCCAAACGTCCGGTTTCGGCATTTTGCCCTTCGGCGGAGCCCAGCCAGTTGGTTTCAAAAAATTTCTTGGCAAATTGATACGCCGGATGCTTTTGGTAAGGCGCAAAAACCGCCGTTGCATACGCCCCGCGCGCCGTGCGGAACAACTCCAGCTGCCGCCCGGTCATATCGTAAAACCCGTAAAAAACAATTTGCTCAAAACTGCGCAGAAAGGGAGAGTTCTCCACTTGCTTTAAAGCGCGTTCAAACGCCTGTGCGTACGGGCGAAACCCCGGCACGGACGCTTCCGCCGCCAAATACCGCCGGTACAACTGATTAAACCACGCCAAGCGTTCGCCGTCCAATTCCAGTGCGGCGTCGGGAGAGGTACGCAAATGTTCGTCTAATACATCAGGGTCGGCCAACGCGTCCGCCAAGTCCCGCAGAGAACTTTTAACCGCCTGCACAAACCCGCGGGAAACCGGATAGCGGTTTAAACCGGGTTCGGAAAGCAAATTTTTAATCAGGAAATCGCGTAAATTATCCTGCGGGAAAAGCGGTTTTACTTCGCCGGGAGCTTCTCGGTCCAATTCCCCCACCAAACCGCCCGCCGTCATAAAATAGAAATTCGCCGCAGCCCCCAGTTCGTGCGCCAAACGGTCTTTTAGGCGCTGGGCCGTCAGTGCCGACGAACACACCACCAGCCACCGCGTCAACGCGGAAGGGCGTGTTTCGCGCGCGTAACGCACGAAAGCGTCTTCCAGGGAAGGATAATGGGCGTAAAAAAGTTTCATAAAATAGTAGAATAAAAGTACTTATTTTATTATTGCATTTTTACACACAGAAACCAAACGATGAAAACGCTTATTTTAGTCCGCCACGCCAACGCGCTGCCCGCTTATGAAGCCGGGGTAACAACGGATGCCGCGCGTCCGCTGTCCGAAGAAGGCCGCCAAAAAGCCACCTTAACGGCCCGTGCACTGGCGGAACAAAACCTCCATCCGCAAGTCATTTACACCAGCCCGCTGCTGCGCGCGGTGCAAACGGCGGAAATACTGGCCCAAACGCTGGGGGCCCCTTTATCGCAAGAAACCGTTTTAAATGGGATGTACGACGAATCTTCCGCGCGGGATTTTTTGGCGGAGCAACTGCAGGGACACGACACCATTTTGGCGGTGGGACATAACCCGAATATTTCTTATCTGACACATCTGCTGTGCGGAAAAGCATATCACTTTGCGCCGGGGTCGTTTGCCGTGGTAGATATGCAAGACAAAAACAATCCGCAAATCCTTTCTTTTGGAGAATAACCGATGACGATTTTTGACGCTGTTTTACTGGGACTTTTGCAAGCCTTAGGCGAATTTTTGCCAATTTCCAGCTCCGCCCATTTGGTACTTTTGCCGTACTTCCGCGGAATGGAATACCAGGGGCTCGCCTTTGACGTAATGCTCCACGCCGCTACGCTGTTGGCAGTATTATTGTACTTTGCCAAAGATTGGTACTACCTGATTAAAAACGGCCTTACAAGACCAACTTCCAAAGAAGGGCGCACACTGTGGTATTTGGCGGCGGCCACCGTGCCGGCCGGGGTGGCAGGGCTGCTGCTAAACGACTGGGCGGAACACACTTTCCGCAATCCGCTGATGATTGCCGTATGCTTAATGGTATTTGCGGGCTTATTATGGTGGGCGGACCGAAAAGGCGGCAAAAACGAATGCCAGGATATTACCTTTAAAACGCTGATGATTATCGGCTGTGCGCAGGCGCTGGCGATTATGCCCGGCGTCTCCCGAAGCGGCATTACCATCACGGCGGCGCTCCTTTTGGGGCTTTCGCGCAGTACGAGCGCGCGGTATTCGTTTTTATTGTCCACCCCCATTATCGCCGGAGCCGCCATATTGGAGATAGGGAATTTATCCCCGGCGGACTTTAATGCGCCTTTGTTGTGGGGGTTTGTCAGCGCGTTTTTGGGGGCGTTGGTGGTAATCGGCTGGTTGATGAAATACATCAAAACGCACAGTTTTGATATATTTGTGTACTACCGGCTGCTCTTAGGCCTGGCGATTATCACTTTCTACTTTTGGAAATAACTAAAAAACGGAACAGAAAATTTTCTGTTCCGTTTCTTCTTTTATTCAGCCAAAATTTATTTCTTGGCAAATTCCTGCGCTTTCGCTACCGTGGCCCCGATGGTTTTATCCAGCGCCTCATCCAAGCCCATCGTTGTTAACACGTCCAAACCGGCCGCCGTGCAGCCGCCGGGGGTAGCCACTTTCTGAGCCAATTCCGCCGGAGAAATACCTTCGTGCTCCACCATTTTAGCCGCACCCACTACCGTCTGAAGCGCAAGCGTAACGGCCTGTTTTTCCGTCAATCCTTGCGCTACGCCGGCTTTGGCTAAGGCGTCAATAAAGTAATACACAAACGCCGGGCCGGAACTGGAAACCGCCGTGCCCGCGTCAAACAAGCTTTCCGGTATCTCCACCGTTTTGCCAATCCGGGCAAAAATGCTTTCTGCCGCCTGGCGCTCTTGGGCGGAAACATTTTCGCCAAACGCAAACAGCGTAATGCCTTCGCCCAAGGCAAGCGGCGTGTTGGGCATAATGCGCACCACGGGCCAGCCGGGCAAGGCCGCCTGCAATTTTTCCAGCGTCCAGCCTAAAGCCATACAAATAACGGGCTTTTTTTCCGCCGCTAAAATGTCCGGCATAATTTGCGGAACAATGCCGGGTTTAACGGCAATCACCACGATATCCGCTTCCTGCGCCGTGCGGCGGTTATCCGTGCAGGCGTATACGCCGCATTGCTCCGTTACGCGCTGGGCAAATTCCTGCGAATGAACCGACGCCGCAATATCCTCTTTCGGCCAGCCGCTTTTCACAAGACCTCTGATAATCGCGCCGCCCATTTCTCCGGCGCCGATAAAACCTAGTTTCATTTTGCTGCTCCTATTTTTTTATGCGTAAACGGTTTGGCGTTTGCGCCGACGTAATCGGCCACGATTTGGCCGTTTCCGTACAACTTATATTTATAAATGGTCAATCCTTCCAACCCCACCGGGCCGCGCGCGTGCGTTTTGCCGGTGCTGATGCCCACCTCGGCCCCGAAGCCGTAGCGGTAGCCGTCCGCAAAGCGGGTGGAAGCGTTGTGATACACGCCGGCGGAATCCACCAAGTCCATAAAAATTTGGGCTTCGTCGTGTTCCGCCGTCAAAATGCAATCTGTATGGTGCGAACCGTAGCGGTTGATGTGCGCAACCGCATCCAGCACGTTTTTGACTTGCTTGACGGAAAGCTTTTTCTCGCCGTATTCCGTATGCCAATCCGTTACCGGGCCAGACACCGGGGCCAGCGCCGCGATGTCCTCCCCGCCGAAAAGTTCCACCCCGTTTTGAATAAGCGCCGCCAGCAGCGCTTTTTTATTAGCTTCCGGCCAGCGTTCGTCCAACAGCAAGGTTTCCACCGTGTTGCAGGCCGACGGATACTGCGTTTTGGCGTCCACACACAAGCGGCAGGCCATTTGCACATCCGCCGAAGGCGCCACATAAATATGGCACACACCGTCCGCGTGCCCCAGCACGGGAATTTTGGTGTTGGCCTTTACATAGGCAATCAGCGAATTGCCGCCGCGGGGGATGATTAAATCAAAATATTGGTCCAAGGCTAGCATCTCGGCGGATTCTTCGCGCGTATGGATTAACTGCAAAGCGTCCGCCGGGTATCCGGGCACCGAGGCCAACGCCTGTTTGAGCGTTTGGGCCATAGCGTCATTGGTATGGAGGGCTTCGCGTCCGCCTTTTAACATCACGGCGTTGCCGGATTTAACCGCCAGCGCGGCAATCTGCGGCACCACGTCGGGACGGGCTTCAAAAATAACGCCTATAAGCCCAATCGGGCAGGAAATTTTATACAGGGAAAGCCCTTCGTCCAACTCCGTTGCCGCCAGTACGCGCCCTACCGGGTCCGGCAATTCCACCAGTTCTTCCACGCCTTTAATCACGGTTTCCAGTTTTTCGCGCGTCAATTTTAAACGCTCGTACAAAGCGGGCTTCATTTTGCCGGCTTCCACGGCTTTTTTGGCTTCCTGCAAATCCAACTGGTTGGCGGCTAAAATTTCATCCGCGTGTACGCGCATCGCGCACGCCATGGCATTTAACGCGCGGTCCTTGGCTTCCGGCGCCAGGGCGGCTAACACATAAGAAGCTTCTTTGGCCCGGGCGGCCATTTCAGATACGTTCATATCAAATCCTCACAGTAAGACGATGTTGTCGCGGTGGACGGCTTCGTCATAATTTTTATAACCGATTTTTTTGGCGATTTCTTCTGAGCGGCAGCCGGCGATTTTGCGGCATTCTTTATCGGAATAGTTGGCCAAACCGCGGGCGAATTCCACGCCTTTTTCGTCCAGGATGGAAATGGCGTCGCCCGCTTCAAACTCGCCCCCGACGGCTATAATGCCGGCCGGCAAGAGAGAGGAACCTTTTTCGCACACGGCTTTTTTGGCCCCGGCGTTAACCGTCACCCCACCCGATACGTTCGTAGCGTAGGCCAACCATAATTTTTTGCCGGGCAAATCTTCCACCGGCAGGAAAAGCGTTCCTTTAAAATCCGGCCCGAACACCGAAGCCACCGCCCCGGTCCGTTTGCCGTAGGAAATCACCATCGCCGCGCCGGAACGCGTAACCACTTTGGCGGCTTCCAGCTTGGTTTTCATACCGCCGCGCCCGCGGGAAGAAGCGCAAAAACCCAAGGATTCTATCTCCGGCGTTACTCCTTTGACGACTTCAATGAGTTTGGCGTTTTTATCTTTGCGCGGGTCCCCGTTATACAGGCCTTCCACGTCGCTCATAATGCACAGCAGGTCTGCGTCCATCCCGGCGGCCACCAGCGCGGAAAGTTTATCGTTGTCGCCGAAACACACTTTTATGCCTTTTTCCTTATAGCCGCGCAGTTCGTTGGTGGATACGGTATCGTTCTGGTTGATAACCGGGATACAGCCCAGCTCCAGCAGGCGGTTTAGCGTGTCGCGCAGGCTTAAGTAGCGGCTGCGGTGGGCGAAGTCGTCCTCCGTCAGCAATACTTGCGCCGCCATAACGCCCAGCTGTTTAAAACCGTCTTCGTAAAATTTCATCAGGCTGATTTGCCCCACCGCCGCGCAGGCTTGTTTTAACGACACTACATCCGGTGCGCTGGTAAGGCCCAACCGTTTTTTGCCCATCCCCACCGCTCCGGACGTAACCAGCAGGATTTCCTTCCCCCGGGCGCGCAAGGCGGCGATGTCTTCCATAAACGAATACAGCCGCGACAGCGCCAAATCGCCGCTGTCGGTGCTGAGTGCATTCGTCCCAAATTTAATCACAATCCGTTTTGCTTTTTTGATTAAGTCTTTCATAAAAACCTCAAGGATAGCTGATACCGGCTTATTGTTCCCCGCGGTCCTCCGTACGGACCGACGAAAATTCGCAACGCGTGTTAAACGGACACGCCGCACAATGTTCCCGGTTCGGCTCAAAATCATTTACTTCTATTTTTTTGCCGACTTCAATAAAAGTATCCAAAATTTTCTTTTCGTCAAACGCTTCAAACGGCGCGCTCATTTTTTGGTTAAACGCCACAAAATAAAAAGTGGCAACGCCCTTTTGCATATTCCACGCGCGCCGCGCGCCTACGGCGTAAATCCCCAGCTGCAGGGAATCCGTTACCGGCAGAGACAAGTCCACATCCGTCCCCGTTTTATAGTCAATCACTTCCCAGGAGCCGTCGGGATGTTTGTCGATGCGGTCAATTTTGCCGCGCAGCGTCCACTGCCCTTCCTGGAAAATAAATTCGCGTTCCGTGCTGTCCACCGTGGTCTTGCGCTCGTACTCGGCCTGGGCGTAAGTTTCCAGCATTTTTTTGCCTTTCAAATACCATTCCATTTGCTCGCCGGCGTTGGCATACCCCGCCCCCAACCAGCAGTCGTCGTAATACGAAAGCAGTTCGGAGGGATCGTTGGAATTGCGGTGGTATTCTTCCAGGGCGCGGTGGATGGACACCCCCAGGGAAGAAGCCGGCACCAAGCCCTCCCGCTTGCCTTCTATGTACTTATATTTATAAAGGACCGGACATTCCAAATAAGTTTTGATTTTGGAATAATTCAGTTCGTACACGTCGCTATACATGGGCGTCCTCTTGCGGGGTTTGGGCGGCGCGCAGGAAATGCACCAGCGTATCGCCGTACTTTTCCACGCGGTAAATTTCCAATCCGGCGGGCACTTCAAATTCTTCCGTTTTGTGGGTTTGCAATACGATAATCCCGTTGGGCGCCAACAGCCGCGCGGCGGCTACATTATCCAAAGCCGGTTGGGAAAAAGCCAGCATTTTGTTGTTGATGTCGCGGTAAGGCGGGCCCATAAAAATAATGTCATAGCCTTCGTTGTCGCTGTAAGCAAGCAGCCAATCCAGCGGTTTTAACACATCGCCGCGGAACACTTTGGCGCGGTCTGCAAAGCCCAGATGCGCCAAGTTGCGGTGAATGTTTTTAATGCAGGCGGGTTCTTTATCTACCATGACGGTTTTCTGCGCCCCGCGGGAAAGCGCTTCCAAAGACACATTGCCCGTCCCGGCAAATAAATCCAGCATTATGGCGCCCGTAATGCGTGGGCGCAAGATATCAAACAACGATTGTTTAATCCGGTCTGAAATCGGCTTTACGGGCAGATTTTTAGAAACCGAAAATATTTTCCGCCCGCGGGCGGTTCCAGCAATAATACGCATAAGTTCCTTTATAACTGGGCGATGCCTTCCTTTATGGCATAGCGAACCAGCTCGGCTTGTTTGTGAATGCCGAGTTTTTTCATAATATTGTTGCGGTGCACGTGAATGGTGTTAAGCGACAAATTAAACGATTTGGCAATTTGCTTGCTGCTGTAGCCTTCGGCAATCAGCTGCAGGACTTCTTTTTCTTTAGGGGTCAGCCCGGTTACGTCGCGCTTGCGGGAAGACGTTTTGCCCAAAAACCCCTGCACGATATATTTGGATACTTTACTGCATAAATAGAACCGCCCGGCGGCGACTTCTTCAATCGCATCCACGATTTCGTCGGCGGTGGACACTTTAACAATAAACCCTTTTGCCCCGGCTTTCAGGGATTTTTCCACCGATACGCGGTCGTCATACATACTAAGCATAACCACTTTGGCTTCCGGGTTGCGTTTGACAATGCGTTCCACCGCTTCTATGCCGTTTAACACTGGCATGGAAATATCCACCACATACACGTCCACGTCCGCACCGTGCTTTTGGGCGTATTCCACCAAATCTTTTCCGTTGGAAATTTCGGCTACGATTTCCATATTCTTCCCAAGTTTTTCCAATACGGCCCGCACGCCGTTACGTACAATGGCGTGGTCGTCTGCTAATACAATTTTCTTATTCATTCTTTCCCCCATATACGACGCACGGACATACGACCTCAATGCGGGTGCCTTTGCCCGGTTCGCTTTTAATAGATATATTTCCACCCAACAGGTGCACGCTGTCTTTCATTGCGAGCAATCCTACTTTACGAATGGAACGTTGTTTTATTTGCTTAAAACCGATACCGTCATCCTGCACAACCAGCCGGATTTCCCCATCCTGCCGGCTGAGCAGCACATAAATATTTTTTGCGCGGGAATGCTTGACAATATTGTTCAGCGCTTCCTGCACAATCCGGTAAAGCAAAATTTTTACACTGTCGGAAATGCCAGCTTCGCCAACGGACGGCTGATAGTCAAAGGTATAGGGAATGTGCACATACCCGCTGATGTTTTCCAACAACTCCCGGATAGAGCCCCCTAGGGCGCCGTCGTTTTCCAGGCTGGGCGGACGCAGGGACACGACGATATTTTTCACGCGTTCAATGCTGTCTTTAATTTGCGCGTCCAACTTGGCGATATCTTCCAGCGCCTGCTTGCGGTCGCCTTCCTTCACGCTGGCTTTAACCAAACTCAAAAGCGCCGTCAAAATCACCACGGCGGAACCGATTTCATCGTGCAGCGCTTTGGAAATTTCTTTTTTTTCGGCTTCCCGCGCCGCCAACAAAATTTGGGAAAAAGTCCGCGGCGGGGTTCCTTCCCGCAGCATATCCCCGCCCTGGTAGGCACCGCCCCAATGGGTAATGTCCCGCGTGAGGGAAAGCACGCTTTCTACCTGGGCGTGCTCGCCGCGCAACGGGATAAGCGTTGTTTGGTAGAAATAATGTTTATCGGCTTTTTCCAGGCCCCACTCATAATGATGGATTTGCCCAGCTAAAGCCTGCCTGAAAGCCCGCTGGTGTACGGAGCGGTCTTCCTGCAAATCTTCCGGAGTAATCCGGCCGGATATATTGCTGAAAATAACGGTTTGGCGCGTAACGGCATCAGTCACAGCCACTACATCGTAGCCGTCCACCCCGTTCTTTTTGATAGATTCCAAATCCTGCGCTTGTATATCCAACAAGGCAGAATCCCCTCTTCTTGGGGAAACGGTTTGTTTGCATTGAGGACAGGAGAAAACGCGACAACGTTCTTCCTTTTTCTCGGAAATTCGTTTTTTAATCATAAGCGGCCTCTAATACACCTTAATTGTTATTTTACAATAGTTTTACCCTTTTTTACTACCTGCCGGAACCGTACGCGGGCGGTTAAAAAAAGGTATTTTTGATATAATTTAGTGTATGCGTAAACATTTGCAAAATTTTATTAATTCCAAACCCCTCGTCTTTGCCATATTGGCGGGGCTGTTTTTGTTCATTATTATAAGCGCCGTGTTCATGCGCTATATATTTTCCGGCCTGCCGCCCGTGTACGAAATGGAAGAATACACCCCTTCCCTGACTACAAAAGTTTTTGACCGCAATAATAAACTCATCCACGAGTTTTCTATTGAAAAACGCAGCATGGTGCCGCTGGAGGATATCCCCGTAGACCTGCAAAACGCCGTAGTGGCGATGGAAGACCGGGAATTTTTCTCCCACCCGGGTTTCTCGGTCAAGGGCATTTTGCGCGCACTCCTTTATGATATTATGACCGGCAAAGCCAAACAGGGCGCGTCCACGCTTACGCAGCAGCTTTCCCGCGGCGTGTTTTTAACGCAGGAAAAAAAGATTATCCGCAAAATCCGCGAAATTATTTTGGCTATTCAAATTGAACACCAGTTCAGCAAACGCGAAATTTTACAGCTGTATTTAAACGAGATTTATCTGGGCAGCGGAGCCTACGGCGTAAAAGCCGCCGCCAAAAAATATTTTGATAAAGAACTTTCCGAGCTGACCACCGGCGAAGCCGCCCTGATTGTCGGGCTTATTCCCGCCCCGGGCCGCTATAATCCGTTTGCCAACCCGGACTTATCCCGCCAGCGGCGCAACTTGGTGCTAGACGTGATGTACGAACAAAACTACATTACCAAGGAAGAGCTGGAAACCGCCAAGCAGGAACCTTTGCCCGAAAAACCGCCCGTGCCGGAAGCCGCCCCGGGGCAATACTTTATTGAACACATCCGCCGCATTTTGGAACCCAAATACGGGATGGATGTATTATGGAAAGCGGGTTTAAACATTTACACTACCATTGATATTGACCAACAGGCCGCCGCTGAAAAAATCATGAACGAATACCTGCAGCAGTACGACGAACAGGTAGCCAAGGGCCTGGGTATTGAAATTGACCCCAACGATACCGAAGCCGACCCGGATGCCGACCAGCAGGAAGAAAAAGAGGAACAATCCGAAGAAGAAAAAGCGGATTACCCCCGCCTGCAAGGGGCGTTTATGGTGCGCGATGTAAAAACCGGCGCCGTGCGCGTACTGGTGGGCGGACGCGGATTTGACGAAAGTAAATTCAACCGCGCCACGCAAGCCAAACGCCAGCCGGGCTCTTCGTTTAAACCGTATGTGTGGATGGCGGCCCTGCAAAAAGGCTATACGCCGGCCACCCTGGTCAAAGACTTGCCGACCATGTTCTACTACGACGGTA
This sequence comes from uncultured bacterium, assembly GCA_949297775.1. GTDB lineage: Bacteria > Elusimicrobiota > Elusimicrobia > Elusimicrobiales > Elusimicrobiaceae > Avelusimicrobium. Next base: position 90,374 of record CASFTM010000002.1, read on the forward strand.
AAAACTGGCATACGTTTGACGAAACGTCCGATTTGTATTCCCTGGATTTAGCCAAACAATCTTTTATCTCCAGTAAAGATTTCAGCGTTTGGGTGCCGCAAAACTACGGCGGCCGCAACGAAGGCTGGATCACACTTAGAAAAGCGTTGGAAAAATCCAAAAACTTGGTGGCGGTCAATTTGATTGATGCCATCGGCGTACCGTCTGTTGTGCGCGTGGCGCGCAAAGCGGGCATTACCGCCGCCTTGCCGCGCGTGCCGGCGTTGGCCCTGGGCGTAAGCGTGGTGGCCATGGATGAACACTTAGCCGCGCTGACCACTTTCGCCAACGGCGGCATCCACACGGACAACTATTATATAGAACGTGTGGAAGACGCCAACGGCCGCGTGCTGGAACAACATATTCCGATGGAAGAAGCCGTATTCTCGCCACAAGATTCCTATTTGTTAATTAATATGATGAAAGGCGTCGTCCAGCGCGGGAGCGGCGCGTATGTGTCGCGCCTGGGCCGCAACATCGCGGGCAAAACGGGCACCACCCAAAGCCACCGCGATATGTGGTTTGTGGGAATGACCCCCCGCACCGCAGCCGCCGCCTGGATGGGATACGACGATGATTCTTCGCACGAACAGGGCGCCCGCTTTACCGGCAGTACCACCGCCCGCTGGTGGACCGCCATTATGCAGGAAATTCTAAAAGACGAACCGAACGAAGATTTTGCCGTTCCGGAAGGCATCTCCTTTGCGTATATCAACCCGAATACGGGCAAATTGGCTATGCCGACGGAACGCAATAAATTTTTGGAAGCGTTTATCGCCGGCACGGAACCGCAAAGCTTCTAGCGTGTCCGCCCGAACAGCGGCAAACGTGTGTGACGTATGACAGACAAACAAAATCCGTCTTTTACGCGTTACTACGGCCTGCCTAACGGCGCCGCAAAGGCGTATTTTGTTTGCCAAAAATACCTAAATAACGGGCAGAACGCCCTGTTTGTTTCCGCCTCTGATACAGATGATTTTGACTGCGCCGCGCGCGAATTTGCTCCGCGCGGCGCGCAAGTTTTCCACTTGCCGGAAACCGATACGGGGCGGATGAACGCCTTGTATGAACTGCTTTCCCCCGCTTCCGGCCCGCGCCTGCTGAGCACTTCGTACGAAGCGCTTGCGGTCCCTTTGCCGGCCCCAGAAGAATTTAAAAAACGCCTGTTTACCGTGCACCGCGGCACCACCCTGCGCCGGCAGGAACTGTTGGACCGGCTGGAAGCCGCCGGCTACACGCGCGAAGACTACGCCGAAACCCCCGGCCAATACGCCGCACGCGGCAGTGTGGTAGATGTTTTTTGTGTAAACCGCCCCGAACCGCTGCGCCTGTACTTTGCCGGCAACCGTGTGGACGTCATCAGCGCGTTTGACCTGGACACCCAAAACACCAAAGAACACACAGACACAGCGGTTATCATCCCCCTGTCTTTTGAAAATACCCCCGCCGTATTGGCGGACTATGCGCCGTCCTACTCTTATATTTTTGACGAACCGGACAAAGAATTTGATTTATCCTCCAATCCCGGCTGTGCCATCACTACGCTGCTTCCTTCCGCAGACGGGGTGGACTGCGGACTAAAATCCAACATCGCTTTCAACGCCAATATGGCGCTGTTGGACAAAGAAGTGGCTTCTTTGCAACAACGGGAAATGACCGTCACCCTGTGCTGTTTAAACCGCGGCGAGCTGGACCGTATGACGGAACTGGCGGCGGATTACCCGCATTTGCAAAAATCGCTTTTTAAAATTTCCCCGCTCACGCAAGGCTTTTACAGCCCGCAAGACCATTTCGCTTTGATTACCAGCAACGAAATTTTAAACCGCCGCTACAACACCGCCAGCGTTTTAAAACGCTTTGACGTGGAAGGCGCCAAACGCGTGCGTTTTAAAGAACTGCAGGAGGGCGATTATGTGGTGCACCAGGAGCACGGCATCGGCCGCTACCTGGGATTGGAAGTATTGGACGCGGAAGAAAACCCTACCGATTGTTTAATTATTGAATACCGCCGCGGCAGCCGGCTGTATGTGCCGATGTACGACTTTAAAAAAGTACAAAAGTACATTGGCGCGGGCGGCAAACGTCCGGCGCTGTCCGCATTGGGCGGAGTGGCGTGGAAAGACGTCAAAAAACGCGTAAAGGAAGAAGCGCAAAAAGCCGCCAAAGAAATTTTGAAGCTGGAAGCCCTGCGCCAGGCTTCTCCCGCGCCCGAAGTGCCGGGAGACAGCCGCATTGAACAGGAATTTGCGGACTCTTTCCCGTATGTACTTACCCCCGGGCAGGAACAGGCTATCCAAGACACCCTGCACGACTTGGATCTGCCCAAACCGATGGACCGCGTGCTGGTGGGAGACGTAGGTTTTGGCAAGACGGAAGTCGCTATGCGCGCCGCGATGAAAGTGGCTTTGTCCGGCAAGCAGGTAATGGTACTCGTCCCCACCACCATTTTGGCGGACCAACATTATAAAACCTTCACCAAGCGGATGGCGGGGTTCCCGGTAAATGTGCGGATGCTGTGCCGGTTCCAAACCGCCAAAGAGCAAAAAGCGGTCATCGCCGAACTTAAAAACGGCGTGTGTGACATCATCATCGGCACCCACCGGCTGATGAGCAAAGATATAGCCTTCCATGATTTGGGGCTTGTGATTATAGACGAAGAACACCGCTTCGGCGTCAAACAGAAAGAAAAAATCCGCGCCAAAAGCGCCGGTGTGCACTCCCTGCTGCTCAGCGCCACGCCTATTCCGCGTACGCTCAACCAATCGCTTTCTTCCCTGCGCGATATTTCGCTCATTGATACGCCGCCCCGCGGACGCACGCCGATTAAAACGGTGGTTACGTCGTGGAATAACGACCTGGCCGCCGCCGCCATCAACCAGGAACTCGCCCGCGGCGGGCAGATTTATTACGTATACAACAGCGTGCAGAGTATGCAGTCGCGCTATTTGTTTTTAAAACAACTGGTGCCGCAGGCGCGGATTTGCATGGCGCACGGACAAATGGACGAAAAAGAACTGGAACAAACCTTGTGGGACTTTAACCAAGGCAAGTATGATATTTTGCTGGCATCCACCATTATTGAGTCCGGCATAGATATTACCAACGCCAACACCCTGATTGTGGAAAACGCCCACAACTTCGGCCTGGCCCAGCTCTACCAGCTGCGCGGGCGCATCGGGCGCGGCAGCACCAAAGCGTATTGTTATTTGTTCCACCCGGACTGGCTGTTTAAAAAACCCGAAGAAACCGACAATAACTACGCCGATCTCTCCGCCGTCTACTGGAAACCCAAAGAAGAAAAAGACCCCACCGAAGAAGCCCGCCAGCGGCTGGCCGCTTTGATGGAATTTGGCGAACTGGGCAGCGGGTTCCGCCTGGCTTTGCGGGATATGGAAATCCGCGGCGCGGGCGATTTATTGGGCGTCAAACAGCACGGCTATGTCAACGAAGTAGGGCTTAGTCTGTATTGCGATTTGGTGGCGGCGGAAGTCAAAAAATTAAAAGGCGAACGCGTGGAACGCACCCTGCGGGCAAAAATCAACCTGCCAGTGCCGGCCTACATTCCGCCCGATTACGTGCCTGACGACGCCGACCGCTTAAAATATTACAAAGAACTGATGGACGCCGATGAGGCCAAAACCCAAACCATTCTGGCGCACTTGCAGGATTTAAGCGGCCCGCTGCCGCAGGAAGTAAAGAACTTAACGGAATTGTTCCGTCTGTCGGCGCGGGCGGGCGCGCTGGAAATGTATCACGTAGATTGGATAGACGGCAAACTGGAACTGTTGTTTACGCGGCGTTTTAAAATGCCGCCCAACCTGCCCGGAGAACTGTTTAACCGCTTTGGCGCGGAACATGTGGAGTTTATCAAGTCCAAAAACGGCGACGGCCTGCGCGTGGAAGCTCCCGCAGGGAAAAGCCCCGTCCCGTTCACGCAAGAAACGTTGTCTTTTTTTGAAAACATTTTAAAACCGCAAAAATGATATAGTATATGCATATGAACAACCGGTTGCTTTTATCCGCCCTTTTGCTGGCGGCCTGCGGCTGCCAACAGCCAGCCGAACCTATCCCGCAAGACGCCGCCGTACGCATTGGCGGCGAAACCATTACCGAACAGGATGTGTCTGCACGCCTGGCGCTTTTATCGGACGATGACCGTGAATTTGCCCAAACGCCTATCGGGCGTCAAAATTTACTGCAAATCATCACGCGTGAAAAATTGGTCGCCCGCGCCGCCAAGGACGAAATGCTGGACCAATCCGACGTTTACCTCTCCATTATGGAAGACAAACGCAACCAGCTGGAAGAAGTTTACCGCGAATTTGCCGCCCAAACCTTGGAACAGCTGTGGTATGACGAGCTAAAAGAAAAAGGCGAAACCGCCGTCACGGATGAAGAAATCAGCGCCTATTTTAAAAAGTATCCGTATGAGATGACCGTCAAACAAATCATCATAGACAACGCCCAAACGGCCGACCAGGTACTCCGCACGCTCAAGAGATCGCCGTCCCGCTGGAAAGATATGGAACGCCAATACAGCGTGGCGCCGGAATCGCTGCGCAAACTGTCTTTTATGCCGGGGGAATACCTGCCGGATATTGAGGTTATTGCCGCCAACTCCCCCACCGGCAGCGTACAGGGCTTCTTTAAAACCGCCCAGGGATTTCATATAATAATGAAAACGAGTGAAAAACGCCTCTCGCGCAAAGACGCCGAGCCGCGCATCCGCCAAGTGCTGGAAAATAAAAAACTGGACAAAATTTTGGACTCTTTAAAAAACAAATACGAGGTTGTGATATATGAAAAAAGCGAATAAACTGTTTTTAGCCGTTCTATTGGCGGCTACAGGGGTGAACCTGCAGGCGAAAGTAATGGAATCTTCCGTCGCCACGGTAAACGGACAGCCGATATTGGCCTCCGAATATGACGCGTATTTAGACGGCGTGGTAGAACAATATCAACTGGCGGCCCCTCAATTTTTAGAACAGCCTTACGCCAAAGACATTTTGGGCCGCGAGGTGCTCAAAGAACTGATTTCCAAAGAACTGTTGTACCAAGCCGCGGAAGAAGAAAAAATCCAGGTAAAAGACTCGGAAATTGACGCCGGCGTAAACGAAATCAAAGCGCGCTTTATCGTAGATGAAACCACCGGCAAACCGGATGAAAAAGGAGCCGACAAACGTTTTAACGAAGCGCTTAAAAAACAAGGGATGAGCTTTAAAGCGTACAAAAACAAACTTTCCAAAGACATCGCCGTACGCAAACTGATGGAACAAAAACTGCAAACCACCGTCAAACCCGTGGAAGAAGCAGACGCCAAAGCGCTCTACGCCAATGTGGAAGCCGTACTCAAAAACAACACCAAGAAAATTAAAGCGCTGGAAAAAGAAGACCCCGCCAAGCTCAAAGAAGCGCAGCTCATCGCCGCCAAGCTCAAACAACTTACCGGCGAACAAGTGCGCATCGGGCACATTTATTTGGCCGTTACCAAAGATATGAAGCCCGAAGAAGTAAAGAAAAAAGAAGAACTGGCCCAAAAAATTAAAAAAGAAATTGACAGCGGAATGGATTTCTCCGAAGCGGTCAAAAAATATACCGAAGACAAAAACGCCCTCGCCAGCGGCGGCGATATGATTTTGATTAAAGGGGTTGCCCCGAAAGAAATTGACAGCAAAGCGTTCTCCTTAGCGGTCGGCAAAGTAAGCGCCCCGATTAAAAGCGATATAGGCTACCATATCATCAAAATCAAAGAAAAACGGGCGGAAAGATCCGTTTCCTACGATGACATCGCCAAAGATTTGGCGCAGTACATCGCCCAACAGCGCGTGCAGCTGGCTATGGCGCAATATATTGAAGAGCTTTACAACAAAGCCGACGTAAAAGTAACGATTGAATACGAATCGGACGCATTGTTGGAAGCCTCCCAAAAAGAAGCGCAGAAAACATCCTCCGCAAAAGACGCCAAGCCCGCGGCCAAAAAAGACGTAAAGGCCGACGCTAAAAAAGACGCGACGGCCGAAAAAAAAGCCGATAAAAAGGACGACAAAACCGCCCAAAAATAACGGCTTGGGATTTTTGTCCAATTAGTTATACCTAAAAGGCAAAACGGTTCCTCACCTCCTTTTTGAGTTTAATTGTATTCGGACAATTCATGAAACCTGTTGTATTTATAACCGCCGGCGACCCGTTAGGGGTTGGCCCGGAAGTAACCGTTAAAGCATTACAAAGCCCTTTGGTGCAGCACGCCTGCTCCCCGATTGTCATCGGGGAGCCGTGCTCGCTTTTTCGCGCCGGATTCACCGACAATCTGGCGCGGTTAATCAGTATGGATTCCTGCGAATGTTTGCAGGACGCGCCGCACGGCCCTACGGAAGCCGGCGGGCTGGCTTCTTTTAAAGCCGTAGAACTCGGCTGCAAGCTGGCCGTACGCACCGGCTGCCCGCTTGTAACGGCGCCTATTTCCAAGCAAAGCTGGGCGCTGGGGCATATTCCTTACGTCGGGCACACCGAACTATTGCGCGAACGCGCAGGGAAAGACGGGCTGATGATGTTTGTCAGCGGGCCGATACGCTGTGCGCTGGTAAGCGAACATTTTGCCATTTCCGATTTACCCCGCATTCTCACCCGCACCCGGGTCGCGGCCGCGGCGCGGCACTTTGTGCAAGCGTTAAAACAGCTGGGCATTGAACGCCCTCATATTGCCGTTTGCGCGTTGAACCCGCACGCCGGAGACAACGGTCAGTTTGGAACCGAAGAACACACCGTCATAGAACCCGTCATCCGCGCGCTGCAGCGCAAAGGCATTCAGGCAGAGGGGCCCTTGCCCACAGACAGCCTTTGGGCCTCCCACGCCAAAGGCAAATACGACGGCATTTTGTGTATGTACCACGACCAGGCCTTGCTGGGATTAAAATTAGCCGCACGCGAACCGATTGTGCACATTACCGCCGGGTTGAAATTTTTACGCACTTCGCCCACACACGGCACCGCGTTTGACATCGCCGGCAAACATTGCGCCGATGCGCAGAGTATGACAGCTGCCATTTTGTTTGCCGCGGCCCGCGCCAAATGTCCGGAATTTTAATACGGCACCCCGCTTTTATTCATTAAAAATCCCCGGTTATCCCGGGGATTTTTCTACACCAAACACTCCGCTTGCAAGAGTGGGGATTTTCACTCAATCCAATCATTAAGGCATCCAGCAGCTGCTGGCGCCGCATACGCTCTTGCATACGCGTTTGCCGCGCTCCGTAACGCCCATGCAATTAAACTTTCCGGCATTGGCGTTGCCGGCATTTAAAAAAGCGTAAAGATAACGGAAATTATAATTAGTAGGAGAAGTGGTGCTGTCATCATTTGTCTTCCGCTCCGTACTGTCCCACCCTTGAAAATTGGCAGCATTCAAATCAATCCTGATTTTTTGGCATATTAAATCAAATATAGCAGCTGACGTTTCCCTGCAACCTTGAATATCAATATCCAAATCTTTCCAGTATCGGGGATAACTGCCGTTAGCCATATAATACATTTCCACCATTTTGCTTAATTGGGAACTAACGGTCTGCAATTCCGTAAAGCGCGCTTTATCCACCGCCAGTTGGTATTGCGGCAACGCCACCGCCGCCAAGATACCAATGATTAAAACGACCACTAACAGCTCTATTAGCGTAAATCCGGCGTTTTTCCACGCCGGGAAGGTTTTTTGATAAATTTTGCTCATAGCCAAAATTTATCAAAAAAAAAAAATCAAATCAAGGGGCGATCCGCCCCTCCCCTTCCTGTGCCCGCTAGCACGATTGGTTGGGCCACCCTGTTTCCGCACTTCGCACTGTTCAAAAAGAAAGCCGTTTCCGCTTGTGTTGTGTCGTGTCGTGACTGTTGTTGTTGTCGTTTATCCGCCCCTTTAGAGCCGTCTACAAAAAGCCTTTCAAACGGATTAGAAATTTGATTGTTTGAGCGCGGAGCAAAGCCCGCGCGAGTTATAAAATTTCCCGTTTGAAAGTGATTTTTGTGGCTCCCGGGGCGCAATCTTTTTGGTACTTTTTCTGCTGCCAGAAAAAGTACATACAAAAACAAGTGATTTTTGTGGCTCCCTGGCTCCCTTGCCGGGGCAGGCGTTCTGCCTCAGACAGGGCTCCGCTAAATACGTAACTAATGCAAAAGGGAACAACTTGTTGGGAATGTCTCCGAGCCAAAGCTTGGCCTCCCAACTCGTTGCCCGTTAACACGATTAGTTTAGGCTACACTATTCCTGCAATGTCGCGCTCTTGCGTAACGGTTCAAACCAGGCCGCTTTATTTGGGTACTTTTCCCCACCAGGAAAAGTCCTCTCCCCCTTCTTTATTTGTTACAATGGGAGTATGGGCTCCATTATACATTTAGAAGAAATAGATTCCACCAATAATTACCTCAAAGAACACTGTTCTTCTTTGCCGCACGGCACGATTGTAACGGCGGGCCGCCAAACCGCCGGACGCGGGAGGTTCAACCGCAAGTGGGAGTCCCAGGAAGGCGGGCTGTATTTTTCCGTTTTAATTAAGCCCCGGCAAACTGATTTTTGGCCCAACTTTACCCAACTGATGGGCCTTTCGCTGTGCCGCGCCATTGAAAGATTATATCCCCATACCTATCTTAAATGGCCCAACGATGTTTTAGCCGACGGGAAAAAGCTTTGCGGCATTTTAAGCGAAGGCGTCCTCTCCGGCGGCAAGCTGGAAGGGATGATTATCGGCACCGGCGTAAATGTCGGGCAAAAAACGCTGCCGGACGTAGGCCAACCCGCCGCCTCGCTCTATATGCTGGGCGTGCAGGCGGATAAAAACCTTTTGCTCCAAGACATTATGCAGTATTTTTGGCAGGATTATCCTGCCGTAGAAGCGCAAGGCTTTGCCGTCATTTGCGAACCGTACAAAAAGCGGTTTCCTTTTATCGGCAAAGAAATCGCCGTTAAAAACGGCGAAAAACCCCTTTTCGGCACCGTGCGGGATGTATCGGGGCGGGGCACACTCCTGCTTGCTACCGCCGGCGGCCTGGAAGAAATATATATAGGAGACCTGATGGTATGAGTGCAGATAATCTGATAATGCAATCCGTCAACATTACCATAATCGGGATGTTGGTCGTGTTCGTATTTCTAATCATTATGGTTGGAATTATGAAAGTACTGGGCAAGCTGGTACAAGCGATGGAAAAATTTTTTCCGCAAACCGTACCCGCTGCAGCGGATAACGCACTGATTGCTGTGGCTATTGCCGCTGCAAAAAGATTTCAGGGAAAATAAAACGGGGGAGCCAATATGAAAAAAATTAACTTTATGCTCACCGCGTTCCGCGACGGGTTTCAATCCGTCTACGGCGCGCGCGTACTAACCAAAGACTTTATGCCCGCGGTAGAAGCCGCCCGCCATGCCGGCATCAGCCATATGGAATTTGGCGGCGGAGCGCGCTTTCAGGCGTTGTTCTTTTACTGCAACGAAAACGCCTTTGACATGATGGACACCTTCCGCAAAACCGCCGGGCCGGACGCTAACCTGCAAACCTTGGCGCGCGGCGTGAACGTGGTAGGGCTGGACAGCCAGCCGTCCGACGTCATCAAAGCCCACGCCCAACTGTTTAAAAAACACGGCACCACCACCATCCGCAACTTTGACGCGTTAAACGATGTAAACAACCTAATCTATTCCGGGCAGTGCATTCACGACGCCGGCCTGAAGCACGAAGTGTGCGTGAGTATGATGTCTTTGGCGCCAGGCTGGGATTCTACCGGCACCATCCATACCGAAGTATTCTACGAAAAAATCCTGCGCCAGATTTTGGATTCGGGAGTTCCGTTTGATTCCGTCTGCTTTAAAGACGCCTCCGGCACCTCCACCCCGGCTACCGTCGGCAAAACCATCGCTATGGCGCGCCGCTTGCTGCCCGAAGGTACCAAAATCGTGTTCCACACGCACGAAACGGCGGGCAACTCCATCGCCTGCTGTTTGGAAGCCATCCACGCCGGGGCCGACCAGCTGGACCTTTCCATGCAGCCCGTTTCCGGCGGCACCTGCCAGCCCGATATTTTAACGATGTGGCACGCTCTGCGCGGCACGGAATATACGCTGGATATTGACACCAAAAAAATCCAGGAAGCCGAAAACGTATTCCAGGAATGTATGAGCAAATACTTCCTGCCGCCCGAGGCTACCGCCGTCAACCCGATTATTCCGTTCTCTCCGCTGCCCGGCGGTGCGCTGACCGCCAATACGCAGATGATGCGCGACAACGGTACCTTTGACAAATTTCCCGAAGTCGTCAAAGCGATGGGCGAATGCGTCAAGCTCGGCGGCTTCGGCACGTCCGTCACGCCGGTTTCCCAATTCTACTTCCAGCAGGCTTACAGCAACGTGATGAACGGCCCCTGGAAAAAAATTACCCCCGGCTACGGCAAAATGGTTCTGGGCTACTTTGGCAAAACCCCGGTGGAACCGGACCCGGCCGTCGTCAAAGAAGCCAGCGAACAGCTGGGCTTGCCGCCTACTACCAAAACGCCGCTTGAAATCAACGACGCCGACCCGAAGAAAGGCCTTAAAGTAGCCGAAGCCAAGCTGAAAGAAGCGGGCCTGCCGGTAACGGAAGAAAACGTATTCATCGTAGCCACCTGCGCCGACAAAGGCCTGTTGTATTTGAAAGGCGAAGCCAAAGTAAACGGTATCCGCTGGGCGGCCGACGCGAAAAAAGCCGCGGCCAAAACCTCCGACGCCGTGAAAGTAACCGTCAATGGGCAAGCGTACGAAGTGGTGTTTGACGGCGACAGCGCCGTCGTAAACGGCAAACGCTACAATGTGTCCACCGCCGCTTCGGACGCCAAGGCAGAAGCCAAACCCGCCGCTGGAGCGGCTGCGGGCGGAGCGGTCAAATCCCCCCTGCCGGGCGCCGTCTTGCGCTTAAGCGTAAAGGAAGGGGAACACGTCAGCGAAGGACAGGAAATTATGGTCCTGGAAGCGATGAAAATGGAAACCGCCGTTTCCGCCACCGCCTCCGGCGCCATTCACTTTGCCGTCAAACAAGGCGACCAAGTGCAAACGGGCGACACGTTGGCTGAAATTAAATAAGAGAGGCGTCTATGGATATTTTAACTTCTCTAACTAAAATTGCACACGCCACTTCGCTCTATGCGCTTACCTGGCAGCAGCTGGTGATGATTGCGGTTTGCTGTTTCCTCCTATGGCTGGGGATTAAAAAACAGTTTGAACCGCTGCTTCTTATTCCGATTGCTTTCGGCGGGCTTCTGTCCAACATTCCGCTGGCGGGCATTGCCGAAGCGGGCGGTTTCCTGCGCATCGTGTACGACGCCGGTATCCAGACGGGGCTGTTCCCGCTGTTTATCTTTATGTCCGTCGGCGCGATGACGGACTTCGGCCCGCTGATCGCCAACCCGAAAATGGCCCTGTTGGGTGGGGCGGCGCAGTTCGGCATTTTCGCCACGCTGATTGGCGCCATTGGGCTGTCATATGTACACTTTGGCGATGTGCAGCCTTTTGCGTTCGGCCTTAAAGAAGCGGCTTCCATCGGCATTATCGGCGGGGCGGACGGCCCGACGGCTATCTTTTTAACCTCCCGCCTGGCGCCCCAGCTTTTGGGCGCGATTGCCGTGGCGGCCTATTCGTATATGGCGCTGGTGCCGATTATCCAGCCGCCCATTATGAAGCTCCTGACCACCGAAGCGGAACGTAAAATCAAAATGACGCAGCTGCGCCCCGTTTCCAAACGCGAGAAAATTCTGTTCCCGCTGGTGCTGCTGCTTTTGTGCGCATTTCTGTTGCCGGACGCCGCCCCGTTAATCGGCGCGCTGACGTTTGGCAATCTGATTAAAGAATCGGGCGTGGCGGAACGCTTGTCCAAAACCCTGCAAAATGATTTCTGCAACATTACCACCATTTTGCTGGGGTTGTCGGTCGGTTCCAAGCTGCAGGCCAGCCAGTTCTTAAAAACCGAAACGCTGGGTATTTTGGTGTTGGGTATTATCGCCTTCTCCATTGCCACGGCGTCGGGTGTACTGCTTGCCAAGCTGATGAACTGCTTCAGCAAGACCAAAATCAACCCGCTTATCGGTTCTGCCGGCGTATCGGCCGTGCCGATGGCGGCGCGCGTTTCCAACAAAGTGGGCTTGGAATACGATAAGCACAACTACCTCCTGATGCACGCGATGGGCCCCAATGTGGCGGGCGTAATCGGCAGTGCGGTGGCGGCGGGGGTGTTGTTATCGCTATTGGGCAAATAATTTACGCAGCCTATTAAAAACGCCCCGCATATGCGGGGCGTTTTTTTGTAAGGAAAAATCCCGGCTGAACCGGAGAAATAGGAAGATACAAAACCGTTTCAACCGGCAATTTTTACGCCGTTTCGGGGGCATAGTCCCGCCAATGTGCAGTTGGTGCACGCGGGTTTGCGGGCGTTACACACTTGTCTGCCGTGCAAAATAAGCGCAATGCCAAACCAACCCCAGTATTTGTAGGGAATAATTTTCATCAAATCCTGCTCCACTTTCACAGGGTCCGTCTGCTTGGTAAGCCCCAGCCGGAAAGAAAGGCGTTTGATATGCGTATCTACCACAATGCCTTCCGGCTTTTTAAAATAGTCCCCCAGCATCACGTTGGCCGTTTTGCGCGCTACGCCGCGCAGGGTAAGCAAATCCTTCATATTTTGCGGCACTTCGCCGCGGTATACTTCGCTGATGCGTCTAGAGCTTTCAATTAAAGACAAGGCTTTGCTGTGGTAGAACCCCGCAGAGTGAATAAGCTTCTCCACGTCTTTGATATCGGCTTTTGCCATCTCCTGCGGGGTGGAATAAGCGGCAAACAGTGCAGGTGTAATTTGGTTGACGCGTTCGTCTGTGCACTGGGCCGACAAAATGACCGCACACAATAGTTCCCACGCATTTTTGTGGTGTAAGGGAATAATATGCTTAGGATACAATTTTTTTAATTTTTGCAGCAGGGCCGGCACATCGGTTTTTTTAGCGGGCATTTTTCAGTCCCCCCACTTTGCTCCAGCCGTAGGATAACGCCAATACACACAGGTTGACCAAAATAATCGTAGCGCCGGACGGAATATTAAACACAAAAGACAAATACACGCCCACCCACACGCTCGCTACGCCAAAACACGCCGCCAGCCACAACACCTGCTTGAATGTGCGCGAAATCAGCAGCGCAGACACGGGCGGAATAATCAGCAAGGCGGAAATGAGGAAAATTCCCACCACTTTAAACGCCAGCACCACCGCCACAGACGTGATAACTACCAATACGGTATTGACGGCTTGTACGGCAATGCCGCGGGTGCGGGCGAAAGGCTCGTCAAAGCAGGTAGCCGTCAAATCGCGGTAGAAGAAAAACAACCCGGCCAGCACCGCCGCCAGCAAAAGCCCGCACAAGAACGCTTCGTCCTTGGAAACGGTCAAAATACTGCCAAACAAGTAGCCCAGCAAATCGGTATTAAACCCGCCCGCCAGCGCGGTAATGAGCAACCCTACCGACAGCCCCGCCGCGCTGACAATGCCGATGGCGGCATCTCCGTAAATTTTAAATTTTTGGGTAATTTTCATAATTCCCAAAGACGCCGCCGCCACCACCGGCACCGACACATACACCGGATTAGCCGACAACAAAAGCGCCGCCGCCACGCCCGTCAAACATACGTGGCTCATTCCGTCGCCAATAAGGGAAAGCCGCTTGAGCACCAAAAACACGCCGAGCAGCGCGCACGCGGCCGCCACCAAAGACCCTGCCGCCAGCCCGCGCTGTACAAACCCATAGCTTAAAAATTCCGCTATCATTTGCGTTCCTCCCCGCACGAACACCCCAGCGGGCAGTGCCCGTGGTTGTGCAAGTGGTCAATGGTATGCTGGGCAAAAGAACCCAGCTTTTCAGCCACGGCGGCGGAATGGCAAAATTCTTCTTTGGTGCCGTAAAAGACAAGCGTTTTATCAATGTACATAAATTTGGAAATATACTTGCCCACTTCGCCCGTGTCGTGCGTGATGAGCAAAATCGTCACGCCGTGTTTGGCGTTTAATTCACCCAGCAAATTAAAAAACATCCCGCGCGATTCGGGGTCCAGCGCGGTGGACGGCTCGTCCAAAATCAACAGTTCCGGCCGGCTTACCAACGCCCGCGCCAGCAAAACGCGCTGTTGCTGCCCGATGGATAAATCGTGGAAAATCCGCCCCGCATATTCACGCGTGCGGGTTTGCTGCATGGCTTCATGCACTTGTTTAAGTTCGCTAACCGATACGCCGCTGCCGTGCCGGGCGGACAGCCCCATCAGCACCACCTCCTCGGCCGATACCGGGAACCGGCTTTGCGACACCGGGCTCTTTTGCGCCAAATAACCGATTTTGCGCCAATTTTTAAAATCAGTTAACGGTTGCCCGAAGAGCTTAATTTGCCCCTTGCCGCTTTCCAACCCCAACAGCAGTTTTAAAAGCGTCGTTTTTCCCCCGCCGTTGGGACCAATAATACCCACATAATCGCCCGCCTGGACGGAAAAAGAAATATTTTCCAGCACCGGTACGCGGACATAAGCGAAATTCAGGTTCTGGGCTTCTATTACGCTTGGCATTCAAGGCCTCTTTGCAAGCTTTCCAAATTGCGGCGCATCAATTCGCCGTAAGTAACGTTCTTGTCAAAATCCCGCTTGCTCACGTGCTCTACCGTGTAGAGCGGCAACACCTGTGCGCCGGTTTCTTCCGCCACGGCGGCGCTTAGGCGCGGGGAAAGGGTTTCTTCGGTAAAAATGGCGCAGATGTGGTTTTGGCGGATAAATTTAATCAGTTCCGCCAACTGGCGGACGGAATTTTCCCCGTCGTGGGAAGAGCCCGCCAACGCGGACAAAGACAAATTATAGTTACGGGTTAAATTTCCAAACGCCAAATGCCCAATATGCACCACCTCGCGGCTTTTGCAAGAGGCCAAACCCTTCCGGTATGCATCATCCAACTCTTTCAGCTCTTTCTCCAACGCTTGTAAATTGGCGCCGTATTCTTTTTTATGGGAAGGGTCTTTTTGCACCAGCGCCATCGCAATCGCGCGGGCGATTTTTTGGGTGTTGTTGAAATCCATCCAAATATGCGGGTCGTCCGATTCGGGCGTATAGCGGGCGGCCTGCACCACATGCGTTTGCGGGCCGGCGGCGGAAAGAACATCTTTAGCCCACGGTTCAATTTGGTCGGACACGTAAACAAAAATATCGGCATTTTTCACCGTTACTAGTGCGCCGGGCGTCGGTTCAAAAGCGTGCGGTTCGGCGTTGGCGGGCAGCAACATAGATACATCCGCATATTCCCCCGCCAACTGTTTGGCCAGCGTATACGGCACATAGCCGGAAGTAACCACCTGCGGTTTTTGGCCTTCGGCCACCGGCGCCAAGTGCTGGCGCGGCGCCAGGGAAAGCCACCACAACAGGGCGGCGATAACAAAAAATAAAACGGCTGGTAAATGTTTTTTCATATTGGTTTCCTTTTCTATATTATACGATTTCCCGCCGCCGGGCGGAAATACGGAATGAAGGAATTTATTATAATATAAAAAAGGAGAAAATTATGAGCTACTTACTAGCATTTTGTTTGGCCCTTTGTTGGGGCACCGCATTCCTTGCGTCTAAAAATATTGTGGAAAGTTTGCCGCCGTACTGGGGTACTTTTTACCGTGTACTGGCAGGCCTGTGCTTCTTTATTGTGCTGTATGCCATACAGCGGAAAAATTTAAAATGTCCCGTCAAACAGTTGTGGCGCCCGTGGACGATTGGCTTTTTGCTTATTTTACTGCCGTTTGCCGCGATTTCGTGGGGGCAGCGTTTCGTAGCGCCAACGATTGGCGGTATTTTTAACGGAACGGTACCGATATGGTCGTTTATCGCCGGGGCTATCTTGTTAAAAGGAGAGGACCGCTTTACCTGGCGCCGCGCCGCCGGGGTAACCGTAGGAATGATCGGCCTGCTGATTATTATGCACCCGATGATTACCGCCGCCAAGCTGGACGCCAGCCCGATGGCTTTATACGGCTGTTTTGCCTTCCTGATTATGGCGTGGTCGTACAGCTTGGGCAATGTGTTTACCAAAAAAATTATGGTGGACAGCAATGCCATGTCCCACGAAGCCAACACCTTTCACCAATACCTTTTTTCCGCCGTTGTGTTGCTGGTTGTTTCCCTGATTGCCGAACCGGTGCCGCCGGCTTCGGCCTTTACTACCAAAGTAGTGCTTTCCATTATCAGCGCGGGGGTATTTTCGTCCGCGGTGGCGTTCTTGCTTATGGTGGCGTTAATTAAACGCTGGGGCGCTACGCGTATGGCGTCGGTTACGTACTTTACGCCGGTCGTCGCCATGGCGAGCGATATGATTGCCTTCGGGCGCATTCCCACCGGGGCGGAAATCGGCGGGCTTTTGCTGATTTTTGCCAGCTTGGTAATGATTCAAAAGAAAGTAGAACCCGAAACTAAATAACATATGAAAAAAATCCTTAACCTGCAGTGCATTAACTGCGGAAAAGAACACAAAACCAGCGAGGCAAATTTCGTTTGTTCGGCCTGCGGTGGGAATTTGGAAGTCAACTACGACTATAAACTGATTTCCAAACGTTTCAGCATCGGCAAACTGAAAGACAACCGCGAATTTGATATGTGGCGCTATATGGATTTGCTTCCTATCAACGACCACGACAAAGTGCCGCACGTGCACGTGGGCTGGACGCCGCTTTACCCTTGCAAAGAATTAGCCAAAGAACTGCATATTTCCAACCTGCTTATTAAAGACGAAGGGCGCAACCCCACCGGCTCTATTAAAGACCGCGGCAGCGCCGTAGCGGTGGCCCGTGCGCTGGAGCTGGAACAGGAAGTCATCGCGGACGCGTCCACCGGCAACGCCAGCGACTCGCTGGCCTGCTTAACCGCCAGTATGCCGATGAAAACCGTCATCTTTGCGCCCAAATCCGTACCGGACCCGAAACTGGTGCAGCTGCTGGTGTACGGGGCGGAAGTCATCGGGGTAGACGGCTCGTACGACGAAGCGTTTGAACTGTGCAAGCAATCCGTGCAAAAATACGGCTGGTATTCCCGCGCCGCGGGGTTCAACCCGTTCACGCGCGAAGGCAAAAAAACCTGCGCGTTTGAAATTTGCGAGCAAATGGATTGGGAAGCGCCGGATAAAGTCATCGTCGCCGCCGGAGACGGCACTATTTTGGCCGGTTTGTGGAAAGGCTTTACCGATTTTAACAAGCTGGGAATCATTGAGCGGATGCCGCAGATGATTGCCGTCCAGGCCGAGGGCAGTGCCGCTATTGCGCAGGCGTTCAACAGCCACACGGAAGTAAAATCCGTCCCGGCGCATACGGTGGCGGACAGCATTGTGGTCAACTATCCGCGCGACGCCGCATTAGCCATGCAGGCCCTGCAAGAATCCAACGGTATGGCCCTGACGGTAACGGACGAAGAAATCCTGCAGGCTATCCCGGAATTGGCGCGCAAAGCCAATATCTTTGCCGAACCCGCCGGCGCGGCTACTTACGCCGCACTCAAAAAACTGGTGGCACAGGGCAAAATTGAGCGGGATGAATCGGTCGTGCTGATTGTGGGCGGAAACGGACTAAAAGACATAGACTCCGCCATGCACGTACTGCCCAAAGTGTGCGTCATTCCCCCCACTATGGCCGCTGTGGAAGAAGAACTAAAAGCCAAAGGCTTTATTAAATAGCGCTTTTAAAACCCCGCTTTTGCCAAGCGGGGTTTTTAGCGTAAAATGCACCATTCAAAACATACGGCAAACTAAGGGTTCATCTGTTCAAAAGTGTCCAGGCTGGCGCTTCGCACTTCAGTCGGCACGCAAATATTGCCCACCATCCGCCCGTTGCATGTGGAGGCCGCCGGCGCTTGTCCCTTTTGGGCTGTTCCGCCCAGGGCCTTTTTCGCCGGAGTCTGTGGGGCCGTTACTCCGGGCAGATGAAGCGCTTGGCGCGTTTGCGCCGTATATTGTTTCAAAACCATCATCAACAATACCGCCACAATCACCACCGCAAGCAACATTCCCAACAACCCCATTCCTCTTTTATTAATCATAAAACACCTCTTGCGTCCATTGTAGCAAAACACGCCGGGGCGTTCCAATAAAAGAAACTCCAGCGGGTACAACTCCCCTTTTTCAAGTGTAAAATGCTACAATAAAATGGGGGGAAAAAATCTCTAATTTAAAATTAATTATTAAACAGGGTGAGGTAAAAATTATATGACGCAAAATTTATCTTCGTCCGCCTTGGTTAAACCCTTGGCCAAAGATATACACGCCGAAGCGGACATCCCGTCCGGTTACGGCAAAACGGAAAGCTACCTGCTGCCCAAAGACCCGGCTTGGCTGTTTTTATTTTGGGAAATCACCCAAAGCACCTTGGATTACATCAAAAGCCAATACAGTGAAGACGTGCTGAAAAACGCCCGCACCGTCATCCGCCTGCACGACGTAACGGATGTAGAATTTTTTGACGGAAACAACTCGGTATGCCACTATGATATGCCCGTTATTTTTGAAGCCCGCAGCTGGTACATCAATGCGCCGCAGTCCGGCCGCGCCTACCTGGCGGATTTAGGCTATTTAACGGCCGACGGTCAATTTATTTTGGTGTCCCGCAGCAACTCCACGCTGCTGCCGCCCGGCAAAGTGTCCGATATTGTGGACGACAAATGGATGGTGGTGGAAGGAGACTTCCAAAAACTCTTAAAACTGGCCGGTGCCGACTATATCGGCCTGGGCGCCAGCGAACTGATGCACGTGTTGGGCCAACGCTGGAAAATGACGGAACTCACTTCCTCCGGCGCGCCGACTTCGTGGTCGTCTTTTACGCTGCAGCTGGAAAAAGTACAGCCGCAGGAAGATGAAGACATTTGGCTGCAGGCAGACTGCGAAATCATCATCTACGGCTCTGCCTCCAAAAACGCCATCGTGTCCATTAATGGCCAGGAAATTGAACTCAAAGAAGGCAAATTTTCTATCCGCCAACACCTGCCCGCCGGCAGCGTGGTGGATTTGCCCATCAAAGCGCGCAACGCCAAAGGCGATAAGACGCGCCAGGTAAACATTAAGGCTCTGCGCGAGCAAGGAAAATAATATGGGTGAAGAAAAAGGTTATTTAGCACTTGTATTACACGCACATTTACCGTTTATCAAACACCCGGAATACCCGGATTTCCTGGAAGAAGACTGGTTCTACGAAGCCATGGTGGAAACATACATTCCCCTGCTTAACGTATTTGAAAACCTGACCGAA
The DNA here is from genome assembly GCA_949297775.1 of uncultured bacterium. Lineage (GTDB taxonomy): Bacteria > Elusimicrobiota > Elusimicrobia > Elusimicrobiales > Elusimicrobiaceae > Avelusimicrobium. The sequence continues at coordinate 109,707 of CASFTM010000002.1, forward strand.
GAAGGAACCGATTTCCGGCTGACGATGTCCCTCACGCCGCCGTTGTGCAATATGATGTCGGACCCGCTTTTAATTGACCGCTTCCGCCATTATTTAAACCAGCGGGTGGAACTGTCGGAAAAAGAACTCAACCGTACACAGGGGACCGAATTTGAAGGCGTCGCGCGGATGTATTTCAACAAATTCCGCCGTTACAAAGATTTGTTTGAGAACCGCTACCACTGCCGCGTGTTGGAAGGGTTCAAAAAATTCCAGGATATGGGCAAGCTGGAAATCATCACCTGCTGCGCCACGCACGGCTATCTGCCGCTGATGGTGCATAAAGAAAGCGTCAACGCCCAAATCAAAATCGCCGCCAACGATTACCGCAGCCGCTTTGGCCGCAGCCCGCGCGGCATTTGGCTGGCGGAATGCGCCTACAACCCCGGTGATGATAAATTCCTGCGCGACGAAGGCATCCGCTTCTTCTTTACCGAATCGCACGGCATTCTGCACGGCACGCCCCGCCCGAAATACGGCATTTATGCGCCCGTGTATTGCCCGCAAACCGGCGTGGCCGCCTTTGCGCGCGATATGGAATCGGCCCAGCAGGTTTGGAGCGCTGAATCCGGCTACCCCGGCGATCCGCGCTACCGCGAATTCTACCGCGATTTGGGGTATGACTTGAATTACGATTACATCAAGCCCTACCTCCATTCCGACGGCGTCCGCCGCAATATCGGTATGAAATACCATAAAATTACCGGCAAAGTATCCCTGAACCAAAAGCAAGCCTACAACCCGTATGAAGCGCGCGAAGTAGCCGCTATGCACGCCGGCAACTTTATGTTCAACCGCCAAAAACAGATTGAATATTTAAGCACGCTGTTGGACCGCAAACCGTTGGTCGTTTCTATGTACGACGCGGAGCTCTACGGGCACTGGTGGTATGAAGGGATTGATTTCTTGGAATATCTGTTCAAGAAAATCTATTATGACCAGAAAGACATCAAACTCGTCACCCCGAGCGAATACCTGGAAATGTACCCCGAAAACCAAATGGTGCAGCCATCTATGTCCTCCTGGGGAGACAAAGGCTACCACGATGTGTGGCTTAACAGCGGCAACGACTGGATTTACCGCCACCTCATCAAAGCGGCTGAACGGATGATGGAACTAGCCAACAAGTTCCCCAATGCAGACGGCCTCTTGCGCCGCGCGCTCAACCAATTAGCGCGCGAATTGGTGCTGATGCAGTCTTCCGACTGGGCGTTTTTGATGACGACCGGAACCGCTAAGGAATACTCCACCAAACGCACCAAGGACCACGTCAAGCGCTTTAACGAGCTCTACGAACAAATCCAGGGCAACCGCATTGACGAGGGCTTCGTGTACGACTTGGAACAGAAAGACTCTATCTTCCAGCAAATGGATTATAACGTCTATTCCAGTGCCGCCAAGGAAGCCGTCCTGAAAAAGTATTAATGCTGTACACGCAAAACCCCGGGAGCCAAACTCCCGGGGTTTTTAAATGGTTTTTTATTGCATTTCCTTTATTTCAGCCTATATGCATTTACATTGCCGCCTTCAAACCAATGAAAAGCAAAACTCCGGTTGAGGGTGCCATTCAGTGATTTGCAGACCTGGTTGCCTACCGCACTGTCCGCCGCCGCCCAACATTCTTCTTCCCCCGGTGCAAAAGTGGAATTCTCCAAGAACATCACATAACCCGTTATGTTGCCTTCTCTGGAAGGCTTTGTTACGCCTAAAACGGCAGAGGTGGCACCGCCTGTGCCGACCCTTAAATCAATCATAGCCTGGGCGCATTTAATAGAACCGTTATCATAGTAAGGAGAACATCCTTCCGGCAGATCAAACCCATCCAAAGCCGTATCATCATCGGGCGGATAGGTTCCATTGGCAATATAATACACTTCCGCTTGGTCTTTAATGGAACGTACGGCGGCCATCACGCTGGATAAACGGCTTTTTTCCACCGCTACTTGGTATTTGGGCAACGCCACCGCCGCCAAAATACCAATAATTAAAACGACTACTAACAACTCTATTAACGTAAATCCGGCGTTTTTTCCCGCCGGGAGGGTTTTTTGATAAATTTTGCTCATACGCAAAATTTATCAAAAAAAAAAAACAAATCAAGGGGCGAGCCGCCCCTCCCCTTCCTTTACCCGTTAACGCGATTAGTGGAGCCACATTATTTCCACAATGTTGCACCCTTGCACAACGACACCTTGCCGGGGGCAGGGCCTTCCAGGCCGCGGGGCTCTGCCTCGGAGAGGGGTTTGCAAAACACGGTGCTTACGTAAAGAGGAAACAACAAGTTGGGAATATCTTTGCAAAAAGTGAGTCGCCCCTCCCTTTCCTTGACCCGTCAGCACGACTAGCTGGGCCGCACTGTTCCCGTGCTGTCGCGCCCTTGTGCCACGGCACCGGGCCGGTGCTGTTGACCGCATACCAGCATATAAATTTATTGGCCTTAATACGCCCCATTTTCAGGTCCAAAGGCCCATATCGTTTTAGGCCCAAGGACCCTGGTTTTCAATCTTATTTCTTTTTATAGTATAAGTATGAAAAACAATACAACGAAAAACATCTTGCTTTGCCTGTGCTGTATGTTGCTTGCCACAGCCTCTTTTGCCCAAAAAGGCAAAATTGTCAAACAAGCGGTTTCTGCCGCTACAGAAAATATTTCGGCAGTTTCTGCCACGGCTGCAACCCATGCAGCGGCAGCTGCCGCCAAAGCCTCCCGGCAAGCGGCCCTTGCATCTGGTGCAGCCGAAATTTCTTCGCCCATTCGCCCCATGTTAAAAGGCACCCACCCCACGGCCGAGGCGCTTAATCAAAACGAAATGATACGCCGTTTCAGCACGGCGATGGCCCTTTCAAAAAACAAAGAAGTTCTCAACTATGCCGCCGCCCTGGAACGGGAACGCACTCAAGCCCGCCGTTTAGCGGCTACATTAAAAGATTTTCAAACCTTAAATTTGAATACGCTCAAAGAAGAAGAGTTAAAGGATAAAATAAGCGAAACAATTATTAACCGCAGTTTACAACGTTTCTTAATGGGATCTATCGCCGCCAAAAACTATACCCAATTTATGCGCGATTTATCCAATTATTATAGTCTTTCGGTGGAATTTATGGCCTCTTACGAACTGCGTTTCATTGCGCCGCAAGACGTGCGCGAAATTTTTGCCCAAACCGCCTTAGAATACATGAAAGCGCATCCGCACAAAGTGAACTTAAAATTACGTGAAATTCTCAAATCCCCCTTTGTGTCTGATACTCTCAAAGCTTCCTTGCGCAGTTTCGTAGCTTTGTCTCAAATTCAGCCCCAACACGAAAGTGCTTTTTTGACCGTGTTGCGTGAAGCCCACAAGCAATACACCGCCGGGTTGGCCCATGTCCGTTCGCAGGAAGATATTACGGAAACAATCGCCGTATATCAAGAAGCCGCCGCCGAGCTGGAAGCGTTTACCAACCGTTATCACCGCTCTCCACGCTGGAATGCGCCGCTGCCAGAAAGACGCTTATACAATAAATTGCTGATTTTAATCATGCACAACCAAGCGAACCAATTTAGACAAGTTACCAACTACGTAACTAAAATGCAGCGCCTGCTGACCCAATACCCGCGCATTAACAAAACCGCCGATGAAACCTTGGAACTGTTACAGGATTTCATTCAGGAAAAGGGCTTCTTCCCGCGGGCAGTAAGCTCCGCACCTTCGGATGTGCAAATCCCGGAAGACGAATTAGACCTTTACGAAAGCGTCCTGTTCTGGGAAACAACGGATAATAATTTTCAACAAACAGTGATAGCTTTACAAAAGAAATTTGGCCTTTACTAAGAGGTTTTCTCCTCCTCTAAACAAAAAACCGGACCGCTTAAAGCGGTCCGGTTTTGGTATTCTATACCGATTATTTGTATTCCAATTTAACCAATTTGTATTTTTTAGGCCCTCTCGGCAAAATAGCTTCAAACATTTCGCCTTCTTTTTTGCCCAACACCCCATTGGCTAACGGCGATTTAACGGACAGAAGCCCTTTCTCCGGGTTGGATTCCATTGATCCTACCAGCGTATAAGTAAACTCAATGCCGGCGTCCACATCTTGGATAGTTACCGTCGCGCCGATACGCGCTTCGCTTTTATCCACCGTCAAATCATCGGTAATTTGGGCGTTTCTCAAGCGGAGCTCCAGTTCCTGGATGCGGATAAGCGTTTCCGTTTGTTTTTCTTTCGCGGCGTGATATTCGGCGTTTTCTTTTAAATCGCCTTGGGCGGCTGCCTCGCCGATTTCGTTAGACAGCTGGGCTTTTAATTCTTTCAAATCTTTCAGCTCGTTTACCAAAGCTTCATATTTTTTGCGGCTTACGTAAAATGGTTCTCCCATAATGCAACTCCTTAAATACCTACAACAGTAAGTGTACTATTTATCCGCCCGCATTTCAACGGCCCTTTTATTGCTATAATCAAATATATGCGATTTTTCCCGTTATTTCTGTTCTTCCTATTCTGGGCCACGGCGGACTGTTTGGCCCAAAACAATCACGTATGGATTGCCGAACAAAACGCCCCTGCCGTAGTGGCGGTGAATGTAGCCAAAACGGACGGTTCCACCTTTACAGGAACAGGATTTGTGCTTACGCCGGACGGGCTCATCGCTACCAGCCGGCACGTATCGGAAAATGCCCTATACATTAACATTACCTTTAATAACGGCGCCGTTTCCGGCGAAGCCGCCCAGGTAGCCGCCGCCGGAAATGTAGATTTGTCCCTCTTAAAGATACAGGCGCGCAACTTGCCGCACGTAACGTTAGGCGATTCGGACACCGTCCTGCCAGGCCAAACCATTACCGTAATAGGCAACCCGCGCCGCCTGCAAAACACCATATCTTCCGGATTAATCAGCCAAGTGCGCAAAAAAGCGGACGGCGTTTTATGGCACCAAATCAGCGCGCCCATTTCCCCCAGCTCCAGCGGGAGCCCGGTATTTAATGCGGACGGACAAGTCGTTTCCATCGCATTCGCCAGCTACAAAGGGGAAGGCAACCAAAACCTGAATTTTGCCGTCCCTTCCAATTACTTAAAAGAATTGGTGTCCGCCGCAGGCTACTCCCTGCCAGCTCCGCAGCAGGCGGTCCCCTCCACGCAGGAGCTCTCCTCCAATCCGCTTTGGGCACATATTCAAAAATCGTGGCGCATTTTGCAAGACTTGCTGCATAGCTGGTTCCCGGCAAAATCCGCCCAAAACACCCTTGAAAAATCCACTCCAAACGGGTAGACTATCTATACAGCCGGCTTAAGGCGCACCAACTGCGGCCCGCACCGGGAGTTTTTTGTTCGTCGGAGTGTTTATGAAAAAAACTGCTGGAAAAATTATTCTGTTTATCGTCTGTTTGGCGCTGGTTATATTTTTACTTCTTCCCTTTTTACAGCCTTCCGACAGGCAGCCCGCTGCCAACAGCGCTGTCAAAACGGCGGAGCCCCAAATCTTTACCTCTAACCCGCTGACGGAATTAGTCAACCGCATTGCGCGCTTTTTCTCACGCAAAAAAAGTTCTTCTTCCAAAACGCTGACTTCCCAGCAAGAAAAAGAACATTTCGGCTCCCCCATCCCGGAGGAAGAACTTTATGCCGATGCACGCGCCGCTTCCCTTAATTCCATTTCCACGGAAGCCGCTCCAGCCGCCGGCTCCGGCCCGCGGACGGGCTTTGGGGATGCCTCTTTACAAACCGATGAGGGAGAATGGGTGCTGATCCGCCAAACCATACCCGAAGACGGAATAAGGGGAATGCACGAAGTCAGCACCAAAGATAATCCTTATGACCGCTACGTCCGCCAGGAACGTGCCGCCCGGTTCACGCCGACCGCCGCGCCAGCCTCGCCCGAAGTGCCGGACTCTAAATGGGCCCGCCTGTTTACTCCCATTAAACGGCTGTTTGGTTTTTCGGCCCCGCAGGCGGCAGCTTCCAGAACGGCGGGTGGAAACCGCGCAGCAAGCGGCAGCCGGCTGGCCTCTTCAGAGGGGATAGGTTCTTCCGGCAGCAAAAGTGCGTCTTCTTTTGGCGGAGGGGAATGGGATATGCCACAGCCGGGTGCACTCAACCCGCAGGACGGGCAGGCTCCCGCCGGGCAAACCTCTTTGCTGGCATATTTGGACCCTAATGCTGTATTGGATGAAGTAGCGGATTCGTTAGCCGATGCACAGTACCCCAATCCGCAAAGCGCACGAGATAAAAAAGCCAAAGAAGAGTACCGCCAACAGCGCCGGGAAGAAGCCCAGCAGTACTTTCTTTCCCGCGCACAGGAACGTTTAAACCGTTTAGCCGCCGGACAAGAGGCTGAAGACGAACTGAAAAACATGCTCTCTTTCTCTTGTACCAATGAAGCCCCCCGCCCGGTAAAAAGCTCCGTTTGCTCCGTGGGCGAAAATCCAAACGCCCGCCCGGCCAGCAAGCAAGCCTTGGAAGCGGCCAAACAAAAAAACGCCCAGTTGTTTTATAAAAAAACCCATTTGACCATGCCCCCGGCGCCAATTACACCCATTATTGGGCGGGCTACCGATATCCCCCAGGACGCGGTAGACCCGGAGGTGGACTCGGAAGAATACACCAAAACCATGGAAATTTACCAGTTTATGCTCCAGCAGGAGGATTGCTCTTCCAAGCCGTGTTATTGGGTAGCCAATTCCCGCCAGCTGAATACGGAGTTGTCCGACTCGGTAGAAGCGGCTGGAGCCGTGTTTAAAGGGGATCCCTTGGATAAATACAGCCAAGTAGCCAAACAATTTGCTCAATACAAAATGGACCAACTGCCGGCAGACGCTTCGGAAGAGGACAAGAAAGCCGCACAAGCGCAGGCCGACCAATTTGCCCCATCTTACATCTTATACACAGCCGATAATTTAAAATCCCTCCAGGAACAAAACCGTGAGGCTATGCTGGAACGCAATATGCAAGGCGGCGCCGCATTATATGCACTGACTGCTCCTATCGGCAAACAACTCAGCGAAGACTTGGATTCCACCGTGTTTTTCTACGGACGGGATAATTCCTTCATTGACGCAGACCAAAACCCAACCTTTGCAGAGCGTTCAGCCGTGCTGGCGGATACGCTGGCAGACCAGATCCAATTTTTCCAGCAAGTGGGGCAAGAACTGCGCCAAAAAACCTCGCGCGAAATCGTCCAAAAACAAACTCGGGCAGAGGTGGAAGAACTCCAAAAAAAATCTAAAAAAGAACGATCCCCTTTTGATAAAAAGCGCGCCGCGGCCGGTACGCGCCGCTAATCAAAAGCAAGTTTAAAAATGCCCCGGGAATCTCCGGGGCATTTTTAAACTGTTTTTCGGGTTTCTTTTCTATCCAAAAACGGGTATAATTTCTATATCTGCTCCGCGCGCGCCCGTGCGTACGGAGCGACCCCAACACAACAAGGAGCCCGGGTTTATGAAAAAACTGCTCAGCCTTTTATTTGTTTCTTCCCTATTGGCGGCGGCGGGATGCCAGTCCCAACCTAAAGAATCGCCATACAACCGCACCGATGCCAAACAAGATTATGAACGTCTGCTGCGCACCCATATTTTTGCCGCGTGTGAAAACATCGGCAAACCGTACGCCACCTATTCGCTGGCTACGCTTAATAAAGGGCCGGACGAAAACACCCCCTACTATAAAGTTACTTTCTTTAACGGGCCGTGCAAAGGCAAAGTATTGTGGACCAAAGACGTACTGTTAAAAACGGCCCCCGTTGGAGCAGAGCCTTTGCCTAAGGGGACAATACTACTTCGCAATTTTTGGAATCCCAAAGATCCTTATGACCAAGAAAAAACAGACCGTTGGAATATCGGCGTCGTCAGCAGTTCCGAACGGCTGGACAAAGGCATCGTGGACTTGGAATTTCCCCGCGACCGCAACGATTTTATGCCCGCACGGGAAGGGGCATATTTGCATAATGTACGTTATATTGTTAAACCGGAAGTAAAAGACATCCGCACTTTTCTGTAATTAGAGAAAAAGGGAGACCGACTATGAATATAAAACACTGGATTGCTGGTTTTGTTTGCATACTCTGTCCGTTTACGCTGCAGGCCGGGCAAGGGGATCCTATCAGCCTGGAAACAATGATTTTGGACGTTCCCACCGCCGAAGTACTGGACCGTTACCAAGCCTCTTTTTTAACCCGTGCCTATGACCACGGAGCCATGATGGAAAGCATTGATTTTGGCGTTTTTCCGCGCATTAATATCGGCATAAGCGTAGCGGCGCATGCGTTACTGGGGTCTTCGGACGATGTGCGGGTATTAAATCCGGATTTTCAATTAAAGTTTAAAGTATACGACGGAAGCCTCTACCTGCCGGCTATTGCCATCGGATACGATGGGCGCCGATATGGTTACGGATATAACAAAGACCATGTGTATGCAGATACCAAGGACTACTTAGATGACCGCAAAGGCGGGTATATCTCCTTTTCGCGGGAAGTTATTGTGCCCGGGCTCAATGCCACGGCCGGGCTGAACTTGTCGGACTTTGACTGGAGCGAAATCTTTTGGTTCATGGGAATGTACTATAACTGGGCGGACAAAATCGGCCTGATGGCGGAATGGGACAATATCCGCAACACGCGCGATTCCCGTTTAAACCTGGGGATGCGCTTTTACTTACACCCCTCTTTGGCCTTGGATGCCGCCGTGCGCCGCATTGGGCGCGGGGATGAAAGCGAACGCATTTTGCAAATCCGCTACGTAACCAATTTTTAAGAGGATGTTATGAAACAAGAAACCGACTCGCAAGCCCAGCCGCAGTTTAACAGAAGGACGATTTTTATCAAAAAAAATCTCCAAATCCGTTATATGCTGCTTATGATTATGAGTGTACTGTGCGGGCTGGCCATTATGACGTTTGAATTAACCGCCACCTTAAATGATTTGTTTGATAAATACCCTGTCTTGGTACAGCCGATATATGATCAGTTCCTTCCGGTGGCGGCGTCGTTCTTTTATAAAATTGCCATCTACCTGCTGTTTGTAGTGATTATTTCGGCCATTTTATCACACAAAATGGCCGGCCCAGTATATCGCTTTGAACAAACTTGCAAAGCTATCGCCAAAGGAGATTTTTCCAAACGGATTCATCTGCGCAAAGGCGACCAGCTGATGGAATTGCAAGACGAATTTAATAAAATGATGGACCGCATAGAAAAGGAAATCAATAAAAACAAACCATCATAACGGGGGGTGTATGAAAAGAATCACAACGCTTCTGTTGGCGTTTTGGCTGTGCACGCCAGTTGCGTTTGCACAAAAAGAATACGGACTAAAATTCTCCAGTTTAATCAATGACAATCTAACGCTTGAAAATGCTATCCGGCTGGGGTTGGAAAATAGTTCCGATTTTTTAACGGCTAAACAAGACATTATTATCGCCGAGCAAAAAGTAAGCGAAGCGAAATTCCGCTATTTGCCGCAATTTTCGTTGCAAGGAACTGCAACTTTGTATGATTTGGATTACCCCATGGTCCTGCCGGATTCGGTAGCCAACCGGTTTCTGCCTGGGAACGGTTTATATGGGGAAAAAGACCAATTCTATGGGGTTGGAATTACGGCCACGCAATATCTTTATACGGGCGGACGCATCAGCAGCACGCTTAAAATGGCCCGTGCAAATCTGAAACAAGTGCAAAGCCGTTATGAAATTGTCAAAAACCAAGTGGTGCTCAACATAAAAAAGGCCTTTACCGAATTACTTTACGCCCAGCACAATGCCAAACTAACGCAGGAAGTACTCAGCCTGGCGGAAAAATGGTATGCTAATCCCACCGGAGATGTATGGACAAAAATCCGCATCCGCGCCCTAATGGCGGATTTGCGCAGCTCCCGCAACCAAGCCGAAAGCGAACTAAAAAAAGCGCAGCTGGCTATGCTGGTCAATTTAAACAAAGAGCTTAATGCCCGCATTACGATTAAAGGCGATTTTTCGCCTGTCAAAACGGAATGGGACCTGCCGCATATGAGCCTGTGGGCTATGGAATTCCGCCCGGAATTAAAATCCGCCATCTACGCGTTGGAAGCGGACAATATCGCCATAGACCTGGCCCTTTCCAAACGCTACCCGGATATCATCTTAAACGCTTCGTACGAAAAGCTGGGCGAAGACAGCCTGGATGACGTAAACAAACAAGTTTCACTGGCGGTGCGCTTACCTATTCCGTACAATTTATCTGAACAAGTAACCGAGAAAAAAGCCGGGCAGCAAAAAAGCGCCTTGCGCCGCGCCGCGATTGAAGACAAAATCCGCGTGCAAGTGGCGGAAAGTTTTGAGAATATGCTCTTTTGGCAAAAAGAAGTGTTGGACCGTCAAGCCGCATACGACGATTTAAATCAGCTTCTTTCCCAAGCCTCTAAAAACCAACCCAAAACGGGCACTGCCCCTTTGGAAGCACTCCAGGATTACCTAAAATCCGCCCAAGGATATTTCCAGGCCGTACGCAACAACCATACGGCTAAGGCCGAATTGGAATGGGCCATCGGCCAGGATTTAGAATGACCGCCCGTGGATGCCGCACCGTTTGCGGCTGGCTGGCGGTTTTGCTTATAGGGCTTTCCCCCTATGCGGGAGCAATTCCCGTCCAAACAGACGACCAAATCCTGCGCGATTTTATGTGGGGACGCTTTACTTCCATTCCCAAAGAAGACCGCCCGCAGATTGGCCTGGCATTATCCGCCGGAGGCGTACGCGGGTTTGCCCACGTAGGCGTGTTAGAAGTGCTGGATAACGCCGGCGTGCCAATTGACCAAGTGGCCGGAACGTCCATGGGTTCCGTGGTGGGATCGCTATATGCAGCGGGGCTGCCTACCGAAAAGCTTTGGGAAATCAGCAGACATATGACGATGGATCAAATCACTCCGGATTTTAACGTGATGGGCTTGTTTCGGTTTTTGTTCGCCCAAAAATTGCCTTCTTCCGCAAACTTGGTTAATTTCTTTCACGAACAAATCGGCGATATGCGGTTTGAAGATTTAAAAATCCCGTTTACCTGCTCGGCGATGGATGTAAAAACGGGCGAGAGGGTGGTTTTTAATTCCGGTCCGCTGGCGATTGCCGTACGGGCCAGTATGAACATCCCCGGAGTATTTGAGCCCGTGCAATACCGCCACCGTGCGCTGGTGGACGGCGCAGTGGTAGATTACCTGCCGGTGGAAACCGTCCGACTAATGGGGGCGGATTATGTAATCGCTTCGGTTACGCCGCCGGATTTTGCCTCCACTACGCCGCAGTCCGTTGCAGCCTATCTGCTGCGCGTAGGGGACGTACGCGGCGCGGCTATGATTGAAGAAGCCGCCCAAAAAGCAAATTTCGTCATCACTAACCGCGTGTTAGATACCGGCACCTTGGAACTGGATAAACTGCACAAAGCCGGCGAAGTGGGTATTAGAGAAGCAAACCGCCATTTAGGAGAATTGCAGGAAGACATCCTGCTTTTTACATTGCCTTATGTATTTAAACCGTAAATTTTTGATAGGTATGCTGGGTATGCTGTTTTTGGGTGGATGTACCGCCACTCAAACAGGCATTTTAGGGCTGGCCCCTATGGGCGACCGAAAGGAATACGTCCAAGCACGCGATTTATATTCCGCCGGCGATTATACCCAGGCTATAGAACAGCTGTCGGACTACATTTATAAAACTAAAAACGTCAAACGCCGCGAAGCCCGTGCTTATCGTTTGTTGGGAATGAGCTACGAACAGCTGGGACAATTAAGCAAAGCATTGGAAGTATATTTGGAAGCGTTAGAGTTTCACCCCAAAGATATTCCGTTGCTGCTGGCGGCGGCGGATTTATACCAACGAACGGACCTGGTAGACCGCTCTATTGAGCTCTACGAACAAGTGTTAGCCCAAGAACCCAATAATTTGGAAGCGCTCTCCGGCCAAGGCACTAACTACAGCAAAATGGGGTTTTATTCCCAAGCCCGGTTTTTTTATGACAAGTTTTTTGAATTAAACCCCGCAGCCGAGCCGCTTTACCGCGCCCGCTATGCGGAAACTTTTCTGCGCCAGCGCAATTATAAAGATGCCTTCATCAATATCACGATGGCCCTAGCCGGGGATAGTTCATCGCCGGATTTTTGGCTCCTTAGCGCCAAAGCATCCCGCGGGCTGGGCCGCCCGCAAGACGCCTTGGCTGATTTGGAAGCTGCCCTCCTGCTGGCCCCGGGCCGCCGGGATTTGCTGGCCAACAAAGCGCTTTGGCTCTACGAAGCCGGGCGATATAAAGACTCCATCCGCACCGCCCAAAAAATTCTGGAGCAAGACCCCAAAAACCAACTGGCTTTGCTGATAATGGCTATGGATGAATATTATTTAGGCCGCAAAAAAGACAGCCGCCGCCATATGCAAGCTGTCTTAAAAGGGGACCCGGATTCTTTTACCGAACGGGTAGCGGAAAAACTGGCAAAACAATTGCATTGGTAACGCAAACCGCCCCGCCGGCATCAGCAGGCGGGGCGGTTTGCAACAGTACTTTTAAGATATTAAACAGCCGCCGTCGGTAAAATTGCCTTTGCAAAGCGATTTACAAAAAGCTTCATCTGCGGGCTTGCTCCCGACCATACAGTACATTCCTGCCGGCATGGTTGTATTTTCATCTACTTCCAAATCGTCCACAAACAAAACAATACTGTAGGAGTAGGTATCCGATTCCCGGGTAGCCATCGGGCCAAACCAACTGAGGCCAAATTCAAAATTTTTAGTCCGATAGTCGCCTGCCGAATCCGGTTTCAAGACATCTTCCCAAATAAGCGCTACATCATCCGGATTCCCAACATTAAAAGTTCCCTTTCCACCCAAGCTGTACACCGTAATATTTTGCCCCGCCTTACGCAGGAGAGCATATACTTCAGTCAAACGGCTTTTTTCCACGGCCAGCTGATATTTGGGCAACGCCACCGCCGCCAAAATACCGATAATCAGCACGACGACCAATAATTCTATCAAAGTAAAACCCTTTTTCATAAAACACTCCTTAGCAAGTTGATTTAAAGGCTTAACTACAGTCTAATAATTAACAGCCAAAAATCAATGCTAGGGCCAGTGTATCAAAAAAAAAAAACAAATCAAGGGCCAGCGGCTGGCTTCCCTTCTCTATGCCCGTTAGCACGATTAGTTTAGACCACACTGTTCCCGTAATGTTGCACCCTAACGGAAAAGCTCTTGCCGGGGGCAGGCGTTCTGCCTCGGACAGGGTTCCGCCAAGTATGGTACTTACGCATAATAAAACCGCCCCGGGCAAATTACCCGGGGCGGTTTAGTTCAAAATAATCCGGTTTACGGTTTCGGTACAAACGGTTTACGGTCCGCTTTCTCATCGCTGGGCAAGATTTCAATTTCGTCCACCAACAAAGAGGGCGCCACCACCGAATAAGTACGGGATTCGGGGTCCTGCAAGAAGGAAACTTCCCCGTCCTCCCCGGCCGCCAAAATATCGCGCAGCGAGCGGGTACTCAATTCGCTGATTTTTAGCCCGAACACGGGTTCGCGCCGTCCGTCCTGCGTATAGATGCGTTCCGCCAAATTTACCACATTTTCCGCGCCCGTTTGTCCGGAAGGAAATTCCTTTAAAATATAGCAATAGTCCAACTCCAATTCCCGGCAGCGGGCCAGCAGTCTTGCTTCCATTTCCTGGGCCGTCAGCGGCGTTTTGGCTTGTACAAACACATTCGTCAACGCTTCGCGCGGCTGTGTAAAGTGGTTCATCCGGGCATGCCCGTTGCTAGAGCTGCCTTGGCTGGCGGGGCGGCGCGAAAGCGGCAGCTGGTGCAGTTTCCCACCGGATACCACCGTCAAATCCTGCGCTTGCACGCCTTCATCATCTACCGGTTTAAAACCGGCTAACGGGATGCCTTTATACTCACGCAACAGCGGTTTATCATACACCTCCACGGCATTGCTCATCACGCGCATACCCGTTTTATCGCGGAAAGAGCCCGCCGTTGGGTCGTTTTCCCGTTTGGAAGACAACAAAGGTTTCACATTGCGCACATTTTTTACAAGCAGCCGGTTAATAAACTCCGCCGAGGCCGCCGGACTAAGCAGTACGGGCCCCAAATACGGCTCGGGTTTTTGGGCTTCATACAGCCGCTGTGCATCCTGCAGCAGCCGGGCCGCCTGCTCTTGCACATACTGTTTTTGGTTCTGCCAATCTTGGGGTAAATAAATTTCCCGCCACAGTTCATCCCGATACCCCGCTTGGTTGCGCATCTGGGCGGACAAGATGGCATACACGGACGGCAAGGAATACTGATAAAAACCGCCGTCGCTGTTTAGGTAGTAGTAATCTTTCTGCATTACACACAAAGCGGCGCTGGAATCTTCCAAATAAGGGACGTCCTTCCCCAGGGCTGAAAGCGCTTGCACCCACTCTTGCATTTGCTTCCGCGGCAAAGCGGGAAAGGGAGGAATTTCTTCCACAAAAGAGGCTTGTGGCGCCCGTGTGAAATCGGGCAAATTGTCCGTGATATTTTTTTGGCGTTTATACGCTTGCTTCTTTTCATACATTTCGGCAGCGTCCAAATAGCTGTTGTCGGTCATCGTCCACAACGCGCGGCGAATACCCCAATAGCTTTTGGCAATGGCATATTGGCTGGAAGGGGTGTAGCGGGTGGCTTCTTCGGTAAAGCCCATACTGTCATTTTTCGGCGTTCCGGCGGATAACACGGCATACCCCAGCAAATGATGATACGGCGTTGAAGGGCCGGCCTCTAATTGCCCAAAGGAAGCCCGCTCACACAACACATTTACATCTTCCAGCTGGTAGGCCAAATAATAGGGCTTGGGGCCATTTTGCACGCGCAATTTCTTTAAAGAACGGTCCATTTCATCCTTCATCGCGCGGAAATACACATTATCCGGCAGTTGGGCGGCGCCCAACGCCAAATGACTGCAGACTAATAGACAAAACAGGAAAATTTTTTTCATTTCTTTCCTCCCTTTTTATCAGCCGAAGGCGGTGGCAGCACCGGGGGTTTATAACTGCTTTTGTATGTTTTTTCAATTTCCAGCGCTTCCAGCAACACACTGGGGGCAATAGCGGATACCGGCACCCAGCCGGATTCGGCGCCGCACGACCCGTTGAATACGGCATAATCATCCGCGGCGGCGAGCACTTTGTTAAAGCTGACCAGCGGCGTCCCCACCATATCGGCACCGCGTACGGCCTCTTTGCGTCCGTCCGGATAGATGCGGTATACCAGCGTCGGCTCCAGTTTAAACGCCTGCGGCGCATAGGTGCTGGTTTGGGTAAATCCGCCGGATAAATCTTCAATAATAAAGCCATACGGCTTTCCCTGGCGTTTAATTTCAGCCAACAGCATTTCTTCCAGTTCGGCATAGGGAACCGTTTCGGACGCAATCACCCGCGTATTTCCCATACGCGCCACCGCCCGGCTGCCTTGTTCGGCCCGTCCGTGCCCGTTGGACTGGGGGAACCCCTTAATCGGGCTGCTGCTCATCAAAAAGTTTTTAAGCACTCCGTTTTCCACCAATGTAACGGGGCGGGCTTTTACGCCTTCGTCATCGTATTCGTAAAACCCGCGCAGAGGTATGCCGTCAAAATAGGCCAAGGTGGCGTCGTCCACAATAGTCAAAATGGGCGATACGACAGGCTGGCCTACTTTATCGGTAAACGTTTTACCAAAAGCGTCGTCTTTCTGGCGGTGCCCTTCCACCCGGTGGCCTAAAACTTCGTGCACAAATACAGCCATCGCGCGGTTTTTCAAAATGGCGGGAGCGGTCATCGGTTCGGCTTCGGGCGCTTGGGAAAGGGTCTCCAGCTCCGCAAGCGATTTTTGCACCGCCGCCAACAAAGCCTCTTCCGTGGGGAGCTCGCTGTCTTTGAGGACATCAAACTCTTCGCTGCGGACCAGCTGGAGCCCGTCCGCCGTTTGCCCCGCCAACATATAGCTTAGCCTAGCGTAAGCAAAAGGGGTTTTTAAGCGGGTGCCCACCGAGTCCACAAAATAGCGGGAGCCCTGCGAAATTGTGAACGAAAAAGAACTGTCCAGCACAAACGCCTTCCCTTGGACCAGCTGGGAAGCTTTCAGCAACAGGGCCTTAATACGGTCTTGATTAAAGGCCAGAGGCGCTTCTTCGCGGCAATAAGAAGATTTAGGAGGAAACACAAAATCGTTGGAATCATCGGAACGTTTGGCGGCGTTTACGGCGTCCACCTGTACGCGGCTGAAAGCCGCCTGGGCATGTTCGGCCGCATTTTGGGTGGCGCGCCACACCGCCGTACGGAATGCTTTGCCATCACCGGACAGTTCCGGCATAGCGTATTGCGGCTGGTAGAAATTATCATAATCTATCTTCAGCGTGCGGGTATTATCCATTTTGGGGCTGCCCGCGCGGGCCATTACTTGCAAAAAAGCTTCCTGGCGCTCCTGCTCTTGGCCCACCCCGCCCTCGGCTATTTCCAGGGCGAACTTGGACGCGGTCGTATAAGTATAAGAAAGATAATAGATAGGCGGTTTCAGTTTTTTTAGCGTTTTAAAAGAACGCTTCAGCTCCGTTTCCAATTCTTTCACGGGCCGCTGATCCGCAATATTGCAAAGCCCCTGGGCAACCAGCGGCAAACCCATAAAAACACTCAAAAAGGTAAAAATAATTTTTTTCATAGCCCCCTCCTGGGCTTTATTGTAGCATAAAGAACAGTTGGAGCAGAAGCCAAAAAATGGTAAGATATTATATCTTTCCGCCGAGGTAGCTCAACTGGCAGAGCAACGGTTTTGTAAACCGTAGGTTGTGGGTTCGATTCCCATCCTCGGCTTTTTTTCCGCCCACGGGCGGTTTTTTATTTTATCCTTTCCGCTAAACTGCTATAATTTTTATATCCCTTTATAATGGAGAAACCTAGCAAGAATGGAACCTGTAACTACAACCGTATCAGTCGCCATGTGGATTGCCTTTTGGGTAATTGTGCTGGCGGCTTTATTTATTGATTTAGCCGTACTTAACAAACACCACGGCAAAGTAAGCATGAAAGAAGCCGCGGTGATGGTATGCGCCTGGATTTCGTTAGCGGCGCTGTTTGGCGGAGCGATTTGGCTGGTGGAAGGGCCGCGCCACGCGCTGGAATTCTACACGGGCTATGTGTTGGAATACTCGCTGTCGGTGGACAATATGTTCGTGTTTATTATGATTTTCAGCTACTTTGCCATTCCGCACAACTTGCAGCCCAAAGCGCTTTTATGGGGTATTTTAGGGGCAGTCGTACTGCGGTTTATTTTCATCTTCCTGGGTGTAAAATTGATTTCCATGTTCTCGTGGACGATTTACGTCTTCGGCGCACTGCTAGTATTTACCGCCGCCAAAATGCTGTTACAAAAAGAAGACGACAATTTTGACCCCAGCCAATCGTTTATTTTAAAAGTGCTTAAGAAGTTTATGCCGCTTAAAACTGATTACTACGGTGAAAATTTCTTCGTGCTGGAAAACGCCAAACGCTACGCCACCCCGCTGTTTGCGG
Source organism: uncultured bacterium (assembly GCA_949297775.1). Taxonomy (GTDB): domain Bacteria; phylum Elusimicrobiota; class Elusimicrobia; order Elusimicrobiales; family Elusimicrobiaceae; genus Avelusimicrobium. Next base: position 127,236 of record CASFTM010000002.1, read on the forward strand.
CGGTGCTGGTGATTGAAATGTCCGACCTGATTTTTGCGGTGGACTCTATCCCGGCGGTTTTGTCCATTACCCAGGACACTTTTTTGGTCTACTCGTCCAATATTTTTGCGATTATCGGGCTGCGCTCGCTGTATTTTCTGCTGTCCGGTATGGCGGGCAAATTCCCGTATCTCAAATACGGCATTTCGGTTATTTTATTCTTCGTGGGCGTAAAAATGCTGATTTCGCACCATTTCAAAATCCCGGTTACGGCGTCGTTGGGCGTGATTGTGGGGATTTTGGCCCTGTCTATTTTGGCCAGCAAGTTTTTCCCGCCCAAAGAGGCCTAGGGCTGGACAGAACGGACATTTTTTTATTAGAATATAAGAACCAAATTTATTTCAGTGTATAAGGAAGGAAACTATGGCGTATAAATGTGCAGTGTGCGGCAAAGCCCCGGTATCCGGCGGCTCCTACAGCCACTCTAACTTGAGAACCAAAAGAAGCTTTAAACCGAACCTCCAGAAACAAAAAGTAGTCTTGGACGGCAAAACCCAGACTGCCTATGTGTGCACTGGCTGCATTAAAAGCGGTTTGGCCAAAAGACCCACCAAATAAGTTATCTTTTTTGGACAGAAAGCCCGTGCTTATTCCTTAGTGCGGGCTTTTTTATTAAAAAGGGGGGCCGTATTTTGACCAAACGTTTTTTATTGCTTGTTTTAACCGGATTACTGGCTGTTTCGTACGCGCGCGCGGAGGAAACCGCCCCGCAGGAAGTGGACCCGAACGGCCCGTGGATGATTTGTAACGTGGCGGTGGACGGACTGAAAAACATCCGTTCCAAAACCGTAACCAAAGCCGCCCACGCCAAAAAAGGCGAACTGTACGAGCGTTATACCATTTCCGACGATATCCGCGATATTTCCGCCCTGGGCAATTTTGACCAGGTGGAAATTGACATTTCCCCCATGCCCGGCACCCGCGCCGATAAAGAAATCGGCGAAGAATACCCCTGCCACCGGCTGACGTACCTCGTTACCGAAAAACCGATTTTTGACCGCCTGACCTACGAAGGGCGCAAACACCTGGGCAAAGGCGCCATCACCCAGGCGATGACGCTCAAACTAAAAGACCCCTTTAACGAAGCCAAACTGCAGGCGGACCTGGACCGCATCAAAGCCAAATACGCCGAAAAGGGCTACATCAACGCCGACGTAAAATACGAACTGGAGCAGGACGAAAAGCTGGGCGTGGTGTATGTAAAACTCATCATTAACGAAGGCGAGCGCGTCCGCGTGAAAGCCGTCAACTTTACCGGCGAGGAAACGACCGAGCTCCCGACGGAAAAAATTCTTAAAAAAGCTTCCAACCGCCCCGGCAAAGTATTTAAACCTCAAAACCTGCAGAAAGATTGGGTGAAAATGATTCTCTACGGGCGCAACAAAGGGTATTCCGAATTTAACCTCTCCGCCCCCAACGTGGAAATGAACGACACCAAAACCGAAGCCACCATCACATACGAGCTGACCGAAGGTGAAAAAGTGGATTTCGGCACCGTTTCGTTTGAAGGCAACAACGTGTTTACGCCGGAAGAGCTGAACAAACAGGTCTATTTCCGCAACGGCTCCCTTTACAACCAAAAGGATTTTGACGACACCATCACCGCCATCCAGGAACAATACGCCAACAAAGGCTACCTGCAAGTGCGCGTGAACCCCGTTAAAAACATTGAAAACGGCAAATTAAACATCACGTTTGACATTTCCGAAGGACACATTTTCTACATTGACCACGTGGACGTAACCGGTTACGAAAAAACCAAAAAATACGTCTTCACGCGCGAACTGTCCATCCACCCCGGCGACTTGTACGATAACGAAAAAATCCGCCGCAGCCAAACCAAAATTTTAAACCTGGGGTTCATCAACGACGTCCAGATTGACCTGCAGCCCACCGCCGACCCGCAAAAAGTGGACCTGGGCTTTAACGTCGTGGAAGGCCGCCCCGGTATGTTCACCGCCGGGCTGGCGATGAGTTCTATGGACGGGCTGTACGGCGAAATTTCCATCAACCATATGAACCTGTTCGGGCGCGCGCAGCGGCTGTCTTTGCGCACGTTGTTCGGTAAAGAAATTTTGGACTACACCGTTAGCTGGTCCACCCCGTGGATTTACGACAAGCCGACCTCGCTGGGCGTGGATTTGTTTAATACCCGCCGCTACCGCTCTTTCTCTACCGAGAACCAAGCCTATACCGAAAAACGCCTCGGCGGACGCATTAAAGTAGGCCCGCGCTTTAACGACGATATTTACCAACTGTCGTTCGGCTATTCGCTGGAAAATATTGATATTTATGATATTGATCCCTTGTTCCAACCGCCAAATGCCAACCCCGGGGACAAAAATTATCTGCAAAAAGGGGACACGAATATGTCCACCCTCAGCGCAGATTTTGCCATAGACACGCGCGACAATATCTGGGACCCCACCCGCGGGTGGCGCAACTCTATTGGGTTAGCCATTGCCGGCGGCCCGATTGGCGGCGATTTGGATTTGTGGTACTTAAACGCCCGCTCCATTTACAACCACACGGTGTGGAATGTGGGCGGAAACTACCCGATTGTATTTGTACTGTCCAACAAATTCGGCTCCGTGCAGGCCTACGGCCGCACCGACGAAGTACCCCCGTATGAAAAGTTCTTCCTGGGCGGCGCCGACACCATCCGCGGCTACGAGCGCGCGGGCGAAGTCGGCCCCGAATTTGGCGGCGATATGTATTACGTAATGAACGCGGAATTGCGCTTCCCGCTGGCGCGCGAAGGCCGGCGCAATATGGCGCAACTGGCGTTGTTCTTTGACTTGGGCAACTCGTGGAACAAATTTGACGATTTGGAATTTTCGCTGGGCCCGGATGAAAACCAGTTTAAAGCGGGCGTGGGCGTAGGCTTGCGCTTTACGACGCCGTCCCTGCCTATCCGCATAGACTGGGGGTACGGCCTCAACCATAAATCCAATGAGGACCGGTCCCACTTCTACTTCAACATCTCTAATATGATGTAGGAGGCGTATGAAAAAGCTGTGGCTGTTTTTGACGGTGATTGGATTAGCGGCGCCGCTGAGCGCGCAGGAAACTTCTGCGGATAAATTATCCACCGAAGAAGCTGCCGCCGTGGCTGCCATTTTAGCTAAAAACGCCGCCCAGCAGGCCGAGGATAAAATCGTCCTGCCGGAAGCAACCAAACAGCAAGCATTTGACGAAGTCAACCCGCCTGCGGCAAAGGCCGAACCGGAGCCAAAAGCCGGCGGGACCGCTTCTTCCGCGCAAAGCGCTGCCTCCGCCCCTCTCACTGCGCCGGCGGACAGCCAGCCCCAAACCGCGGCGGCCCAGCCGCAGAGCAGCCCTTCTTTGGCAGATACCGGTTCAAACGCGCCTCAATCTGCGCCGGAAACCGATGAACCCGCAGGCGAACCGCTGAAATGCCTGACGGTGGCCTTTATTGACATAGACGAAGCGTTCAACGAGCACCCGCGCACCATTGCCGTAAAAGAACAAATCCGGCTGAAGATTTTATCCAAGGAAGAAGAAGTCCGCGGCGCCAAGGACCTAATTGAAGTGCTGGAAGCGGAAAACCAACGCCTGGCTACGCAGGTGCGGGAGTTAAAACCGTTCTATGAACGTATTGTGGTAGAGCCGCAGCCGCTGCTGCCCAAAATAGAAGAAAGCGCCGATTCGCTGTTGCTGGGCAATGTGCTGAATCGGCTGACGTTTTCGGGCGCGGAAATTTTATCCACCAGCCCGCTCAATACGCCAGCAGAATTGGATGATTTGACGGCGCGCATCGCCGCGAATAAAAAAATTATTGCAGAACGCAGCTTTTTTATTGATAATTATAAATATAATACGCGTGAAGAAATTTTAAAGCTGGAAAAGAAAGAAGTAAACGAGATTTTAAAAGACATCTATACCGAAATTAAATCCTTCGCCCAAAAGAGAAACATCGGCGCGATTGTTCGGAAAGATGAAATTCTCTACGGAGAAAAGCCGGTCAATGTGACCAACGACTTTATTAACCGGCTCAAAAAAGCTAAAAAATACCGCAAACGCGGCAAATAGAGGTTTATCTTATGCTTAACCTGACCTTGGCAGAACTTTCCCGCATCACCGGCGCCGAAGCCGCCGCCCAAACCGACGTAACCGTCCGCGAGCTCTGCTCGCTGGAGGACGCCCGCGAAGGAGGCATTTGTTACTTAACCTCCTTGGACAAAACCGATTTTTTAAAAGATTTAAAAGCCTCCGTGCTTATCGTGCCCGAGGCCGCCAAAGGGCAGGAGCTGCCCTTCCCGGGCGTATTGCTCTACGCCAAAAACCCAGAATGGGCGTTTATTCTGCTGATGAAATATGTGGACACGCAAAAACAGAAACATACGCCCGGCATCCACCCCACCGCCGTCATCAGTCCTTCCGCCAAGCTGGGGGCGGATGTATCCGTGGGGGCCTACAGCGTGGTTGAGGACGGCGTAACCGTGGGCGACGGGACCGTCATTTTCCCGCAGTGCTACATTGGAAAGAATGTAGTCATCGGCAAACACTGCTGCATTTATCCGCAGGTAGTCATCCGCGAAGAATGCGTACTAAAAGACTACGTCATTTTGCAGGCGGGGGCCAAAATCGGCTCGGACGGATTTGGGTTCACCTTCCACGAAGGCCGGCACCAAAAAATCCCGCAAATCGGCAATGTGGTGTTGGGCAACGATGTGGAAGTACAGTCCAATTCCTGCATTGACCGCGCCAAAATAGCCAGCACGTATATTGGCGACAACACCAAGATAGACAATCTGGTGCAGGTGGGGCATAACGTAAAAGTAGGAATGAGCACCATTATGTGCGCCCAGGTCGGCGTAGCCGGCACGACGGACATCGGCAACGGCGTCATTTTGGCGGGCCAAGTGGGTTTGGCAGGCCATATGACGATTGGCGACCGGGTGCAAATCGGCGCCCAATCCGGTGTGATTTCCTCTATTCCGGCGGGGCAGGTGTATTTTGGGTATCCGGCTATGCCTCAGCGCGAAGCGTTCAAACAGCAAGCGGTGTTGCGCAAACTGCCGGAAATGTATAAAGAATTCCGCGCGATGAAAAAAGAAGCCGAAGAAATCAAAAATTTATCGTTTTTTGGAAAAATTAAAAAATTGCTAGGATTTTAACTATGAGAAAAACGCTTTCTTCCCCCGCCGTCGTAAGCGGCATCGGCCTGCATACGGGCGTCCCCGCTACGATGACGTTTAAACCCGCCGAAAACGGCATTACCTTCTTGCGCACGGACATCCCCGGCGCCAAGCCGATAGAAGCGTTGGCCCAAAACGTGGGTTCTACGCTGCGCGGCACCAACTTAAAAAACGAAACCGCTGAAGTTTGCACGGTGGAACACGCGCTTTCTGCGCTGCACGCGCTGGGCGTTACGGACGCAGCGGTGGAAATGGACGGGCCCGAACCGCCGGTAACCGACGGGGCCAGCGACGTCTATGTAGCGGCCTTGCAAAAAGCCGGGCTGAAAGAAATCCCCGCGGAACAGCCGCTTTTAAACATCAAACAAAAAATCACCTATTCCTGCGGCAATATCGTCTATACCGCCGAACCCGCCGATAAGCTGACGTTTACGTTTTTGTTCTTGCACAAACATCCCTTGGTCAGCCGGCAGGAATTTACGCTGGAGTTTACGCCGGAAAACTATATCCGGGAAATTGCCCGCGCGCGTACCTTTGGGTTTGAAGAAGAACTGGCTTTCCTAAAAGCGCACGGGCTGGCCAAAGGCGGCAATTTGGAAAATGCCGTCATCGTGGGGAAAGACAAATTTATCAACGAACTGCGTTACCAAGACGAATTGGTACGCCATAAAATTTTAGACCTGGTGGGCGACTTAAGCCTTACCGGGCGCAAACTGCCGCCGCTTAAAATCACCTGTGCCTGCGGCGGGCACAAACATAACGTTATTTTTGCCAAAATTCTGTTGGCAAATTCGGAGGACAAATGAGCGCGAAATCCGCCAGTTTAAAAGAATTCCTTACGCTTCCCGCGCAGGTAACTTACGATAAAGAACATATTATGCGCAACATTCCCCACCGCGAGCCGTTTTTGCTCGTGGATGAGGTGCGCGAACTGGAGCCAAACAGCAAATATGTCGGTATCCGCCACGTACGGGCGGATGAATACTATTTTAAAGGCCATTTTCCCGGACGGCCGGTTATGCCGGGCGTACTGGTGATAGAAAGTATGTCCCAGGCGTTTGGCGGGGCCATTATGAGCCGCACCGTAGGAGAAAAGAAAGGGATTCCCTTGTTTTTAAGTATTGAAGAAGCCAAATTCCGCGGGATGGTGCAGCCCGGCGACACGCTGGAAATGCCCATTGAAGTACTGCGGCTGGGTAAAATTTCCAAAATTTATGCGGAAGCTTACGTGAACGGCAAGTTGTGCGCGCAAGCCACCCTGAATTTTATCTTAGGAGAAACTTCCCATGTCTAACATTCACCCCACGGCTATTATTGACCCCTCCGCCCAAATTGATCCGTCCACCGTTATCGGGCCGTATACGATTATCGGCAAAGGTGTGGTCATCGGCAAAAACAACCACATCGGCCCCTACTGCGTGATTGAAAACACCACCATGGGCGACGGCAACGAACTGATTGCCAGTTCGTTTATCGGTGTGAAACCGCAGGATTTGTCTTATAAAGACGAACCCACCCGCGTTACGATTGGCAACGGCAACAAAATCCGCGAATGCGTTACCATTCACCGCTCCACCAAGCTGGATATTCCCACTTCTATCGGCAACAACTGCCTACTGATGGCTAACGCCCATATCGCGCACGACTGCCACTTGGGCAACAATATCATCATCGCCAACAGCACCGGCGTAGCCGGGCATGTGGTGGTGGAAGACCGCGTGGTTATGTCCGGAATGGTAGGCATCCACCAATTTGTACGCGTAGGCACGATGGCTATGCTTTCGGGCGGGGCGATGCTGCCGCTGGACATTCCTCCGTATTGTATTGCTCAAGGGGAACGCGCCCGCTTGGTCGGGTTAAACCTGGTGGGGCTGCGCCGCGGGGGCTTATCGCGCGAAACGATTGCAGAAATCAAACACGCCTACAAAACTCTCTTCCGCAGCGGCAAACGCCTGCAGGAAGCCATGGACGAGCTGGAAGCCCAACACCCTTGCAAAGAAGTGCAGCATATGATTGATTTCTGCCGCGCTTCCAACCGCGGGGTGGCCACCGCCAAACTGAAAATGCACGAAAATGACGACTAACAAAATCGGCCTGATTGCCGGCGAAGGCAAAATGCCCGTGTACATCGCTCAAAAAGCGGCGTCCAAGGGATATGAAGTGTACGTCGCCGGCGCCAAAGGCAACGCCAAAGAAGAAGATTTTAAAACCTGCGCCCGCGTGTTCCAGTCGTTTCGGCTGGGGCAGCTGGGCGCCGGGATACAATTCTTCAAAAAATACGGCGTTACCCGCGTGGTAATGGCGGGGCGCGTGCAGCACACCTCCATTTTTTCCAACTTAATGCCGGATTTGCGGGGAGCTAAGTTTTTGGCTTCCTTAAAAAATATGCAAACCAAAAACATCCTATCGCGGGTTATGGACGAATTTAAAAAAGACGGCATTGAGTTTGAAAATTCCGCTTTATTTTTGGAAGATTTTATGCCGCAAAAAGGCGTGTTATCCGCCCGCACCCCCACCCCGGAAGAAGAACAGGCCGCAGCCTTTGGTTATAAAATCGCAAAAGCGATTGCCGCGCTGGATATCGGGCTGACGTGCGTAGTCAGCCAAAACGCCGTCATCGCCGTAGAAGGAATGGAAGGGACGGACCGCTGCATTTTGCGCGCCGGAGAACTGTACACAAATTCAGCTGAAAAAAAATCCGCCGTAGCGGTTGTCAAAGTCGCCCGGCCGGACCAGGACAGCCGCTTTGATTTGCCGGTTATCGGCAAAGGCACGGTGGAAAGCGTCCGAAAAGCCGGGTTTGGCGTATTGGCGTTTGAAGCCGGCAAAACCCTGGTGCTGGATTTGGAAGAAGTCATCCAACTGGCGGACAAATATAAAATCTGCTTAATGGCGCTATAAAAGCGCCGCCTTTCCACGGACTAATATTTTTATACAGCTGCCCCGTGGGGCTTTCTAATATACAAAGCCCCCAACCGCTCCTTTTTCCCCGATTTTTCGGGGCTTTTCATTTTGCTTTCTTTATGATAGGATGTTAATAGGAAGTCTCTCGCCCAAGGACGGGAGAGCGTTCTATGTATTTTTAATAAAAAGAGGATTTTTAAAATGACGAAAAGAACACCTATCATTGCCGGAAACTGGAAAATGCACAATACTTTGGCGGAATCTGCCGCGTTAATCACCGCACTGACCAAAGCCGGCAACAAAAACCAGGTTGAAATTATCGTAGCCCCGTCCTATACGTCGCTGGCCAAAGTAGCCGAACTGGCTAAAGGGTCCGAAATCCAAGTGTCCGCGCAAGATGTGCACTGGGAAGACAAAGGCGCGTTTACGAGCGCCGTTTCCCCCGTGCAGGCCAAAGACGCCGGCGCCACCCACACGTTAATCGGCCACAGCGAACGCAGAAGCGTGTTCGGCGACACTGACGAAATTTTGAACAAAAAAGTAGCCGCCGCCCTGCGCCACGGACTGACCGTCATTTTCTGCGTAGGCGAAACGTTGGAAGAACGCGAAGCCGGCAAAACGCTGTCCGTCATTGAAAGCCAACTCAAAAACGGCTTGAAAGATTTTACCGAAGAACAATTAAAAGGGCTCATCATTGCCTACGAACCCGTCTGGGCCATCGGCACCGGCAAAACCGCCACGCCCGATCAAGCCCAGGAAGTGCACGCCGCTATCCGCGCGTATTTGGCCAAGGCTTATTCACAAGCGTTTGCCGATGCCACCCGCATTCTGTACGGCGGCAGCGTGAAAGATTCCAACGTAGACGAAATTATGGCCAAAGAAGACGTGGACGGCGCTTTAGTGGGCGGTCAGTCTTTAATTGCCGAAAAATTCGCCCGCATTATTAACTTTAACTAATCCGAAAGGAGTTTCGTATGAACGCAGCCAAACTGATTGACCATACCCTCTTAAAGCCGTCCGCCACGGCGGCAGATATCCGCCAGTTGTGCGAAGAAGCCCGGCAGTATGGCTTCTTTAGCGTATGCATCAACCCGGTATGGGTAGCTTACGCCAAAGAATTGCTGAAAGGGTCGGACGTAAAAGTCTGCACGGTCATCGGTTTCCCGCTGGGGGCGAATACCCCCGCTGTAAAAGCATACGAAACAGAAGACGCTTTAAAAAACGGCGCCGATGAAATTGATATGGTAATCAACATCGGCGCCCTCAAAGCGCAAGATTATCCAACCGTTTTGCAAGACATTCAGGCCGTGCGCAAAGCATGCTTAGGGCACGTACTGAAAGTAATTATTGAAACGTCGCAATTAACAGACGACGAAAAAGTAAAAGCGTGTGAACTCAGCGCCCAGGCGGAAGCGGACTTTGTCAAAACTTCCACCGGATTTACGGGCGGCGGAGCTACCGCGCCCGATGTGGCGCTTATGCGCAAATCCATTCCGGCCCATATGCAGGTGAAAGCCTCGGGCGGAGTGCGTTCGCGCGCGGATTTTGACGCTATGGTCGCCGCCGGGGCCACCCGTATTGGCGCCAGCAGCGGTGTAAAAATCGTAGAGGGAAAATGATTACAAACTGGGATATTATTTCCCGCATGGATCCGAAAGGCCACGGCCTACGTTACTCTTTGGTAATGGACGGCACGGAACATGATGCCCGCCTGATTGCCAAAAAACTGGCAGGTTATGTACAAAAACCACAGCCAGCGGTGGCGCCCTTTGTGTATTCCTTTGAGCTTCCGGCAGATTTGGATGAAGATACCTTAGACAAAATCCGCACCGCCGTGCGGGAAGGGGTGGAGCAATCCAATAAAATAAATCAGTTTGTACCTGGCGGCATTTTGGGCGACCCGCTGTTTAACAGCGAATCCACCCAAGAGGACAAACCTTCCTCCTCTTTTGTAACCTTGGACCCCTCGGAAAGCTTTTTCCGGGCAGAGGCTCCGGCTGCGCCTTCCCCGGAACGGCAACCGGCTCAACCGGCCGCATCGGATGAGGTTCTATCCGGCGTTGAGCAAAACACGGCAGAGAAAGATGTTAATTTGGAAAAACAAGCCCCCTCTTCCCCGCTGAATCCGAAAGAAAAATCCGGGGAAATTACCATTAGCGACAAAGATATGCTCATTAAAGATATGGAAGGCACTTTGTTGGGGAAAATGCCTTTGGAAGATATCTTTTCTGCCGAAACCAAATATGATATGTTTTTGGATTTGGAGAACCAACAACTTTCAAAAAATTCGCAGTTGCAACGGGAGCAAAAAATCAATACGTTAGCCGATGGGAAAGACAGTTTGGAAGAGTCTTTTAACGTTTTTGAACAAAAATTAAAGGATCAAACTTGTTTTGTGGATTTAGAAGATTTAAATACCATTACAGACCGTTTGTCCCAAAAAAACACGGATTTTCTCCAGCATGCGGCACAGCCTGCGCCGGCCCAACCCACAGAATTTTCTCAGCAGGAAGCGGGTGCTTCGGCCCCTCAGCCCGCCGCACAATTTCAAACAAATACAGAGGATAACGAAGTGGAAGATCCCTTTGAACAAATAGAAAAACAATCCCAGCGCCAAGAGATGGCGCATACACAACCGGCCCAACCCGAGCCGGAAGCAGCTCCCGTTTTGCAGGAGCAACCGCCTGTTAGCCCAGAAAACATCTCCGCAGGAAAAACGGCTCAACCGGAAATAGAAAAGATGTCGGTTACTCCCGGAGACGATGAGCCCCTAAACTTAGGGCCATCCCCAGAAGAGGCATCTGTTTCCTCTTTTGCTATGGAAAAAACAGCCCCCGGGGAAATTCCGGAAGAAGTCGCTCTGTTAAACACTATAGCTCCCCATCATAAGGGCAAAGAAGAGGCGGGCAATAGTTCCGCCGACTCTGGAGATTTACCGGAAATTACCATCCGTGGACAAAAAATTGATTCGTTGGAAAAAACATTCAATTTGGAAACCACATTAAATACCGAAATTATGCGGCATCAATATGAAAAATCCTTTCATGATATACCCGCCGCACAACAGCACCAACAGCCACAGCAGCCCGCTGCTGTACAAAAACAACCGGCTGCGGAAAAGACACAAAAACTTACAAAAACCTTCTTCCGTTTGAAGGGGAAAAAATTGCCAGACTCGGTACCTGTGCAGTCCAGCGCAAATACCGCTAAACCAGGGGAACCTATTATGGATGAGAATCAAGAACCTAAAACCACTTTTAGAATTAGACGCAAGGTGGAACCTACCCCGCAAGCGCCAGTACCGCCAGCGGCTCCTCAACCGCCGGCTGGGCCTTCTGCGCCTGCTACACCCAAGCTGCAACCGCAGACTCCTGCCCCCACGCAGCCGCAACCCGTCTCTAAGCCACAGCCTATTCAAGCAAAACCGGCTTCGGGAAATACTATTTTGGAAAAGACCAAAACCATTGACCACTCCATTGAAATGCCCCTGTCGGAATTAAAAAAACATAACTGGCCGCTGGAAGTGCCCTTGGTGCCGACCTATACGCTGGAAACAATGGTTATGTCCGTAAACCGTTTTGCACACGCAACGGCCATTTCCGTTATAGAAAACCCCGGCAAGCTTTACAATCCATTAGTACTGCACGGCGCCACCGGTACCGGCAAAACGCATTTCTTAAATGCTATGGCTTACGCTTTTTCCAAGAAGTTCGGTCAGGAAAATATTTTTATGACCAACGGCGTACGTTTGTCCCGCGGTATCCAGCGCTATGTAATGGAAGGCAATATTGAAAAGTTTGAAAAATTTATGGACACGGTCAAAGTGTTATTGATAGACGACATTCACCTGTTGGCTATTAACGAACAGAACCGCGCCCATATTTCCAAACTGTTGAATACTTTTTTACAGGACCAGAAGCAAATTGTGATTACTTCCAAATATCCGCCGGAAAGCTTGGAAAAATTGGAAGAACTAATCAAATTCCGCTTGGACTCGGGCTGGATTTCCGAATTAAAGCCCGCCAGCGGCGCCGCGCACCTGCGCATTGTCAAAAAAATGTTGCTGGATAACGGCGTTGATTTAAATGATACACAAATTAATACTTTCTTTGGCGGCCCGCATATGACATTGGGAACGGTCACGCGCAGCATTCGCCGGTTGAAAGTGCTGGAAAACCTCATTTTCCCGCACTTGGCAGAATCGGAACGCTCGCAAGCGACTATTTTTGAAAAGCTGCTCGCCACCTCTGGGGAAGATGCAAACAGCGAAATTTTAAGTCGCGACCCGGAAAGCATTTCTTCAATCTCTATGTTTGGCAACGGGGAATGGGGCCGGATTGGTTTTTTCTATCCGCAGAACAGTTCGCATATGATGAATTGGATGGTGTACGCCTTACAGCAGCGCGCCAAAGAACTGGGTATAGAAGGCAGCTTTGAAATTGCTGTGCGTTCTTCATACGCCACGGAAAACATTATTTCTTCGGCTTTCAAAATTGCCAATCTGTGCGACAATAAAAAGCTGAAAGGCGCCGTTATTTTAGGTCCCGCCTTGAAAGTATGTGATCCGTCCGTGCGCGAGAACTTTTACGATATTCTTACGCATATGCTGGAAATTATGCTCATCCGCTGCGGCATTATCAACTTTGAAGACGCCAAAGCCCCCAGCTCATATGTAAAAGTATTGTCCGAATTACTGAGGTAGTTTATGAAAAAAATTCTAATGCTGTGCGCCGCCGTTTGCTGTCTGTGCGCCTGCGGCGGGACGATGAAGTCCGCCGTCAAGGACGGAGCCATTGCGCCGTCTTTTAACGATACGCTGGTGGACAGCGATTATTTATGGGTGCGCGGCTTTGGCGCCGCCAATCCGGCGCATACTTCGGATTCCCAACGCCGCATTATGAGCCGCGAAGCCGCCATTGCCCACGCCTACCAGCGTGCGGCAGAAGTATTGTACGGCGCCAATTTGGAATCCAACGTACAGGTAGTGGACGCCGTGTCCGCCGGCAGCACCATTGACACCTCCGCCAATGGCATTATCCGCCAAATGGAATTGGTTTCCACGGAATATTTGGACGATGGCGGATGCGCCGTCATTATGCGCCTGGACCGCAAACGCCTGCAGGCCGCGGGGATAGACCTGGAGGATAAAAAATAATGAAAAAACTGTTATTGCTTTTGGTATCTGGCACGCTGTTACTCACGGCGTGCAGTTCTTTTCGCATCGGCCCGAAAGGGGAAGGCGAATACGTAATTGCCGAATCGCTCGTTCCGTACGACGAAAACAATTTAAAACAGATGAAGCAGGATGGCATTTTGGCAGCCCAGCGCGCCGCCGTGGAAAAAGTGGCCGGGGTGTTTATTTCTTCGGCGACCACGGTGGAACAAGCCCAGCTGGTGGAGGATAAAATCGTTTCCAAAACGGCGGGATTTATCCGCCGCAGCCATGTGCAGAAATCCTACCGCAAAGGCGATGAATTTTATACACAAATCAAAGCTATGGTATTGGTAAAAGATATTGGAGAAATTATCAAACAATCCGAAGCGGACGCCTTTGCCAAAAAGACCAATATTTTAGTTACCTCGCGCGAAATGGTAGGGGAAGATATTTCCCTGGGACAGGATTGCAAACAAGCCATTTACCGGGCGCTTAAAAATCCGTCTTTTTCCTTAATTAACGGGGAAAATCTAAGCCAAAATAACATAGAAAACCCCAACCCCACCATTGACCAAGCCCGCCAGGAAGGGGCGCGCTTTGTGATCCTGGCGGACGTACAGACTAATCCGCTTACCGCCTTGCCGGGCACCACATCACCGTTTAAATCATACCGGGCACGGGCCAACATCCGGGTCTATTCCACCAACAACTACGCCGTCGTAGCGGAAGGATCCGACCAGTTAAGCGGTTTAGACCCCATGGATGCTATCGCCGCCCAAAAATCCATTTCCGCCGCGTGCGAATCCGCCGCCAAACAACTGGCGGAACCGATTAACGCCGCTATCAACTCGGCGAAAGTGTTTAACGTAACCATCAAGGACATTGGCAATATTGAACGCTTAAAACAGGTACAGGATATTTTGCGCAACCTGCGCGAAATTGAAGATTTCAACCTGGTGCGCTACGCCAACTCGGCGGCCCAGTTTGAAATTTCGGCCAATATCGCCACGCCGGAAGAACTGGCCGCCAAAATTATCCGCAAATACAGCGTTAACTTTACGGTGGTTTCCATTGCGCCCGACGCCATCGTGTTGAGTTTCAATTAATATGCTGGCCAACGTATGCACCGGCGCCATTAAAGGGATAGAAGGATTTGCCGTATCCGTGGAAGTGGACATCGCCGCGGGTATGCCTACGTTGGCGGTTGTCGGCCTGCCGGACGCGGAAGTGCGCGAAAGCAAAGAACGCGTGGTGGCGGCCGTACGCAACAGCGGGTTTGATTTTCCCAACAAACGCATTACCGTCAATTTAAGCCCGGCGGAACTGCGCAAAAGCGGCACCCAGTTTGATTTGCCGATTGCACTGGGCATTTTGGCGGCTTCCGGACAGCTGGCCCCCGCCGCGGCGGACAAAATTAAAAATTTGCTTGTACTGGGCGAACTGGCCCTGGATGGTTCTTTGCGCCCGTGTGCGGGCGTATTGCCGATGTTGATTTCCTGCAAAAACCTGGGCAAAACCGCCGTTATTCCCCCGCAAAACGTGCTGGAAGGGCAAGTATCCGGCACTGCTTTTATCACGCCGCATACGCTAAAAGAGCTGGCCCTATACCTGGAAGACAAACTGGACGAAGCCTCCGTCAAGCTGGCTTTTGTACCGGAACCGGAAGAAGCGGAAACACACGAGTTGGATTTTTCGGACGTCAAAGGCCAAGCCCTTGCCAAACGCGCGCTGGAAATTGCCGCCGCTGGCGGGCATAATGTACTGATGATTGGTCTGCCCGGCACAGGCAAAAGCATGCTGGCCAAACGCTTTGCAGGCATTTTGCCGCCGCTGACGCAGGAAGAAGCGCTGGAAATTACCAAAATTTATTCCATTTGCAACTTAATCGGCAAAAGCAAGCTTTTAACCCGCCGCCCATTCCGGGACCCGCACCACACCATTTCGGACGTGGCACTCATCGGCGGGGGTTCCACGCCGCGGCCGGGGGAAGTGTCCTTGGCACACAACGGGGTGCTATTTTTGGACGAATTTGCCGAATTTTCCCGCTCGTCTTTGGAAGTCCTGCGCGAACCGCTGGAAAACGGACGCGTGACCATTTCCCGCGCCAAGGAAACCGTTACCTATCCGGCCCGGTTTACCCTGCTGGCGGCGATGAACCCGTGCCCCTGCGGCCACCTGGGGGACCCGGTTACCCCCTGCACCTGTTCGCCGATGCAGGTCAGCCGTTACAAAGCGCGCCTGTCCGGACCGCTGTTGGACCGTATTGATTTAACCGTCAATCTAAATCCCGTCAAATATGCCGACTGGAGCAAAAAAAGCGAAGGCGAAACTTCCGCCCAAATCCGCAAGCGGGTGCTTGCCGCGCGGGACATACAGCGCAGCCGCTTTGCCCACTCTGCCACCCCGGCCAACGCCTTTATGACGCCGCGGGAAATTAAGGAATTTTGCCCCCTGCCGCCGGAAGCGGACAACGTGCTGGAAAGCGCTATGCGCAAGCTGGGGCTCAGCGCGCGCAGTTTAGACAAGATTTTAAAAACCGCCCGCACCATTGCCGACTTGGAAGGCAAGGAAAATATAGAAGTCAAACATCTTATGGAAGTAATGCAATACCGTCCGCTGGACCGAAAAGGAGTGGCAGACATTTAATGAACCCGTCCATTTCCGCCGCCGAACGGCTGGCCCGTATTCAGATAAACGCGTGTTTGTTTTTCCGCGCGGACTGGCTGGAACGCCTGATTGAAATTTTCGGTTCCGCGCAGGAAATCCTGCGCCAGGACGCGCAAACCTTGTCGCACGAAGCCAATTTAAACCGGGACACCGCCGCCCGCCTGCTCAAGGACGCCTTTGCCGTCCGCCCGCAGGAAGAGTGGGACAAAACCGCCGCGCTGGGCGGGCATATCTACGTGCCGGAAGACGAAGAATATCCCCAATCTTTGCGCAACATCAAAGAAGCCCCCATCGCCCTGTATGTGCTGGGCACCCTGCCCGCCGAAGAACAGGCGTGCGTAGGCATGGTGGGCACGCGCAAAATTACGCCCTATGGCCGGCGCGCCGCCGCCAAGCTGGCGGGCGATTTGGCCCAATGCGGGGTAACCATTGTCAGCGGGCTGGCGCGCGGAGTGGACAGCGAATGCCACGCCGCGGCCGTGCGGCTTAAAAAGCCGACGGTGGGCGTCATCGGCACGGGCGTGGGGCGTTGCTATCCGCCGGAAAACCGCGCGCTGGAAAAAGCCATTTTGCAACACGGCGGGGCGGTAGTCAGCGAACTGCCGTTTAACAGCCCGCCCAATGCGTTCCACTTCCCGCGGCGCAACCGCATTATCGCGGCGCTGTCGCAGCCGGTTGTGGTGGTGGAGGGCGAAATTAAATCCGGCGCGCTCATCACCGCCAAGCTGGCGCTGGAGATGGGCAAGGACGTTTTAGCCGTGCCCGGCCCGATAGACAGCCCGCAGTCCGGCGGCCCCAATTCGCTGATACAAGACGGGGCGGGGGTTGTAACCGCCGCCGCAGATATACTAGACTATATACCACAGCAGCTGCGTTTTGGGCTAGACCCGCGCTTCTTTGAAAAGAACCCGCATACCCCGCCCAAACCGGAAGAAGATTTAACCCCTCGCCAGCGCGAGGTAATGAACGCCGTGGGCGGCGGGCAGGCCAGTTTGGACCAAATTGCCGAAGCCCTCGGCGCAGATGTGCCGGAAGCGGCGTCTTTGCTGTTTGAACTGGAAGTGAAAGGCTTCCTGGCCTGTGAAAACGGCCTCTACAGCAGAAGCAAATTTTAACTTGATAAGGAAGTGAACTTATGGCGACCACCAATCCAAAAGGAAAAAAGCTGGTTATTGTAGAATCTCCCACGAAGCAAAAAACAATCAGCAAAATTTTGGGCAATGATTACATCGTGCGCAGCTCGTTTGGGCACGTGCGCGATTTGCCCTCCAAAGACATTGGGGTAGATATTGAACACGGTTTTAAACCTACTTATGTGCCGGTGGACCGCGCCAAACGCCTGATTGCGGAACTGACCGCCGTAGCCAAAAACGCCAGCGAAATTTACCTCGCTACCGACCCCGACCGCGAAGGGGAAGCCATTGCGTGGCATTTGGTGGAGCTGTTAAAACTGCCCAAGGAACGCTACCAGCGCATTTACTTCCACGAAATTACCCCGGCAGCTATTAAAGAATCGTTTGCCCACGCCCGCAAGATTGACGACAACCTCGTCAACGCCCAGCAGGCCCGGCGCATTTTGGACCGCATTGTAGGGTACAAATTATCCCCCCTTCTGTGGAAAAAAATCACTTCCGGCCTATCGGCGGGGCGCGTACAATCGGTAGCCGTACGGCTGTTGGCGGAACGGGCCAAAGAAATTGCCGAATTTAAAGAACAGGAATACTGGACCATCGGCGCCCAGTTTGAAAAACCCGGCGCCGCCCCTTCCTTTTGGGCGCGCGTGACCAAATGGCAAGGCAAAAATGTGGAACAAACCACCACGTATAAGCTGTTTGCCGAAGATTACAAAGTAAAAACTACCGTTTTTGACAAGCCGGAAAAGCTGGCCCCGCTGTCGGACCTGTTACGCAAAGGGCCCAACACGGTGCTAAAGGTGGAGAAAAAAGAAGTCAAACAGAAACCGAAACCGCCCTTTATCACCAGCTCTATGCAGCAGGACGCCTACAACAAACTGGGCTTTCCTTCCCAAAAAACGATGATGACCGCCCAACACCTTTACGAAGGGATTGAAATTGCGGGCCAAACCGTCGGTTTAATTACGTATATGAGAACGGACTCGTTTAACGTATCCAAACTGCTGCAGGAACAGACCAAAAAATTCATCGGCGAAAAATACGGCCCCTCGTTTGTGCCCGCCAAACAGCCCGTCTACAAAAGCAAAGTAATGGGCGCGCAGGAAGCGCACGAATCCATCCACCCGACGGATGTGCGCCGCACCCCGCAGGAAATGAAACCGTATTTAACGTCCGACCAATACAAATTATACGAACTCATCTGGCTGCGCTTTGTAGCCAGCCAAATGGCGGAAGCCGTATTTAATACGGTAGCAATTGACATTGCCGCCGGCAGCGAACAGGAATGCGTGCTGCGCGCCAGCGGACGCACGGTTAAATTCCCGGGTTATTTATCCATTTACAAAGACCAGGACGACGACTCCGGCGACGAAAAAGAAGACGGCAGCGCGCTCTTGCCGGTGCTGGCGGAAGGGGACGAACTGAAACTCTTGGACCTTAAAACCAAAGACCACAAAACCACCCCGCCGCCCTGTTACAACGAAGCCAGCCTGATTAAAACACTGGAAAAACACGGCATTGGGCGTCCGTCCACCTATGCGCCTACGATTAAAACCATTTTGGACCGCAAATACATCGCCCGCCAGCCCAAAACCAGCAAGTTGGTGGCCACGGACTTGGGTATTACGGTAACGGACAGTTTAAAAGATTTCTTTAAAGAAATTATGGACCTTTCCTATACCGCCGGCGTGGAGGAACAACTGGACCAGGTGGCTGAAGGTTCCCAGGAATGGGTAAAACTGCTTTCGGCTTTTTACACCAATTTCAAACAGGAACTAGACGAAGCCGATAAAGGCATGCAACGCCCCGCCGCCAAAGAAACCGACGAAAAATGCCCCATCTGCGGTAAAATGATGCTCAAAAAACGCAGCCGCTTTGGGGAATACCTCGTCTGCAGCGACCCGGAATGCAAGGGCAAAATCAATTTAACCAGCTCCGGCGAAAAAGTCCAACCCGAAAAAACGGACGAAATTTGCGACAAATGCGGCGCGCCAATGGTTATCCGTACGGGGCGGCGCGGTAAATTTTTGGCCTGTTCGGCCTATCCCAAGTGCAAAAATACCTATTCGCTGGACGCGGAAGGGCACAAAGTTGCGTCCACCGGCCCGATTATTACGGAACGTTTATGCGAAAAATGCGGCAAGCCAATGGTCTTACGTACATCCAAACGCGGGGAATTTTTAGGTTGTTCCGGTTACCCCAAGTGCAAAAACATCGTAACGGTAACGCCGGAAGAAATTGAACAAATTAAAGCCGCGCACGCCGCCAAGGCCGGCACGACGCAGCCCAAGTAACACCGCGCAGGAGGCGGAAAATGGAAGAGTGGATTAACGCGTTTTTAGTCCATTTGCAAAACAAGAATTTTTCCCTCCACACGATACGCAGCTACCGTGCGGATTTACAGGAATTTTTGCTCTTTTTTAAAAAACGCAGTCAAAACGATCTGCGCCATTTTACGTCCGCCAACATCCGTTCGTTTTTAGCCGCACTGCAAACGCAGCATAACCCGGCACGCAATACGATTTTGCGCAAAATTGCGTCGTTGCGCAGTTTTGCGACGTTTTTGCTGGAACAAGGCAAACTGGAGCGAAACCCTTTTAAATTGCTCCCGGCCCCCAAGCGGGAAAAGATTTTGCCCAAGTTCTTATCGGTGCCGGAAACCGAACGTCTGCTGGATACGGCGGCGCAAAGCAAACATTTTGCCGCGCGCGATAAGGCGCTTTTTGAACTGATTTATTCCAGCGGGCTGCGCCGCAGCGAAGTAACGGGCCTGCGGGTAAAAGACATTGATTTTTTTAACGGGATTGTAAAAGTATTCGGGAAAGGCGCCAAGGAGCGGCTGGTGCCGGTAACGGACGCCGCGCTACACGCCCTAAAGACCTATTTGGCCTGCCGCAAAAACCCGCAGCCGGAGGACGCGCTGTTTTTAAACAAAAACGGCAAACCGCTGACGGGGGACGGACTGGCGTATATTTTTAAAAACACGGCCATTGCCTCGCACCTGGCGCGCAAGGTAACGCCGCACAGTCTGCGGCACTCGTTTGCTACGCACCTGCTGAACAACGGCTGTGATTTACGCAGTTTACAGGAAATGCTGGGCCATAAAAGTTTAGCCGCGACGCAGGTATATACGCACGTGTCGCTTGAAAAATTAAAAAGCGTGTACGACCACGCTCATCCAAAAAGCAAGGAGTAACTTATGATTGGCGTAGGGGTAGATATTGGGGGAACCTTCGTAAAACTGTTTGTGATGAATGAACACGGCGAAATTTTCCGCCAGGAAAAGATTGAAACCGATTATTCCAAAGGCGCAAAAGGGTTTATCGCCCAAATCGGCGATTATATAAACGCCATCCAGCAGGAATTTCCGGACCAGCGCGTGGCGGTAGCCGTCGGCGCTCCCGGCGATGTGGACAACCAAAAAGGCATCCTGCGCTACAACCCCAATTTAAAATTTAAAGACATTGCCGACTGGCCTATCGCCCAAATGCTCCACAAGCATACCGGCATACTGCCCTGCGTCGCCAACGACGCTACGCTGGCCGCCTGGGGTGTGTATGAATCTGATTTAAAACGCCACGGCACCAATGTACTGGTCGTAACGCTGGGAACCGGCGTGGGCGGCGGACTTATTTTAAATAAAGAGCTCTACCAAGGCTCCAACGGCACCGCCGGCGAAATCGGGCATACCAAAATCGCCGACATCGCCACCGGCCCGCTGTGCGGCTGCGGGGCGCGGGGCTGTTTGGAAGCGTTCATCGGCACCATCGGCATCAAACGGCGCGTAATGGAAGCCGTGATGGATTACCCCGACTCCGTGTTGGCGCAAATGGTCAACGCCGAAAAAGATTTTAAGATAGAAATCGTCTCCCGCGCAGCTGCCAAAGGATGTAAAACCGCGCTTAAAGTGTGGGAAGACACCGGGCACTATTTGGGCATTGGCCTGGCAAACTTGGTGCTGGTGCTGGATATAGACACCGTCGTCATTACGGGCGGAGTATCCGGCGCGGCGCAATATTTCCTGCCGGCGGCCAAGCGCGTGCTGGCCTCCCAGCAAATTCAAACGCCGTTTAAACGCTTAAAAATTTTAGTTTCGCAAAATCCCAACATTGGCGGAGTCGGCGCCGCGATGTACGCCATTTACCGCGCGCATAAAGATAACGAAAAATGAAACTGTTCCTGTCCGTTCTCGCTATTGCTTTACTCTTTTGCCCTTTAACCGCCCAGGCGGAGGACAATACGCTCCCGCCCCCGGACGGGGACGGTTTTATCTATTTTACCTCGGACAAAGCCTCACTGGAACCGGAAGCCAAAGTGGTGTCGCTGGAAGGGAACGTTACCGTCATCCAAAAAACCAAGGACGGCAAAACCCGCACCGTCACGGGCGAAAACATCACCCTGGACCAAACCAATACGCAAATCACTTCGGTCGGACCGATGACCGTCAAGGACGGGCAGGGCGGTGAATTAAAAGGCGATAACATTTCCGTCAATTATACCACCAAAGATTTTACCGCCCAAAACGTCAGTACCGAATACCCGCCGCTGCGGGTGCTGAGCGCGCAGGAAATATCGTCTATTTCCCAAAAAGAGACCCTGCGCAACGCCACTATCACTTGTTGCAACAATCCGGACCCGCACTACACCCTTTCCGTTGGGAAGTTAACCGTTTCCCCCCAAAAGCGCGTCTTCGGCACCAACGCCGTACTGCGCCTGGATGGGTTCCCGGTGTTTTACTTGCCGCTGTTTTGGCGTTCTTTGCAGTCCCAAAAACCGTGGACGACTTACGTAGATTTTACCCAAAGCAACAAAACGGGCTTTGGCATTTTAACCTCCACCGTATTCCAGCCGGTGCTGAACCTGCGCCCTAAACTGAATTTGGATTACTATACCAACTCCGGCGTAGGGCTGGGCGCCGGATTGACGGCGGTAGAATCCCCCACGCTGCGCGGAAGCGGCGAATTTTATTTTATCAACGACCAAGCCGACACCGATGACACCCGCTCGCTCAACAGCAGCAAACGTTGGGGCCTGCAGGGCGGATACTGGTGGGAAATGTACGATTCGTCGGACCATTTCAATAATCCCACCGGCGCGCTGTACCAATTCCAAACGCAGTTCCGTATGGTATCCGACCCGTATTTTTACGATACTTTCTTCCGCGGCAATCCTTATATCTTTATGCCGGACCAGGAAACAAACTTCTCTCTTTCGCGCCAAACACGCCGTTCCACGCTGCGCATCAGTTACCAACAAAAAGACATTTTTGCCATGGACCGCAATGAATTTATGGCGGAAACGCGTACCTTGCCGGAAATTAAATATTCGCTGCTTCCGTTTAACGACCCGTGGCTGAAAACGTCCAACCGCCTGGAACTGGATTTCAACAATACCTCCACCCTGCAATACAAGAACGATATGCCGAACGAAGAAGGCCCCTACCAACGCCAGGCCCACGCCAAATGGACCACGGAAAAAGCCTTCCGGATGAGCCGCTTTTTTACCTTCACGCCTTCGGTATTTTACGACCAAACCGTTACTTTTGCAGATAAAAAATATAACAATCAGGATGCTTGGGTGGCACGTGTAGGAACGGACCTGAACCTGCAAACCCACTCTTTTTTAGGCACTACCGACTTTGGCTACCAGTTTACCAAACGCTTATCCACCGGCACGCTCTCGTCGGACCGACTTTCCCCGGATAAAGGCATAGAACGCAACCGGCTGTATATTAATAATTACTACCGTCCCTCGTTCAACACCTATGTACGTTTCCAAACGGGGTTTGATTTGTCCGACTATGCCTACGACTTGCACACCGGCCTGGGCTACGAACAAAACTGGGATCATTTAAAATCCCGCATTGAACCTCTCCTGTTGGAATGGGGATACAATTCTTCCGATGGGCTGTTTAATTTCTTTATTCAAGACCAATACGATATTGAAGAAAAAAACATCAATTTCATCGCTCAGTCCAACTTTATATACAAGAACCAAATCATTGGGTTGGGGTTAAATAATTTTGCCGATTACACCGACCAGAGCTCCCTCTACGAAACGGACTCGGACCGTTACACCGTTACCACCACCTGGGGTTTCCGCCCGCCCAGCGGCAAGTGGTTTATGGATTTGGGTATAGACGCTGTGTTTGAGCCCCACAGCGTAGTTGGGTTTAATAAGCTGTTCCGTTTTTCGTATGATTTCCACGATGCCCGCGCGGAATTTACCATCCGCGACCGCAACGATAACCTTTCCTTCGCCTTCCGCATTACCATTTTGTGCGGCGGTGACAAACGCGCCCAAGCCCAAACCCAGGAAGACGCCTATTGGTATCCCTGGCGCAGCCAAGGCGATTTAAGAGATATCTAAAAAGCAAAGGAGTTTTTATGGCACGCCCGCTGATGTACCACCAACAAGGTTGGATAGAAGTAATTTGCGGCTGTATGTTTTCCGGAAAGACGGAAGAACTCATCCGCCGCGTCCGCACCGCTCTCATTGCCAAGCAAAAAGTGCAGTTATTTAACTCCAAAATAGACACCCGCTACGGCATAGACAGCATTACCAGCCACAATCAAAATAAAGTAGCGGCTACGTGCGTTAAAAAGTCGGACGAAATTTTGCCGCTGGTCCATAAAGATACACAAGTGGTTGCTATAGATGAAATCAATTTTTTTGACAAAGGCATCGTAGCGGTATGCGAGCAATTAGCCAACGCCGGCAAACGCGTAATTGTAGCCGGCTTGGATACCGACTACCGCGCCGAACCGTTTGAAGTAACCGCCGCCCTATTAGCCAAGGCTGAATACGTAACCAAAAACCTCGCCGTATGCACCCAATGCGGCAATCCCGCCAGCTTTACGCAGCGCATCAGCAAAGACACCAAGCGCATTGTAGTAGGCACCACGGACGCTTACCAGGCCCGCTGCCGCCGCTGCTACAAAAAGCCTACACCTTAATGTTCCCCGGGGGCAGGCTGTTTCCCCGTTCGGCAAGCCCTGTACGATTTTTTGCCCGCAGCCGCCGTTGTAAAAAAGGATGTTCCACGGGGAATGGGTGCCGAAAGAGCCCTCCCGCCCCGGATGGCTTTTCTGTTCGCGGGTATGTTTGCCGGTGTTAATGTGGCTGATGCAGCTTTTGGCCGTATTCATAGAGAGAACACTGTAATTTTCTAGGCTCTAAATAAGTTATAATATAGGAGTCAAACTGAAATTTATTTTTTGTACACAGGAGACAAGATGAACACATCTGTTTATGCTGGTTTTTGGAGACGCGTCGCTGCGTTTATCATAGACACATTCCTGGCCGCATTGCCCGCGGCTATTATCTGTATGCCGCTTTTATTCTGGCGGTTTTACACCATGGCGAATGCGCCGGAAACGGAATACGCTTCCCAATTTATGATTATTATGCTGCTCATCATTTTGTGGCAGATATTGGGATTGGCGTCTTTCTGGTTGTATTTTGCCTTTATGGAAAGCGGTCCGCGCCAAGCTACCTGGGGAAAACGCCTGCTTAAAATTAAAGTGGTCGGCAAAGACGGCGGACGCATCAGCTTTTCCCGCGCAACGGGGCGTGCTTTTTCCAAACTGCTTTCCAGTATGATTATGTATATCGGCTTTATCATGGCCGGGCTTACCAACCGCAAACGCGCCCTGCACGACTATATTGTGGATACGTATGTAGTGCGGGACACCTTCCAGCCCGGAGATGAATTGCCCGAAACGCCTTCCCACCCGTGGTGGCTTGCCATTATCAGTGCACTTATCGTATTTGGCTGGTTGGGGCTGACGCTGTTTAGCTCTGCCATGTCGCTGTTTATGAATCCGGGTTTTCAAGCGGCGGTACAGCTGCAAAATTTAGCCAACCAAGGGAACATGTCCTACGGTGCTCAAACGCTTAACGGAATTACTTACTCCGTTTCCCAGGACGGCTACCGGGCTTCGTTCGGGGATTACACCTTGTATATGCCCGATGCCGAATCGGACATTTGCTGTATGGCTGCCCCGGGCGCGGACTGCGACGACATTGGATTTGACGCCTGCTAGTAATATTCTGAGTTCTTTTTTAAACCCCGGCTTAAAGCCGGGGTTTTTTATGTATCCCCAACACATTACTCCCAATAAAAAATTTCCTTCCTGTGGGCAATTACCCCCCTTTTGCTGTGCCTATTCCACACATCCGCAGGTGTTTCCCCGGTCTTTTTCGGCTCAAAGTGTCTGTAGAAAATTGAAAATATTTTTGTACGGAAGAACACAATCCCGCCCCAGGAGATGACGGTTTTTATCCCCACGGGTTCACAAAGGACTGTTCCCCCAGCGGCAGGGCTCCTTGCCCCGATACACGGGGCGTTCCATTCAGCTTCCGCACAAGGAATATACAACAAAAAAGACGGGCTGTTAAGCCCGTCTTTTTGTAACCATACTGTTTAAAAACTCCAGTGCGGCGTAAAGGAATTGCCTTTTAAATCCGCCAGCAAGTGCGGGGCGCTGCCGTCCATATCCATCAGATACAGCTGGCGTTTTCCGTTGCGCGTCGTGGTAAAAGCGATGAACCGCCCGTCGGGAGACCAGGTGGGGTCCTCGTTGGAACCGGCGTCCGTCGTCAAGCGGCGCAGCTGAGTGCCGGTTAAGTCCACCAGGAAGATATCCATCGGATGATACGGCGATTCCCGTCCCGAGAACACAATCCACTCCCCGGTGGGAGACCACTGGGGGCTGTCGGACCAGTTGAACGTTTTGGTCAGCGGGCGGGTTTCGCCGGTGGCCAATTCCATCACGTAAATTTGCGGGTTGCCTGCACGGTTGGAAACAAACGTAATGTATTTCCCATCCGGCGAGAAGGACGGCGAGCCGTCCACCGAGGCCTTATTGGTCATACGGGTTTTTTCGTGCGTTTCCAAATTATAAATATAGATGCTGGGGTTATTACCGCCGGAGCTGGTAAAAGCCAGCGCTTTTCCGTCGGGAGATACCCCGCCGATAAGCGACAGGCCCCCGCGGATAATCACCGGGGCGATTTTCCCGGCGCGCAAATCAATGGCAAAAATATCCGGATTTTTATATTTGTAGGTGGTATAGAAAATCCGCCCGTCTTTGGACCAGCGCGGCAAAATGGAAATGCTTTTATCGTTGGTCAGTTTTTGCAGGTTTTCGCCGTCGTAATCCACCACGTAAATTTCTTTATGCCCGGTAGCGTTGTTGGCAAAAGCGATTTTAGTGTCGGCAATGCCGCGTTTTCCCATCAAAGCGGAAACAATTTGGTCCGACGCGATATGCGCCAAGCGGCGCAGGCTGCTTTCGGTGCCTTTAAACGCCTTGGCAAATACGGCGGCGCGGGTGGAAATGTCGTAAACGTAAATTTTAATAGTGTAATACGGCGCCGCGTAGGAAATATCCCCTGCCAGCAGATAGGTGGCACGGGCGCGGCCCCATTGGGCCAACGTATCGTTTACATTTTGGGGGTCAAAGGCGGGGCCGTCTTCGGTTACGTCAAAATACCGGGCAAACAGCAGGTCGGCGCGCATCACGTCGCGCACCTGCACGGCGGCGGCCTGCGCTTTATCTTCCGTATACCGGAAGGGCGGCATTCCTATAGCAGGCAGGTGTTTATCCCCCACCGAAGTAATGCCGATGTAAACATCGGTTTTAGGCTGCGCAGCCCAAGCGGCGCAGGACACAACCCCTATCGCGATAATCAACAAATAAGAAAACAGTTTTTTCATGGAAACAAGTGCGTTTTCACACGCATTTATTTTAATTTAGCCAATTCCGCTTTGGCCGTTTTGGCTTCGGACGAAGAAGGAAATTCCTGTACCACGGACGCCAAATAGCGTTTGGCTTCGTCGGTTTTGCCCAAGGGGACTATGCTTAACGCATATTTTAACCGCGCGGCAGGAATGAATTTGCTTTTAGGATATTTTTGCAGCAATGTAGCGTAGGCGATGGCGCCGGATTTGGTTTGGCCCGCTGCGATATAGGCATCCCCCATATACATATAGGCCTGTTCGGCGTTTTCGCTGTCCGGGTATTTGGAGAGATACAACTTAAATCCCATTGCCGCAGGTTCATAGGCGCCTTTATCCAAGTGGCTCTTGGCTTCGGCAAACAAATCGGAAGGCAATACCGCCGCCGGGGCCGCCGCGCCGGAAGCCGCGCCCGAACCGGGCCGCACCGAAGCGGTTAAATCATCCAATTTGGCGGACAATTTAAAAATTTGGGAATCCACCTGCGAAAGATTTTCGTTGGAAACGGATAAATTGCGGTTCAGTTCGTCCATTTTGCTGGCCAGCTCGGCCTGGTTGGACTGCATTTGTACGATAGTGGCGTTTAATTCCTGCAGCTGCAGTTTGAGCGTACTCATATCGCGTTCGCTGGCAATGCATCCGGACAACAAAAAGCCCGAACCTGCCATAAAAATAAGTTTGGTAACGTTTTTCATAGAGATTCGGGCTCCTTTCTAAAACAGCAATTAGTTGACTTTCAGCAACGTATCAGCTCTGCGGTTTTTGGCCCAGCAGGACTGAGTAGCTTCGTAGCAGACCGGTTTTTCTTCACCATAAGAAATGGTGGTAATGTTCGCAGCCGGGATGCCGAGGCGTACATAATAGGCTTTTACTTCATCGGCTCTTTTCTGACCGAGCGCAATGTTGTAAGCAATGGTGCCTCTGTCGTCGCAGTTGCCTTCAATGGTCACTTTGTAGGAAGCCACATCGCCGGCGGATTTGATCGCCTGGGCGTTCGCTTCTACGATTTTGCGGGCATCAGCGGACAAGGTGTATTTGTCCAAAGCAAAGTGCACCACCCCAAGGGATACTTCCTGGGCGGGAATGGATTCCGTAACCGTGGTTTCTTCCAACACCATTTCGGTGCCGGTACCGGCGGTCAAGTCGGCATTGGCGTCATCTTTCACGTTCTTTTTGCAAGCGGTCAAGCCGGCGGCCAAAGCCAAAACCAAAACTACTCTGAGTAAGTTTTTCATTTCTTTCTCCTAATAGGTTTTTACTTCTACACATATAATGATAGCAACTTTGCGCCCCCCGGGTCAATGACAGGGCGCACAGTTTATGTGTAGTTTATTGTAGCCTATTTTGGGCTTTTTGGGTACTTTTTGTTAGATTAGGTTTCCTCTGCAGTACCCACACCTAAAATCCGCCCGGCACATACCGCCGCGGCCTTTCTTCCGCCCGCGCCGGAGGCAAACGCTCCTTTGCCGGGATTTCCCGCCGGGCACGCCGCCATGCGGGCTTTCTTCTTGCCGGACAAGTCCAAAGCGCACAAAAAACCGGCCCTCTTGCACAAGGGCCGGTTTTTAAAACTCCCGTTAGGCCAACAGCTTATTTAGCAACTGGCTGATTAAACGCGGGTTGGCTTTGCCTTTACTCATTTTCATTACCGCCCCCACCAGCGGACCGACGGCGGCTTTGTTGCCGGCCTTAAAATCGGCCACGGCTTTGGGGTTGGCTTCTATAGCGGCTTTGGCCCAGGCTTCCAGCTGGCCTTCGTCGCTCACCTGCACCATTCCGCGTTTTTCCACCACGGCGGCAGGAGCTTCGCCGGTTTTCCAAATTTCATCAAATACTTCGCGCCCCTGCTTGCGGTTGATTTTGCCGCTTTCCACCAGTTCCAGCAGTTCCGCCAGGCGGGAAGCGGGAATGGGAGAATCCTGGATTTCCTTCTTTTCCGCGTTGAGCATTCCCAACAGGTCGGTCTGAATCCAGTTGGAAGCGGTTTTTAAGGATACTTTCCCGCTTTGGGTAACGGCTTCAAAATAGTCTGCAATTTCACGCGAGCTGGTCAACACGCCGGCGTCATAGGCGGATAACCCCGCTTTCATAAAGCGCGCTTCCTTGCTGGCGGGCAGTTCGGGCATACGGGCTTTTACGCCTTCCAGCCAGTCTTTGGCCAGCACCACCGGCGGCAAATCCGGTTCCGGGAAATAGCGGTAATCCAGCGCGTCTTCTTTGGAGCGCATGGGTTTAGTAACTAATTCTTCTTTATCCCACAGGCGGGTTTCCTGTTTCACTTGTCCGCCGCCATTTAAAATTTCAGTTTGGCGGGCGATTTCATAATTCAGCGCGTCGCGCACCGCTTTAAACGAGTTCAAGTTTTTAATTTCCGCCCGTGTGCCGAATTTTTCCTGCCCTTTGGGGCGCAGGGAAATGTTCACGTCCACGCGCAGTTCGCCTTTTTCCATATCACAGTTGGAAGCCCCCACCCAGCGCATTAAGCGTTTGATTTCGGTCAAATAGGCATAGGCTTCGTCCGGCGAGCGCAAATCCGGCAGGGAAACGATTTCCAACAGCGGGCAGCCGGAGCGGTTGAAATCAATCAGCGAATAGGTGCCTTCGTGGGAGGATTTGCTGGCGTCCTCTTCCAAATGGGCGTGGTGAATGCCGATTTTTTTCTTCTGCAAATTGGTTTTGGGGCCAAAGGTGATTTCAATGGACCCGGCCCCGTTGATGGGCTCATCGTACTGGGTGATTTGATAGCCTTTGGGCAAATCGGGGTAGAAATAATGTTTGCGCGAAAACGACGAATACTCGTTGATCTGGCAATTCATACTCAGCCCGGCGCGCACAGCCAATTCCAGGGCGCCTTCGGTTAAAACCGGCAATACGCCGGGGTGGCCCGTGCAGACGGGGCAAATAGCGGTGTTGGGCTGAGTGTCATCGCCCACGCCGTTGGGGCAGGAACAAAACAGTTTGGTCTTGCTGGCAAGCTGGACGTGTATCTCCAGCCCGATAACAGGTTCAAATTCAGTTGTCACAATAATACTCTCCTAAATTATTATAATATCAAATATGGTTAATCTTTTTAAGCCCACCACCTATACACTGGGCGCCGCAATGGCGGTAGGCGCCACGCTGGCGTGGAAGTTGGTTTCGTTTGCCAACGCGCTGTTGATTGCCCTGTACTTCGGAGCCGGCAGCGCTACGGACGTTTATTTTTACGTGATGATGATTATGGGCTTTGGCGTCGCTTTTTTACAGCGGATGAATGCCGCCGTCATCATCCCCGAAGCCATGGCCCGCCAAGCCCAAACGCCGGGGGCGGAACGGCCTTTATTAACGGGGTTTCTTTATTTTTATGTTGTTCTTGCTGTGCTGTTGGGGGCGGCGGGCTGGGCCGCGCCGGTGGGGTTGGCGTCTTTATTTTCCCGCTTTGGGACCGAACAGCTGTCCGCCCAGCAAACGCTGCTGGCTTTATCTTTTTTGTTATTCGGGCTGCAGCTGCTTACGGCCTATCTGACGGCGGTATTGGAAATGTACCGCCGGTTTGCCGCCGCCTTGCTGACGCCGCTTAACGCCTTGCTGCCGTTGGTGTTTTTGGTGTGTTTCGGGCGGACGTGGGGCATTGTCAGCATGGTATACGGTTTTGTGGCGGCGAACCTGCTGCAAATTATGATATTCGGGTATATGCTCAAACGGGAATTAGCCTGGGATTTCCGCCCGGCACCGGTCCTATGGCACAAACAATTTACCAAAAACCTGGCCAGCAACCAGTTAATTGAGCTGGGCAATATCCTCAGCGGCGTCGTGCCGCTGTATTTGTTAAGCGGCTTGGGGGCTGGGTTCGTCAGCGCGATTAACTACGCCAAACAACTTTCCGATTCGTCCACCGAAGTATTTACCCTGCGCGTTACCAATGTATCCAAAATCCAGCTGACAGAAAGCGCCTCCCGCGGCAACTGGAAAAAACTGAACGAGGACTTCCTTTCCACCCAACACTTTATGCTTTTTTTGCTAACGCCCTTGGCGGTGTTTTCCTGGTTTTTTGCGCCGGAAATTATCACGCTGTTTTTTAAGCGCGGGCAATTTAACCTGCAGGACGTGCATAATGCAGCGGCATTTTTGCGCCCGCTTTTGGGCGTGATGTGGTTTATGGCGCCGGTACTGATGCAAAACAATGTGGTGGCGGCGGGAAGAATGGTGAAAGAAAGCCTGCCGTATGCGCTTTCCTGCCTGATACTCTTTATTGCTTCGGTGCCGTTTACGATGAAACTATGGGGCGCGTTTGCGTTCCCTTACACCCAGTTGGTATGCTGCGTGCTGAGTTTGGAAATCAACCACCGGATGTTCCAAAAGTATTTTCCGCAGGTGCACTACCTGCGCTCGCTGAAAGACGCCGCCCGGCTGGTAGGGTTAAACTTGTTGGCCTTGCTGGCGCCCGCCGCCGTTTATTACGCCTGGGGGCCGGGGCCGAACGCGTGGATAACCTTGCTTACAGGCGGAATAATTTTTTTGGCGGGGTTGTGGGGGCTTACGTACGCAAGCGGCGATTGGCAAGCGTTCCGAAAACAATTTTGCCGCCAGCCTTCGCTGTTATAAAACTAGCGGGGTAAAATCCGCTTGACGGCGTCCAGCACCGCCTGCGCGCTGACGCATTCCGTACACGGGGCCGCCGTAAAACCGCGCGGACAGTTTTTCATCCAATCCGTTGTCAGCCACATACAGCCGCGGCAGGCGCCGGCGGACAAATTTTCGTTTTTGGCATAACCCAAAAACGAGGCGGTAGACGGGCCAAACACCACCACGCTGCGAACCTCTAAAAACTGCGCCAAATGCACCAGGCCGCTTTCGCTGTCCACATGCACCTGGGCTCCGCTTAGAAGGGCGGGCAAATCCGCCAAATCGGTTTTCCCCAGCAAACACAAATCGGCTTCTTCATAAGCCAAATTGCCGCCTTCGCCCAATTGGACAATTTTGATATAAGGAAATTCTTTTTTAAACAAGCGCAAAAATTCACACCAGCGCACTTCAGGCCAGCAGCGCGTCGGGCGCGTGTGCGAAGCTTCCGTCTGGCGCAGGCTCGCGTCGTGAAAAGTAATATACGGCTGGTCGGTCAGCCCGAATTTTTCCAGCCCGCCGCCCGGCACTTTCAGCCGTTCCGCCGTATCGTGCGCCAGTTCCACCCCGCCGGTATACGACAACAAATCAAACCGCCGCCCGCCATGTTCCGCCAGCCAGCGGCCCAACAGCCCATCCGTTAAAAACAAATCGTCCAACAAGCCCTCCAGCGTTTCCTGCGCTAAGCGCGCCTGTTCCAAAACAGGCAAAAAAGCCGGCGCCAAGCGGCCCAAGCGGGCTTCATCTTCCGCCAAAAAAACCGCCGCCATACACGCCATTACCGCCAAATCATAACTTTCCGGCGCGCGCGGTTCTTGGTCTAAAATATGGACATTTTTCCCCGCCCCGAACAGCAAACGCGCCACCCCGGGCAGGGGCGCATAAATATCAAAAACGGCATTCGGCAGATACGAACGGTACGCCGATACCAACCGTTTGGCGCAAGCGGCGTCTCCCAACCCGCCGGGCAGCCAAAAAAGCACGCGCAGGCGGTTTTCCTCGCGTGCTACGGACTTGCCGTGCAAACGGCTCTTCAGGCGGCGGAGAAATTTCTTTTTGTTCCGGCTCCAGGCAAAAGCGGCCCGCACCAGCCGGCTGTCCCGCCCGCGCCAATCCAGGGTTTCGCGCAGCTCCTGCAAACTCAACTGCACTTCGGGCGCGTTCCAGTTCATTTGGCAGCTTCCTTGCATAACGCTTCGTAAGCGTCCAGATATTTATCCAGGGAAAAACGGGAAGTAACTTCGCGGGCTTTCCCGCCGAATTGACGGCGTTTTTCATCGTCCCGCATCAGCTCCGCCATTTTGGCGGCCAACCGGTCCGTATAGAACGGTTTTACCAAAAAACCGTCCTCCCCGTCCCGCACGATAACGTCCGGCCCGTTGCAGCTGAAACTGACCACCGGCAACCCGGACGCCATAGCCTCCACCAACACCATTGGGAACCCTTCCGTACGCGACGACATTGCATACAGCTGGGCATGCTGATAAACTGGCTGCAAACTTTGCTGCGGAGGCACAAACTGCACGCTATACTGTACGTCTAGCGTTTCAGCCAGTCCTTTCAGTTCGGCCTCATCCGGCCCCGCGCCGATAATACACAAACGCCAATCTGGAAAATCATCGCACACGCGCCGCCACGCTTCGAGCAATAAATCAAAGCCTTTTTGCTGGACCAACCGCCCTACGGCCAGCACATATTTTTTGTTTTCTTCAAAAAAGTCTGGCCGCGGCAGCGCTTCCCGATTCGCCGGCAGAGCGGGATTGTAAATCACGATTGGTTTCCAGGGGGAATGATACAAGGCAATAAATTTACGGTCCCGTTCCGACAGCACCACTACCCGGTACGCACACCGCAGCAAGAAATTGCGCATCACTTTCCACTTAAACGAGCATTTCAGCAAACGTACATCCAAATGGTCGGCATATATGTAAGGAATACGCAACAACCAGCAGGACGCCAAAACGCTTACCGTCATAAAACTAATGACAACATCCGGGCGTGTTTTCCGCACGGCACACGTTAAATGCCACAAGCGGGGAATGCCGCCCCAAAAACTGGGCTTTTTAAAAGTGGGCAAATTAATCCGCACTCGGCGGACTTTATCGGAAAGCGTATAGAAATCCGGTACCGAATCATCCAGCGTCAGCAACGTTACTTCGTGCCCGCGCTCCGCCAGCCCGCCGGCCAAATAGGTCATCGCCCGTTCCGCACCGCCGCCGCCTAAGGTGCCAATGACACAGGTAATTTTCATTTTCCCCTCTGTAAAAACGCCCCGGAAGAGCCCGGGGCGCAATATTTTAGCCTAAAAGATTCACAAACGCACGGACGAAATCTTCAAACGGATATTGGTCTTTAAGTTTGCTGGCTTCCACCGCAATCCCTACGCGTTTGCCCCAGTTTACCATTAAATCATCCAGTGCGATGGTAAAGGGTTCTTCTTCCCCGGCGTTTACAATCACGCCGTTGATGCCGTTGGCTACCAAATCGGTTACCGGGGCGCTTTCGCACGCCACACACGGCAGTTTGCTGGCCATAGCATCCAAAAGAATATCGGCATTAGCCGGGTTCAACGCCGGATAGGCAAAAATGTCGGCGTTGCGCAACAAGCTGTACACATCTCCGTCATCGGAAACGATTTCCGTGCTGCCCTGCAGATTATTTTTGGCCACAAATTTTGCCAGCGCCGCTTTTCCCGTGCCATCGCCTACAATGGTCAAATGCCAAGTGGAATGGGCCGGGGCCAGCCGCGCCCAGGTTTTGAGCAGGTTTTCAAATCCGCTTTCTTTAGCCAGTTTGCCTACGGCCACAATATTGTTTTCCTTCTTAAAGCAGGCCGGTTTGTTATAGTTGTAATGTTCCACCCATACGGCGGGATTAGAAACTTCTTGAACTTTCAACCCGGCATAGGCTTTTTTGTTGAGCGGTTTGTCGGACGTTTTGATAACCAAAACCTGTTTGGCTTTTTTCAAAATTGTTTTCTTATCTTTGGGCGTTTTATCTTCTTTAAAGCCTTCGTTTTCGGCATAGATAAAAGGGATGCCCGCTTCGCACGCGGCCTGGCAGCCGGTTAAGTTCATTAAAGAAATGACAAAATCCGTTCCGTCCTTTTTAAGCGCGGTCGCCAGCGTTTTTGGCTTAGCAATGGCGGCGTATTCCTGCAAGCGAAGAGCGTCCTCCTTCACTTTTACCTTGCCTTTTACGGCGCGAAAAGTAACGTCAAACCCTTTTTCAGCCAAATCCTCGCCGAGTTTTACCCCCAGCCGGGATGCGGTAAATTCTTTATTCCCGCCAATAAAAACAGTTACTTTCATACTCCCTCCTAACAACGGGCAAACCCTTTTTTGCCGTATCTTTCTTTTTAGTTTATTGTACATAAAAACCACAGAGAAAGAAACCCGTTTTTCGTCTAAAATCAACCCTTTCTCTGGCGGCGTGGCAAAAGGAACTGCACAAACCCATAAAAAAACCGCCCTTTCGGGCGGTATGAACAAAATTTTGCGGGGACTGGATTTGAACCAGTGATCTCAAGGTTATGGGCCTTGCGAGATACCAGGCTTCTCTACCCCGCAATATTATTATAGCACTTTAAACGCCCAAATGCAAACCCACACCGCTACTGCATGCGATAATAACGTCCATTTCCGAAAATAGGTGAAGCCGGGCTGTGAAAGAGCTTTACGCAATAATCCCCCGAATTTTTTTCAAATACGAGGCCATTGGCCACCCGTTCTATGCACAAGATCGTTTTTTCCGGCAGGCTGTTACTCCTTCCAAAAAAGCCAAACCCCGCCCCCCGATAGACCCCAGACAGCCGCCCCATATATAAACCGGCGTGAGAGGCATTGTGGATAATTTGCAAGGACCAATCCCCATTGGAACGGGTATCTGTAAAACCGGTGGCAAGCCATTTTTCGCTTCCCGTCCACGCGGTCATATCCACATCCATTTGGTCAAACAAGGTGGGATATTCGCCGTTAGCCATATAATATGTTTCAAATGCCTGCTGCAGGGAATAAAGTAACGTCAGCGCCTGGGTGGCGCGGGATTTTTCCACCGCTTTGGTATACTGCGGCAAGGCTACTGCCGCCAAAATACCAATAATTAAAACGACCACTAACAGCTCTATTAGCGCAAATCCGGCGTTTTTCTTCGCCGGGAAGGGGTTTTGATAAATTTTGGTCATAGCCAAAATTTATCAAAAAAAAAAAACAAATCAAGGGGCGGGCCGCCCCTCCCTTTCCTTCATCCGTTCACACGACTAGTGGGGGCTACACCGTTCCCGCAATGCCGCGCTATCAAAAAAGGGAAGTCGTTTCCGCTTTTGTCGTTGCCGTTGCCGTTTATCCGGCCCTTTTGCCCCGTCTATAAAAAGCGTTTTAAACGGATTAGGAATTTTATTTGTTTGAGCGCGGGGAACCGCGCGAGTTGTAAAATTCCCCGTTTAAAACTGCTTTTTATGGGACCTAAAATTCCCCGTTTAAAACTGCTTTTTATGGGACCCTGGGGAGGCGCTTTTTGGTACTTTTTCCCACCGGAAAAAGTACAAATAAATTTATTTCCCGCTTGAAAGTGATTTTTATGGGGCCCTGGGCCGGCGCTCTTTTTCGCCCTTTTTCTGGCGCCGGGAAAAGAGCCCCCCTTGCCGGGGCCCAGAGCCTGGGCTCCCTTCTCTATACCCGCCAACACGATTAGTTTGGGACACACTATTCCTGCAATGTTGCACTCTTGCGCAACGGCCCAGAGGCTAGCCTCTCTATGCCCATTAACACGGTTTGGTTAAAACCCACCGTTCTTGTATTGCCGTAAGCGGGCACAACACCCTCCAACCAATGTTTTACTTCTTTTTCAGGGAAAAAAGATTTGCCCCAAATCACTTTGGGGCAAATCCGTTTATAGCTGTTAACTGTTTTACTGCTCCTGTGCTTCGCAGAAGTAGGCTTCTCCCTGAACAACTTTGCCTACGGCGCATTGTCCATCAGCGGAAGAAAAACTCAAACCAACACAGGACGAGCAGCCTTTGCGGATATCCAGCGGAGTATTAAACAGTCCACCGTCATTAGCTAAACAAGATTCCCCGCACGTAGCAGAATACTTGCTGCACCGGGTGCACATAATTTCCTGTCCAGAAGCATAACCGTTACCTTTGCATTTTCCATCTAGGCCCAAATGTCCGGCAGAATGTGAATTTTGAAAGTTCACCACTTCTACTGTACAGTTATTCCCATTGGGGCCCGACGGGGACCCTCCTTCATAGTATGTAATAACACTCTGTCCATAGGTCAACCCAGCCGAACTGCTGGAGGGATTCCCCGCAAATCGCCAGCCCACCAATACATTCTTTTTAACCGGTACAAATTTGTATACTTTGCGGCATCGGTTTCCATTGTTCGGGTCCCGCTCCTCTCCAGGGGGGCAGTCTTCCTCGCAGGTTGCCACTGTTCCGCCGTTGGGATGTTGCTTGTTCACCGCTTTGGCACCGTTGGGGCAAAGCGGGCAGCTGCAGGTGGGGTGATTGGCAATAGAAGATGCATCACGTATTTTCGTCCACTTGCCATCAGCTGACACCGAATACATCGCTAAACAAGGCGACCGATATTGGGTATTACATTTTGCGCATTTTTCCCGAGGGTCATCCCCTTCCCGGTACGTGGCAGCGGCAGTCCAACCACGAGTTACCATTTCAAAGCCGGCAGCTTCATACCCAGGATAGAGTTTATTGAGTTCATCATTTAACGTATAGCAGGAAGGGCTGTTGTATGTAGGACGGGGAGATACGCCGCACCAATCCAAACAACTGGCTTCGCAAATTCCAAATTCATTACGTTCAAATCCTTCCGGGCACTCTTCGCAATCACTTATTTCCTTATCGCATTCACTCCAGGCGCCCGTATCCCATTGCCCGGTGGCTGTGTTACACGTTACCGTGCGCGTCTGCGTGCCGCAGCCGTTACACGTTTGGCTGCTCGCCGGCTGCGGGTCCGTACATTCACACGCGTCCGATATGCTGCACGCCCCCCACGCACTCCACTGCCCCGTAGTAGTATTGCACGTACGCGTCTGTACGCCCATTCCTTTACATCCGCACGCCGTACGCCCATTCCTTTACATCCGCACGCCTGTGTGGAGGCTCCCACGCATTCCCGCGGTTCAGGCTCCCCAGCGCATTCCGCGCCGCTCTGATAGTCCGCGTATGCGATTAATTCACTGCATAACGGATAATCTTTATTCAGCTTCGCGCACTGTTCCGCACTGTCGCAGCACAAACGACCGTCCCGGTACGACGGCATCTTTAACGTATAGCCATACTTCCCTTTGCTCTGCGCTTCTATGCCCGTGCTCGTTACGCTGTAGCTGAAATTCTTCGTGTCGCTAGACGGCAATACATCCGTAAGCTTGGACAAGTCCGCCAAGTAGTTCTTGTCCAGCGCACACCGACGTTCCTGCTCCGTGCGCACCGCCGACATCAGCTCCTCCGCTTCCGTCGTCTTGCGCGTTTCTATTACTTTATTGAACTTCGGCAATACCACTGCCGACAGTACGCCTATCACGATAACCACTACCAACAATTCCGTTAACGTGAAGGCTCGCTTCTTCTTAAAAGACATAGTT
>CASFTM010000003.1 GCA_949297775.1 uncultured bacterium
CAGCATTTAAACGAAGAAGCATCTCCAGAGATATCCACCCCGCAGAAGTCGGCGCACAGCGAGCCAGCGTTCGCATCCGAAGCGCTACAAGTCGTCTTGTCGCTCGTATATTTGCGGGACAAAGTATACTTATACTGCAACGTTCCGCTGGTGCCAGCCACACGGGTAGCAGTCGCTTTTCCATCGGCATACGTCGTGCCGGACATGACGACTTCAAAGCCGTTTCCGCCGCCTGTCACTGGGTCTCCTTTGGTGTAAAAGGTAGATCCGGTTGCACCTTTCGGGGCAACGTCTAAGCTTCTGTAATCAGTGGTATACTTGTTAATCTGCAAGTATTTGCGCTGTTGGGCCTGGGCGATAGAAGACAACAATTGGTCCGCTTCCGTCATGCGGGAGCGTTCCACCGCTTTGAAGTACTGCGGCATAGCCATTGCGGCTAAAATGCCGATGATGAGCACCACCACCAGCAGTTCAATCAGGGTGAAACCCTTCTTATTATTCATAAGCCTTTCTCCTTTTTTGAGTGCGGCCCGGGAAAGGGTACTGTAGGAGTTTTAATATAACCTTTCCCGAACCGTAACCCCACTGTATCAAAAAAAAAAAACGAGTCAAGCCCTTTTAAGATTCCCAACAAAAAACAGCCCAACAAAGGACGTTTTTGCGCAATTAAAAGCCGCCCCGGATTTTCCCGAAGCGGCCGTTTTTTGTGTAGCTTTGCCAAGTTTTTACAACGCTATAAATTAATTTCCATTTCAACCGGGCAATGGTCCGAACCCATTACGTCCGTTAAAATATCCGCGTGCGTAACCAGCGGCAACGATTTTTCGTTAATCATAAAATAATCCAGCCGCCAGCCCACATTGCGTTCCCGCGCGCGGGTTTTGTAGTCCCACCACGTGTAGTGCCCGCCCGATTTTTCAAACGCGCGGTATACGTCGGCGTAACCTTGCGCAAAAAAGCGGTCCAGCCAGGCGCGTTCTTCGGGCAGGAAGCCCGTCACGTTGGCGTTTTCTTTGGGGCGGGCCAAGTCAATTTCTTGGTGTGCGGTGTTCACGTCCCCGCACGCAATGACCGTTTTCCCGGTTTGGAACAACTCTTGGCTTTTTTCCAAAAACCGTTCGTAAAAGCGCAGTTTAAACGCAATTCTTTCTTCCCCCTGCCCGCCGTTGGGAAAATAAATATTTAAAAAGTAAAAATTGGGATATTCCAAAATAAGCGTGCGGCCCTCCGCGTCAAATTCTTCCACGCCCAAGCCTTCGGTTACGGCAAGCGGTTTTTGTCTGCAAAAGCACGCCACGCCGCTGTAGCCCTTGCGCGCGGCGCAGCAGTAAAAGGCGTGATACCCCGGCGGGTTTTGCAACGCGTCCGAAAGCTGCTGCGGGCAGGCTTTCGTTTCCTGCACGGCTAAAATATCGGCCCCGCAGGAAGACAAAAAGCTCAAAAAGCCTTTCTTTTCCACCGCGCGGATGCCGTTTACGTTCCAAGAAATAAATTTTTGGGTCATTTTCCCCCCTTTGGCAAATGGTATAATATATTATAAATTAAATGCGCCGTTTCCCCTCAAGCGGCGTTAGGAGCAGGTATATGATTAAACAAGGAAAATGTTTCTTTACTTCCGAATCCGTTTCCAAAGGGCACCCGGACAAAGTCTGCGACCAAATTTCCGACGCGATTTTAGACGAAATTTTGAAAAAAGACAAAACCGCCCGCGTCGCCTGCGAAACGTATATCACGAGGGGGCTGGTCATCGTCGGGGGCGAAATTACCACCCGCACGTGGGTGGATGTGGAACAAATCGCGCGCGACGTGATTAAAAACATCGGCTACGACGACGCCAAATACGGTTTCAACTACAAAACCTGCGCAGTAATTAACGTCATCGGCAAGCAATCGCCCGACATCAGCCAGGGCGTGGATGTGGGCGGCGCGGGCGACCAGGGGCTCATGGTCGGCTACGCGGTGGACGAAACGCTGGAATATATGCCGCTTTCGCTCGTATTGTCGCACGATATTTTAAGAAACTTGGAAAAAGCCCGCCGCACCAAAATGCTGCCCTACCTGGGCCCCGACGCCAAAAGCCAGGTGACTGTGGAATACCACGACGGCAAACCCGTGCGCGTGGACACGATTGTCGTTTCCACCCAGCACACCGAAGATATTTTGGACCGCTCCGGCAACAAAATTACCGAAAAATCCAAACGCGAAATTGAAGCCGCCGCTATTATCCCCGCCGTCAAAAAATGGATAGATAAGGACACCAAAATTTACATCAACCCGACGGGCAAATTCGTCATCGGCGGCCCGCAGTCCGACACCGGCCTTACCGGACGCAAAATTATCGTGGACACCTATGGCGGCCGCTGCCCGCACGGCGGGGGCGCCTTCTCCGGCAAGGACCCGACAAAAGTGGACCGCTCCGCCGCCTATATGGCGCGCTATATCGCCAAAAACATCGTAGCCGCCAAACTGGCTAAAGAGTGTACGGTGCAAATCGCTTACGCCATCGGGCGCGATGAACCCGTAGGGTTCTACGTGGATACGGACGGAACGGGTGCCCTGCCGGATGAAAAACTTGCGCAAATCGCGCAAAAGATTTTCCCGCTTACGCCGCGGGGAATTATTGAGTACTTTAAACTCAGAAATCCCATCTATCTTGCTACCGCTTCTTTCGGGCATTTCGGACGGAAAGAATTCCCCTGGGAAGCGACCGACAAGGTAAGCGCGCTCCAAAAAGCCGCCAAATAGTTTTTGAGCTCCGCCCACAAGAGCGGAGCTCTTTTTATGATTATGATGAAATCACGCGTTCAAGAAGCCAAAAACAAACATAAAAACGG
This sequence comes from uncultured bacterium, assembly GCA_949297775.1. Lineage (GTDB taxonomy): Bacteria > Elusimicrobiota > Elusimicrobia > Elusimicrobiales > Elusimicrobiaceae > Avelusimicrobium. The sequence goes on from CASFTM010000003.1 coordinate 2,835, forward strand.
TTACAACTGCGCCCAAGCCGTGGCCTGCACCTATTGCGATCTGTTGGGTATGGACGAAAAAACCGCCTTCCGCGCGGTGGAAGCTTACGGCCTGGGCATTGCCAAACGCTACGAAACCTGCGGTTCCGTATGCGCAATGATGATGCTGGCCGGCCTGAAAAACAGCGACGCCAATATGCAAGCGCCTGCGTCTAAATTTTCCACCTTTGAACTGGGCCAAAAAATGACCAAACAGTTTGAAGATTGGAATACCACCTGCTGCTGCGCGCTTTTGCGCGGGACCGACGGCAAAACCGACCGCCTGCGCTCCTGCCGCGGCTGCGTGGCCGACTGCGCGCGCATCGTGGAAGATTTTCTGTTTCCCGGACAATTTGAACCGTATGAAGCAAGACACGCGGAGGAAGAATAATGAAAAAAGTATGTATGCTGGTAACGGACGGATTTGAAGAAATTGAAGCCGTAGGCACATTTGCCATTTTGCGCCGCGGCGGCGTGGACGTGGATGTTTATTCTTTATTAGATAAAGACGCCACCGGGCGCTTTGGCTTAACCTGCACGAAACTGCTGCCGTTTTCCGCTTTGGACGGGAATAAATACGACCTACTGGTAATGCCCGGCGGGCCGCAGTACAAAGCCATGGAAGCCAGCCCCGCCGTGCAAGCCCTCATCAAGCAATTTATGGACGCCCGCAAAACCATAGCCGCCATTTGCGCCGGCCCGACAATTTTGGGCCGCGCCGGTTATTTAAAGGGCCGCCGCTATACCTGCTTTACCGCAATGAATGAGGATTTTGGCGGCACCTACTGCGAAGACTACGCCGTAAAGGACGGCAATATCATCAGCGGCAAATCGGCCGCGGCGACGATTGACTTTGCCTTCCGCGTGCTGGAAGACGCCGCCGGCAAAGAAGCGGCCGATAAAACCAAAAAAGAAATCTACTACAAAGGCAACTAAATTTTGCCCTGTTGGCATATCAAAACCCCCGACGGTAACCGCCGGGGGTTTTATATTATTGTGCCGCATTTATCATATTGCAAAATTGATGTCCGTTCCCTCTATAACCCATACATTCCCTTTTCCCCGGATTAGCGGAATTATCCAACCATACCCGGTATTCAAAAATTTCTTTGGTATAACATTCCGACAAGCTTGTTACTCCCGGACAGTAATGCACCCGGATAAATAAAGATTGCGGAGAGGTTACCACTCCAGTCCCCCCCATAATATCCACATAAAACAAATCGTTACAGCGAAGGACGTCATTCCCCGTGCACGCTCCCTTATAATCAATATCCAATTTGTCCGTATCGGCTTCATAGTAGCCATTGGCCATATAGTAAATTTCTTCGGCTTTTTTGATATTTTCCGCCACTGTACGCATAGTTGCTAGGCGGGATTTCATTACCGCTTTTTCATATTGCGGCAGCGCCACCGCCGCCAAAATGCCGATAATCAGCACGACAACAAGCAGTTCTATAAGTGTAAACCCGCCAAAATGGCTTATTGCGGGGTTTTTAGCGTAAAAGAAGGTTTTTTGATAAATTTTGTTCATAGCCAAAATTTATCAAAAAAAAAAAACGCGTCAAGGCCCCGAACCGGGGCTCCCAACTCTATGCCCGCTAGCACGACTAATGGAGCCACGCTGTTTCCGCGCTGTCACGCTATTTCAAAAAAAGAAAGGCGTTTCCACTTTTGTTGTGTCGTTGCTGTTGTCGTTGTCGTTGTCGTGGTTGTTGCCGTTGCCGTTTAACCGCCCCTTTAGAGCCGTCTACAAAAAGCCTTTCAAACGGATTAGAAATTTTATTGTTTGAGCGCGGGGCGCAGCCCGCGCGAGTTATAAAATTTCCCGTTTGAAAGTGATTTTTGTGGCTCCCTGGGGCGGCGCTCTTTTTCGCCCTTTTTCTGGCGCCAGAAAAAGGGCCCCTTCAAATTTGGAAATGTTTGCGCAAAGAGCGGGTCAAAGCTTGGTTCCCTTCGCTATGCCCGCTAACACGTCTGGGTTTCTGTAGTTTTGAAAACAACAAAAAAGCGGGCCGGAAAATTATTCCGGCCCGCTTATCACACGTAAAATACTGCTTAAAACCGCAACGTCAAGGAAGCTTCCGCCCCCAGCCCGTAATAAGCATAGTTGGCGGCTAAGCTCAAATCCATATACGACGGCAATTTAAAATTGAACCCCGCCGTGGCACGCGCGGTGGCGGCGTGTTCGCTCTCTCCTTCCATAGACGGCTCCAACGAAGCTTGGTTAATATTCAGCGTCGTATAATCCACCCCTCCGCCGATGTAAGGCACAAAGTATTTAAACTTCATAGAAAGCACCAAACTGGCGTTGTAGTGCGTAGCGGAAAAATCCCGCGCACTGGCACTATGCGCCGCCACGACCAACATCGGCTGGAAAGAACCCAGCACTTCGCTCGGGCGCGTAATCCCCCAACGCAAGCCGCCGCCGGCAATCGTAAGTCCTTGGTAGCTGCTGGCGCGGATGAACCCGTCAATGCGGAAGGGCATACCGATATCGGCCTGCAGCCACGGATAAAAGACTTCGCCCACTTCGTCGCGGTCGCCCAAAGCGGTATGTTGTTTGGTGGCGTAATCCGCCCCGTTGCCCTGGCTCATCCGGAACACCATACTTCCGCGCGGACCAATCTGAAATCCGCCCCAACCCAAAATACGCCCCGTGGTGTAAGTGCCGGAGCCAATCAGGCCGCCTAAGTCTTTCGTAAACGCCCGCACATTATCGCGCGTTACGTTTGCACTGAAATCGTCCCAAATGTTGCGGGCGGACGCCCCCGCGGCGCACAGCACTAAAGCTAAAAACGCCAAAACCGTTTGTTTTATTTTCATCGTCAACCTCAAATTATCACCGTTCCTGCCCGGATTACGATAAAATAACTTCATCGCCTTTCTGCACCCGTCCGGCTAAACTGCCTCCGGGGAGCTCCAGCGTATAGCGTGCGCCGCGTACAAACCGCCCAAAACGCCACGGTTTCATCTGCTCGGCTACATACAATACGAACCCGTTTTTATCAAAAAAAATTGCATCTATGTTAAAACGCATAAAACACGTGTGAATTTGCGGGCACGGATCCAGCAATAATCCGGCGCCGGGTTTTAATTCCCGGCGAAACATCAGCCCTTTCAAGCGGGCCAAAAAAGTATTGGCTGTTTCCACTTCCTGCGCCAACACTTCGCCCGTGCGTTTTAACGTACACTTCATTTATCATCCTGCGCGGGGGCGGGAATATCCCCCAACCGTTCGGCTTCCTGCGCCAGCAACCGGTGTACCTGCGCTTTTAGCCTATGATCTAAAAAAGTAAAATTTTCCGGTTCCACTACGCTATATCCGTCCGGGTTTTTAAACACCAGAAACGTCACCAGCCATTTGTCCCCAAACGACACATCGGCAATCCACATTCCTTTGCGGGTCAGCGCGGCGCGTATTTCATATACGCGCGGATCAGCCAATGCACTTTCCTGCCGGCAAACGGCCTTCCCGCAGGTTTTTAAAAACGAAAAAGTTCCTTTATCCAATACGCGCACATTGGCGTATTTGCCGCGCGCCAGTGGCAGCACCGGGCGGCCTTCCTGGAGCGCAATTTGAGAAACGTTAAAAAAAGAACCGTACTGCACATCAAAAGCGCACAGCCCGCACGAAACGGCCAACAGCACCGCAGCCAGGGCCGTGCGCTTTATCCAAAACATTACGCGGCCACGCGTTCCACGTAGTTGCCGGTGCGGGTGTCCACGAGCACCGTGTCGCCTTCGTTGATAAAGAGCGGCACTTTGATAACGGCGCCGGTTTCCAGCGTAGCTTCTTTGGTGGTGTTGGCAACGGTGTCGCCTTTCACGCCGGGAACGGTGGAGGCGATTTTAAGCGGTACTTTGATCGGCAGTTCCACGTTAAAGAGTTTATCGTTGATGTAAATGCCGATAGCGTCCATATTGTCTTTTAAGTATTTGGTCAAATCGCCCAGTTTTTTTACTTCCACTTCCACCTGGTCGTAGGTTTCGGTGTTCATAAAAGTAGCCATATCGCCGTTGGTATAAAGATACTGGAAGGGGCGTTTTTCCACTTCCACTTCTTTAAATTTATCTTCGGGGCGGTAGGACGTTTCAATCACGGAACCCGTGTTGATGTTGCGCAATTTCACGCGCACTACGGCGCGGGCTTGGCTTTTGCGGTGGTGCTGGAATTCAATGATTTCTACCAGCTGACCGTTTTCGTCTTCAAAAATAAGACCTTCGCGAAATTCTGTCGTGCTAAGCATTTTCTACCTCTTTTTGGGCCGAAGCCCGGAATTATTTCTGCGTTAATTTTTTGGAACCTTTTTGGGTGACTAAAAAGCTGTCCTCCAAACGTATCCCCCAGCGTCCTTCAAAATAGATGCCAGGTTCCACCGTAACCGCGTAATTTTCTTCCAGCACGTCCGGCGCGCCCGCACGCAAAATCGGGCGGTCGTGTTCCTGCAAACCGATGCCGTGGCCGGTGGTATGAAAAAATTCCTTCCCATAGCCGGCTTTTTCTATTACGCCGCGCGCCGCGGCGTCCACCGCGCCCGCGCTCACGCCCGCACGCAGGGCTTTTACCCCCGCCCGGCGGGCCTGGTCTACAATGTTCCAAATCTGTGTATATTCGGCCGGCTCGTTTTTGCCGTGCCACCAGCTGCGCGTCATATCGGAAATATATCCTTCGTAGCTGCAGCCAAAATCCATCAGTACCGCTTCCCCGTCTTTAAGCTTGCGCGTTTTGGAAGGGGTATGGTGGGCGTCGGCGGTGTTTTCGCCGAAGCAGACAATGTTAAACGGAATAAAATCGGCCCCGCGCTTAAACAGCGCCAAAGCCATTAAAATGCGCACTTCGTCTTCCGTCATACCGGTTTTAATCTGCGGTTGGACTTCTTCAAACGCGTGCCAGGCGATTTGGCAGGATTTGCGGAGTTTAGCGGCTTCGTCGGCGTATTTGGCCATACGCATTTCGCCAATTAACCCTTCGGCCTTGCACAACCCGGCATTAAGCAACTTTTGCCCGCAGGCTAAATCTACAAGCGCCGGGTCAAACACCACGTGTTTAAGCTCCAGCTGTTTGATTTTTTCCAGTGCGCCTTCCAGCATACCGCCATACGGCACCAACACCGTTTTGATAAACTTGCCGGCAGGCGTCATTTTGCTGGCAATCATCCGTTTGGTTAAGCAATAGCCTTTGGACGGCGTTACCAAAAAGACGGCTTCCCCTGCGTTTAATTCAATTCCGCTCAAATACCGCTGTTCCAACGGGGAAACGGTAAGATAACCGTCCACCCCGGCGTGTTTTAACACGCGGCGCAAATCGGACAAGCGTTGGGAAGCTAAGTTTTTGACAGCCATAAAATTATTTCTTCGTTAAAATTTTAGCGCCGGATTTGGCAACCGCCACCGTATCTTCCAGCCGTACGCCAAATTTGCCGGGCAGGTAAATACCGGGTTCCACCGTTACGATGTTCCCTTCCGCCAACACCGCTTTGGAAAGCTGGCTGTTGTACGGGTTTTCGTGGATTTCAATTCCCACCCCGTGGCCGGTGCCGTGGGTGTAATATTCCCCATATCCGGCGGCGGCGATGAGATCGCGCGCGGCGGCATCCACCTGCTTACAGGGCACGCCGACGCCCACTTTTTTAATACCCTGTTTGCGGGCTTTATCCACGATTTTCCAAATCTTGGTATATTCAGCCGGTTCTTTTTTGCCGTGCCACCAGCTGCGGGTAATGTCCGAGCAGTAGCCTTTGTAGATACAGCCAAAATCCATCAGCACGGCGTCTTCGGCTTTTAGTTTGCGGGCGCTGGTTTCGTGGTGCGGGTTGGCGGCGTTTTCGCCAAAGGCAACAATGGTGTAGAACGAGGTGGTGGTGGCGCCGTGTGCGCGCATAAAGCGTTCCATTTCGGCCGCCACTTCAAATTCGGTCATCCCGGTTTTAATGCGGGGCTTAATATATTCGTAAGTTAAATAGGCAATGCGGTTGGATTCGCGCAGGAGTTTGAGTTCGGCGGCGTCTTTACATTCGCGCTGGGCCGTAATAAAACTGGCGGACGGAATAAACCCGCCGTCGCGCAGCAATCCGCCGGAGATAAAGGTTTCCTTGGCGGCGTCAAACCCGGGGCGTTTTAAGCCCAATTTGTGGGCTTTTTCAATGGCGGCCACAATCCGCTGTCCATCATCGCCGATAACTTCCATATACGGCGCAAACTTGCTAAACGGCTCCACATACAGCCCCCGCGTAAAACAGGTAATGCCTTTTTTGTGTATCAAAAAAACGGCTTCATCCGGATAAAAATAAAAGCCGGATAAATAAAACTGGTCCAGGTTATTGGTTACGGCAAACCCGTCCAGTTTGTTTTTTTGCAACTGTGCTTTAAACGCCATTAAACGTTCGTTAAAATAGTTTTTCTGCGCCATTTATTCACCGCCTTTAAACTGCTATATAGATATCATACAATTTTAAAATCAGCCGTACAATCATAAGTTTTCGCGCGCGTAGGAGAAAAAAGCGTTCCAAAATCTCCGGAATATAATATAATAATTTACATATGGCACACCACACGCTTTTAAAAACTATAGGGTTGTTTTTTGCTTTAGCGACGGCCCAGCTGGGCTGGGCGGATGTTTTTACGTCGCAGGACGGCGCGTTTACCCTGGATATGCCTGCCGGCTGGACACAGCCCAAAACTCTCTCCGCAGACAGCGTACTGACCCTGCAAAAAGGCTCCGCCCGCATAGACATTAAGGCGGTGGACTGTTCTACCGAAACGTGCATTGAACAAAAAATTACGTCCGATTTGGCGGAAGTAAAAAGCAAAAAAATGCAGGTCATCGGCAATTCCTATACCGGCGAAGAAGTAAAACGCATTGAATTTTCCACCGGGGACCCGTTCTTCTACATCAGTTTTTTTACGCCTAAAAACGACTTCAGCGCCGGTTACTTTTTAATTGATAAAAAAGCCTATTCCATTTTGGCAAAAGATTTATCGTATGCGGAAACGGACTTGGTGTTTTCGTTCATTTCTCCGGTTAAAAAAGCGGAACCCGTTTCGGTGGAAATGGATTTAAAAGACCCGCGCGCCTATGATATTGCCGCCCTGCCCGCCGTGCACGAAGAAACGCTGGACCTCGCCCTTCCTGCAGCACAACCCTCCGCAGAACAGCAAGTTGCTCAAACGTCCGCTAAAAAACCCGCCGCCGGAAAACGTTCCGCCCTCAAGAAAAAGTTAGCCCGCTTAAAAGTGGATACGCTCTTATCCAAACATATGCCCCCATATGTACGCCGGTTGGGGCACGGGTTCGACGCCATTGTGGGTTTATTGGTATTGTTTGCCCTGTTGCTTGGCGCAACAGGCTGTGTACATCTATTTGTTTCCCGGCAGAAACCGGCCCCGCCAGCCAACCCCAATTCGCTTTATCCCATTCAGTTTAAACGCCTTTACGGCACCCCGTCGCTTATCTTCCGCGCCAAAGATAACCAGGGCAATATTTTAACTTCGCTTTCTTCCCGCTGGGACAGTGTACTGCTCTTTGGCGGGTTGCTGGTAATCGTGCTGGCCCTGCTGACTATGGCCGGAGCCGGATATTTGCAGGCCACGCGCCTGATTGGGATTTCTCCGTTTATTTATAGCACGCTGTATTCCGCGTGTTCGTTGGCTATCCCGCTGGGCGCGGTGGTGTTTTTCTGCGGGATTGTATGGTCCCAACTCATTCTGCGGGAAATTACCCTGTTTGACCGCAAAGGCCAAAAAGCCGCCGTCATTTTGCAAAAAGGGTTTGGCTGGTCGCACGAGCGGTATGAAATTTATTTCGCCCGTTCCAAAGAGGTGCTGACGGTTACCCGCAAACGCTTTGCCCTGCGGCGCACCTGGCAGCTTTTTACCAAGGAAGGGAACTCCTTAGCAGCTATCACGGAACGGAGTGCCGGGCGGGCGGTGCTGCGCAAAATTTGCGGACACTTGTGGGGCCTTTTACGTGCCGATTACGATATTGAAGGGCAAATGGACAGCAAAGGCTCTATTGAAAACGCCCACACCCCCTTTGATAAATTCCTTTGCAATATAGATAAGCCCCAAGCCTTAAACGCACGCGATATGTTGGCGGTTTCTCTTTTAATCAACATCCGCGACAAAGACAAATGGTATCCGTGGTTTAACTGACCGACTGTTTTTCCCCCGCTTAGGCGGGGTTTTTTATCGCTCTGCGGAAGGCCGTTTTCCCAACCCGAATTTATTTTTACGTCCTGCCGCGCCGCCGCATTTTTTGATATTCTATATGTATATGAAACGTTTTTATGCGCTTTTGTCTTTCTTTTTGCTCGGCGCTGCACCGGCGCCCGACGTACAGCAATTTGTGGAACAGCAACTCCAACACCCGGTGTTAAACGGGGCCTGGTGGGGCGGCTTGGCGGCCTATACGGACGGCACCCGGCAGGAGATTTTCGCCGTCAATGCCGACAGGCGCCTGACGCCGGCCTCCACGTTAAAACTGCTTACCACCGCCGCCGCGCTGGAAACGTTCGGCCCGGAGCACCGCTTTCAAACCCGTTTGTATGCCTCGGCAAAACCGGATGAAAAAGGCGTTTTAAAAGGGGACTTATATCTGCGCGGCGGAGGAGACCCCACCCTCGGCTCCACCCGCGTGCCCGGCGCAGAAACTTGGCAGCATGTAGCCAAACATTGGGCGAAGGTCGTCCAAAAGGCCGGCATTTCCCGCGTGGAAGGAAACATTTACGCCGATGTGTCTGCATTTGAAGGGCCGTCCATCGCCCCAAAAGTAAACTGGGAAAATATTGGCAACTACTACGCCGCCCCGGCAAGCCCGCTCTATTTTAACGACAACCTGTTTACCATTCACTTTAAACCCCAGCCGTTTGACGCCAAACCGGCAGAAGTATCTTATACCGACCCGGAAGTCCCCGGCCTTACGATAAAAAGCTTCGTTACCACCGACGCCAAAAACAGGCGCGACAACGCCTATGCTTATGGCGCCCCCGGGCAGTACGAAATGGAAATTTACGGCACCATTCCCACCCATTTTACCGGGTTTTCCATCAAAGCGGCCCTGCCCGATTCGGCGCTGTTTGCCGCCCACGCCCTGCGTAACGCCTTGCGCGAAACTGGCATACCCGTCGGCGGAAATACCCAAACCACGGAACTGGAACCGGACTATGCACCTATGACACTCTTGGACACGTACCACTCCCCCCAATTAAAGGACATTGTGCTTATCGTCAACAAGCGCAGTTTTAATTTGTACGCAGACGCCCTGCTCAGGCAGCTTGCCCTGCACGCCGGGAAAAAGGGAAGCGTTCAAAACGGGTTAGCCGAACTGGAAAAATTTTTACGCAAAAACAAATTAGCCAACAGCGAAGAAGCCGTTTTGTATGACGGAAGCGGCCTGGCACGCGATAACCTGCTCACCCCGCGCGTGTTGCTGCGCACCCTTACTTTTATGACCCAAAGCCCCTATTTTAAATATTATTACGATTCGCTGGCTACCCCCAACGACCGGGGCGATTTATTGCTGCTGCGCTATTTTCTCAAACCACGGCACCAAATCCAGGATGTGCGCGTAAAAGGTGGCACCGTAGACGGAGTAAAAACCGTCGCCGGTTATGTAAAAGACGCCAACGGCCAGCCTGTAGCTTTTGTATTAATGGCAAACAATTTAGCCTCTAAAGACGAAGCCATTTTGCGCATTCACGAAAATATCATCAAACAGCTTCTGCAATACCCCGGCAACTAACCGCTGGTTTTAACGGGCAGTGCATTTGGGCGGCAAAATAATTGTGCCGTTTCCCCCCAGCCCAAAGCGCTCCGCTGCCCCGTGCCGACGGCGTTATCCGCCGGAGCCGTCCCTTATCCAACGCCCGGGAATCTCCGTTGCTCCACCACGCAGCCGGCACTCATCCGCGGCGGGAACCTCTACGAGAATTTTTCCTTTCCCAAAGCAAGTTTCCTTCCCGGAAATCCAAAACAGTTCCGCCCAAAAATCCCGCTTAAAAAACGGCACGCCATACGCCCGCACCAGCGGGGGTAAACCCCTCCGCTCCGCCGCAAACAACCGCCAAAGGGCCGCCTCCTCCGCACCGTCCGGCCCCAAAAAGGCCCGGTTTTCTTCGGCAAAAAAAGCATTGTACACACATAGCATTACCTGCAGGCAAAAGTCCCCGGATGCGGCAGCCAGCTCGCCTCGTTTCCCATACACTTCCGCCCGCACGCGGGCCGCGCGGGCAAAAATGATATTTTCCAAATCTGTTTTGGTAAAATGGTTGGGCATAGGAAGGAAAGTCCTCGCAGACAAGATGCAAGGAAGGCATAAAAAAGGGCCCTCACCGGGCCCTTTCAAATAAGCAGGAAGGATTTACCAGTGCATTAAAAACGGCGGGATTAAAAGTAACATGGAAAGCACCGCCAGCACCACTTGCAGCCAAATGTTCCAGCGCGCCCACTTCAGCCACGGGATACCCGCCATTCCGATAGCCGCCATCGTAACCGGGGCGGTAGGGATAATGGCGTTGGTCCAGCCTTCGCCGAATTGGTACGCCAAAATGGAAAGCTGTGGGCTAATGCCCAATAAGTCCGAAAGGGGAATCATTACCGGCATCGTAAGCACGGCCTGCCCGGAACCGGACGCCACAAAAAAGTTAATAAACGTATGCGCCCAGAACATCCCTTCCACCGCCGCCAGCGGGTGCAGTTGCCCAATGGCCTGCGCAATGGAATGAAGCACCGTATCCAAAATGCGTCCGTCGGACGCAATGACCACAATCGCCCGCGCCAGCGCCAACATAATGGACACGCTGACCATACTGCGCGCGCCGTCAATAATGGCGTCCGTCGTCTGGTTCAGGCTCAGCCGCCCAATCACGGCGGCTACTAAACCTACGCCTAAAAACAGGCCGGAAATTTCAATAATGTACCAGTGGTATACGGCCACCCCGTACACCAGCCCCGCCATTCCCAATGCAAACACAATGGAAATAGCAATGTGGGACCGCTTAAACTCCGGCTTTTGCAGGACATTTAAATGCAAATGTTTGCGTTTTTCGCGGTCGGCCTCGTAGGTAATGCTTTTTTTCGGGTCTTTGCGCACGCGTTCGCCATAAATGGTTACAAACAAAATGACGACCGCCGTGCAAATTCCCCACACAATCAGGCGGTACCCCAAACCGGAGTAGAGCGGCAGTTCGGCAATTCCTTGCGAAATCCCCACTGTAAACGGGTTCATAAAGGCCGAGCCGAAGCCCACCCACGCGCCTAAAAACGGTATACTCACGCCCACCGCCGTATCGTACCCCAGCGAAAGCGCCAGCGGGATAAACAGCGGAATGAAAATCAGCGTTTCTTCCTCCATTCCAAATACCGCCCCCCCCAGCGAAAACAAAATCATACTGGCGGGAATAAAAAACTTTTTAAGGCCTTCCCTTCGGGAGAACAGATAACTGGTGCCTAAAATAACGGCGTTTACCGTCCCCGTGCGCTCCAATATGGTAAAAATGGCGCCGGTAATAAAAATAAACACGATAATATCGGCACAATCGCCAAAGGCTTTGGCAGGAGCGGTCAGCACAGCACCCAGCCCTTGGGGGTTGGGGTCTACCCGGTGGTAAGAACCCGCTACGGTATAAGAACGTCCGTCTTTTTGGATGGTGTCGTATTGCCCGGCGGGAAGAAGGTAGGTCAATACGGCCATTACAATCATAATTGAAAAAATAAGGCCGTAAATGTTAATGGAAAATCCAGATTTCATAATTATATATTATATTTTATTTCCCATTTTTCACGCCAGTGCTACTCTCCTTCCAGAAATGCAATTACATCACACACAAACCCCCACAGCCCCACCGCTACCACGGCGCTAAGCAGCAATTTAAGCAAGCATATTGCCATATTCACTCCGTCCGCCGGGCTGCAAAGCCAAGTTTTCCGGCCGGAGAACCCTTTTCACATGGGGCGGACGCGGCAAAACCTTAACTTTGCTAACCCAAACGGCTCTTTATTTGCTACAATAGATTTGCGCCTTCCTGGCAGAATTGCGCAAACCTGGACGTAACGGAGCCAACACGCCGCGAGCGCGGCGCAGGTTTATAAGGATAAACCGCCCCGTGTTTGGAATTTCTTCATTAGGTGGAAGTAAAACCAAGTACGTCTGCAAGATAAGAGGCTGAGCATGCCCCTTACAAGTGCTAGTATAGTAAGTATTGTAAGCATTTGTCAAGCATTTTGTGGGCCTAAAAGGACCTATCTTTTATCAAGGAGGAGCCGAATATGAATAAATTTGAAAAGCAACTGGAAAAATGGAACGGCGGCATACTGCGCGGAGCGCAAGCAAAGTTAGCAAGGCTCCTCCGGGTGTCTACCGCTACGGTAGCCTTATGGACCACAGGCAAACGGCGCCCCTCCAAAGGATATGTAGCCCAAATGGCCCAGCTTTTTGGGTTGGACGCATACGATGTTATGCGGCTCTTTCCGGCTAATACCACTTACCCCGATTTGCAGCCCCAGCCGGGGCCACGCTCTTTGCGGGATGCCCAAACCCCGGAAAATACTTACAGTACTGACAATGAGCCCCATAGAAACCAAGAACACTCCGCCCCGCAAAGCAACAGCGTGTCGCTGCCGTTTTTGACCCGCTCCCCGGAAAAATACCCAGACTTTGAAGAAGGCGACGTGGCGGAATGGTGGACCGTCCCCCGGCGATGTGCCAAAGGCGCTAAGTTTTTAATACGGGACGGGCAAAGCACCAGCGAGGATTTGTATTTTATCCGCCCCGAGGAAAATTTTGTAGACGGGCAGCTGATGCTCCTGCACACGCCTGCGGGGCATACCGTCAAGCGGGTTCGGCTGGAGAACACCCGCATTGTGCTCTATACCGAGCAAAATAGTGTTTTTGGCGCTTTTTTACCGTATCAGCTGCGCCCATTGGGGGTGGCGGTGCAAAAAATAACCAACACGGAACAGCGCCCTTGAATTTTGCCGCAATTCCATTATACTATCAATATCCCCGGTGGGCAGTTGCACAGAAAACTCCCCCGGAGCGTCAGCCTTTCCCGATGATGTTGGGCGGCGCAGACGGATGCCAACTGTTTTCATCCGGCAGGTGCGCGGGCGCGAAGAGCGTGGCGCCCTAAAGGGTGGAAAACAGAAAAAGAGTTCTTTGGGGAATAGACCGTGCGGGGCAGGAGTGCCCGGGATGCAAGGACCGTTTCACAAGCTTCGGGCCCGTTACCTGAGGGTAGTGGGAGTTCCCGAGGATATGGAACTGGGCAACCGGCTTCAGGTGCCGGGCGGGACCCTAAACCTCTTAACTGGCAGCTGGCTCAAATTTGGGGATTGAGAGTAATCATGGAAGAGTCGACTAGATGAGTCCTCCGCGTTGAGAAAATGCGGAGGGCTCTTTTTTGGGCTGCGCTTGTATGATTAAAAATGTTTTCGGGCATTTATAAACACCCGTAAGTGTCCCCAAACAAAACGCCCCGCCGGAGGGCGGGGCGTTAAAAAGGCAAGCCGTCTTAGGCGTGGCGGGCTTTGCTTTTAAACTGAGCATTATACAACGAAGCATACGCCCCGTTGGGTATTTGCAGCAACTGCTCGTGGGTTCCTTCCTCTACAATATGGCCTTCGTTAAGCACCACAATTTTATCGGCGTTTACCACCGTAGACAAGCGGTGTGCAATTACAAACACCGTGCGGTTTTTGGTCAAGTTATCCAGCGCCTTTTGTACTACCGCTTCCGATTTATTATCCAAGGCACTGGTGGCCTCGTCCAAAATAACAATCGGCGCCTGGCGGATAAACGCGCGTGCAATCGCCACACGCTGGCGCTGTCCGCCGGAAAGCGTCAAGCCGCGTTCGCCCAGTTCGGTATCCAAACCGTCTTTCAGGGTGCGGATAAAATCGTCCAAATGGGCGTTTTTGACGGCTTCCTGCAGGTCTTTTTCGGTGGCACCGGGGCGGCCGATCATAATATTTTCCCGAATGGTGCCGGTAAACAAAAAGTTATCCTGGAATACCACGGAAATATGGTCCCGCAAGGACTTTAAGGTAAATTCCTCAATATCAGTTCCGTCAATGGTAATAGAGCCCTTCGTCACATTGTAAAACCGCGGCAGCAGGCTGACAATGGTGGATTTACCGCCGCCGGAATTGCCAACCAACGCAATCGTTTTGCCAACAGGAGCCGTAAGATTAATATCCTTCAGCACATATACCCCCGGTTTGTACGCAAACGATACATTATTGAAGCGGATTTCCTCACGCACGGAGGTAAGCGTTACGGCACCGGGCTTATCGGCAATATCAGTTTTTAGGGCGAAAATTTCAAAAATACGGTCAATCGCCAAAAAGGCTTTTTTGATGTCCACGTAGTTGTCTCCCATCGTTTTGACAGGCGTATAGAGCATTAACAAAGCCGCCACGAAAGAAGTAAAGTTACCGCTGGTAATCGTCCCGTTTACAATCATAGAACTGCTTTGCCAAAACACCAGCGCCAACCCCAACGATACGATAAAATGCATCACAGGCGACAGCCACCCCGTATGCTTTACCATTCCCATATTCAAGTTAAACACATCGTCCATCAGCTGGTTAAAGCGTTTTTCCTGGTCTTCCTGCAAGTTATAGGCCGCCACGGTGCGGTTGCCGTTAAACATCTCGTTATAGGCGCGCATAGCGATAGAATTAATGACCACCGTATTGCGCACCAATTCTTCCAGTTTGCGGCGCACGATAAAAATAAGCGCACCCGCGGCGGAAAAAGCCCCAACAGCAATCACCGTCAGCTGCCAAGAGTTATAAAACAATACAAACACCAACGTTACGCTGGAAAATACCCGCGTAACCATCATACGCAGGTTGTTAATCAATCCATTGCAGGCGGTATCGGCATCACCGTTATAACGCAGCATAATAAACCCGGAATCGGTCTTGTCAAAATACCCGCTGTGCATGCTGAGAAGCTTGCAAAATAATTTTTTGCGCACATCCTGCGTAATTTTATTGCCCACCCAGGAGTTTAAGTACTTTACTAAATAAGTCAAAATGCTTTGCACCAACACAAACGCAATAATTAAAATGGGGATATAGGAAGCAAACGTGGCGTTTTTGGCCACCAGTACGTCATCGGTGTAAGACTTCATAAACATCGCCACCGTGGCGTCCAGCGCCCCCACCGGCAAGGCCAAAAGCAGCCCCAACAACGCACGGAACCAATAGGGCTTTACAAACGGCCACATCTTTTTATAGTTATCTACAAACGGATTTTTGGTAATCAGCTCGCCCAATGGGCGGGTAAAGAAATTTTTCATAATAATTGGCTTCTCCGAGAAATTGCCTATTTTTTATTATAACAATTAGCAAGCTGATTGTGCCAAAGAGAACTCCTCTTGTGGAAAAACTCCGGGGGTTGAAAAAAATATTTTACTTTGCTAAACTAATCAAACAGTGCCCGGAAAAGCTGCTCCTTTTCCGACGCATAATTTTCCCAGCAGGGGTATTTATTTATGGTTATTAAAAAGACAAACAAAGAGGCTCTTACCGCCGCTGAACTAAAGGAAATCAAAAAACATTTACTGGAATTAAAAGAAGACGCTGCCGCACGCTTGAAAGACAAAAAAGATATGGATATGCCGGAAGCGGAAGTGGGCGATCCGATTGACGATGCCAGCAAAAGCTTGGATAAAGAGATTTTATTTGAACTTTCCGGCAACGCTCACAGCACCATTGAACAAATTGAAGCCGCCTTGCGCAAAATAGACAAAGGCATTTACGGCTTTTGCGAATATTGCCGGCAGCCTATCCCCAAAAAACGCATCAAAGCGCTTCCTTTTGCGCGCTACTGCGTCAACTGCCAGCACTCCACGGAAAAACACCGGGAATAGCCCGTTTTGACTTCGTAACAGCCCGCCGACCACTTGGTCGGCGGGCTGTTTTATGCAAACATTCTATCCCGTATCAAACGCCGGAATGGAAGCCAAACATTCCCCCAGCTCCACAACAAGCCAGCTGGGCAGGGCACCCCACAGGCGGCATTTGCACGCGCCGGGAAATAGCGTTGCTATTTGACTATGGCGTCCCGACCTATACGTCCCGTGAACCGGCAGCCTATCCGCACGATAATTTGCAACTTCACCAAACTTCAGCTGAACACCGAAACCGGCGGGCCGCCCGCTCAAACGGCATTTCTTTGCCATGCCTATTTATCCCCGTTTATCTGAAAACATATAAAAAACCCGGTGCGCGCAAGCGTACCGGGCTTTATTCTATAATAGCTAACTTATTTGGTTTCTTCTTCGTTTTCCGTTTTGAAGGAGTCCTGCAGCAGCTGACCCAAGGTCGGGCGCGGGGCTTGCTTCAAATACTGGGCAACGACTTTGCGGTTTTGCACTTGGTCGTACTTCTTTACGGACAAGTTGACCGTAAAGGTTTCCGGGTTTACACCCACCACCAAAGCGGTAATCGTATCGCCTTCTTTAGCGGCGAAATCGCGTCCCATTTCAAAGGGGCTGATGTAACCTTTGGTATTGTTTTTGCCAATCGTGCATTCCACTCCGTTTTCGGCGTCTACTTTCGTAACGGTCGCTTTGACGGAGCTCTTGTACGGATAGCGGCGTTTGAGCGCGTCGGCCGGGTTCAGGAACAGTTGTTTCAAACCAAATTCCAAGCGCGGAGTTTCTTTATCCAACGCCAACAATTTGGCTTTCAAGCGCTGGCCTCTTCTGTAATTGGTCAAAGCGGTTTCCGGTTCTTTCCAGGCGATATTGTCCAAATTCACCACGCCTTCAATCCCGTGGAAGCGCAGGAACAGTTTGTCCTTATCCACTTTGGAAACGACTACGCGCAACACATCGCCTTCTTTAATTTCGCCCAGCACTTGTTCGCGGCGGACGGCTTCGTCTTCTTCCAGCACTTGTTTGCGGGAGATGATGAGTTTCTGTCTTTCTTTGGCAAATTCAACAATTTGGGCTTTGATCTTGGCGCCGGCCGGCAGATAGTGTTTATAAGCGGTGTGCAGTTCCGAAAGGGAAAGCGGCATAAAACCGTTTACGCCGAAAACTTCCACAATATAGCCGCCTTTTACGCATTGTACAATCGTGCCTTTGACGCGTTCTTTATCTTCGTAAGCTTTTTTGCAAATGTCCCAGCCCAAAGATTCCAACGCTTTTTTGTGGGATAAAATAGCCGGTCTTTCGTCAGAACCGCGCTTTAC
This sequence comes from uncultured bacterium, assembly GCA_949297775.1. Classification (GTDB taxonomy): domain Bacteria; phylum Elusimicrobiota; class Elusimicrobia; order Elusimicrobiales; family Elusimicrobiaceae; genus Avelusimicrobium. The sequence continues at coordinate 20,059 of CASFTM010000003.1, forward strand.
GAGCACGGCGGAAATCGTATCCCCCACAGAGGGCAGCGTTTTGCCTGCAAATTCGGACACGGCGATGGCCCCCTCTTTTTTGGCGCCGGTATCCACTAAAATGTAATCTTGATTAATCTGTACAACGGGTACTTCCACAATTTCTTTTTTGTACAGTTTCTCCGATAAAGACTCTTGTTGCGCAATTAACTGGTCCATCGTCATTTCTTGTTCGTTAATTGTGTCTTCGGTGTTTTTGATTTCTTCGTTTGTCGTCATAAGTCCTTATTACAGTATTTCCCGAAAGGGAAAACTGCGTAACCTCCGTTAGATAGTTATAGAATTTATTGCATCCATTATTTGATTTGCAAATTGTTTATACTGCGCTTTTGGTTCCAGCGCCGGGTCTTTTTCCAGGTGCATCACCGTGCCGAATTTGACCCGTATTTTGCGCACCCAAGGCCAACCAAAGGTGCCTTCCACCTTTACCGGCAACACCGGGGCTCCTGTTTTGTACACCAAAAATCCGATACCGCTTTTGGGTTTTTGGGGGCTGCCCGTGCGGCTGCGCGTCCCTTCCGGGAACATCACCACGCTTTCGCCTTTTTCCAGCGCGTGCACCACTTCCTGCAGTGCTCCAAAATCGCCGATTGTTCTTTTCCGGTCCACCGGAATATAACCGCTGCGGCGGAAAAACCACCCCAGCCCCGGGACGGAAAACAACTCTTTTTTGGCTACAAAGCGCGAATCACGCACCAAGCCGGCAAAACTGCCGATAGCGGGCGGGTCGGCATTGGAAAGATGGTTCCCCGCAATAATCAAAGAACCCGTTTTGGGGATATTTTCTAAGCCTTCTACTTTAAAATCGTAACAAACTTTAAAGTAAACCCGTGCTATTAATTTTATCAAATTAAGAAGCATAATGCTGGATTTTCTCCCAGACGGCGTCCACTACCTGCTGCAAATTGAGGGACGAAGTGTCCACCACCACGGCGTCCGGCGCCGGTTTAAGCGGGCTGACGGCCCGGTGAGAATCGCGGTAATCGCGTTCCTGAATGGATTTCAAAATGGCCTGATAATCCGCATGTTCGCCGGCTTCTTTAAGCTGTTTAAAACGGCGCTTGGCGCGTTCTTCGGCGGAAGCATCCAAATAAAACTTTATTTCCGCATCCGGAAACACCACCGTCCCCACATCACGGCCTTCCATCACAATACCGCCGTCTTCGCCCACATCGCGCATTTTTTCAGTCAGCACGCGGCGGGCTTCCCCGTTTGTGGAAACGCGGCTGGCCACATTGCCCACTTCTTCCAAATGCAGCTTTCCGCCCAGGTATTCCCCGTCCACATACATTTTAAGCGAAGCGTCCGGCTGGCGCGCAAAAGTAAAATGCAATTGGCGCGCCGCCTCCAATACGGCGTCGTGGTCTTCAGGCTCAATGTGTTTTTCATATACTTTATAAGCCAGCGCACGGTACATTTCCCCCGTGCTTAAAAACCCGTACCCCAACTTGGCCGCTACTGCTTTTCCCACGGAAGATTTTCCTGTTCCGGCGGTCCCGTCAATGGCAATCAACATTCCGTTGGTACGCATACTTACTCCGTAACAGCCTCTAAACCGCCCGTTACCCCGCGGATGGCCAACATAATGGCATCCGGGCTGGTGGCGGCGGACTGCGCGGTTTCCAAATCAATAAACCCTTCTTTATACAAGCGGGCCAAAGATTGGTCAAACGTATTCATCCCGTAGAATTCACCGCCCTGCATCATTTTTTGCAAATCGCTGGGTTTATTTTCCAAAATTAATTTGCGCACCTGCGGAGTAGAAACCAGGATTTCCAACGCCGGGCGCATACCGGGTTTAATGGTCGGCAACAAACGTTGGCAAATAATGCCGCATACTAATTCGGAAAGTTGCAAGCGCACCTGGTCATGCTGTTCCACCGGAAAAGCATCCACTAAGCGCGAAAGCGTTTGGGTGACGTTTACCGTGTGCATCGTACCCAGCACCAATTGGCCGGTTTCTGCCGCCGCAATAGCGGATTTCATTACTTCGTGGTCGCGCAACTCGCCGATTAACACCACATCCGGGTCCTGGCGCATAGCCGCGCGCAAGGCACCAGTGTACGAAGGGGTGTCCACCCCCAGTTCCAATTGGCTGACAATGCAATGATTGTCGGTATGCATAAACTCAATCGGGTCTTCAATCGTTAAAATATGCCCGGCGCGGGTTTTATTAATATGGTCAATCATCGCCGCTAAAGTAGAGGTTTTACCGGAACCCGTCATACCGGTAACCAAAATAAGACCGCGGCGGTTTTCCGCCATTTTGCGCAAAATATCGCCTGGAAGACGAAGATCCTCAAAGGAAGGAATTTTCAACGGGATATGGCGCACCGCCATACAAATTTTGCCCATTTGGCGAAATACGTTGAAGCGGAAACGCCCGTAGGATTTGGCATCCAGCGAAAAATCCACCGTGCTATACTGCTCAAAAATTTTGCGTTCACGGTCTCCCATACACGCATAGGCCATTTTTTTAGCTTCTTCATTGGAAATGAAGCTGTCGTCAATCGGTTTAATTTGTCCGTTCAAACGCACATAGGCATTAGAGTTGCCGCGAATGTGCAATCCGCTGGCCTTATTGTCTACTACCGTCCTTAATAAACTTTGAAGTCCTACCGCCATATTCTGCTCCTTTTACGACCGGTTTTTTTTGCGGCGTAGATACGCCGGTATCATCATCGCGTCCTCCGGCTCCGGAGATTTGGACGGCTCAAAGGAAGCGAACACTTCTTGCACTAACGGCTTTTTCCCGGTAACGGTTCCCGGCACTTCAGCAGGAAGCGGCCGGCGAATATTAAACACGCTGGCTTTTTCGGCGCTGAATCCGGTGGCAATAACCGTCACTTTAAACATTCCGTTTAACGTAGAATCGTACGAATAGCCAAACATAATAATGGAATCATTGCTGGCATACTGCCGGATTAGGTTCATTACTTCGCCCTGCTCCAAAAGCGTCAAATTTTCTTCGGCGGAAAAGTGTACGATAAATCCCTTGGCGCCGCGGATGTCGGCATTTTCCAAAAGCGGCGAAGAAATGGCTTTCTTTACCGCCTGCAAATGCCGCCCGGGGCCGCTGGCCTCGCCAATGCCGATAAGAGATTTATGGGAATGGCACATCACTTTGCGGATATCGTTAAAATCAATGTTTACTTCGCCCGGCTGGGTAATCACTTCGGAAATGCCTTTTACCGCCTGCAACAGCACCTCATCCACCATTTTAAAAGCGTCTTTGGAAGATGTTTCCGGGTCTATGTTGGCAAACAATTTTTCATTCGGCACGATAATCATAGAGTCTACGTACTTTTGCATTTCTTTAATGCCTTCATCGGCCTGTTTCTCGCGCACGTAGCCTTCAAAATTAAACGGGCGGGTAACGACTCCCACCACCAGCAAATCATCGCCATAAATTTCTTTAGCCAGTTTCGCCAAATACGGCGCCACCCCCGTACCGGTGCCGCCGCCCATACCGGCGGTAATAAAAAGCAAATCGCACTGGCCGATAATAAGCTTTAATTTTTCTTCGGACTCCGCCGCCGCCTTTTTGCCTTTTTCCGGGTCCCCGCCTACGCCAAGGCCTTTGGTTATTTTTTCGCCCACCTGCACCAAATAAGGCGCGCGGTTGCGGCGCAGGTCCTGCGCGTCGGTATTGACGGCGATAAAATCCACATCTTTCAGCCCGGAGCTGACCATATGGTTGATGGCGTTTCCGCCACCGCCGCCCACACCGATTACTTTAATTTTGGCTTTCTTGGTTTCAAACAAGTCCGCCGGCATAAATAAATCTTTCATCGTTGGTATCCTCAGCCGCCAAAAATATCCACGCCTTTAAACAGCCGGCCCAATTTGCTAAAGAAAGAGCCTCCTTTTTCGTACGCGGTACCGGAATAATCGTCGTAGCCGGAGTTATCCGACGCATAAATAGCCAGCGCCATCGCCGTGCTGTACTGCGGGGCAAAAAATTCGTCATCGCTGGTAATTAAGTCCCGCTGGACCCCGCCGCGGCGTACCTCTTTCAACCCCAGGATATTCACGCAGTGCTCGGTAATGCCGGGCATCAGCGATCCGCCGCCCGTCACTACCCCTACCACCGGGAACTTCCGGTAGCCGGAGCTTTCCACGCAGTTGGCCACTTGCTCAATCAGTTCTTCCACGCGGGGCTGGATAATGTCCAGCACATAGCTTTTTTTGATGTTATGCGTGCTGCGCCCGTCCAAAGAGGGCACCGGGATTTCGCCTTCTTCATCTAAAAACGTGGGAAAGGAGACGCCGTATTTTTCTTTGATTTCTTTGGCGTTTTGGCGGCTGGTGTGCAACAGGCGGGACAAATCGCTGGTTATCAAATCGCAGCCGTAGGGGATATCCCGGGAGAATTTTAAGATACCGTCAATGTAAATTCCGACGGACATCGTTTCCCCGCCCAAATCCAAAATCATCGCGCCGATTTCTTTTTCTTCCTGTGTCAGCACCGTATCAGCCAGCGGCACCAATCCGTAAAAAGTACCGTCAATCTTGTAGCCCGGGCGCTGAATGGCTTTGGCCAAATTGTTTAAATGGGTGGAAGACCCCGTGGTAATGTGTACATCTACTTCCAACAGCGATCCTTCCATCCCCTCCGGGTTGGTAATGCCTTTTTGCTTATCAATGGCATACCCTTGGGTAATGACGTTGACGATTTCGTTGTCGTTTTTTATAGGCATTGCCTTGGCGTTTTCAATAGCCAAAGCCATATCCGCCTGGGTAATTTCTTTATCCAAGCGGGAAATGTTATAGGTACCGTGGTTAGAAAAAGATTCCAAATGCGCACCGCGCACCCCTACAAACAAATTGCCGATTTCCTGGTTGCATTCGCGTTCAATACTGCTCAAAATTTGGGTTACCGCGGCGGAAGTTTCACGAATGTCGGACACCATCCCCCCTCTTAACCCTTTGCATGGGACGCTGCGCCCCGCCACTACTTTTAATGTATTGGTCTCAAAATCATGCATCGCGGCAATACACGTCATCTTGCCGCTGCCGATATCCAACCCTGCGATGAGATTCGTTTTAGCCATAAAACCACCTAAAAAAATATACCTATATTATAAAACTTAATGGGACGTCTGTGTTAAAAAAACTTTGCCCTGGTTGAAAAAGTGAAAATCCAACTTTTCCAGCGTGCCGTAACGCTCATGCGCAAAAGCCAAAATCTGCGCCGCCAAGGCGGCTTTTTTCTTGAGCTGCACAGCAGGCCCGAAATCAATCACGCAGCCGTCGGGCATATGCATTTTGACGGTGTTTTCTTTTAAATCCATTTGTAGGAAAGCAAAATCCAGCTCTTTATTGAGTTTTAACGTGCTTTCCACCAAATCAATAAATTCCGGGCTTAATTTTTCGGGCACCGGGCCGGAAAGTTCCACAAACGGCACCGGAGTAAGCAGGCCGGGGTGCGGGTCCGCATAGACGGTACTGTCCCCGTCAATATAGCGGACACTTCCGTCCGGAAGAACAAATTTTGCAATCGGTTCGCGGTGTGCGGCCGCTACCGTCAGCTTGCCGCTTAACAGCCCGCGGCTGACGGATACATCCTTTAGCATAGGATAACGTTTGATGATGCCGGCACGCAGGGCAGACGCGTCTTTCACGGAAAACGCTTTTCCTTCATACGGTTTTGCCAAAGAGGCAAGTTCTTTATTAAGCAGCCCCTCTACACCCGAGATTTCAATGGTTTTGGCGTGCCAATCGGTCAATTGGGAGTTAACTAACAGGCGGTAGCCCTTGGAAAGCGCCAGCCAGCCGCCAAACCCGACGACTCCCACCAGCACGGCTACCAAAAAAAGCTTAAAAAAAAAGGATGACCCTCTGCGGCGTACGACGCGCTTCTTTTTACCTAAAGAAGACGAAGACGGCCGATAAAAGTCATTCTTTCTCATACAGTGGAACCAACAAAAACAAATGGGCGGAAAGGGAGTTGAACCCTTAAGGACTTTCGTCCATACGGTCCTGAGCCGTACGCGTCTGCCAATTCCGCCACCCGCCCAAGTAAGTATATTTTAGAAAATTGCGAAGAAAAAATCCAGTTTTTTTGAAAATTTATTTTTTGTATTGGGAAACTGCCCTTATAGACAAGCTTCCATAACGCTAAAAACGGATGTTATTTTTAAAATTTTTTTCCATTTCGCGGTTCAAATCGCGTTTTTTTAACGCTTCGCGTTTGTCAAACAAATGTTTGCCTTTGGCTACGCCCAGTTTCAGCTTCGCCCACCCGTTTTTAAAATACACTTCCACCGGCACCAGCGAATAGCCTTTTATTTCCGCCTTGGCGCCTAATTTGCGGATTTCCTTTTTATTAAGCAATAAACGCCGCGGACGCGTGGGGTCCGGCTCCGTAGAAGAGTTAAATTTATAGGGCTTCACGTGCATATTGTACACGCGCGCCTGTCCGTTTTCCACGCGCACAAAGCTCCCTTCCAGGCTGAGCTCTTTTTGGCGGATGGATTTTACTTCCGCCCCCAGCAGTTCCAGGCCGGCTTCGTAGGTGTCTTCAATAAAATAATCGTGGTAGGCTTTGCGGTTAGAGCAAACTACCAAGACGGATTCTTTCTTCGGCATAGATATATCATAGCAAATTGCGCGGGCGGGCGTTTGCCCCCCGCACGCGGGGCCCCAAAAGTGCTATTATATAGATATGATTATTGATGACGAAAAACTGCAACGAACTTTGGAAAAAGCCAAGTCCCATTCGGACTCCGAAGTGACGGAAATTTTGAAAAAAGCCCGCGAGTTGAAAGGAATTTCCTTGGAAGAAGCGGCAGTATTGTTAAACCTGACAGACACAAAACTGTTAAACGACCTTTTTGATACGGCCAAATACGTAAAAGAAGCCATTTACGGCAACCGCATTGTACTGTTTGCGCCGCTGTATATTTCCAACATCTGCACCAATGAATGCATTTACTGTGCGTTCCGCCGTTCTAACACGCATTTAAAACGCCACGCCAGCACGCAGGACGAAATCCGCCAGGAAGTAACCGCCCTGTTGCAGCAAGGCCACAAACGTATTTTGATGGTGGCGGGCGAAGCCTATCCCGGCGGCGGGCTGCAATATGTGTACGACAGCATCAAAACCATTTACGATACCCGCTGGAACGGGCAGAACATCCGCCGCGTCAACGTCAACATCGCGCCGCTGACGGAACCCGAATTTGAAGAACTCAAAAAATGCAACATCGGCACCTACCAGCTGTTCCAGGAAACTTATCATAAGGAAACCTACGCCAAGCTGCATATCGCCGGTGCCAAAAAAGACTATCAATTCCGCCTGGACGCTATGGACCGCGCCCTGCAGGCCGGCATCAACGACGTAGGCATCGGGCCGCTGTTGGGCCTCTATGACCACAAATACGAAATTTTGGCCACCCTGGAACATTCGTGGTACCTGGACAAAACCTACGGCGTCGGCCCGCACACCATTTCCATTCCGCGCATTGAACCGGCCGAAGGGTCCGACTTCAGCCAACACCCCAACGACGTGCTGACGGATGACGACTTCAAAAAATGTATTGCCGTATTGCGCTTAGCCGTGCCGTACACGGGCATCATTTTAAGCACGCGTGAATCGCCCGCTATGAGAAACGCCTGCCTGGAGCTGGGCGTATCGCAAATTTCCGCCGCGTCCCGCGTCAACCCGGGCGGCTACTCGTACGACAAGCAAAACGGCAGCCAGTTTACGTTGACCGACGACCGCACCTTGGCCGAAGTGATTGACGCCGTGGTGGACGCCAAGCATATGCCGTCCTTCTGCACCGGCTGTTACCGCTTGGGCCGCGTGGGCAAGGATTTTATGGATATGGCAAAACCGGGCCTTATCAAAACCCACTGCCTGCCCAACGCGATGTTCACGTTTGCCGAATACCTGGAAGACTTCGCCCCCGCTCCTTTAAAAGACAAGGGCTATGCGCTGATTGAAAGCACCGCCAAAGAAGCCTTCCCGCAGGATTCGCCTATCCACAAAATGATAGAGAACAACCTCAAAGCCATTAAGGAAGGCAAACGGGACTTGTACTTTTAAGCAAACTTGTTTGCAAAGAACCGGCGCACTAAACGCGCCGGTTTTTTTGCGGCCCCAAATACCCCTTCCGCCGCATACCCGTTTTTGATAGACGCCTCTTTCCGCGCGAAAACGCGCCCGGCGTGCCCCTTAAAAGCATAAATCAACATCCCCCGGCAACGTGTAACGGGGGTTCCCGACAAACAAAACCCCGCCCGAAGGCGGGGTTTTATCTGTATTCAAACAGATTAGAATTTCACATTCACACCGGCTTGATAGACAACAGCGTCGTCTCTGTTAAACGCTACTCTGGACAATTTGGCATAACCGACGCCAGCAAACAAGCCCACGTTTTCGTTATGCTGGTAGTTGGCGGTCAAGTCCGCTTCCAGCGTAGCAGCGTGCTGAGCCGTTCTGTCCTGGAAGGCAAAGCCGTCCAAAGCAAACGTCCATTTATCCCAGTTGTAGTCCACACCGACATTGAATACACGAGATTCTGCCAATACATTTATCAAGTTGTTGTTACCAAAGAAAGTTTTCCCGTAGACCAAACCCGGGGCATAAGCGCCATATTCAGACACAGCACCTTTTTGGTAGATAAAGGCGGCTCTGGGAGTAAAAGAATCCATATTTAACGAAGCGTCTACTTTTACCAAGTAGTCATTATTGTGGGATTCTTTTATCAAGCGGTCGCCGCTATGCGCGCGGGCATATTCCACACTCAACGCACCGGCTTGTGGCGCCATGGACAGCTTGGCTCCGTAGAAGCCCTGGTATTCATCGGCCCAAGTATTATTTCTATAGGTGTAACCATACACTTGAGCTTTGACCGTATCCGTCAAGTTCATGCGGAAATCAATACCATAGAAATCGGCATCCGGCGCGGCAAGTTCCCAAAGATTTTGGGTTTTACCGGCAATCAAGGTCAAGGCCTTCACATCATCGGCGTAGGTCAGCTTGGCAGCGTCCAGGGAGGTTACCGGTCTGGCCAAAGCCGCCATATACCCGTGACGCGGACCAAAATATAACAAGACACTATCTTCGTCCCCATAGAATTGGCGGCCCAGCGTCAATTCAAAGCGGTCCATTAAGTTGGACAAAACCATATTGGCTTCCGCTAAGTAGATGTCGTTTTGATAGGTGTTCAGGTCTTTCCCTCGAGCAGCACCGTCCCACGGCGTGTTGTATACAAATTGGACGTTGGCCCGGACGTCTTCGGTCAGTTCGGCAGACAAGCCGGCCATCACGCGCGAAGCCGCGCCGTTGGCATTGCTCATTTCCGCATTGTTGTTGGCGCCGATGACTTCAATTTCGCCAATGGCGTCTACATTATCTACGATAGCGGCGCTGGCAGGCCAGGCCATCGTAAGGACTAAAAATAAGCCCAGTAGTTTCTTCATTTAGTTGCGTCCTCCTGTGTAAATTTAAACTACCCTACCCCCCCATTGAACCTTATTCCCAAGCATTTGGCAAGCCCAAATAAAAATTCGGCTTGACAGGTGCGCCAAGAACTGGTATCCTATTTCTTCGTTTAATCAAACACGCTTTTAAAAATGGGGAAAAATGGATTTTTACCGTCTGAAAATGAAATTTTGTTTTGCCTAACATAAAAGCCATTTTTTTGCCAATCAACAAAAAAATCCCGCGTGCTATACGCGGGATTTTTTGGATAGCTAAACGCTTGTTTTAGGCCCAAAGCGAAAGCTTGGTCACTTTGTCGGAACGTCTTACTTTGGGTTCCCCCACCAATTCCTGGATATACGCTTCGCACACGTAAATTTTGGTACCCGGGAACAAATGCCCACCGATGGCCTGGTGGTCTTTGCCGGCCATCACCACATGCGCGTGCACCTGCGGGCGGTTGTCCTGGATGCTGATGTTGCCGCACAGGCTGATGAGTTCCATTTCCTGGTTGATGACGGTTTTATCATATTTCTTTTTGTTTTGGTCGTAGCAGCCAATCGTAGCGTTGGACACGGACCCCACCACATTAACAACGCCGCATTTTACTTGGTTGTCGTGGCAAAAGTCGGCGAGCGACTCCAATAAATCCTTGCCTTTGGGAAGCCTGAAAAGATATGTCCGTCCGGTCAAGTAAGGTTTTTCTTCTGCCATTTTATTCTCCTATGGGGCTATCGCCAAGCGGCGGCCCCTTTTAAATCCTGTACATACGCGCACACAGCGGCGAACAGGTCCTCCCCGTCCAGCCCGGCTTCGGCATATACTTTAGCCGCCGACGCGCTTGCCAAGAATTTGCCGCCCCGGTGCGGGAACAGCGTATGCCTGCGCCCCGCCTGGCTGTTAATCCAACAGTCCAGCGTGGGCAGGGTAAAATCGGTCATCCCCATTGCCGTTTGGAACAACTCCGGCGGCAGAATTTGGTTCTGTTCGTCCTGGGGCAAGGCTTCAAACAGTTCCCGGCTGGTGATATACACCACATTTACGTCCGGGCCGTTTTGCGCCAATCGGGGGAGCAGCTTTTCCACCACAATTCTCCCCACGCCTGCGCCTTGCACAAAAACCGTTCCTTCGGCTTTGCCTTTGGCGCGGCGTAAATAATACACACCGTTGACGGCGTTTGCCGCCGGGTCCGCCCCCAGCGCGGTGCGGTCCATAAACGCGTATGACGGGCGCACCACAAACGGCGCAAATACCGCCGGCCGCAGGGACAAAGCTTTTACCGTAAGCGGCCAAATTTCGTCCACTTCCAAAGGAGTAACCGTAATACAGGCCCCTTTGGGGAAGTTATCCTGCAGCAGCTGCAGGGACTGCGGGTCCGCGTGGGTAGGCCCGTCCTCGCCGGTAGGCAGGCTGGCGTGCCCGTTAAACATAATGAATGTATTGGGCGAAAGGCCCGCTTCGCGCGCGGCCTGTACGCCAATGGCGTGCAGGCGGGCGGCTACGTGTTCAAACGCCAAAAACGCCCCGTACGAAGAAGCCACCCCCAGATGTTTGCCAAAAGAGGAAATCCCGGTGCACACAGCAGCCATTCCGTCCTCGCAAATGCCGCCCGCGCTGAGCCGGCGCGAAGCGGGATTGGATACGGCGTTAAAATTACCCGCCGGGAAATCTTTGGAAATTTCCCCCGCGCCGGTAGAACCATACAAGTCGGCCGAGGCCGCCAAAATAGTTCCGCCCGTTTGTTTATTTAAATACGCCAGCACCTTGCCCAGTACGCCGCGGGTGGTGTAGGATTCGCCTTTTTCAAATACAAATTCCGCCGGTACGTCCGCCGGGGAAAATTTTGTATAAATATCCGCGCTGCTGCCCAAATCCGTCCGGACGGAACGCTGTTTGCCGGACAAACGAATGGACGCTTCCAACAGGCGGGCGGCGGCGTAGTCGGCGGTTTTTTGTTCTGCTTCCAGCGCGCGGCGCACGGTCAGCAGGCTGTCCCAATAGTATTTTTCAATGTTTTCGTCCGTTTTCTCCCCTTCAAAACGCGGGAAGAAAACACCAAAAACTTTTTCAAATTCCGCCAACGATTTATAAAAACCTTCCGACGCAAATTTATGCCCGGCCCCGTGTGAGGCTTTGCCTTCAATGCCATAGTGCCACCCTTTTACGGTGCGGTACACAATGGCGGTAGGCTGGCGGTTGGTTATTTCCGCCGCCAAGCAGTGGGCGATATGGATTTGGTTAAAATCGTGCCCGTCAGGTACGCGGATGACGTTAAAATCGTGGATATAAAAGAACTCCATCGGGTTCCACTGCACGTAATCGCCGGGGTGTTCGCCATCGGCGGTAACGCGTTCGCTTTCAATGGAAGCTTCATTCCAGTCAATGTGGAACACAACATTTTTGAGTTGCGCGGTAGCAGCCATGGCGGCAGCCTCGCTCACGCGTCCGGCGGTCAGCCCGCCTTCACCTTCCACAATATGCACGACGGGGCAGTTTTCGCCATATGCGTCCGCCGCAGCCAATGCAAGCCCCACCGCGGACCCGTCTCCCACGCCGCTGGCGCCTGTGCTGGTGCGCACAAACGGAACGAGCGGTTCCGGATGCCCGCCTAAAGGCTTAACGTGAAATTTCTTAAAAAGCGGAGTTCCCTGCACCGTGTTATGGCGGAAACCCAGCAAATCTTCCAAGCGGAGCTGTTGGGCTTCTGCTTCCGGCAGCAAATCCGGCGCGGCAACGCGCGCGCATTCATTGCGCAAGGCCCACATTGCATACAGCCCCAACGCTTTGTGGCCCGCCGCATAGGAAATAATATCAGCCTCGTTTTTGTGCGGCGCGCTTAAATCGTATGCCATATCTTTATATAAAAGATGTTCTACAAACCGTCCGCTGGAAATACTTCCCCCGGGATGACCGGAAGTAGGCACATAGTTATATAACAGCGACACCAAGGCGCGGTAGGCCACATCCAACCGTTCCAGCCCGGCCGCATCCGCGGCGGGAAGTTGATATTTGGAATCGTCCAAATAATCGGTTACATCTAAAAAAACGCCTCTTTTTTTACCTAGTTCAAACGTTCGGCTCATAGCAGTATCCTGTTGTTATAAAGTAACGTCTTTCAGTCCGTTGCGGGCTACTTCACACGCCAGACGGAATGTATTATTGATATCGTCCTTGCTGACAATTTCCACATTGGAGTGAATGTTGCGCGTAGGGATAGAAAGCCCGCAGGTGGGCACCCCCGTTTTGGACTGGTGCACCGCGCCTGCGTCATTTCCGCCCCGAGGAGCAATGCGCACCTGCCAGCGGATATTCTCTTTTTTACAAAGGGTTTTAAGGGCCTCAAACAAGCCCGGATGCGTAATCGTGCGCGCATCCAGCGCGGTAATGCCTACGCCTTGGCCCAAGGCACAAATATAGTCCTGCGGTGCACAGCCGGGGATATCCGCCGCACCCGTGGTATCCAAGCACAAAGCCAGGTCGGCCTCTATCCCAAAAGCAGCCGTCCCTGCACCGCGAAGGCCCACTTCTTCCTGCACGGTAAATACGGCGTAACTATTGTAAAACGGATTTTTAAGCGCTTTTACGAGTTCCGCCAGCACAAATACACCAGCGCGGTTATCCAATGCTTTCGCACAGATAAGGCCGTCACCAAATTCTTCGTACGGACGGTCCAGCACGGCAAAATCGCCAATTTCCACACGGCCCCTGGCTTCTTCACCGGACAGTCCCACATCAATAAAAAGTTCTTTTACCCCCAGCGCTTTGGCACGGTCCGCCTCGGTGGTGATATGCGCCGGTTTCGTACCGATAACCCCCAACAAAGCCCCCTCTTTTGTTTGCACGCGCACCCGCTGTGCCAGCAAGGTCCGCGGGTCTATGCCGCCTACCGTTACAAAACGCAAAAAACCGCGCTCGTCCACATGATGAATCATCAGTCCGACTTCATCCATATGGGCGCAAAAAAGCAAATTTTTATCCGATACGCCTTTTTTAAATAAAATCAGATTGCCCAACGCGTCCGTACGAACGGAATCGGCATATGGGGACAACATTTTTTGCAGATACCGGCGGACAGCTGTTTCGCGGCCCGAAATACCCGGCAGTTCGGTTAAGGTTTTAAGAATAGAAAAATCCAGTTTTAGCTCCATTTTGGCCCACTTTTTGACAGTTAAGGTATTTACATTATACTCACAACAGGTTTTTTTTGCAAGCTTTTTCCGTCGTGTTTTCGGACGCGCGCGCGGTCCATAATACAGCCCCGCCGCGCCCCGCGGCGGACGGCGCGGCAACAGATACGCCACAGCGCCGGAAAAAATTGTAAAATGTTAAGGAAAGAATTTATTTTAGGAGGCAGTTCAATGACCGTTTCTTACAAAGAACTTGGCTTGGTCAACACCCGCCAAATGTTCAAAGACGCTATGGCCGGCGGTTACGCCATTCCGGCTTACAACTTCAACAATATGGAACAACTGCAGGCTATCGTTACCGCCTGTGTGCAGACCGGTTCCCCGGTAATTTTGCAAGTATCCAAAGGCGCCCGCCAATATGCCAACTCCACCCTGTTGCGCTGGATGGCCCGCGGCGCGGTGGAAATGATGAACGAAATCGGCAAACCGGTTCCGCTGTGCCTGCACCTGGACCACGGCGATTCCTTTGAACTGTGCAAAGACTGCATTGACAATGGTTTCTCGTCCGTAATGATTGACGGCTCCCACCTGCCGTACGAAGAAAACGTCGCACTCACCAAAAAAGTGGTGGACTATGCCCACCAGCACGATGTGACCGTAGAAGGCGAACTGGGCGTTTTGGCCGGTATTGAAGATGAAGTTTCCGCCGAACACCACACCTACACGGACCCCGCCCAAGTGGAAGATTTCGTAAAACGCACCGGCGTAGATTCGTTGGCTATCTCCATCGGCACCTCTCACGGCGCGTACAAATTCAAAGTAAAACCCGGCGAAAAACTGCCCGAACTGCGCTTTGATATCTTGGAAGAAGTTTCCAAACGCTTGCCCGGTTTCCCGATTGTACTGCACGGTTCCTCCAGCGTTCCGCAGTGGGCCGTCAAACAAATTAACGAATACGGCGGCAAATTGGAAGACACCGCCGGTATTCCGGAAGAACAACTGCGCAAAGCGGCCAAATCCGCCGTGTGCAAAATCAATGTGGACTCGGACGGCCGCCTGGTAATGACCGCCACCATCCGCAAAATCTTCGCCACCAAACCCAGCGAATTTGACCCGCGCAAATACCTGGGCCCGGCCCGCGAAGAGCTGATCAAAATGTATGCCGAAAAGAACGAAAATGTATTCGGTTCCGCCGGTAGAGTCAAATAAGTTTTGTTTGGCTGATAAAAACGCCCCGCCAAAAGCGGGGCGTTTTTTATGGAATCACGCGGGAAACAGCGCCCGCCCCAGGCCTCTTTCTACCGCCAGTGCATTTCTCGCACACGCGGTGCAAAAAACCAAGCGGGCCGCCTTTTCAGGCAGCCCGCCAAAATACACTTTTGTCCGTATCGGCTAAATACCTTTTTTGCGGAAGATTTCCGTTACGCGGTCAAAAATGCCGTTGCAGTAGGCAATCGCCAGGCCGTAGTTGGAAAGCGGCACTTTCTTCTCTTTGAGCATTTCCAGGCGGCGCATAATCTGCGTACGCGTTACCATACAGCCGCCACACTGGATAGCCAGTTTGTACTTTTCCGCATCGGTGGGAATGGTGTCTAAATTGGCTACGGTATCAAATTCCAATTTTTTGCCGGTATATTTGCAGATTAAATTGGGAATTTTGACACGTCCGATATCATCGCAAGTATTTACGTTATGGGAACAAGACTCCAGCACCAGCACTTTATCGCCGTCCTGCAGGCGGTCAATGGCGCGCGTGCCGCGCAGGAAAGCGTCAAAATCCCCTTTTAAACGCGAAAACAAAATGCTGAAGCTCGTCAGCGCAATCGTCGGCGGCACCACAGACGCCACATACGCAAACGCCTGGGAATCCGTTACCACCAGCTTAGGGGTGTGGGTTTGCAGGTACTCGCGCAGTTCGGTATCCTTTAAACAAACCGCCACCGCGCCGATGTCCAGCAAGTTGCGTATCGTCTGCACCTGGGGTAAAATAAGACGGCCTTCCGGGGCGGAAGCGTCAATCGGGATAACCAGCACCACTTCATCCCCTTCCTTTACAAAATCGTCCAAAATCACGTTTTGGGAATAGGAGCTTTTGGGCAGGTGTTTTTTTATCATTTCCAACAGCCGCGGCAGCAAAGCAGGCGTTTTGCAGGAAAAATCCACCACGTCCGCGCCTTTTATTTCCACATTGAGTTTTTGCAAATCGCTTTTGTTGTGCACAAAGAAAAACGGCACCTTGCGCGCAATGCAGGTTTCCATTAAGGTTTGGTCGTAGGAGTCAAACTGGTCAGCAAACACTAAAATCGCCAAGTCCACCTGGTCCAGCGCTTCGTTGGTGCGTTCCACCCGCTGGGCGCCCAGGGCGGAAGTATCGTCAATGCCGGGGGTATCCAGCACGGTAACGGGGCCCACGCCTAAAATTTCAATAATTTTTTTGACGGGGTCCGTCGTCGTGCCCGGCTGATCCGCCACGACGGAAACATCCTGCCCCGTCAAAGCGTTAATCAGCGAGCTTTTGCCTACATTCATCTTGCCAAAAATGCCGATATGCGGCCGATTTAGTTTAACCATAGTAAAATTATATATAAAACAAACCGGATTAGGCCCTTTTGCCCCGGTCCGATAGGTCCAATGGCCCTTTTCCGCCGCAGTTGATTATTTTAGAATAATAGATAATTTCATTTTTTAGGAGGCCCTATGCGCTACCCCCATTTATGCACGGCAGTATGCTTGCTGCTCCTAACAAATGCCGGCCAGGCTTACGCCCAAAAATTTCCGCTGAAAGCCGCTGCAAAAAACATTAATTCTGCGGCAATCAAAAAATCCGTCAAAGCCACCTCTAACGCCGCCATTGCCCGCAAATGGACATCGGAAGCCTTGCAGCCGGCCCGCCAAGTAAATAAGCTTTTCCAACAAGCTTTTTTTAAATATGGCTCGGCTACCCTGCCCCAATTGGCGGACCTTACCGCCTTCCGCGTCTATACCGAGGACCTCGGCGTAGTGGACACGATGACGGATTTATGGTCCTCTTTATTTTCCGGGCTGTATGTCGCCTATTTTGGCCCCGGGAGCCATTCTTCCCCGTTGGAGATGCGCAAGCAATTATTGCAAAACGAAGCCCGCCTGAATTATGCCGCCAAAAACTGGCTGGCATTAAAACCCATGCTGTTAAAGTACGCTTCCGCCGCGGATTATACGCGGTTTGCCGAAGCCAAAGTGCCGACGCGCTTTTTCTTTGAAGATTCCCCGCGCCTGGATGTTTTCTCCAAGGAAATAGCCGCTTTCGGCGCCGGGAAAAAAGACGCCGTCAGCATTATGGCAGCCGGACAGCAAGACACAGAAACTCTGTACCGCCAAATGCTGGCTTTTGCGCACGGGAAAGGGGCTTTCCCCATCCGGACAAGCGAAGTGTACCGCTTTTTGGCACTGCAAGATTACACCCAGGCAGAACTGGCTGATTTGCAAAAAAATTTAAATTCGCTGGAGTGTGACATGCTGCGCTCCTGGGGATGGAGCGACCGAAAAATCCGCCAAGTTATTGCTCTGTACCGCTCTAAGGACTGGATGAAAGCTTATAAAGAAAACGATTTCTTCCCAGCCCTTACCCAACAGTACGAATTGATCTCTTCCTGGCGGAAATACTGGGAAAACGCCCGCCAGACGGACCTGCAGGAAAACATCCGGCTGATTAAACAGTTATTTGAAGAGAACCGTTAATCTCGTTTTTTGGCCCCGCTCCG
The DNA here is from genome assembly GCA_949297775.1 of uncultured bacterium. GTDB lineage: Bacteria > Elusimicrobiota > Elusimicrobia > Elusimicrobiales > Elusimicrobiaceae > Avelusimicrobium. The sequence continues at coordinate 37,395 of CASFTM010000003.1, forward strand.
CGCGGGGCCTTTTTTCGGTGCTTGCGCCAATGGCGGCGGGGAGAAATCCTTTTCCAAAAGCTTTCCCCGGTAGGCCTTTGGGCCCAGGGGCGGATAGGCCTTATGTCCCTTGTGCTGTAAAGAGGGACTGTAATAGAATGTATTATTACTATATAAAACTGAAAAAGAGGAGAGTACTCATATGCATCGCAAAGCTGTTTCTCTTGCCTTGCTGTTAGGTTGCTTAGTGGCAGCCCCGGCTTTTGCCCAAAAGTCCAACTTGCCAAAAGTCGTCAAAACAGTAACTGAAAGTTCTGTACAAAAAAACGTAAAAACCCTTATTCAACCCAAAGTGATGCGCGCCTGGCGCACCCAAGCGTTGAAAGAAGCCAAGCATGTAGACATCCTTTTTAAAAATCTGTTTGCAAAGGTCAACTTAGCGTCCAACACCCACCAGCTGTTGGATATCGCTTCCTTTCGTATGTATAACGAACAGTATGGGCTTATCCCGGCTCTGGACAAATTTTGGCTGGAATTGTTAGAGGACATTTCCATCGTATACGGAGGGCCGGCCAAATTCGTAGAAACAACGCACTCGGTTATCCCGCACAAAATTACCCTCTCTCCAGCCGAAACGCAAAAACGCCTGCTTCAAAAAGAAGCACGTTTAAAACACGCGGCGAAACGCTGGAAAGAATTAAAATCATTCATTCAAAAAACTATTCCCGCCGAGAACTACGCGGCGTATTCCCAGCGCAATGCCATCACTCAATTTTTGCGCAACGACTATGCCGGGGAATCCGAATATGCTAAAGCCATATTCCTGTATACTTCGGGGAAGCGCAACATCGTCCAAACCCTCGTTTCGGAAGAATACACTTCTGCCCGCGCCCCCATTCAAGCAGCCGAAGGCGCCCAGTGGAATGTTTCCTCTTTATATAACGAAATTTTGGCTTGGGCCCACGGCAAAGGGAAATTCCCCTTTACTGTTGACGCCGTCGCCCAAATGTTGGAGCTGGACAAATACGCCGTAGACGGACACAGCGCTTTGTACCAAAACTTAAATACGCCGGGCTGCAAGACCCTGCGCGATTGGGGCTGGACGGACGGGGACATCCGGCAGTTTATTAAAGACTACAAAAGCCACGCTACCCAGCAATACGCAAGCAGATCCATCTTGTGGGATAAACAGAATATGCAACGCTACCTCAAAAAGAACTGGAATGCATTTTGGTATCCCATTATCCAAAAAGAATCCGCCGTTACCCGCCAAGTGCTGAAATATGTAGAAGAAGGTTTTTAATGCTAAGCCCCGCCCTCTGGCGGGGCCTTTTTATGCGCTCCAATTAAGGTATAATAAAGGAAAGCCTGTATAAACGAGGACACCTAAAACTATGAACACATTTGACGTCTATCTAAAAGAACGCGCCAAACTGGTGGAAAAGAATCTCTCCAAATATATTTCTAAAATTGACAATGCTCCCAAAATTCTGACCGACTCTATGGGCTATTCGCTCCAAGCCGGCGGCAAACGCGTGCGCCCCATTTTGCTGATGGCCACGGCGGAAGCCTTCGGCAAAAAAGCCGCCGATGTAATGCCCGCGGCCTGCGCGGTGGAAATGCTGCATACCTATTCCCTTATTCACGACGATCTGCCCTGTATGGATAACGATTCCCTGCGCCGCGGCAAGCCTACCAACCATAAAATTTTCGGCGAAGATTTAGCCCTTTTGGCGGGCGACGCCTTGCTTACCTATGTGTTTGAAGTGTTCGCCCAAAACGGCAAAGTAAAAGCCATCGGGCCTGAAAACACCTTAAACGCGCTCTTGCATTTTGCTAACTGCGCCGGCGCCGGCGGTATGGTGGGAGGACAAGTAGCCGACGTATACGCCGAAGGAATGGGCACCAGCGACGCCCACAGCCTCCGCGCCGATAAACTGCGCAAAACCTCTAAGCCGCTGGCGGATAAAACCCTGCACTATTTTATGCTTCCCGTATCCGTCAAAGAAACCACGCCGGAAACTATTCTAAACTACATCCACGCCAATAAAACCGGCGCGCTCATCCGCGGCAGTGTGGAAGCCGGCGCCCTTTTAGCCGGAGCCAAAGGCAAAGATTTAACGCTTATTAAAAAATACGCCAACTGTATTGGCTTGGTGTTCCAGATTGTAGACGATATTTTGGACGTTACCGCTTCCGCCAAACAGCTGGGCAAGTCCAACAGCGACCAGGAAAACGGCAAACTCACCTTCGTCAGCCTCTACGGCCTGGAAGGAAGCCGCAAGCACGCCCAGTTGTTAATTGCCAACGCACAAAAAGCGTTGGATGCGCTGAAAAACGTCAAGAAGAAAAACTTGTGGCCCCTGTATGAAATGGCGGAGTTTTTCAAAACCAGAACCTATTAATGAAGGATTTGCCTATGAAAGTGCTACCCAGTATCCAGAGCCCGAAAGATTTACGTTTAATAAAAAAGGAACTTCTCCCCACCTTGTGTGAGGAACTCCGTTCCGTCATTATAGAAACCGCCAGCAAAAACGGCGGGCATTTGGGCTCCAGCCTGGGCGCGGTGGAGATTATTACCGCCTTGCACTATGTGTTCAACACGCCGGAAGATAAAATCGTATTTGACACCGGGCACCAAGCCTACGCACACAAACTGTTAACGGGACGGCAGAAAGAGTTTTCCTCCATCCGCACCCACCGCGGGATCAGCGGATTTCCCAAACGAAGCGAAAGCCCGTACGACACCTTTGGCGTAGGGCACGCCTCTACGGCTATTTCCGCCGCACTGGGGATGGCTATCGCGCGGGACCAAAAGAAAGAAAAATCCAAAGTCATCGCCGTCGTAGGAGACGGATGTTTAACCGGCGGTATGGCCTACGAAGCCATGCAAAACGCAGGGCTCCTGCGCTCGGATTTGCTTGTTATTTTAAACGATAACCAGATGTTCATTTCCCAGCGCGTGGGCGCATTGGGCCGGGCCCTGACCAAACTGCTGACGACCAAATACGTCCAGCTGGCGGAAGAAAAAGCCTCCAATTTCTTAAAACGATTTGATGATTTGGGCAACAACGCCGCCAAACTTGCCAAACGGGCACGCTCTATTTTGTTTCCCGGCACTTTGTTTGAAGAAATGGGCTTCCGCTATTTTGGGCCCGTCAACGGCAACGATATCAACGCTATGCTGGAAGTGCTGGAAAGCGTAAAAGACGTCAAAGGCCCGGTAATGCTGCACGTGGTCACCAAAAAAGGCAAAGGCTATAAACCCGCCGAAGAAAAACCAACCAAATTCCACGGGGTGGGCGTGTTTGATGTGGAAACGGGCGATTCTATCGGCAAGTCCAATTGTGTCACGTTTACGCAGGCGTTCTCGGATACGCTGGTAAAGCTGGCGGAGAAAGACCCCGCCATTACCGCTATCACCGCCGCTATGCCCGAAGGCACAGGGCTGGACGCCTTCCGCGATAAATTCCCCTCCCGCTATTTTGACGTGGGCATTGCCGAAGAACACGCCGCCACCTTTGCAGCCGGCTTGGCGGCGGGCGGCTCCAAACCGATTGTAGCGTTGTATTCCACCTTCGCCCAACGCTGTTATGACCAAATTCTGCACGATATCGCCTTGCAAAAGCTGCCTGTCGTATTTGCGCTGGACCGTGCCGGCCTTGTGGGTGAGGACGGCCCCACCCACCATGGCGTATTTGATTTAAGCTTCCTGCGGGATATTCCGAACTTAATTTTAGCCGCTCCGGCGGACGAAAACGAACTGCAGCATATGCTTAAAACCGCTTTTGATTCCAACGCCCCCTTTGTGCTGCGCTATCCGCGCGGCGCGGGGTTTAATGTGGAAATGGACGCAAAACCCAAACGGCTGGAAATCGGCAAAGGCGTGTGGCTGAAAAAAGGCAAAGACGTAAATATCCTGGCAATCGGCAACCGGGTGCACCCAGCCCTGCAAGCCGCCGAAATGTTGAAAGAAAAAGGCCTGGACTGCGGGGTGATTAATATGCGTTTTATCCACCCGCTGGACACCGCCCTGATTGACGAAGCGTTAAAACTTTCCCACCGGGTAGTAACAGTAGAAGACAATATGCTTGCGGGTGGATTTGGCTCTGCAGTAGCGGAGTATTTGGCTGATAAACAGGCTGATTTCAAATTGCTGCGCTTAGGCATTCACGATGAATTTGTGGAGCACGGCAAAGTGGCCAAACTGTACGACCAGCTGGGCCTGAATGCCGAACAAATGATGCAACATATCTTAAAATGGAACAAAAAGTGAGGCACATATGACCAAAGAACAAGACGCTATTGAACACGAAGAGTCTTACATTAAAGCCTACGAAGACATCAAACTGCTTAAAAAAGATGTAATGCGTCCGGTGCGGATGGAACTGGAAGTAATGAAGCCGGAAATTTATTTACAGCATTTTAATGTAACCGAAACAATCGTCTGCTTTGGCAGCGCCCGCGTACGGGAAGAAAAAGACGCCCAACAAAAAATAAAAGAAGCTAAAGAAGCTTTGGCAAAAAATCCGTCGGACCAAAATCTCAAAAACCGCTTGTATGAAGCCGAAGGCCTGGCGAAATTATCCAAATACTACGAAGAAGCCCGCCGCTTTGCCAAGCTGGTAGTCCAACACGCAGGGGACCGTTTTGCCGTCGTTACCGGCGGAGGCCCCGGCCTGATGGAAGCCGCCAACCGCGGGGCGTTTGAAAACGGCGGCCGCAGTATTGGGATGAACATCACCCTTCCGCACGAACAGCGCCCCAATGCCTACATCACCAAAAACTTGGCATTTCTGTTCCATTATTTTGCCATCCGCAAACTGCATTTGGTAATGCGCTCCCGCGCGTTTGTGGTATTCCCGGGCGGGTTTGGGACGTTTGACGAATTGTTTGAAATTTTAACCCTCGTCAAAACCGGCAAGAAAGAAGATATCCCAATAATTTTGGTCGGCAAAGAATTTTGGAATAAAGTGGTCAACATCCCAGGGTTGGCGTCCTATGGCGTTATTTCGCCGGAAGAAGCCGAATCCTGTGCCACAGTAGACACTGCCGAAGAAGCGTGGGACGTAATCGCCAAGTTCTACAAAATCAAATAGCGCGAAACGGCCTATTTATTTAAAACCCCGGAGCAAACATTCGCTCCGGGGTTTTTATCTTCATTAATTGAGATAGCACCAAGGACTCCCGCAAAGGCTTTTACATAAGGTTTTTCCTCTCTCTTTAATAGCCAAGCATTCTACTTTTCCGGGTTCTTTCCCATCATCCGGCCCATATTGAAAATGATATACATAACAAAAATTTGCGTCCATTGAACCATTCACCCGAACGGTCGTATCGCATGCCCAAAAATTACTTTGATTTAAATCCACGCGTATTCTGTTGCACACCAAATCATACAGCTTTCCTTCTTCTTTGCACCCCGGGATATCAATATCCAAATTCGCCCAATACTCCGGGTAGCTTCCATTGGCCAAATAATACAGCTCTATCATATCCTTGAGTTTACTGCCCACCGTTTGCAATTCCGTAAAGCGGGCTTTGTCTACCGCCAGCTGGTATTTCGGCAGCGCCACCGCCGCCAAAATACCGATGATTAAAACGACCACTAACAGCTCTATTAGCGTAAATCCGGCGTTTTTCCCCGTCGGGTAGGATTTTTGATAAATTTTGCTCATAGCCAAAATTTATCAAAAAAAAAAAACGCGTCAAGGGGCCAGAGCCTGGCCTCCCTTCTCCATGCCCGCTAGCACGATTAGTGGAGCCACACGGTTTCCGCACTGTCGCGCCCTTACGCAACGGTCTTCCAGGCCCCCTTGCCGGGGGCAGGGCCTTCCAGGCCCGGGGACTCTGCCTCGGACAGGGTTACGCAAAGTACGGTGCTTACCAAAGAAAGAACAACAAGTTGCTAACTCCTCGTAATGGGCAAGCCGCCTTCCCGGCCTTAATACTTTTTCAGCTCAAAAACTCTCCCCCGGAATTATTTGAGGCATAAAAAAACCGCCGGAGCTATTTGCTCCGGCGGTTTTTGGTTTACTAAATTATTTTTTCTTCGCAACTTTTTTTACAGCTTTTTTAGCAGCCGGTTTTTTGGCGGCGGCTTTTTTCACGGTTACTTTTTTAGCCGGTTTTTTTACAGCGGCTTTTTTAACAGCCACTTTTTTCACGGCTTTTTTCGCACAGGCTTTTTTAGCGCAGGCTTTTTTAGCACAGGCTTTCTTCGCCGGTTTTTTAACGGCGGCTTTCTTTACGGCTACTTTCTTAGCGGCCGGCTTTTTGGCGGCGGCCTTTTTCACGGTTTTTTTAACGGCCATTTTTTTCTCCTGAGACAATTAGTTTTAACCTCATAAAAATAATAGCACAAATTATTTTAAAATGCAAACATTTTCTCGTCTAAGAATAATTTTTTCAAAAAAATCAAGCCCCATTTTTACCGTCTGAAAAAAGATTTTTATTTTTTCTCCGTCGGAGATTTTCGTTTGGTACGCAGCAGCGCGTACACGCCGCTGCGTCCGCACAAAGCCGTAAAAATAAACCCGTTCAATGTGTTTTTATACACCACTGTTACACAAATTGCAAACACAAGTGCATACAAAAAATTCGTTTGTTGCGCATAAAATCCGCGCCACAAACTGCTTATTGCCGCATACAAAATAAGCGCCATATAGAAACAGTTGCACACATAAAAAATTTGAAGGGTGCGTTTTAAATCCGTAATTTGAAAAGCCCGCAGCATAAGCGGCAAAAGAGCGCTTTTTCCAACGGCAAACAATCCGCCCAGCACAAAGCCTTCAGTATAAGCACCGATGAAAATATGCCCTGCGCCGGGAGCCGCCAAACTAAACAAAAAAGCAAAAAACGCTGTCATTTTCCGCCCCACAGTTTAGACAGTTCCACCGCCGTTTTGACCTTGGAAATCTTCGCATAGCAAAGCCCGCTGCTCCGTGTCAGCTCCTGCGCCAGCTTTTCCGTATCCGCAGCGGGCCCTTGCTTATGTTCCAATTCTACCTCTTTCATCAGCACGCGCCGTCCCGCTACGCGGATTTCAAATTTATCAAAAGCCATTTCCGCCTGCGCCTCGCCATAAAATACGTTTATTGTTTGCCGCCTGTTACGGATTTCAAACAGCGGGTTTAAGCGGGCCACGCACAAGCCTTTCCAGTTTTTTTTAGCGTTTAAAAGTTGCAGTGCATCCGTTAAATTTTTTGCATCAGGAAGAGGCAACGTTTCTTCCCGCCGGACGGCTTTTCCGTTGATAATTTCGCTGCGCGTTTTAAACGTGGCCTCCCACTTTCCGTCCGTACAACGCACCCGAAAGGCGATTTTTTGGCGGCAGAAGTCTCCTTCTTCCGTATCCAAATACACATCCCGGATAACCAAATGCACCGGCGCCAAAAGGCGCCCTTTGGGAACGGTCCGGCACACAGCCGCACGCATACGCGCAAAAGCACGCGGAAGGTTGGCGTCCCATTTAAATTCGGTTTCTAAATGCTCCATATGTTTAGTTTACCAAAAAAGTATAATGGGATTAGGAGGGATTTTATGAAAAAATTACGTCAGCCCACTTCTCTGCAGTGCTTTGCCTGCGGATGCAAAAATCCATTCGGACTTAAGTTGGAATGGTATAACAATTACGAAGAAAAGCAGGTAGAAACTACCTTCACCTTAGATGACAATTATTGTTCTTACCCCGGCACGGTGCACGGCGGAATTATAGCCACCATTTTGGATGAAACCTCCGGGCGCGCCGTTCTGTTGGGCAACGACTTCAACCGGTTAATGGTAACGCTTAAAATGGAAGTGGTATACAAACACAACACCCCCACCCACACACCGCTGAAAGCCATCGGGCGCGTATTGAAAGACGGCGGTTCCCGGGCACAGGTGGAAGGCGAAATTGTTCTGCCGGACGGAACGGTATCCGCCAAATGCACAAGCATTTTGTATAAAATTCCCCAAGCTGTAAAAGATAAATGGGGCCCGGAAGCAGAAGAATGGGCACGCACCACGCCAAAAGTGGAAGAATAAAATTTGTATTATCACATACGCTGTGAAAAGTGCAGGCTTCGTGCATTTTTTCGCGGTCCAACCGCCGCGGAATAATTGTAAGGACTGGCAAGCAAACAGGCAGTTTTCCCTTCGCAAAGAGAATGCATTGAGTTCCGGCTTAGATTTTGCTAAAATATAGTATCGCTTTAGGATCGGTAGCTTAGTTGGTAGAGCGCCTGCTTTACACGCAGGAGGTCACAGGTTCAAGTCCTGTCCGGTCCACCATTTTAAAAGGCACTTCGTACGAAGTGCCTTTTTTGTTGTTGTAAAATCGGAGCATTTGCAGAATACGACAAACAAGTTGTATAGATTTTCGAAACTCCACTACGCCTACCTCTCATCAGACAAAGAAATCCGGCCCTGATTGGACCGGATTTTAATATGTCAGCCGAGGTTTAGTTCCGTTCATATCCGAACTGCTTTATCAGCTCCTGGCGGGCTCCCATTCCTTTCTTTTCCATCTGCAAAATCCCGCTCATCTCTTCCTGCTTCAGCCACTGCAGTTCCTGGTCTATATCCCGCACTTCCTTCAGCGTCTCCCCTGTCACATTTCCCTGCTTCACGATCTGCGCCCGGCGCCCTTCCAGCTGCTCTATCTGCCGCCCTATGTTGCGCACCTGGCTATACGCCTGGTCATACGTGTCCGCCACTTCCAAATGCGCCCGCGGCGCACTGCTTTCTACCGGCGTACCTTGCACGTCGTTAAATTCCTTCATTAACGTACGGCTCTTTCCCAGCTTGTTGCGTTCCATATCCGCCGCTGTACGACGCGCTTCCGCTTCCAACCCTTTTATCTCCTGTTCCAGCGCCCGGATTTGCTGTTGGTCTTCCGCCGTCCCTTTCCGCGTTTTCTTTAAGTAATCTACATACTCTTTCTTCTTGCTTACTTCTTTCCCTAACGCAAATATACGGTTGTGCTCCCGGTCCGCACGCGCCAGGTTGATCTCTTTCTGATACGCTCGCGCCGACTGCTGCAGTACTACTTTCTCCTGCTCGCTTAAGCCTTTTACAAATGCTTCATATTCACTCATCGGCACTTCTTTCGCTTTCGCATGCTTCCCTACCCCGTCCGAATAGTAAAATACCGCCTTCGTCGGGTCCGTCGGGTGCGCTTCCATATATAGCAACCCGTCACTGCGAAGTTCCACCACACCATCCGGCACGCGTTGGCGCGTCGCGGGCATTAACGAACGATCCGTATAACTCAGCGGCTTAAATCCGCCCCCTTGGCTCGTAACCGGGTGCCCCAACTCGTTCGTATACATCATCCGCATATCCGACTCGCTCCTAAACCCGTTGCGGCTCATATCCCGAATCGTACGCTCCGCTTCTTTTTCCAACGCCGCTATTTCATTATCCAGTTGTTTTATCTGCTTAAAGTTCCCGCCTTCCGCCATATTATATGTGCGGCTGTTCGCTATTTCCGCCCGGCGGTCCTTCAGCTTCGTCACCTCTTTCGCCAAATCCGTCAACCGGTCGTGCTCACGGGTTACACGCAGGGCATTAATCTCCTTTTGGTACGAGTCCGCTATCCGGTTCAGCATCGTTTTATCCGCATTGCTCATCTTGCTCATCATCGCCTCATACGTTCCCATCGGCACTTCTTTTACCGTGTTTACTCGTCCCATATCGTCACTGTAATAAAACACCGCTTTCGTCGGGTCTGTCGGGTGTTCCTCCATATACACTAAACCGTCGCTGCGGTACTGGACAGGCCCTTGGGCCCCCTTCCCTTTCGGCGTCTTGGGCATCAACGAACGATTGTTGTACGACACCGCCGTCTTTTTGGCCGCCGCTACTTTATCCGCCAGCGGACCGGTTAATTTTTCTTCAATCTTAACTTTAGATACGCCGGAAAGCGGTTCCACTTTGGGCGCCGCAGAAGCCGGCAGCGGGAGCTTTTCGGAAGCGGCCGCCGGTTTAGGAGCCACGGGCTTCTTTACTTCCGCCGCCGCGCGCGAAACGGTTCTGGACCCGGCGGAGGAAGCAACCGCCTGGCCTTTATTGGCGGAAGCCGCCGATTTGGCCGCCGCAGGAGCGGGCGCTTTCGGTTTAACCGCCGCAGCCGCCTGCTGGCGTACCGTCGCGGGCAAGGCTTTAAAATAATCTTTGGTATTAATCCAGGTTTTGCGGGAGGTCAGCACTTGCACGGCGCCCGAAATACCTTTTGCCATAGCCGGCAACGCTGCCACAAGCTCTCCCACCGCCACCGGAATAGCGGCGATATCCGCCCCGCTGCCAATCGTAATCAAACGGGAGTTGTACACATAGCGTTCATTTTTTTCTGGGTCTTGCTGCGGGGCTTTCCACGTCCAGCCGCGTGCTTTGGCAAACTGGTATGCTTTGTAATGCACGCGGCGCTGGGTGCCTTCGTTGATGTCCCACCAATCGCCTTTATAAAACAAAGACAAGAGTTCTGGGGAAGGTTCATAGATATACGTTTTGCCTTGTTCGCGCCAACCGTCCAAAATACCCAACACTAACGGATAATGAATATCCCCCGCCGCGTTGGTATTGCTTTTGGCGTAGCCGTTAGCTTTCTGTACCAGCGATTTTGCCAATTTACGGGCGGAAGGGTTTGTTTTGCTTTGGGTGGCCAGCATACGGCCCACATCCTCCAGCAAGTTGCCGTAGGGGTATTGTATTTTTTCGTGCGAACGGGAAGTAGACTTCCACCCCTGGCGGGAGGCTTCGGAATTGTCTAAATATTGAAAATTTTCATTAATGCGGTTTAAATAACGCGAGTTGCCGCCGCGCAGATTGCTGACCCCGCGCAACACATTTTTAGCCGTGCCTTCAAATGAAATGCTGTTTAAGATATTCCCCCCGGTAGAAGGGATAGAGTCTTCCGTCAAGAACTGTTCCAACAGCGCATAGGCGCGCGGCGTGCCCAGCACCCCCAATGCCGTAGTGGCGCCCGGGATGACAATACTCGCGGAGGAGGAGTCGTATTTATCGGCCAAAACAGCATAAATGCGTTCCGCGGCTTCTTTCTTTTCATTTCCGTCTTTTGCCAACATCGCCAAAGCCGCCATTCCCCCCACTTCGGAGGCACAGCTATTGGCTTTTCTTTCCTGCCGCTGGCGCTGGTCCGCCCGCTGGGCGGCAGAACCATAGTTTAACTGAAAGCCGGAACCGCAGTCTTTATCGGCTAAATCCAATAAAGCATAGAAATATTTCATCGCGGCTTTGCGGTCTTTTTCGGAGTGCAACCCATATTCAGTAACCAGCGTAACAAACTGCCCCGCTGTTTCGGTAATGGGTTTCCCCTGATAATACAGCAAATTGTTAATCGCATAACTAACCCCGCCTTGGGCATACGCCAATGCCGGGATACAGGTTTGTTGCGCCCCTTTGGGCGTTACGCACACGGTAGCCTTGGAAACATTTCCTTTGGCAGAGGAAACAGCTTTGCCCAAATTATCCAAAATGCAGTCCAACCCGCTGATTTTACATTCCTGGGCAACCAGCGATTCCCCTACCTGGACCCAATACGTGTCCCCCAATTGGTCCGCCAGCTGGGTTTGCACGGCTTGCCCAATTTGTTTGGAGACAGACGATTTATTGCCGTTGTCTGCCGCATACAAGGGAATTACCATTCCCACTGCTAAAGCGCAGAAAAACAGTTTTTTCATAAATTAAATCCTATTTATGTGATTTATTCTAAATTTTAAGCAAATTTCCCCAAAAATCAAGTGTTTAGTTATTCAAAGGGTCTTGCTCGGCACCCTCCGCCGGGGTATCAATAGCAAACACTTCCGGCTTATTAAAAAACCAGATTAAAAACGCGGTCAAAAAACAAAACAGCAAAATGCTGTTGTGTAGAGTAAAGCAAATGGATAAAACCGCCGAACCCGTTACCCCGAACTTGGCAAAAACCAACACCGGGAACCATACCAGCAACAGTGTTACGATAAAGCAAACCACCCAGCTAAAGCGGTATGTTTTAAACAACAGCCGCCCAAAACGCAGGGCCTCGGAACCGGATTCCGTAACGGCAAAGCCGCAGGCAAATAAAATCAGACTCACACTCCATACAGCCATCACGATACCCGCCGAAATCTCCGACGAAAAAAATACCGGAAGCAACGTTAAAGAAGAAAACCCGTCCGCCCACCATAAAAGCACACACAGCGCAATTCCTACACACGCCTGCCGCCAAAAAAGCGGCCCAAACGCCCGTAACGCCACCGCCAATACGCCGCGCCATTTGCCCTGCCGGGTAATAGTGTCATCCAACAGCCGATATACCCATACTAAAAACAAGAAATCCAAAATTCCAACGGACAACAACACATACCCGCCGCGCAGCAAATCTTGCACGAAAGCATACACATTTTCGTGCCGGGCCAAAAACACCGGGGTGTCCCCCATTCCAAAAGCCCAACCGGCCAGCGCTCCCACCAAACCGGGAAGCACTTCAAACACCGCAACCGGCACCACACAAAAAAGCCCCAACAAAACAGCTAATGTTTTGAAGGAAGGATGATTAATTTTTTGCCAAAAAGACAACTGTATGTTGAGCATAAGGGGTTTCCGTTATTTAATTTTTTTTAAAACGTACATATCCGCCAAATTACCAGTAATAACGGCTTTATCTTGGTCCAACAGGCGCAAGAGCCCATTCCCCACCTGGGCATAGCGTATCCCCTCGCCCGGAACTTCCAAGGAAACTAAATCCCCCGAAAGGATATAAGCGCCTTTATCGGTAAACACCCCGTCTTGTTCGCCTATATATTCGGAACGCCATTCAAAAGTTCCGTCATTCTGCAAAGTAACGCGCGTTTGAATACCGGGGCCGGAAGCAGCGGGGAGCAATCCTTCATATACACCGGCATATCCCGCCGAAACAGACGGTGCAGTCTCCTGGGAGACTTCTTCGTAGGATACGTCTTCCTGCGGGCCTTTGCCGCAACCTGCGGCGAAACATATTATGAACACCAAAATCCACCATTTTCTCATTTTTTATTCCTTCCTTATGAACAATTGCAATAAAATCCGCACCAGATGTGTTTTGTAAGCAGAATGTTTTGTTGTCTGCTTCCCAACCGCCAACATGGGGAGCTCCTGTGTAGAAAGCCCCGGTCTTTGGACCGGGCTTTTTGTCCTTCATAGTGCTTATCCCGCTGGACAATGTGCTTGTTCCAGTTGTAACAAAAAAATCTTTTTCTCCACCCCTGCCGCGTAACCGCCCCACCTGCCGTCTGCCGCAATAACCCGATGGCAGGGAATGATAATGGCAATCGGATTCACGTGATTGGCCCCCCCTACAGCCCGGGACGCCCGCGGGTTGCCCGCCATACGAGCCACCTCCCGATAACTGCACGTCTGTCCGTAAGGAATTTGCAACAAAGCGTCAAAAACCTTACGCTGAAAAGGCGACCCCGCTGGGGCAAGCGGCAATTCAAACCGATGTCGTACGCCGGCAAAATACGCTTGCAGCTGGCGGCGGGCTTCTTCCAACAAAGGCGAAGTCCTTTCCTCCAGTTGCCGGGTCCACTCCGCCGGGCAAAAAGCCAGCCGGGTAATATGCGTATCCGCAGCCGCCAACGCCATTTTTCCAAGCGGCGTATATACATAAATAAAATGTTCCGGCATTTGATTTTATTGTAGCACATTTTTGGGCCCTGTCCTATAGGGAAATAGGTCTTTTGACCCCTGTTTTCTCCCGCTATTTTACTTATAATACGGATATGGGAGCAAAATCTAATATTATTTTAATCCTTTTAACGATGTTCCTTTTCGCCGCGGCACCAGGTTATGCCCAGGCGAATAAAAACATTAAATATATTGCAAAAGGACTGCGTACTGCCTCTACACAGGAGACCGCTTCCGGGCTGGCCCCAAAAGGCGCATCTCCGCGCGCGCTTAATGCAGCTATGGTCCGCTTTGCAAACCGCTATAAAAGGAATCTGTTTAAGCTGCAAGTAACGGCAGGGGTTTCGCCCCGCCGGGCTATTTCCAATTTAACTACCATAGGGGCACTTCCAACCAAGCGCTATGCTCTTCCCACCCGGAAAAAGGCTGACGCTTTTCTCACCCGGGATTTGGGTCCGTTTGCTTATCCTTCCGGGCCCATACCGTCTGTTCCGTTTACCCAGCATCCACATTATATGTATAGAGGCCTTGGCTTGGACACTGACGGAAAAGCCCTGCGCAATATTTTAGAAAACGGACTGCGTACCCAAGATGTCGGGAGGGATAACAACACCCGGCGTTTATCTTATGCCGCTTTAGGCGGACGGGGGACCTTACAAACGGTGGCCAGCCAGCCAGTCATTAATTTAACTAATTCCCCCTCAACGGCTTTGCATTATGCCCAATATTATCAAGAAAAAGGACTGCTGGTTCTGGTGGTAATAAAAGAAAAAGTAAAACGCGGGCGCATTATCACCACCCCGGAAGACATCCCAGCCCGGAATATTCAAGCCGTAGCGGCTTTACTTTCTGTAAACGGAAAACCCTCTTGGTGCCAAATTGAATTGGAAGAAAAAGGATTTTTAATAACTCCTTATGCATCAGCGGAGAAATCCACAAAATAGGTCTTTAGTCCTATGGTTTTTCGCAACGTTTCAACGTATACTATTTATAAATCAGGAAAAGGAGTTCGCCTATGAATTTACGGAAACACCTTGCTGCCGGGCTAACCGCAGCCTTATTACTTGGCGGTTTTTCGCTCTTGCCAGCCCAAGTGGTAAAGCAGGCGGGCAAACAAGTGCCGCGCGCGTTAAGCCAAAACGCCGGTGCGGTTTCCGTTTCTGCCTGGAAACATTTTAAAGGGGCGATTCCTGCTTCCGCGGCGGCACACCAGGCGGCACCCGCTGCCAGCTTAAAAACCAAGCTGGCCCGCAAATACCCCGGCTTAGTTGTACAATACGAACGAAGCATAAACCAACGTCCTTTGCAGCAAGCCCTGCGCCGGGCGGTGGAACTGCGGGGCCCGTCGCCCAGCAAAGGCTGGGTAAAAACCATGCCGCATTCCATCACTGTTTCCTCCTTGGACGGCCTTACGTTGGATGGATACGCCCAGGTTCCCCCGCCTATGCCCATCCCCACTAACAATATTTACCTTTACCGCGGAATGGGCCTTAACGAAGCGGCCCTGCGCAATGTGCTCATCAACGGGCTTCGCCCGCAAGACACAGGCTCTTCCGCCAATGCCGTGGGGACCCAAATGCGCCTGCTGAATATGGGTACTATGCCCGTAAGCCAAGAAATGCTGCGGGATTTGCAAATTAAGCAAACTTATTTAACCCACCTTTCCCAAGAAACCACGCATTACGCCTACTTAAACAGTTTTAAAGAGGGGCGCATCCCCGTAGTGGTTACGGTGCGCGGCTGGAGAAAGGGGAACTACCATCATGTAATAGCGGAAGAAATCCCCTCCTCGGACTTTGTAGAAGTTTCCGTACTTATACAAGGCCCGCAGGGAACACCGGTATGGTGCCGGGCCCAACTGGCAAAGGACGGGCATTCGTTTGTATTCACGCCTTATGCCCCTAAATAAACACACGCTATGAATAAAACTCCTATGGAAAAAGGCGAAGAAGCCAAACGGCTTTTTCTGTCCGGTTATAATTGTGCACAGGCTGTCTTTTTAACTTTCAGCGATGAGCTGGGATTGGAAAAAGAAACAGCCTTAAAAATAAGCGCCGGCTTCGGCGGCGGTATGGGCCGCCTGCGCGAAGTGTGCGGCGCGGTAAGCGGTATGTTTATGGCACTGGGGCTGAAATACGCTTCCGCCGATCCTTCTGACCACGCTGCCAAAACCCGCCTGTACACGCACATACAGGAAATGGCCCGACGGTTCAAAGAAGAAAACGGCTCTATCATCTGCCGCGAACTTTTATCTCTGCCGCCCGGTCCGCAGGACCCCACTCCGCAGCAACGTACCCCGCAGTACTACCGCCTGCGCCCCTGCCCGGATAAAGTGGCCAGCGCCGCGCGCCTGTTGGCGGAGTACTTGCAGGAGCAGGAATCGTAATTTTTCGCAAGCAAAACCCCGGGCTGGAACCGCCCGGGGTTTTAAAATGAGGCGTACTTTACCAACGGGGAAAGCGCCGGTCCAGCGGGCCCCGGTTTAGCTTCCGCTCGGACACGCGAGACACTCCGCCCTGTTCCAAATCCACCAGTATTTGCGGCAATTCCTCCGGCGCCGCCGCCAGCCCACACTGGCGCATTGCCTGCTCCAGTAAGCGGGAATCCATACGAAGGATAAAAACATTTATCCACTCTTTCTGCAGTCCCAGCGCATAGGCATACGGCAAATAATTGCAAAAGCACTGGGCGGCCTGCCGCTCTTGGGCCCACAGGTCCCGGTCCGCCCCGATTTGCCGCAAATACAGCTGGAAACCGGCAATTTGGTCCATTACCGCCCGGCCGGACGACGTATAGCACTGTATCCCATAACAAAACAATCCGCCGGCAAAGGCTGTCAGCCCAATAGCCGGGAACCACCAGCCCGCATAACCGGCCTGGCGCATCATATACCATAAAAATGCGCTTATTCCTACGGTAAACAACGCAATAAACACCCGTTTTATAACCAGCCGGCGCGACGGCACGGCCCACCAATACCCACAAATAAACAGCGGAATACCCAAAAATACGGCGCTCAGCCCAGCGGCCAAAAATTCGCCGCACTGCCGGCCCACCCACACTAGCAGTGCCACCACCGCCAGCGTGGACAAGTTATAGGCCAAATTCCGCGTAAAATAAGCCCCAGCGCCCTGCCGTTTTAAGCTGGTTCGGGCGTCCGCTTCGGCCCGGCGCCACATAAACGGATTGCTGCTTCCTACCGTAAATTCCGTATTTTCACCAGGGAATAACCGCTCCAATACTTGTTTTTCATCGTCGGATAAAAAGGGAACTTCCTTTTGTTGCAGCGTCAGCACCGTCTGGACGGACCCTGCAGAGGTTTGTTTCTGCCCAAGGCCAATTGCCCCTTTTACCGCCAAACTGCACACGCTTACCGGCATCAATTCACGCCAACCGCGCGAAAATACATAAAGCATTTTCGCGGCGGAAAACCCTTCCGGCGGCGTTTGGCGGAGCGGAATATTTCCCTGCGCTTTGCGCCCTTTGCGGCGCAGACTGACGTAATAAAACCCCAGGAGCAAAACGACCAGCAATCCCACTTCCAGCGGGATTTGCCACCGCCCGTAGCGGTATTTAAAACGGGCCCATTTCACGTCTTCCGGCGCGTCCACAAACCCCGGCCGCCACAGAGCTACTACCCGCAATCCCCTCCCAAAGGGAATGGGCGCCATCGTTTCCAAGGATATTTCTCCCGCGGCTTCATCAGTGGCCACCTGCGGGGCCTCCGCTTCTCCAGCCGCTTCTATCCAGTTGTCCGGCGAACCGATAAACCCCGTCACATCTGCTTTGGACACCGCCGCCTGCTGGGGCAAACGCAATTTGAACACGGCCTTATTAATGGCAAAAAAGCCCCGGCCCGTTACATTCCAATCCAGCTCATCGCGCTCCGGCGCAAACGTTACCGCTTGGGGAATATGATAGCGCAGCTGGTAAACGTCGCGCTGAGGAGCAGACCCCGAAGACGGCGCAAATTGCACCCGCACCATATCGGCATAGGGCTGCAGCGTAAATGCGCAAGGTTCGCCGTTTTTTGTAAGGGTAATATCTTGCGCTTCCGCCGGCAAATCCCGGTGCGGAGGTTGCCCTTGCGCCGAAGGGCCGACGGCGGAAATCGTTTCTTCCACCCACGCGGTGCCCTGTTTGTCCACCGTTACGGCGGAATGAAACTGCTCCAGGTATGCCTGGCTAAACCCCCAGGACGCCCCCAACAACAAAATCAACACACCAACTATTTTTTTCATTTCTGCTCCTTGTATATTGGTATACCTGCAGGGAACTTTCCTATAATTTACTATATGTTAAAAAGTTTTGCTCCGGTTGTAAATAAGGACACATGCATTTTAGTCATTGGCAGTATGCCGGGGGCGGCTTCCCTGCGCGCCCGGCAATACTATGCCCATCCCCGGAACCAATTTTGGCGGCTGATGTTTGATTTACTGGAGCAGAACTGCCCCCCCGCCAGCTATACCGACAAACTGCACACCCTGCTTTTGCACCGTATCGGTCTGTGGGACGCCTTAGCCTACTGCGAACGGACCGGCAGCCTGGACGGAAACATTACCCGCCCGGTACCCAACGATTTCCCCGCTTTATTTGCCCGCTTTCCCGCCATACGCGCCCTGCTGTTTAACGGACAAGCCGCCGCGGCGCATTTTAAACGGGCGTTCGGGTTTCCGGCGGATAAAAGGTGTATGCTCCTTCCTTCCACCAGTCCGGCGCACGCGGCCCGCTCGTACGAGCAAAAAAAGCAGTACTGGCAGGCCGCCCTGTTAGCCGCCCGGCAAGGAGAAACCCCATGACGCTTCCCGGCGCGCTGACGCTTTTATTTGCCGCCGCTTTTACCGCCGCCACCCTGCTGCCGGCCCAATCCGAAGGGCTGTTATTTTGGCTGGTTACCACGCAAAAATACAACCTTTGGGCTCTGCTGGCGGCGGCCACGGCAGGGAATGTGTTGGGGTCGCTGGTCAACTGGTGGCTGGGACGCTATGCGGCGCACTTTAAAAACCGTTCGTGGTTCCCGGTAAACGAAAAACAATTTTCCAAGGCGGAGCAATTTTTCCAAAAATACGGAAAATGGTCGCTGCTTCTTTCCTGGATGCCGTTTATCGGGGACCCGATTACCCTGGTTGCCGGCGCGCTGGGAATACGTTGGGGTGAATTTCTCGTATGGGTGACGCTTGCCAAACTGGGACGTTACGCGGTGGTTTGTGCAGCCGCCGCCAGCCTGTTTTAACACCGGGCACACTCCTTATAACCATTATTCCCGCTGGCAAAATGTCCGCTAATCCGCTATGCTGTAAAAGGAGGGGTTATGCCGGAATTACACATTCTTATTTTTCAGTTTTTCATTGCTTTTCTTTCCGCCAGCTTGATTCCCATCCAAGGGGCCTTGATTATGCTGGCGCTTTTAGCCTCGGGCAAATATACCGACTGGCTGTTGGTACTGGTCGCCTGTGCAGGCACCTTGGCGGGGATAGGCATCAACTGGATATTGGGGCGTTATTTAAGCCGGTTTCAAAACGAAAAATGGTTCCCCGTCAAAACGTCTTATATGGACAAAGCCAAACTGCTGTTTGACCGCCACGGACGGACCACGCTGCTTTTGGCGGGAGTACCGCTCATCGGGGACCCGATTACCATTGTAGCCGGCGCACTAAGGATTAATTTCGGGTTTTATTTCCTGACGGCGGGCCTGTCCAAATGTGCCCAGTATGGCTTGGTATGGCTGTTCTATTTAGGAATTGTCTGAGCGGCGGAAACCCCGAGAGAGGATCCTAATTTCCACCCCAACGGGTAAACATTATCACAAAAAAGCCCTTCCCACTATAGGAAGGGCTTTTAAATTCGGATATTTTTTACTTATACAGGACGGAGCGGAATTCAGCCGTTTTATTAATGCCTTTGAACATCCAGCCTTTTTGGTCTTCATCGTAAAGCGATTCAAAATTTTTAAAGTTGCGGCGTACGGCTTTATCCAAATTATCATAGGTGTTTTTGCGGTCCTTTTTATACAACCAATAAACACCCGCCAAATTGACGTACGGCGTAGGACTGGAGCCGTCTAACCGGATAGCGGTCTGCAAATCGTCCATAGCGCCTTTCCAATCTTTTAAATGCATTTTGGCAAACCCGCGGTTGTTGTAGGGGATGGCCCACTTGGGCATTAACTCAATAGCGCGGGTATAATCCTGGGCGGCTTCTTTAAATTGTTTCATTTCTTCGTACACCAGGCCGCGGCGGTTATAAAAAATAGCTTCCGGCTGAAGTTTTAAGAGTACGGTATAATCTTCCAATGCGGCGGGATAATCCCCCATATCCTTAAAAGCGCTGGCACGGTAGCGATAGGCTTGGGTATAGGCGTTATCGCGGTTAATGGCTTTGCTGTAGGCGGAAACCGCCTCGTCCAGCCGGTTCTGCCCGTAGAAAACACGCCCCAGCAAAAAATGAATTTCCGCCGAGTCGTCGCCCGCCGCTTGCAGCACCTGAAGTTGTTTTTTAGCGGCATCGTAGCGGTAGGCGCTTAAATAAACGGGAATCATTTCTTTGGCAATGGCGTTAGAGGGTTTGCGTTTGCCCAAATATTTTTGGTAATCCCGTAAAGCATCTTCATATTTTTCCAGCGAAGCCTCCACCCGCGCACGGGCCAAATAGAAATCCCGGTAAGAAGGTTTAAGCGAAATCGCTTTAGATAAATCCGCCAACGCCTGCGAAAGACGGTTCATCTTTTGATAGGCCAGTCCGCGTGCATAATAGCGGAAAGCATCCCGCGGGCGCAGGGAAATAGTCTTGGTGTAATCCGTCAACGCCTGTTTGTTTTTGCCTAAAGTTAAATACGCGTCCGCCCGGTAATGATAGGCGTCGGCCAGGCGGGGCGATTTGGAAATTACCCGGGAAAGCAGCTTTATTTGCGCATTTGGGTCTTTTTCCGTTTTGGCTTGTGCAAACAGCTGCGAAGCCGTTTGGGCAAAAATGGCTGTTCCCACACATATACACAATACCGTCAGCAAAATTTTCCGCATAGCCATATTAAACTATTATTTTATCCAAAATACAAAAAGGAAATTAAACAACACCACGCCAGCGCCCGCCGCATACACCAGGCTTAAAAGCGCGGTGGAAAAAAACCGCAAATTCAAAAATACTGCACCCACCAGCGTGGCCCGGCCGGCAAATAGCTTGCTCAGTTGAACCGTGGTGCCGGCGGCCTGGATAATCCGCGCCACCAACACCGACCGCAACGCAAAGGCCAATACCCCCAACAGCAAAGCCGACAGCCAGCGAACCAGCGACTTGCGGTCCTTGCGTTTGAAAAGGGACACTACTTCCCTCACGCTGCCCGCTACTACGGCTTTTGCCTGGTCTTTGGCCAGACCTTCGTTCATATTGTCAATTTTGCTGGCTACTTTGTCTTTTACCAGTTCCACAACATCATCAATAAAAGATTCCCAGGTAATGCACGCCGCACGCACAGCAAACACACATGCCGCCGCCACCGCATAAGCAAATGCCAGCACGCCATAAAACAGGAAGAATCCCCCCGCCAGCGCCGCCGAAACCCAAGCCGGCAAATGCAAAGGCTGCAAAACACAAACATACGTAACGTACGATGTTATTAAAAACAGCCCCAAGCCCGCCGCCAAATGCGGCAAGAGCGATTTTCTGAGCACCACCGCCAACTCCCCCAACGCCAGCAAAAACAAATTTTGCGGGCTGGCGGGAACTTGCGGATGGGAATTAGTCGTCATGACAGCCGCAATGCCCGCAGCAACCGCCGCAGCAGGAACCGCCGGTTTTTTTGACCGACGGGATACGGTCCGACACTTTGACCATTTTCCCTAATTTCTTATCGTACACATAGGTACCGGTTTTTTCTTCTTTCATATTGTTATTATAGCAGTTTATAAGTAAAAAATACCCCTTTCAAAATGGTATAATAAGGATATATCTCCGACGGAGAACCGCCAAATTTCAAATTTAATTGAAATGTAAAAATAAAAATGTTAAAATAATAGAGTAGTCAGAAAGTGTCAGTAAAAAATCGATTTAAGCGCCCATAGCTCAATGGATAGAGTGTCAGCCTGCGGAGCTGAAGATACAAGTTCGATTCCTGTTGGGCGCACCATTTAAAATGGTTCTTAGTGGAGTTTAACAAAGTTTAATTCTCCGACGATAAAAGAGCCAAAAAGCTATAAAAAGACCTCCTAAAACTAGGAGGTCTTTTTTTAATGCAGTTTAATGGATTTTAACGCATTTTGACCAAAAATGGACACTTTTTGGACACCTCTTTTTCCTCTATAAACCGCTATAATACTGTTTTAAGCGCACCTACTATATGTTTTAGAATTTAAGACATTGCAAATATCTAACGCGAAATCGTCCTGTATTATGCAAGAACAAAAAAGATAACAGACAAGCAGGACCAGTATAAAATATAAAATTTTAAAGCAGATAAAGGACTTTTTAAAATCATCTCAGTGTAGTTTTCTAAGCATATTGATAATTTTTTCTTTTTCATTGCTATCATTAGTTTTAAAACGTAAAAATGGAAAAGAGTATTTTGTAAGAATTCTATCTTTTATAGAATCTCTTTTTTTCTGTCGGAAGTTGAGAAAATGGTATCTAAAACCATCCACTTCAATAATGGCTCGTGGCTTTTTATTTAGCTTATTAAAAATAAGGAAATCCACATGCGTCCAAGAGCGTTTTGCATATTGGGCTTCTTCAGGAGTAAGGATTGAAAAGTCTTGAATGATATTACGCAAAGGAATGTGCATTCTAAATTGATACTTTTGAAATTCTTTTTGCTGCAATATTTGAGCAAGCAGTTGGTACATTAGGTTTTCACTATCGTATGGAGAAACTCTGTTCCCATGTAATAGCCGTTCACGTTCTTCTTGGTATTGTTGATAGAGCAAGTCAAATACAGAGTGCACCTTGCTATTGGTAGCTCCGGCACTATGATATTCTATATAATCCATTAAATCCTGAACATAACCAGCTTTATTGTTTTGATTGCCATTTGTTACAACAATTAATTGCTTTTTGGCTCTGGAAACGGCCACATTTAAACGATTTGGCTGATCTGTAAAATCAGAAATTTGATTATCAACTGTCGAGATAATAATAATATCTTTTTCCCGGCCCTGGAATTTATCAACCGTATCGGCTTGTACAGCGGTATGGGCGAAAGCCTGTTGGAGAGCTTTTGTTTGTTCCCGGTATGGTGTTACAATACCGATGGTTTCGGAAGTTGATTCTAAATTCTCCTTTGGAAACACTTCGCTTTTAATCACATCAATCTGACGCTGATTTAGATGACCTCTGGCATGGTTTCCAGGAACCGTTTTATATAGGGCTAGAGGAGCGCGGCTAGAGGTATCTTTAGAGAATATGAGTAGTTGGTTATTATAAAATTTTGCATTGCAAAAGCCGATAATTTGGGGATGACAACGATAGTGTTCTTTGAGCATAGTTTGTGGAATTTCAGGGAATACATCAAGTACAGATTGCAAAAAACTGTGGGAGCTGTACCGATACGCTTCCGGCAGACTATATTTCGAAAAAATGGCGTCAGTCTTTTGTTTGGTAATATAATCCACCACATTAGGCAGTTGCTTGGAATCGCCCACAATAACCGCTTTTTTGGCACACGAAAGCGCCAAGGCCCCTGTGGCAATATCCACTTGAGAGGATTCATCAATAATCACATAATCATAAATGACTCTTTTGGATAGACTGCTACGCAAAGAATAGGTCGTGCTTAAAATAACTGGATAATCTTTCAAAAAACTTTCAGATTTTTTCCATAATGCTTCTAATTGATAAACCGCCCGAGGCTTACCTAGATATTTAGCCGCTAGTTCATTTTTTAATAATCGTAAAGACAGAGCGGCATATTCCTCCATTTTTTGTTCAAAATTGTAATTCCCCAAGACGTTTTCCAGCTTTTGGATATCCACTTCCATTTCATTTATTTTTGTTGCGTAGTATTGCTTTTGTACAGAGTCTAAAATTTCAGCAGCAACAGTTTGCTTACTATCTCTCCATTTCAAGCCAAATTTGACTCTATAATAGATTCTCAGGAAGAAACGAACCGGAGCGGGGTATAATCCCGATTGTTCATAACTGATTAGAAAATCCAACAAATCACTTGTAGACAATTTTTGCGAAAGGCCTGTAAATAAAATATTTCCTGAGTGCTGTTCGTGAAAATACTGACAAAAATGGTGGTATTCCGTTTCCAAATCGCGCTTTTGTTGTTGAAGTTCGGCTAGTTTGTTTTTGTATTTTAACATCTCTGCCAGATTTGTAAAAAGCCTACTCAGCTGATTTTGAAGCAGCAATTTTTCAGGTTCGGATAATTTCCAACTAGCTAAATCTGCTGGTATTGTTTTTTGTTCTTGTGCGTTAATAAAGTTCTGCTTGTTTTGGGTATTTCCTAAATAGGCTGAGATAAAGGATATGCCATATTTTTCCAGTTTTTCTTGAATGTTCGCGGTTGCAGTATTGTTGTTGGATACTACAGCAACTGTTTTTCCCTGCATAATTGCATTTGCAATGATATTTAGAATGGTTTGCGTCTTCCCCGTCCCGGGAGGGCCTTGAATAACGCTTTGAGAATAAGTTAATGCTTTTTCAACAGCCGCTTTTTGAGATGTATTAAACCCAAAAGGAAATATAGCAAGGGGAACAGCATCGGGTACAGGGTTGAATGTTGCCGTTAAATACGAAGAAAGGATAGAGTCCTCTCGAATGAAATTAATGCGGGAATAATGTTGAGAAAGGATATTTTCCCCTTCTGGGGTTAATAAGCCTATAGCTTTTGCAATATCTTTTAAATAATTAAAACAGTTTTTTGCGTCCAGATTGGCTAGTGTAGAATGAATTATTTTGACATTCTTTTTATTGTAAAAGTATGTTTTTGGATCATTGTGAAAAACAATCTTAATTTTACTTCCTATATCGTCTAAGGTTTTAAGTTGCTGGGTTTTATCTTCTCCTTTTATAAGGATTATTCGTTCTTGTTTAGGCATATTAATATACTACTATATTATGATTAGAGATTAATTAAATAAAGACTGTATGTCGTCATATATGGCGTTTTGGTGTAATCAGTTGATAGGTGTAAACCATCAGAACGTAATAATAACAGGGTTTAATTACCTTGTTGATAATATATACACCAATCTACCCTTTGCTTGGTTCCGCCGTCATATGGGACAGCTAATTTTTTATTTAAAAGGGCCTGGGCAAGGTTTTGTTCCTGTTTTTTAGTGGGATCTTCTGTTGGAAAGCGTACAAAAACATCACAGAGCAGGCGGAAATACTTATCCTTCTGACAATTACGCAAGATGATGGAGCCTTTCTGTAAAAACTCTTCACTAAACTCTTTTGCTTTTTGGGCGGTCTGTTTTTCACAGATATCTTTAGTTCTTAATTCTGGGCAGTCTATGCCGTTTACACGCACAGATATTTTTTTGCAAAAAAGGGGATACCTGCAAGCCAATGAGACTTTAAAGGTATCCCCATCGTATACGGAGTACAAGCGAACCTTGTAGAAGTTTTCCGCCGAAGACAAAAGAGGCCAAAATAATAAAAGAATAATCATCTTATATTTCATTTGGCCTCCCTTTGTTTATTTGTCAAACGGCAATTTTACCACCGGTCTTTGGACTTCTTTTACAGGTTCCGGTTGGGGGTCGGGAGCCCGGCGAACAACTTTACGCCCAGTTTTTTGTGTTTTAGCAGCCGGGAACAAACGGTTGGAAAGTTTATGGGTGATATCCCAAGCTACCTTTTTGCTCAGATTTTCAAACACTTCTCCGCACGTTAGTTCACTGTCTTCTTGGTCGATGGAAAAGGCAGAACGCGAAGTAAACACATTTTCCATAGTGGCTGTTTCCAATAAGGAAAATTCCATTTCCAGTTTGCCTTTTGTTGTTGTATGAGTTTCGCCTAATAAGTCTAGGGTTTCTTTTTCATTTGCAAAAGAAAACTGGCGGATTTTTCCTATCAGAATATAATCTGCTGGAATTACGTTTTGCAGGCGTTTCATTTCTTCCTGTTGAGTCATACCGGCCGCTACTAAAGAAAGTTCTTCTTCGTATGCGGCAAAATTTTGTCTGTCCAACAATTTAAAACGACGCGTTTGAGAAAGCTGCTCTTTCACGTCAAATGTGGCATTATCCAGCAAGGCCAGAGTTTCGTTTCCTGCACACAGTTGGCTCTGTTTGCTAAAGAATACAGGTACAGCCAGGGAGTATTCTTTTTTAGAGGATAAAGCACCCTGTTCATACTTATCCAATGTTTTAAACGAAGCGGTGATGGTAACCTGATAACCTTCTTTCGTTTTCGTTTCTTTTATAACTTTATAGGAGTCCACCTTCCCTTCATACCGCGCGTTGATTTGCTCTAAAATCACGTGGGAAGAGCTGCTCCCTGAAGCTGTAAATTGCTTGTTCTCGCTTTTGGAATCTTTTTGCGCGATATCTACAGCCACCTGGTGAGTGACGGTAAGCGCCTGGGTGGGGTCTGTTTTGGAAACAGACACCCCATTAAACTGCCGCACGGCGTTTTCTACCGCATTGAGAATAGCAATATCCCGGCTGGAACCTATGCCCGTGGCGGCAATTTCTTCTGTCTTAGCAAACAGAGAAGTCAGACCGAAAAAACATAAGGCCATTAAGAATATAATTTTTTTGTGCATAAACACCTACCAAATGGGGGCTTTGCCGCCTTCCTTGATAATGGGAGTTTCGCCTTCCCAAAACGCTAAGCCGGTTTCTATTTCGCTTAACGTCAGTTGAACATAATATTCTACACGGGTTTTATTGCGACCCAGAGAGATGTTTTTCTGGATAATTTTACCTGAAAGGCTCAAGTCCGGAGCAATAATTTTACCTGTTTGAGCAACCGTATTTTGATTTACTTCGCCCGATTTGCGCAACTGACGGGCTTTCATGACCATTGGGTCTTCCGCCCCGTTTAAACCAACTGCGGTAGTAACGACTACTTTTCCACTCTGCAGAAGCTGGGTACGTATTTTTTTGACTAATTGATCTGTATCAATACGTTGCATCGTATCATTGGTAATGCGGGACACTGCCAAGACATAACGGCCCCCATCCGGTTTGCTGACAGCCCCGGAAGATAGCATACTTTCCACGGCTTCCATAGCAGCTTTTTCAAAGTCGCGGTATTCCAGCCCCATCACCGCTTGCATACCGGCCATTGCCTCTCGGCTGGAGGTATCCACCACGGTGGTTTTCCCGGCACAAGCCGCAAGCAAGGTAGCACAAAATAACGAAATAATAATTTTTCTCATATCCTTGTATCCTTATAATTGAAATAACGAAATGCTAGGCGCACTTCCCGCGGAAGGAACGCGTATGTAAATAATATGGTTGCCTTCGGTGGGGACTTCGACGCTACCCAATTCTAATCCCGTCTCTGTTTTGAGGGAAATAGTTTGGGAAGTACCAGTTTTATTGATTTTGGATAATTGAACATTTTTAGGCAAACTATACCAGCTACGTAAATCCGCGCCTGCCGTGGCTACTGAATAGATGGCGGCGCCTATAGAGCCCCAAGTGCCCAAATTCTTTTTGGCAGCAGCCTGTGCTACGGTTTGGGCTGTTAACTTGATAATTGCTTTGGTTAAAATACCCGGAAAACGCTTGTTAAATTCCGAGATAAACATAGAGTCTACATCGGCCAACAACTGCGTATGGCTCTGTTCTTCCCCAGTGCTTATGGTAATAAAGCCGTAGGCGCTGGCACGTTCTTTGGGGCGGGGAATAGCTAATGAAGCGGTTTGCACCTCGTTACTGACTAAGAAAATAGGCAAGTCAACGCGGAATTCTTCCAAATTTGCCACTAACCCATTTTCAAAAATAATCCAAGTAGCGTTTGGAGGCGCCTGAAGACCGTTAGCCGCGGCTTCCGCAACCTCTACATCTTCTTTAACAACAGTATTTTCCGGCACCATACCCAATACACGTTTCAGATAGGTGGCTGCTGTTTCGTAATCGGAAGAAGATGTGGCGCGGGCTAAAAAAGTCAAACCGCTTAGGTAGGTAGCATACGGGTTTAAGAAATCTTCATAACCTTTCCATTTGGCCAAGTCAGCGTACTCCCCCAAAATTTTTTCGGTTTGGGCCATAGCTTGCTGATTTTCTTGGTTTTCTTGCTGTTGTTTTTGGATTTGTTTTTCTAGCAACTCCGCAGCCATTTGCTGCTTTTGATAGGCGCGATTTACTTCAATGCGTAATCCCTGATAATCTTGCAGTGCCAACATATTGAGTATCTGATAGGCACTCAGATAAATTCCGTCCATTATGTAGGGGCTATACCCTAACAAGCTGGCATTAGCAATGATTTCCGTGGTAGCTCTACCGATATTTGTGGCCAACGATTGTTGTTGTTTTTTAACAATGTCTTGTGACTTGTCCTCAAAAATTTGAGAAGAAGTATTGTGTTTTTTGTCCACAAACAAGGCCGTGGCGGCATTTAGAGCGTTATCTAATCCTATTTTTTCCACTTCCGGGAGTTTCTCCTCGGGGATTTCATCTGCACACAAGTCTTTATCTGCTACATTTTTACAAGCCTCTAAATACTTTCCCGAAGTGAAATTTTCTGTATATTTGCTTGCTTTGTTACGTGCCGAAAATCCGCACGCCCCCAAAAATAAGCATAATATTAATAGCGTGAATGTTTTTTTCATAGATCCTCTTAGAATTGTTTAATTACCATGGCAGTAGCCGCAGCAGAAGCCGGAGACGGGAAGGAAAGACCGTCTGCCGAACTGATTTTAACCAAACTGCCGCTTAATTGCACAGCGGTTTTGGCCTGTTTGGGAGCGTTTTTGAGAATAGCAGTTAAAGAAGCTACTTCTGTGCGCAAGCTAAGCGAGGCTTTAGGATCAGCTAATAATTCTTTGCTGATGGGCGTTCCCTCTTTCACAATTTCCCCGAATTTTAAATTGCTTAAGGCAATGTTATAGGCGCAATTGCCGAGCAGTTCTTTATCTTCTTTGCTCAAGGAGGCTAATTGTTGGGTAATTTGTTTGTTGTTACCGGCAGCGGTAATCAGCGCTTCTGCCCCAGCTATGTCATTTGCGGAGACATTTCCTTTTTTGTCTGCCGGAGCCAGCACAAAGGCCGCGTTTAATACGGCATTATCATAAATGGCTTTGGCCGCATTATACGAAGAAATCACCTGGGAAGCCTTTGCTTTTAAATCAGAACTTCCTGCGCTGGTTTGTTCCAGCGGAGTTGAGATTTTTTTAGGGAGCTTAATAGCACGGCATTCCCCCGCCAAAGTAAGCACCATACACCCTAGTACTGCATACAGACTAAGTTTTTTTATCATGTTTTACCTCTTGTGTATTATTTGGCTCAATCATAACAAGAAGCAAAAATGGATAAACAAAAACGGCTGTTATATTTGAGCCATTCTGAGTAACCCAAAATATAAACAGCCGTGGTTCCCTGCCCCGATGGGCAGGAAACACTCGGCACGGTACACCCAAGGGATCAGCTTGGGCATACTGTGCCTAAAAACGGTTGTTTTTGGACTCAGAATGTGCCGTTGGAATTCCCAACAGCGCACCGTATGCTTTCATACGGTTCCAAAAACAGATTCAAATTGTATATAAGCCACGTTTAAGGCTTATGAAAGATAAAAATACTCCTGTCACAATATAATTTATTATAAAAACTTTCCTTTCTTTTGGCTAGGTCTATTTTTTCTAGTAATAGTTTGAGAATATAGTAAAAATATTTATCTTCATATAAAGTAATTAATTTATATGATTTGTACAGGGGTGACAAAAATGAAAATAATATCTATTGAAATCAAAAACTATCGCTCAATTAAAGAAGCAAAAATCACAAATTTAAATGATTTTAATATATTTGTGGGGCAGAACAATCATGGTAAAACAAATATCTTTGAAGCCATAGAATGGTTCTTTTCTGGAACTCGTAAGAATGAACAATTAGATTCACTGAGATATAACCTAGATAAAAACAATGTAATAGAAGTTATTTTAGAATTGGATGGGCTTCAAGAAGGGCTTACAAGAATGAAAAACTCCAAAAATGCTAGCACGTTGAAAAAAATATCTGGAGACAGTATTAAAATTCGTCGAACATCTAATAATGAAGCTAAAAAACGAGAAGTATTTAATAATGAATCTAAATCCTGGGAAGATAGTGGTACTGGTTTTGACAAAGCCTTGGATGACTTACTTCCACGTTTTGAATATATTGATACCCACAAATCTTTTGAAGAAGTATCTGCGTATAAAAAGACAAGCCCCATAGGAATTCTCTTGAGTGCTTTTTTAGCCAATATTATAGAGACTGATGCTAAATATATTCAGTTTCAAAACCTGTTTAATGAAGTGTTTAATGAAGACGCAGAACATTCCGGCATTCGCAAAGAAATACAAAACTTAGGGATACAAATAAAGGAAAATCTTGTAAGACAATTTCCTGACACGCAAGAAGTTAATGCCAATATAGGGATGCCCGCAATTGAAGATTTATTTAAATCGTTTAATATAGAAGTAAATGATGGGGTAACCACGCGTGTTTGTGACAAAGGGGATGGAATGCAACGGGCGGTTATGTTGGCTATTATGGAATTATATGCTAATTATAGAAAGGGTCAATCAGGCAATGGGAAAAATAATTTATTTTTTATAGATGAAGCTGAGTTGCATTTACATCCTTCTGCACAACGTCGCTTAAAAGAGGTATTGCTAGAGATAGCAAAAAATCAGGATCAAGTGTTCATTAATACACATTCTTCAGTACTTATTGCTGATGATGAAGAGCATCAAACTATATATCAGGTATTTAAGGAACAAAAAGAAACCAAGATTAGGCCTGTCGAACCAATAGAAAAGCCTAATGTGATATTTGAATTATTAGGCGGATCTCCTGCGGATTTATTGTTGCCTTTTAATTTTTTAATCGTTGAAGGCAGGAGTGAAACTATCTTTTTAAATCTTGTTATCAGACGTTTCTATTCGACAGAGATCCCTTTGCAGATGGTTGAATCCAAAGGCGATATAACAAAAGGTGGGCATACTTTTTTCGCCATTTCAGAAATGTTTAAACCTCTCTCTAAATCTATATATAGGAAGAGGGCTGTTCTCGTTTTTGATAAATGTCGGCAGAATGTATTAGATGGTTTTTTAAAAGACTATTCTCTAGAATTAAATCAGCAAGTTTTTTGCCTTCCAGTGGGGAGTATAGAGGAATATTATCCCAGCCCATGGAAGAGAAATCCGCAAGGAATGTCTGGAGAAGAAAAACTGAAACTGGCAAAAGAAGTCGGCGAGACAATTTCTCAACAAGAATTTGAGACAGAAATGGAGATATTTTTTGATGCTTTAACTAGTTGCTGGCAGAAAGCGTTCAGTAAAGACGGTATATAGAGTTGTTGATTATAAATTGATTATTGAGAAAATAATATTTATTGCATATGAAATAATTAGTATAATAAGAATAGTTTTTATGTGGATTTATTGGTTCTTGCCGGGTGTATCACCAGGCTAAATAGGATTGCTTATATTTAGACCCGAAATATTGTCAATATAAGCAGTCACGAAGTTCCTGCTTCTATTGCCAATATTTCGTGTTAGTTTTTATAGATAAAAACTATTTTTATGGTCTTACAACTCTTCATTGATAGCGTTGATTTGTCCGCTATTACCGCAAAATCTAATTCGGAGCGCCCTGAAAAGAAAGTCTTTCTTTGTGGGGGAACTGGTGAAGGTTCTATACGTTCCCATTTGGATAAATATTTGCGTGAGCATAAACTGCCTGTCTTCCGAGCAGAGGATGTTATTGATTGGCGGAATAGTTCTGTTTTTCAGGGAGATTTGTTAGAACTAGAAAAATACATAGCAGCATTGTCTGGCGTTATTGTTCTTATTTCTGAGAGTGCGGGATCCATTGCCGAATTGGGTTCTTTTGTCAATGATAAGGAAATCCGAAAAAAATTATTAGTAATTATTGAAAGTCAATATCGCAAAAAGCCCTCTTTTATTTCAGATGGTTTGCTAGCTAATTTATCTCAAGAAACCTGCGAAGATGAGCCTGCAGAGCAAAATACCCAACATCTTTATGTAATTGAAGATGTACCTGAAGACCCCATAACACGGAAAAAAGACTTTAGCGGATATGACCAAAATTTTGTAGGGATTAAAGATGCTATTTTAAATTTTAAGGTTTCTGGCGGGCAAATTTCTTTATTAGATCCGTATTACCAAGCGCTGTTCGTCTTAGATCTGATTACCTTGTCTCTTGTAATATCAAAAAAAGAATTGTCTCTCGTTTTGACCGAAATTAAGAAAAAATTAGACAAGAGATCCCAAGATAGACCTGAACTTTTTTCTAAAAAAAGCATTGAGCGTATTCTACTGCTATTGGAAAAATTGGCCCTGATCCGCAAGGAAGAAAAAGGAAGAGATATATTTTTTATTGCGTGTTTAAATGCTACATTTTTAAAGTATAAATATGAGTCAGAAAAAAAAGATGTTAATACTAGTGTGATTCGGGAAAGAAACCACAAAGAAGTACAGCAGTCCTCTGTAAAAGATAAATTATGGCAGGCATATGGCACTAAAATATTCGTCCCCACGTTATCAGATCCGCTGCTGATTCGCAAAGCTCCTTTTTTATATAAAGTCTTTTATATTCCCAAGAAAAATGGTCGCGCAAGAGAAATTGCTCAACCAACAGCTGCATTAAAGAAGTTGCAAAAAGAAAAATTGAAGGAAATTATTGCAGATTTCCCAATTCATCAGTCCGCTGTAGCTTATCGACCCGGGATGAATGGGATTGTGCATAATGCTAGTTTGCATAAAGATAATAATTATTTTCTCAAACTAGATTTCCATGATTTCTTCCATTCTATCTATGCCTCTGATTTTAACTATTTGCTAGAACGCAAAAATATAGGTCTTGATAAAAGAGTAGAATATCTCTCTATATTTTTTATGTTTGATAAAAAACATAAAAAGAATTTAAAACTTATCCAAACTTTTGAGAATGAATCCACTAACAATCATCTTTTATTAAAAAAGTTAACAAGTGGCGTCTATAAATCCAGGTTTCGGTTAAGTATTGGAGCTCCTAGTTCTCCTATGCTGTCTAATATGTTTATGTATGATTTTGATGAGTATATGGCTGAATGGGCAAGTAAAAATAATATTGTTTATTCTCGTTATGCGGATGATTTAACATTTTCTTCTAAGAAGAGGGAGAATTTAGTCTCTGTTGTTAATGTTGTGAATATGGCATTGAAGAAGTTCATACAATATGCCCATATATCGTTAAATGAAGAAAAAACTAAAAAATTATCTTTATCTAATCGTGTGACCATTACTGGAATTAATATTACTCCTGAGCATAAAATCTCTATAGGTAGAGAGCAAAAGAAAAAAATGCGAGCTATGTTATTTGCACTGGAAAATGATCAATTTGATTCTACTCAGACAGGCTATTTGAAGGGATGGTTAGCCTATTTAGCAGAAGTAGAGCCGCAGTTTGCAAAAAACATTAGAAAACATTTCTCCAAAGCTATGGAATTGTTATCTCGCATGTAGCGTCTCTTATTATCCTATATCAATAATCTAGTGTTTTAAGATAATCCTGCTTTAATTCGCCATTTTTCGCTTGGCAAAAATAAGGACGGCGGACGGAAACGACTAAGATCGGAAGATAACATCACAAAAATAAATTTTGGGATTTTGAAATAAAAAGTCCAGTCAAAAATTTTTCTGGAAAATTTTGAAATCTGCAATCTATAATTTTGTATTTTAACAAAATTTACTATACTATAAAAAACCTTATTGTTTGAATGTATCCCAATGATAAATATTACAAAATCACATATAATATTAGGCGATTGTGTTGAGAAAATGAAAGAATTGCCAGAAAATTCTTTTGATATCATCATTGCTGACCCCCCATATAATATTGGAAAGGACTTCGGCAATAATTCAGATAAACAAACAATGCCTGAATATATACAATGGTCTAAAAAGTGGATAGCTGAATGTCAAAGACTATTAAAAAATACAGGGACAATGTTCATTTATGGTTTTGATGAAAGACTCGCATATCTTTCTGTATTATTACCAATTGAACAACAGCGTTGGCTTATATGGTATTACACAAATAAAAATATTCCTTCGTTGAACTTTTGGCAAAGAAGTCATGAGTCAATTATTTGTTACTGGAAAAAAACTCCCCTATTTAACAGGGATGAAGTTCGGGAACCATATACCAGTGCATTTTTGAAAGGCAGTGCGGGAAGGATTAGACCAGCAACGGAAGGCCGGT
This sequence comes from uncultured bacterium, assembly GCA_949297775.1. Classification (GTDB taxonomy): domain Bacteria; phylum Elusimicrobiota; class Elusimicrobia; order Elusimicrobiales; family Elusimicrobiaceae; genus Avelusimicrobium. The sequence goes on from CASFTM010000003.1 coordinate 71,381, forward strand.
TCTCCCATAATACGAGTAAACCAACTATTTATTGCGCTAATGCACGGGGAGCTTTACCACGAGATGTAATCAACTGTTCTACCTTAGCCGGTGGAGCCTCAATAAAAGAACGGTTAATGTATTGCAAAACTTGTCAAAAAATTATTGCGCCAAATGAGAGAAAAAAACATCAAAAGCATATTGTTATCATTCATCCCACTCAAAAGCCGTTAGCTCTTTCCGATAAATTAATTAAATCTAGCCGCCCTCAAGGTGAATTTAAAGTATTAATTCCTTTTTGTGGTAGTGGCTCTGAATGTTTAGCGACACTTCAAAATGGAGGCATATTTACGGCATTTGAAATAAATTCTGACTATGTTCACCTGGCACATCATGCAATCCAAAATTATGCCAATTCTTTAAACGCATTCGGCGTAAATACAACAAATCCATTAGGCAGGCGATCTAAAGTTCCATGTGTAGGGTTGAATTTGATAAATTCGCGTAAAGAATCTTTAAGTTGACCTTTTTTAGCCCCAATTTTATAATAATTATTTTGCTCATAGTCTATGGCATTGGGAACAATATAAAAAATATCTTTAATATCAGACTCTAAATGTTGATTCTCTTGCCTCCGAGCGAACTCTGGTCTATGGGTTTCTTTTTTGATTTGTATTTTGAGTTCTTTTCCACCTGGGAGCTGAATAAGCATATCAATATTTTTGTGGTCTAATTCAGTTCCCATTTTAGTTGTATTAACTCCAAAAACCGATTCAGCGACATATCCAGCATGAATTTGTGTAATTAGAGAGGCCCATGTGCGGTATATTCTTGCTTCTAACCCTTTTAAGAAGCAATTACATTCCAAACCAAATCCAGTTGTCTTCCAAAAAGAATTTATATCTTGTTCATGTCTATCGAAATATACGTTATAATACTCTTCAAAAGATAAAGGCGTAGGCTTTTGATCTTTGTTTTGCCAATATTGTTCATAAATAGTAGTTAATGCTTGAATGTTCTTTGGTAAATCCATTTCTACAATTTTAATTTTGGAGTATTTTTCTCTATATTTTTGTAGATTAATATTACTCAAAAAATCAGTGAATTGTTTGTATGTAAATTTCATTTTATTCTCCAATTAAATCTGCAATATTACATTTTAAGGCTTTAGAAAGTTTATATAGAGTCACTACGCTTAAATTACACTTAGCGCGTTCTATGAGTGATATAAAATTGGGGTGAAGATCCGCTTGCTCAGCCAAATATTCTTGACTGAATTTTAGCTCTAAACGACGTTTTTTTACATTTTTAGCTATAGTGATCAAAATAGTCATTAATTATTATCATATGAAAATAAAGATCAAACATACACACAATATAATGTGTGCAAAATAGAGAATACAAAAGGTTCAAAAATAATATAAAAAGACTTGCACTATTATTTACCCCCTAAAAAGTGCGCATAATGGAAGAGTAAATGCTTAAATCCACCTAAATACCCACGGTTTGGCTTGGATCTATAAAATGCGCCAAAATACAGCCCATTTCGTTAGTTATATAAAAACCAGCCCAATTTGCCCAATTAGATGTAAAAATGGCTATAATAACAATTCTGGAAGACACAATGCCCTTTTCCCAATTACTCTCTTACCCAGAAGCGCTGGTGCTACTCTATTTGTGCCACCACCCATTTATTGTTATTCCATCTTACCTAATAGAACTACAAAACTTAAAACAATTACCCGTTTTGGAAGTGATATATGGCAAGAATTTGCTTACAGAACTGCCTACCGTTACGGCTGGGGGCGAAAAGCCTGACCATGACAAAAAGAGGGCCCTGTACCATATTCCCATCAATGGCTATTGTTTGGTTAAAAAAAGTAAAGATTCTTTCAAGAAGTTTTTAGCTCATTACCTTTCTGCTTACAGAGAGCATAAATTTACACAAAATCCCTTTAATTATTTCAGTTTTGTACATTCTTGGGGCAATACTGTATCTTTTTTAAATAACCAAAAAGAAAAATTTGGTCCGTCTTTTTCCATCACGCCACAGCTTCTGAGTGGAGAAGAAAGCCTCAAAAATCCTTCTGCCCGGTGGGTAGAATGCGTTCTTTTTGCTTTACTCCGCGAAAAGCTAGCCCTACAAGGAGCCGAAATCAGTTTTCTGGATTATAACCAGGAGAATCTGTCTCAAAACCAAGTAGAAGCCATTTTGGATTATCCACATTTCCGGTTTACCGTTGAACTTTTGCGACCATTGCGCAAAACAGCGGCTACACTAATAGAATATTGCGGAATTGAAATTACCTGTCCGGAAGAGTCTTTATCCTCTTTTGATTACAGTAAGCTTAATGTCTATTACAAGGAGCACCAGATTCCTTTTGAAACTGATTCTGTTCAATTTTTCTTCCTTCAATTCCTGGTTATGTACCGTGGGGAAGTAAAATCTGTAAAAACTTTCCAAGAAGAATTAAAGCAGTGGTTAAGGGGGCTTAGCACCCCCAGACGAAGCCCTATGTCTGGAAATATTATTAAGCGTTTAGAAAGCTACCGCATAGAAACACTCAAAAAATTTAGGAAAATATCTGAGCAATATCATTTTTCATTGGATTTTGATATTACCGTCGGTAAAACGGGCCTTTATTTACACACCAAAACCAAGGACACCCCCAAACGCCCCTAGATTATATCTAAATTCATTGTTTACCTATACAAAATCTACCTTTCTTCTAGGTAGATTTTTTGTTTTCTAGGCAATTTCTCGTCGGGCACCTAGAACCCGCCCCCAATTTTCAAACATTATTCTTTCCCTTAAAATAATATGTGTTCAGACATACTGAACAGTAAATAAATCTGTGATTAGAACAAATAATCACAAAGGAGAAATAATGGAAATATTCAAAAAAAGTTGTATGGATGGGACTCTTTCCCTGGGAACAGAAGCATACAACAAAAAATTCATTTTCCCCGCTTGCAATCGCATTCGGGTAGCTCATTTAATGGGCTTAACCGCCAATAGTAAATATTGGGGTTGGCAGGGATATATTGTTTATCCCATGCTGGCTCGTATGGCACATAAAAGGAGTAATAATTATGCTGGATAAAGTGGCTTGTTATCTTTTACCGGGAGAGGTAAAAATTATATCTCCCGATAGGGCTGATAGTAGGCATAGATACCTATTAGCCCCACATAGGGACGGATCAGGATATAAACACCTGGAAGCCGGATATTTTCCTACTATACGTAGGGATTTCTATGGGATTTATTGGGAATCTTGCCCGTCAAAAGTCATTTTTGGACATAATTTGTATGAAGTCGGTCCAAAGGACTTAGAGACTTTTGTGTACAAAAGTGTAGAACAACTGGCTTATGCGGGTGTATTTGTGGAACCCGAAGTATTGATACAACATAGGCTATTTAGAATGGATGTGAATAAGATTGCACTACTTCCCCTGGGGTCTGACTTCTACCAACACTTAATGGAGAGCAGTAAAAAGATAAGTCGGTTTAATAAAGCCGTGACTTATTACCCGGAAGATGGATTTTGTTGTGTGAATATGCTTAAACACCGCAAGTTAATCTTGTACGATAAACGGCAAGAAGGATTAAAACAAGAATATCTGCCCTTGGATTTACGGAATATCCTGGAAGATGGTTCTTTTTCTGTGGTCAATGTTGAGTATCAAATTAAAAAAAGTGCTGAAATTGAACGAGAATTTAGAACCCAACACTTGGCCTTTGAAAACACCTTGGCTAATGCTTTTAACCCTGAAATTGCCAGAACTATATTGACGAATAGGCTTTCTCAGATATTAGATGGCATTGTACTGGTAGAATCCGATTTTAATACGCTTATAAAAGAAAGAGAAGTATTTTGTCAAAAAAATGGGATTCACGGCTTACAGTCTGTATCCTTGCGTTGCTGGCTTCTTTTGATGTTACAGAACCTGGGACCAGATCTTACTTTCACTTGGTTAAAAAAACACAGTGATGCTAAGACGGCCTTACGTTATTGGAAAGAGTTGCAAGAGGGATATGTATCTACTTCTGAAACGGAGAAGATATTCAAAGAAATTTTGCTATCTTCAGTATTGCAAATGAGTCCTATTCAGTGGGAAGATTATCAAAAAATCTCATATGAAACCAACTGGAAATTAACCCCTAAATGTGTGGGTAATACTACAGTAAATATGGGTCTGCAGGCAGGAGGATTTGATGACACCGCGTTTAGTAAATGCTAAAGAATTGGCCCAGTATTTAGGGACAACGGAAGGCAGTATCTACACCTACAAAAGCCAAGGTAAAATTCCACCCCAATGGATTATTAAACTTGGTAAAAGAGGGGTAAGATTTGATCTGGTGGAAGTAGATAAGTCGTTGGAAGAAGCAAAAAGTAGTAACGATGATTTAAGCAGTATCTTCAAGATTCGGGCGTAAATAATCACTACAATTTTTCAATGATAACAGAGGCGTATATATAACGACTCCAGGGGCGTTTTGTCTTATTAGGGGCCCCATAAAGGCCCTTAATAAGCCTAAACAAGCAGAAATATAGCCGTGTGCTGCTTTACAAAACGCTCTAATGATGATAAGCTCTGCAGCACGGCAGCAGAAAGGGAATACAGTATATGGGAATCAAAGATAATTTAAATAAAAGTTTTACAATTGACTACCGTGACGAATACCAGAAGAGACACCGGGAAACTATTTATGGTAGTAAAACACTAGCTAAAGAGATCTTAGCCAAGCGTAAGGCCGAGATAGCCGAAAGGAAGTTCTTCCCGGACAGAAAGAAACAACAACTTACCTTTTGGGAAGCGGCGGATAAATACTACGCCATTCACCTAAGTAAGAAAAAAAGTGCTTTTAAGATGAAATATACGATAGAATTTCTCAAAAAGTACTTTGGGAATAAGCCCCTAGCCAGTATTACTACGGCCGATGTACAGGAGTTTTATAACCAACGCCTGGCCGAAAGCAGTCCGTCAACCGCTAACAGGCACTTTAGCGTCCTGCGGGCTATTATTAACAAAGTCATCTTGCTTAAGTTGTATAAGGGTGAAAATCCGTGCATAGGGGTAGGAAAGCAAAAAGAAAACCCTGCCCGCACTAATTACCTGTCGCAAGAGGAGATTAAAGAAGTTTTGTTGCATATCCCAGAGCGTTCCCGTAACTTGGTAGCCTTTGCTATCTGTACAGGTATGCGCCGGGGCGAAATTCTACGCCTGGATTGGAAAGACATTGATTGGACGAATAACATTATCCATATTTATATTTCCAAATCCGGCAATAAGCGGGAAGTGCCCATTATGCCGTCCTTACGTCAGGTATTACTGAGTATGCACCCGCTTAAAACAGGTAAAGTATTCCCGCTGACGGAAAAAATGGTGGAGTACGACTTTCGTCATACGCTTAAAAAACTGGGCATACAAAACATCCGCTTTCACGACCTGCGCCACACTTTTGCCAGTCATTTTATGATGAAAGGCGGCTCTATTACCGATTTACAGCGTATCTTGGGTCATTCTGATTTAAAATTAACCCAACGCTACGCGCATTTAAGCCCTACTTATTTGCGTAAATCCATAGAAATTGTGAATGATTTACTGCCACAATTTGCATAAAGGAGAAGAAAGAATGAAAACAGAAAAAATAGAAGGGGAAGTGTATAGCTTCCGAAAGAATGCCAACGAAGAAGTGAAATGTATTATTTCCACGCAATACAATCAAAAATTGGTGGAATTAAGGGTGTTTTATAAAGATGAAAACGATGAGTTGCACCGTTCTAAACGAGGGATAGTAATGAACATTAACACGTTTCAACAAGCATTGCCACATATTCAACAGGCCCTTAATAATACATTACCTACCCCATAAGCAAATCCCCACTAAACAGACGTAGTGGGGATTGTTCTATATAAATTTACTATTCAATAACTGTTGCTTAGAAGTCAATAAATTAATGCTTACTTTGAGGTTTATTGGAAGCCATTTGTTGCTTTAATATTTTTCTAGTTTTTCCATATAAGGGGAGAAACATCGTAGGATCTTGTAAATGAGTTGCGGCTATTTTCCCATTCAAACTACGCAATTGCTTCAGTGTAAAAGAATCCAGATTTTGATTATTCACCATTTTACTTATATCATGGCGAAGTTTCCGTGTGGGAATCAATTGATGCCCAGGGGTAATACAATTTCCTGTTACAACTTTATAATGTGAGGGGCCATAATGTTTAATTTTTGATAATTTGAAAGAGAGGCCAACACTTTTTAATCGATTATGGATATTATTAATTATCCTGGATGAAATCGGACGAGAAAAGGAAAGGGTTAAGTCATCTACATACAATGTCATGGTTACCCCTAATCGTGTCACATAGTCGGCAATATCATTAAAAGTATGATAATATGCCCAAAAAGCAACAACTTGGCTACATGGAGAACCTGTTGGTATAAAACAATGTTCTGTTTGAACATCTTGGAACAGAACAAGTTCTGTTCCAAGAAACGCCACATCGGGAGAAGTTTGAAAAGTATATAAAAACATCTGATAAACACGCTCACGCGCTACGTGTTTATAAAATTTCTCAATATCTACACAAGTTACAAAATTAGCAGGAATATGAGGGCGCGCATTATCCGTTATATTTTTACCCTTTTGGCCAGATATTAACCAAGTTGGGACTTCTGTCCGAGCAAATAAATCTTTAATACGGCTATGAATTCCTTTCAATATTCCAATAGGTTCTTCTACCTGCCTGCTTTTACCTTTTTGTTTCATTGTAAATACATGGTAATATTCGCTAGGGTTAGTTTTAAGAACCTTAGTAATAGATTGAATTTCTTTAACAGACAATCCTAAGAGATTAGCCAATTTTCTTTTGGACTCTAATCGGAAAAAGGGAGAATGAGAAATTGGTTTGGCAGTCATTTGCTCTTTTTTAGATGGTCCAAGGCCTCTAAGAATTTCAAGATATTATTACGCAAGGCCGTTTTTGTTTTGCTATCTATTTGTATATTTTCAGAAAAAAACAAAATAGCAGACTCTGTTGTATGAAACACAGTGGCATACTTGCGGATAATGTCTAAGGAAGGATTTTTTTTGCCTGATTCAATTTCGGATAAATAGCCAATTGAAACTTTCATTTCTTTGGCTAATTCCGATAGGCTCATATCATTAAAAACACGAATAAGGCGCAAGGCTTTATTTAATTTATTCATACGATTAATCTAGGATATTGCATTGTCTATTTTTTACAGTACCATTCAATAAACGTTAATATAACTCTTATTGTTAGCCGCCAAAATGCGGGGTTGCAAAGAATAGCCTTCACATATTTATTCAACTTCAATGATGTCTTTTTCCTTCTTGACATATATACACTCCTTTAACCACCTAAATTTGTCTTTTAAAGACCAGTGGTTGTTCTCCCTATGAGTGTATCGGTCCTATGCAAATTCAATGCAATATCCTAAAGAGTTCTCCCCATAAACAGATAGAATATGAATAATTACATACTCCCTATTTGTGAAAAGTTCAAGCGCAAACTTATTATAGCCTTCTGGTGTTATGCTAGAGGTCTCGGTTGCGCATTTACATGCGTGCAACGCATTGCATAACGGACGGAGTGCTTTGTGCGCTCGAAAGGGTTGCTCCTTCTTTCAAAGAGCCGAGCTAAACTTCAGCTCACGACATTATGGGAGAGGTAGACCTTTCAGTTGAACATATATATAATACAAAATAAATAATTTCTCTGCAAGCGAAATTTTTTCGCTAGTTTGTAATATAATTTTAGATCTTCCCCAAGCAATTTCCAAAAGGATTATTCACTTTAATATAGAATCCCTGTATGGTTATTTCATTTTAACCCCCTCTTGCCAGTCTTTTAGGCCTTGAAAATTATTAATACATAATATATTATATGTTATATGGCTAATAACAATTTAACAAATAATATATTAGTTTCTAATTTAATAGAAGACTTCAATCCTCAGTCCTTAGCAGAAGGGATTGCTAAGCGCGTACGGGCCAGACGGCTGGAACTAAACCTTACGCAACAGGCTCTTGCTAAGCGCTCCGGGGTTAGTTTGGGTTCTTTACAACGCTTTGAAAACCAAGCGGAAATATCTCTTAAATCGCTTTTGAAACTGGCAGTGGCGCTGAATGCTACGGCTGAATTTAAGCAGTTGTTTAGCGTGGTTAATTATCAACACATTGACCAAGTCATTGACAGCCAGCAACACAAAACCCGCCAAAGGGGGCGCAAAAATGATTAAATCCGTTCAATCTTTACAGGTATTTTATAATGAGCAATTAGTCGGCACATTAGCCTTGCGCCGTGATAATTTATGCGCTTTTGAATATAGTGCCACGTGGCTGGAAGAAGGCTTTTCTATCTCTCCCTTGCTGCTTCCGCTCAAACTGGGTGTTTTTACCAGCAAATGGGACCCTTTTGACGGCTTATTTGGGGTGTTTAATGACAGTTTACCGGACGGCTGGGGACGCCTGCTAATAGACAGGCTCCTACGCCAGCAGGGTATTAATCCGGCTACTTTATCACCCTTAGATTGGCTTTGTATCGTGGGGCCAAAAACAATGGGGGCTCTCACCTACCACCCCACGCACCCCATCGGGCAAGATGACCAAGATAAAACGCTTGCTTACCTGGAACAAGAAACCCAAAAAGTATTGCACGATGAACCCACTAAGGAGTTATCCTTGCTTGCGGCCAAGGGTGGCAGTTCCGGCGGGGCCCGGCCCAAGGTCTTGCTTACTATTGACGGAGAAGAATGGCTGATTAAATTCCGTAATACCCAAGATCCGGCCAATATAGGCGAAATAGAATACAAATACTCGCAACTGGCACGTAAAGCAGGGCTTATTATGCCAGAAACACGCTTATTTGAAGGCAAGTATTTTGGCGTAAAACGCTTTGACAGGCAAGGAAACAAGCGTATCCATATGCATACAGCGGCCGGCCTGCTCCAGGCGGATTTCCGCATTCCGTCACTGGACTATAAAACTTTGATTGAAACGACCCTGTTTTTAACACGAGATGTGCAGGAAGCGGAAAAGATGTTCCGCCTGATGGTATTTAATGTAATTGGGCAGAATAAAGACGACCACGCCAAAAATTTCTCATTTGTATATGAAAATAACCGCTGGCAGGTGTCTCCGGCGTACGATTTAGTGCCGTCTGAAGGGTTTAACGGCCAGCATACCACTACGGTACTGGGCCAGGGGCTGCCGACCGAAGCAGATATGCTGGAACTGGCTCAAAAAACGGGTTTAGACCGTAAGCACGCCGTACAAATTATTGAACAGGTAAAAAGGGCCTTTGAGTAAGGGTAAAGAAGCCAAAAAACGGGCCTTTTAGGAAAAATGGACACTTTTTGGACACTTAGCCCTGGCAGGCGAATTTTGAAAAGATGTTTTACGACGAGGAACGGCTGCCTGAGTAAGAAATTGTCGTCAGCCTGCGGAGCTGAAGATACAAGTTCGATTCCTGTTGGGCGCACCATTTAAAGCCACGCGAAAGCGTGGTTTTTTATTGGAACGCACGAGGCGTCCCCGTTGGGGAATCCCACACTTGCGCCACGATAGAGCGAACTTCTCCGCCGTCCCCTTACAATACGGCCTGGGACGCAACATGTACAACCCCGACTGAGATAGTCAATCTCAATCGGTATTTTTCATATAACAATCTCTCAAACATTGGATTTGTTTGTAATACCGACACACAGGCTTTAACAGAAATATATTTGCCTTTCCTCTTCCACTCACCTCACCAGTAAAATTGTACTCGTCTAGAATATACTGTAAAAATATAGATTTTTCCTGGTGGTTTGAAGTTCTGGGTGCTGTGGTACGTAAACCAGACAACCGTTTGTGTACAGTTTAGGTATAACTTGACGCAAATAAAATATCAGTTTATACTAGAAAAGGTGGAGTCTATGTTATAATAAGCCCAGCACATTTGGGATAATTATGGATGAAATATTATGAAACAAATCATGAGTTTATCTACTATCATCGCCATTTTGCTTTCTCGAGCTGGATGTGTAGGAAATAAGGAAAATAAAAATGAAAAGTTATTAACCGCTATAGTAAACGGGGATACTATGGCGGTGAAAGATTTGTTGGCTTCAGGAGCAGATGTGAATGCAACCTCGGAAGACAATATGTCTGCTCTTATGATGGCTGTTTGGCTTGGACAACAAGAAACTGTATCTATCTTGCTAGCCGGTGGTGCAAAAGTAGACGCACAAAATGACGACGGTTATAATGCCCTTATGTTTGCCAGCCACAAAGGATATACCGAAATAGCCAAAATGGTACTCGCCGCCGGGGCTGAGGTTAATGGATCTGATAAGGAGGGTTCTACCGCACTTATGTTTGCTAGCGAACAAGGAAATATAGATTTAGTTCAGGCTTTAGTAAATGCAAAGGCCAACATTAATGCACAAGATCAAAACGGAAAAACAGCTCTGCGCAACGCCAGTATAAATGGATATACCGCAGTTGTTCAACTGTTATTATCATCAGGAGCAAATGCCAATATTCAAGACAAATATGGAAGAACAGCTCTCATGTCTGCCAGTATGAACGGTCATATAAAAATTGTACAACTGCTATTGGCTAATGGGGCTGATGTTAACCTAAAGGATAGTGAAGGGGATACCGCTTTAGACGAAGCAGAACTTAATGACAACACGGAAATTATAAAGCTTTTAAAATCTGCTGGAGCAAAGGAATAAAGAAGAAAATTTATTACTAAATCCCTACTAGCTCTTATTCTTTTAATGGTTCCACAAATAACCCATACTTAAATACGGGGTATTCACGGTCATTTCATAGAACATCTTTTCACAAAAATCTTTAAAATTTTGCTTGAGCTAAGCATATCACACCTTTTTCTAAATTACTTTGTGTTGGTTTTGAGATGTTTTTGGCTGTCGTTTTTTGCCCCAAAATGGACACTTTTTGGACACCTTTTCCCCCTCTATAAACCGCCAATTTTGGACAGTTGATCCTTGGGCACAGCCGAGGATAGAGGTAATTTAGCACAAATAACGGTTTTTACACACTATCCCGCAAGGCATCCACCAGTTTTACCATTGCCCAGGTATCTTGCTTACAATAGGCCAGTAAATCCCGGCGTAGCTGCCGAGCGGCCTCTTCGGATAAATTGCCGAAATACAACTCGTCAAACGCGTTCATTGCGTCCCCCCCATTGGCCACGGGCATTCCTTCGTAGGTCATTTCCGGCACGAGGGACGGCAATACCTTTTTAATTGACGAACTGCCGTGCATATTCGGGTGCAGATAATCCTGCTTAAACGGGGTTTCCGTGTCCATAAACCGCTCGCTCATACGCAAAAGGGCGTCTTTTTGTTCCTGCGCGATAGGCAAGTCGTTAGCCATTTCCCGTATGCGCGTTTTTTCAAACGCGGCGTGGTGGGCTATTAACGTTCCTTTTTCGCCAATATACTTAAGCATCGCTTCCACACAGCCATAGCGCGGGTCTTCTTTCCCTTCAAACAAGTATTCATAATGTTCAAAAGGCCCGTTGGGTTTGCGCTGGATATGCAGGGAAAACTGGAACGGTATCTGCTGATAGGGTCTGCTATACGGCCACAGCGGGATAACGGGTTGAGTAGTTTCAAAATCAAAATAATACAGAGGATACTCCAACTTGTTTAACCACTGGGCCACGGCCATGCGGTCTATATAAGGCCGCTGGGTGCGGTACACTTCCACCCAATGGTTGAGTTTATCCGTATTGCAAGAATTGGGCGGTACATCTTGCACGCGCCAAATGCCCAAGGACATATATTCCCGCGCGGCATTACTGCGGAACACTTCAAACACGGAGTCTTTCGGCACGTCCCGCCAGCAATAAGCATAGGCTTCACAACCCGAGCAGCCGCTTTTGTCCAGCAGAGCTTGCGGTTCGGGGGCAACCAGCAAGTCTTTAATGTCTTGAATATCCTGCTCAATCTCTTTGATAGGCGTAAGTTCGGAGTCTAAAAGCGTTAAGAGGAAAAATTGCTTCCAATCGGGTTCTTGCGTAGTTTGGAAATAATCCGTATTGATGTGCATTAAATAGCAGTGCTCTACCTCTACCCCACAGTTAGACACCACATAGTTTTGTATGGAAACATCGTCCACATAAATGGGTTTTAGGTTTTTACCGCTGCTTTTTACTTCCACAACATTCCAGCCCGTGGGTGTTTTTTCCAAAATATCCACCAGTACAAAAATGTCGTTGTATAAAAAAGCCGCTTCATAAATGGCGGGCACGCCGCGGGACATTAATTCCCGTGTTTGGGCTACGGCTGCGGAAGGATTTTTCCACCCGTCCTGCACCGCCACTCCGCCCGGGAACTGTTTTTGGGCCAAAAGGCCAATATCCTGCCCGCGGGCCAATTTCTTTTGGATAGCCTCGTCCGGCGGGGTTAAAACCTCTTTTTTATTTCGCTGCAGCCACAAGTGTTTGGGGCAGCCTTTGTATTTGGTGTATTGGGACTTGGATAACATATATCAAAATTCTCGACCTTTTCTAATATTACACTTTGCCTTTTATATAGCTAGTTCCAATGCCCCAAGCCAGTCGTTAACTGCTTTATATTCCGTTCTATATTAGAAATTTGTTTTGCCAATTCGGAAAAATCAGGCTTACCTAGACATTTTTCGTATACTTTCCCCTCTAAAATATCAGCTATATTGGAAGTGGTTTTATTCTCCCAATCATCTGATAAATTAATAAAAGCGAAAACTACAAAGCCGTTCTTCTCTTCTAAATAAAACAAATTCAAACAAACGCTAGATTGTTGTTTGTCATTTAATTTAATTGTTTTTGGCAAATAAGGCCCTCTTACGCCGTCGCCTTCCTTTACATGATAGGCGCCCCATTTACACATCTCTTGATATTTAGTGCAATATATTGAAAAAGCATAAGTGTATAATTCGTATTTTCTACTCCATTGTCCGTATCCGCCTTTTAAAGAGATATTTTGACGCTCGGCTTTACAGCGTATTTCCTGTTTTTGCAATAGCTGATCTTCCTTTAAAAACCAATAACGCCAATCTGAATAAGAATTATTCTCTTTCAGGTGTTTTTCAACCACACAATTTAATTGTTCTCTAATTGCATCAGGGGTTATTTCTTGAGCTTGGACATTGGATAAAACCACATCACATAATGCTTTTAATAAGAATCGTTTCCCCTCATTATTAAAAACTTTATGCCAAGTATCTTGTCTGTCACGAATAGATGCGTTTAGATTACCAAAAGACCAGCGGCTCCCTATAGGCATCAAATAGTCATTTCCTTTATTATCTCCCATACACAATAAAGCTTTCTGAAACAACAGGAAAAATTCTTTTGTAAACAAATACTTTGCCACTTCGTAGTATCGTTTCAATTGGCTTATATTATAAGAACCAGTCTGTAAGTCATATGCAAAATTCAACAAGAAAGAAATCTTTCCGTTAAAATAGGGATGTTTTTCCATCACGCTTAACTCAGCCTCGGATATTTTTTGTTCTAATAGCAGTTTGAGTTTTATAGCCTCCTCTTCTGCTTGGCTCTTATCAAAAGAAGATAAACTTTCTATTTCATTAAGCAATTCCCTTTTAGTTTGCTCACTTAGCGAAGATGAAAAAGAAGCCAACTTAGAGTTTAAATTTTTCAGCGCCCACATAGAATTCCAAACATCTTCCAATTTATCATAACGCGTATTTTGAATTAGGTTAGCACATATCCTAAACCAACTATGCCGCGAAAGACAAAATAAAGGTTGGTTAAAGTATAAAACCAAACAATAGAACAACAACCTTTCGTGATAAGTAATGCTGGTTTCACTGGAATCTTTTGCGGATTTTAAAAAATTTATAAACGCTTGATATTCCAAAGAGTTTGGATGCAATTCAGGCAGTTTTTCCAAAACACCTGTTAATGTTTTAATATAAGGAGAATTCTTAGAATATATTCCATTTTGCTCATCATATAGTTCTCTATCAAGTAACGAAATCGGTTCTGAGAGAATTTCTTTTCCACTTTTAGAATCCATAACCCAAAACCACGTTATATTCTCAAAAAACCGGCAAAGTTTGTTATCAACCTCTTTTGGTTGGAAAGAGTCCGCATTACAATCCAGTTTCCAAAAATAATCATACCATTCGCCATCTAATTTCTTTTTTTCTACGTCAGATAACAAATTAGATAAGCGAGATTTGAATATTTCAAAGGCAGTCAAATATTTTCTTCTGCGGTTCATTTTTAAATACAGTTCATAAGCGTCGCGGGTGGAAAGATCCACTTGGGACAGCTCTAAAAAGTTAAACTGAATATTTTTAAACCGGTTCAAGGATTTCCCCAACAATCTCTCCGGGCAATTAGGCCCAGCAAGCTCCTTACTAAGCATATCTTTTGCCAGAGCGTGAATAACCGTCAACATAGACAACATATTTGCAACAGAAGGGTCTTCCATCCAACGAGAAAAGAACCAAGAAGATTCTTGAATAATTTTTCCCAATTCTTCTTCTGAATTATTCCGAAAAATTTGTTTAACGATTTGTGAAGTTTGTGGTAAATTTTCTATCAGCAAATGGCAAAAATCACGGCTGGCAAGACGCGTTTGATAGCTAAAATTGTATAAAGATTTAGCTTGAACTGTGTTATGTGTCATTAAACACAGATAATAATAAAGTAGAAACAAAGTTGTTAAACGCTGTTGGCCATCTAATAAGAAAAGGGTTTTCTTTTGTGTAACGCTGTCTTCTTGCGTAACGCCATAAATAAAATCTAAAGTTAAAGTTTTACCCGGGCTTAATAATACGCCAAGCAGATCCGTTACAAACGGTTTGGCAATATTTTTTTTCACACTGGGCTTTCCCTGTACATAATCCCGCTGTATTTCTGGGACAATTACTTGATACTTTGCTAATAGACTTTCAAAATCGCATTGGAGCGGATTAGTTGACATTATTAGTATCCTCCTCAAAAAACCGTTTGATTTCTTTCGCTATATGTTCTCCGTACTTTTTACGGTCCGATATGTCCCATGTATGGTACAACTTAGCATTATCACTATAATATTTCAAAAAAACATTTTTAGTACCTAAAGGGATAAAATGCCCGGCGCAATCCAATTCCTTTATTTTTTTTAATTTTTCATCAAAAAATCCATTACTAATTACCGTATTATCCAGACAGGAAAGCAAAGCCAAATTAGTAATTTGATGCATTTCTTCATCAGACATATTAGAAATTGCCTTAAAAAACTCATTTTCATTTTCTTCCAATTCATTCCACCGCTCTTTTGGGCAGATGTCCGGCAAGGACTCTATTTTCTCTTTTAATTCCAGTGAAATTAACTCTTTATATTCTAAGGAATTACTAACATCTTTCAATTGTTTTTTGAGCAGTTTAACCCGCTCGTTCCAACTGGCGGAAGAATTGTCTCTCTTAGATTCTTGATGCTGTGCGTGGATATGCTCTAATGACCACCCATTATTACGTTGGGTTTCATTATAGAATCTAAATGGGAAACGCAGAAAACCATTTTTTTCTTTATCAGTAATAATAACATTAAACAAAAGCAATATATGGCTTAATAATACGCGATGCTCGTGATAATTCTTTTTTAAAATTTCATCAAAATTTGTAATAGAGCATCTGTCTGCTCTTTTTCTTGTATTTTCAAATTGTCCCCTTATTTCCGCTTTCAACGCTTTTTTAAAATCCTGTTTTTTTTGAAATTGCTTTATTTTACATAACCTCAAAATATCTTTAATACCAAACCCCATATACATCAAAAACCCGATTAAATGATAAAGGTTTTTATCTAAATACCATTCTTCTATTTGCCGGGCATAGGATTTCACTTCACGCCAAACTTTTTGCATATCCACATTTTCATCAAGTAAAGGGGCCAATAAACTGGAGTTACTGGTATTGGAAAAGTTATTGGTAAAATACATATAGATTTCAAACAACAAAGAAATTCTGTTATCTAAAGCTTCATCTTGAGATATAAAGCTCCACAAATCTTCATTGTGAAGCATATGTTCTATTTGGTCCCACTCCAAAGCCAGTATTTGTCTTTCTTCTGTTGATTTGATAGATAAAAAAAGTTTTCCTTTAATCAATTCTATCGGAGTTAAAGGAATCTGCCCGGCATTCAAACGGTTAAAAGCGGCTGTTTCTATTTCAGAGTCTCCCCGTTCCTCTAAACAATACCAGAAGAAAGAGGCGTTTCTGAGCAAATTTCCAAAGTCTTTTACAATATTGGGAAATTGAGATTTTTTCTCCCCAAACCACTGATTTATAGCATTAATAGCTTTAGTTAGATAATATTGATCGGGAGAATCTACAGCAGAACTCTCTGTTGGAGCATTCATATAATCCGTCAAATATTGCTTTGTTTCATATTCAAGGGAAAAACTTTTAATCAACATTCCCTCTAAACGTAATTTATAAAGGATTAAATATATAGTTGTTAAACGTTGCTGTCCATCCACCACACGATATTTTTTATCATTGATTTCAACAAGCTCCAAAGGCTGTAAGTAATAAGACTTTTCATCTCCTTTTACTTGTTTAAATTTCCACAAGTCATCCAACAAAGTTCTAACTTCTTTTTCTTCCCAGCGGTATCCTCGCTGATAAGATGGAATAACAAAAAGATATTCAGATTGAATTATGTCATCAATTTTTTTTATACCAGTTAACATGTGTCTTGCTCCATCAGATATAAACAAAAAACGCCTAATTATACTCTTTGGTTAAACAATGCACCGCCCCACCATAGCGGGACACCTCTGCACAATCGATCCCCACCACCGGTTTGTCCGTGGCTGTTTTTATTATAGCAAGTACGGCTTTATCCTGCGGCAAGTTGTATTGCGGAACAAACACCGCGCGGGAAGTTTCCAAAAAATTAACATATATTCCCCGTGCGCTTAACCCGCTTTTGTCCGATGCCTCCGGCACGCAGGGTAAAAAACGCACCTCAATATGCGGTAATACTTGGAAAACCTGCCCCAAACGCTGCAAAAGAAGCCCTTTTAAATAAGGGTCAAACCGCTCATCGCTAACAAATAACGTGTTGCCAATAAATTGCATAAAGCCGTCAATATGGTTGATTTTATCCCCTTGTTCCCGCGCCAACCACACCACTTTGCTAATGCCTAATGCGTGTTTTAATACAGCCTCTTTTTGCGCTTGCTCTCCTGCTATGCCCTTGCGGAAAATCTTCCTGCTTTCAAAGCAAAACACCGTTCCGTCCGGCTCGCGCACGATGTTTCCTCCATCTATCTGCACGGCGCACTTTTGCACCGGGAACAAACGCTTAACGGCAGCGTTTATTTCTGCCGTAAACTTGGGGGTATAGTTGGCGTAACGGGGGTTAAAACCAAGCTGAAAAAGCTCCCCTGTTTGGCTGTTTTGCACGGGTAAAAAATCCCGCACCCAAATATCAGGCAAATCCAACAGTTTTACCGGGTGAAATTCCGCCAAAGCCTTATAAAACCCTGGGAAAAAGGCCTGGTAAGCCGGGTAAATTTTTAATACCGCGGGCGTAAGGCTAGCTATACAAACAGTTTGGACGCTCATTTTTTCTTTATCCTGCCTAATGAAATAAGCATAAACAAGTCCGTCTTATCCTCACTGGTTCCTTTGGCACCCCTATTTTTAAAGAGTTTTAAGTAAAAGGCCATATCCACCATTGCCACCGCGTCTATTACCTGCTCCGGCAAGCGAAACACCGCCGGAGAAGCTTGGAAATTACTCTTTAACAACCCCATCTCTTCCATTTCCTGCCAATCTATTAAGCTAAGCAAGCGCTGGCTGGGCAGGTGTAAAAATTCGCAAACGGCGTCCAAGGGAACATCCGCGCCTATATCCTCAGAACTCATATAAAGCACAACAAAAAGCACTATTTGCAAATCGTTGAGTGGTAAAAAAGTGGCCAGTTCCCGCAGGGCCCCCTGGGCACGCTTAAAAAACTCCGCCGTAAGGCCTAGTTCACACACTAGGGTGTCTATTTGGCTAAAAAACCGCAAGCAACTAAACTGCTGTAAAAGCTGGCGTTCCCCGGGCGTTAAGTGGCGGGAAAAGATGCCCTCCTGCGGAACTTCGTCTTTTTCCTCAGGGGGCACCATTTTCCCACCCACTATTTGTAGTACGTCTTTAACTTCTGCTGCTTGTTCTTCTTTGCTCATTTTTATCCCCTACGCATTAAATTTGGCTTAAATCAAATACAATGCGTTCCAACCGATACGGATGCAATACAAACTGAAAATACACCACTAACGCTATATTTACAAACCCAAACCAAAAGGCAAAACGTTTCCCTTTAGCAGGGACAAACCAATAAGCTAGCCCCCATACCAACAGTAAACCCAATAATACAACTATGTATTCCATATATTCCTCCTATTTATAAAATCCAATCTTAGGTGTGGTAGTTTGTTGTTTAACGCGCTGTTCCTCTTCCAGCAGGTTAACAATAGTATCCACATCTTTTAGATGGCCTAAAATTTCTGCTTTATTTTTTACTACTTCAAAATCGCCCGGGGTAAGTGAAGTTAAATGATACACTTGTTGGGGCAAAATTTTCAACTTATAAAAATAATCAAATGCTTCCACCAGTTGTTGTGCCGTTAAAAAGCCGTATTTAACCTTAAAACTAAAACGCCGCAGGCAGGCCGCGTCCAACCGGTCCATTAGATTTGTGGTACACACAAACGGATAGGGGTGGCTTTCCATCCAGGTAAGCATTTCGTTAACAGCAGTTATTTCCCACGAATGGCGGGCGCGGGAACGATCCTGCAAAAAACTGTCTGCCTCGTCAAACACCAGTAAAGACTTGTCTTCCTTAGCGCGTGCAAAGGCCTCGGCAATATTTTCTTCTGTCCCCCCCACAAAAGAGCTAATTAAAGTAGATGCCCGCTCTTGGCGCACTTCCAGCCCCAGTTCATCCGCCAAATACCGCGCATAGGCGGATTTGCCCGTGCCGGAAGCCCCATATAAACAAAGCGAAAACTTGAGCTTTCCCAATTTTTTGATTTGTTGAGTAAGCAAGGCCAAGTCTGTATCCGCATTGATAAGGGCGGAATTAAAAGCTTTGTGTTTCTGTTCCTCTACGCTCACTTTACGCCCGCCACGAAGGGCTTGCGTCATAATTTCCAGATGTTGGCGCACGGTTCCTAAATCGCCTTTCACCATAGAAGCAGCCCGGGCGGCGCCGGTAATCATAGCCGGGGGAACCGGGAAATCTTTCGCCAAAGCCAATGTGTCCTTGTAAGAGCAAGGCAACTGATAGGATTTTAATTGGGCGCGCCATATCTTTTGGCGAATGTTAACCGGTGGCTCCTCAAAATGTATGGCTAACGTAAAACGGCGGATAAAGGCCGGGTCCATACGCTCGATGTGATTAGTCGTCCAAATAACCGGGCAAGGGTTGTTTTCCAACAGACGGTTTATTTCCACTTTATCGCACCGGGTCATACGGCTGGAGAAAACATCTTCCCCCTCGTCAAAAAGTAAACAGGCTTGGGCATCCCCGCCCAACAGTTCCGTCTTTTGGTGCAGTTCCCGCAAGCGGTAATTGCTCTCCCGCTCGCGGACGCCTCTTTCCCCCACCGGATAAATCACCCTGTTGGCACTGGCAGCCAGCATTTGGGCAAATGTCGTTTTGCCAGTGCCGGGCCCGCCGTAGAGCAGAATGTTAAACCCCGGGCGGTTGCCGGTATGACGCATTAATTTGACAGCAAAACCCGTTTCTTCCACATACTCAAAATCCTTGGCTCGGCAAGAAGTGCTGAACGGTTTTCCCAAAAAGGCGGCTTTTAACTCATCCACCGTGTTGTACTGCGATTTTAAAAGTTCCCGCACCGTTACCGGTACGCCATATTCCGGTGAAAAACTCCGAAACTCCACAATGAGCCCAAACCGTATTAAAGGAGCTTCTGGAACCAGTAACGAAACGGCTTCCTCTTCCGGCACATTGGCCAAAGCCGCCATATTATCAAGGGAGAAATCCCGTGTATTTCTGCTGCTCATCATAAAATGCCGTAAATAACTATTTTTGCGGCCGAGTATCACCCCTTCCAACAATAAGGCCTCCGTAGGGCTCAGATGAAATAGTTGCTGCGCAAAAATGATATTTTTTTCCAAGGCGCTTTCTGGGCGGAGATCCTCCGTCGTCGCATGTTTGTGCAACAACTTGCGCAATGTTTTATAAGAGCGTTTTTTGTCCGAGTCCGATACTGTATACAGCTTTTTTCCTACTCCGTCATGCTTGGCCCAACGGATTACATCCGTTTCATCTAAATTATTGGCCCTTTCCATATTATCCAATAGGCGGTTAATGTAAAAAAAGCTACGGCAATCTTCGTAAGTATACGTCATACAATCCTCCTTTGGATATAGTGTAGAACCCCCAAACGACAGCATTGTGTCGTTCGGTAAAAATGGGATATAATAAAACGAAAAGGGCATATAATTTTAAAAAACGACAACCCCCTGTCGCCAGGTGGTGTTAAAATGAACAAGAGGTTTTATGCAAAAAGAAATGCACAACAAAATAACCCGCCTATTGTATGAATTAAACGCACTAGATAAAGGCGCTATCTGTCTGGCGGATATGGCAGCAGAAATTGGGGTATCTTTACGCACTCTACAGCGGGATATGAGAGACATACAAGAAGCGGATTTTCCGCTCTATTGCCCCACTCCCGGAGAATATGCGTTTGTAGAAGGGTTTTCTTTAGAAAAGATGAAAATTTCTGACAAAGAGGCCTCTTTGCTAATTGTCATGCACGAGGTTGCCTCCTCATTAGGAGCTAATTTTAATGCCTCTTATACCCTGCTTAAAAAACGCTTGATGGAAGATACGAAAGAAAGCCCCTTTTTTATCAAATTTACCATGGGGGAAACCTTCCCCGAAGGTCCGATTGCCGCCACCCTATCCCAATGCATTCAGCATAAAGAAGAAATCAGTATCTGTTACGCCGGCGGGAAACGGAACCATTACCCCGTCCGCCCGCTCAAACTGGTTTGGATAGAAGGCTTTTGGTATTTGCTGGCCTTAACTAACACCAACAAGCTACTTAAATTCCGTTTAAATAAAATAAGTTCCGCTGCGCCGTTGGGCAAGTTTTTTTCCCACTCGCCCGATATAGAAAACCTAATTCGCCAAGGCACCAACATTTGGTTTGACACCCAGCGCCCCCTAAAAGTGGTTTTAAAGGTATCCCCCCAGGTGGCAAAATATTTTCAAGTGCGGGATTATTTTCCTTTGCAAAAAATAGAAAAAGTTTTACCTAACGGCGGGCTGATTATCTCCTGCCAAGCGGTAAACGAACAGGAAATCACCCCGACTATTTTGCACTGGATACCAGACATTAAAGTACAAGAACCTAAATCTCTATCTGAAGAAATTCGGCGAAAGCTAACTACCTATTTAGAGCATATCAAATGAATCAGATGGACTCACATCAAACACATAGATTTTGATTAATTAATAGTCTGCTTGATCGTCAAAACTGATAGGACTGCCCATTGACAAAAAACATATACTTCACTACACTATAAACACACGGCTTCCTTCGAGCGAGTGATTAACAATTCGCAGTAAAGGAGGTTGTGTATGTCGCCAGATGTCAATAAAGTGTTGATACAGGTAGGGAAATGGGCACTGATATCAGGCCCCGCCACGTGGCCAACGGCTGCCATTGTCGCCGTGGTCGGCTTGACCGCAACAGCAATTGCTGTCTATGCGATCAACAAAGGTGGTATCGCTCATCACAAAAATACAGCGATTCAACCTCGGTAGCAAACACTGCATCTAAGAACAGAATGAAATTATTCTTCATTCTGTTCTTTTTATAAACCAAATATATGGTTTTGGGCTTGAAAGAATAGGGGATATTTCTTATACTTTACTTGCTTTGTGATTTACCCCCCACACAAAAACAGTCAATCTTTGATAAATATTAGAGGTTAAAATGGATAATATGCATAAAAAAATAACAAAACAAGGATACATCATTTCCTATGGACAGCGCGTAGGAAGGGATGACATCAAGGGATCCATTAAAGTAGAGGGTGATTCACACCCTTGGCCTTTTGTACGTTCACAAACAGACCCTGAAATTCAAGAATTATTAAAAGATGAGGAAAAGTGGCCATATACTCTTGTGTACTTTGAAGTACTGGAAGGAACGCATAGAACGACACACATTCGTTTAACTAACACCCCCAATAATAAGAAGAATCCCTTATTTGATTTTGCTTATTTCGGCCCCAACTTTGAAGAGGAAGTACTGGCTTCCCTCGCCAAACTGGCCTTGCCTGAGCGATGGCATTACAGCAACGAAAAGGAAGGGCAATACTCTATTCTGGACCACTATTTAAAATATACTTATTTGCGATTAAAAGTTGAAAAGAAAATTAGAGAACAAAACGAAGAAAAAACTGAAGGCCAAATGGAGAGCTATGCCTTGTTTAATACGGGCTTGGTAGATAAAGATTATAATGATATCTATGCGTTGTTTATTCCTAACCGGAATAAAGGGCAACAGCGTTGGTTTTTTAAATCATTCTGTACAAAAAACGACAAATACTTAACCTGGCTTGTACCAAGCGCCGAATGGCCGGGGAGAGCCAATTTCTTTGATAATCCGGCGCAATTGATTTTTGAATACGATACAAAACAGGAAAAGCCAAAAGATGTGACTCGCATCGACTGGAATCATATTTTGTACGATCACCTCGAACGCTTACCTAAAGAATTTATCCTGGGATGTATAGATGATGAGAAAGAAAAGACATACAACGAAATTCTATACAGCAACAGCAAGGAACGTAAGTATTTTTTTGAAGAGACAAGCCTAGGGAGCAAAACCAAAGAAAAACTTATTACCCAGGGAAACAAAGCCGTAGAAGAGGCCCTAGTGAAGGTGGCTTGGAATTATAAAACGGCTATCCCAATATGGTATCCTAAAAAGAATATTATTGCTCTTCTGTTGCCATTATGCCTACAAGATAAAAATTCTCCACCGGATGTGGCGTTGGTGCTTGAAAAATGTCATCCCAGCCGTAACTATGGAGGAAATACCATCTTAACATTGGATATGGCTTATGCTGATGCACGTCTAATTGCTCGTCCGGAAAGCGAGTGGCTTAGCCTGCCAATAATTCCGGCTACAGAAGATAAAGATGCAGACTAGTAATCCTACCCTTCTGTAATAAGATACCTTGTTTGTAAAAGAAAATCTTTTGCTATTGTTTTACAATATGCTGCCGCATGATATTTATAGTGACAGCATATTGTAAAAAGTATTCTAGTTGTTTTTATTATCTCTTGCTTCTTACAAAATGGAGCAACTGCTTGTATGAAAACTTATAGACAAAGCTGTTTTCAAAGCAATTGCTAAAAGGTTTTCTTTTTCGCTAAGAAGATACTTTCAGTTCACTTCTGCCATTTCCCCGCAATTTAGCTTGCCATATTGAACTATTTACTATATTAATAAACTACACTTTACAAATATGAAAGTACTTCACGCAATGCGTAGTGCAAAGCCAACTATTAAGCAAAAAGTTTTAGAAGAAATAACACTCAAATCTTTCCTAAATAAAAAGGACTGGCTTTATTATTTCATTCACCATCCAAAACTATTGGCTAAAAACAGCTATTTTGATAGTATTTTAGCAATAATAAACAATATATTTTTCTCTGAAATCATTTGGTTGGAATTGTGACATAAACGCGAAAACAAATATAGGCAGTCAACAAAAAACTTCCTTTTGCTAAAAATCTCTTCAAACGAGATTCCCCTTGCGAATGAACAAGGAAATCAAATTACTTTATTTGACTTCGACAACAAAGCACTATTAGATACCATCTTAAAACTCATAAAAACTAGCCCTCAACAAGCCAGGAAATAATTTTAATGGAACGGCTGGTATACAAGTAAATATTTATTTAGACATCAAGGAATGAGCTGCCAGTTCGATTCCTGTTGGGCACACCATTTAAAGCCACGCGAAAGCGTGGTTTTTGTGCCGAGGAGGCGGAGTTATATGTCGTTTCCTTACAATACGGGTCTGAGGTTCTGGAGCTCCCTCTTGGCTGGCACCAGTGTTGTTAAAAGTGCTGCTGATTTAAAAAATCCCTGGGCAGGCCAGGGATTTTAAAGAATACTGTCTCAAAGTATGTTTTTCAGTCCTTTTTAAACAATCTTTTTACCCGATAAACTATTTTATACCAAGGATCCAAAAAGACCATTACCACATTACGTATTTGACGTATACGGCGCGGAAATTTTAAATCATTTAGAAGCACGGCCTTCCGAAACGCTTTTACTTTCCATTGAAACCATCTATTACGGTTAGCAAACAGCGTAACATCCAGCGTTTCCATATCGGGCCGAATGGCGTTATATACCTGCTGTACTACTTCGGGCGGGACATTTCCCAACCGTCCGGCAAACAGTTTTTCATCGCCAATCAGCAAGACCATTTTATTGAAGCAAAAGGTTTCTTTAACCTGTTCAAACACTTTTATTTTTTTCAAATTATTTTCCAAGCTGGCAAACTGCATTACGCCATCAAGTACCATTTTTGCTCCTTGATGGGAAATGCTGCCTGGGCGGGAAGTCCGGTAATAAAACAAATATTTTCCTTCCAATATTTTGATACGTTTGCATTGCACCGCCAAAAAAACGGTAAACGGCACATCTTCCACTGCACCTTTCGTAAAGCGCAAGTGGTTTTTCTCAATTAGCTCCCGGCGGATAAGTTTCCCACACGCAAAGGGGAGAGCAAACGCCATTTTGGCAAATTCATTTGGGGAATCCCCCTTGTCCGCCTCCACGGCCGTTTTGCACGCAAGCCGCAGGGCTTTGGGAACCGGGCGAACCTGCCCGGAAGCGCTTTGGTATTCGTAAAAATCGGCAATGGCTATATCCAGCTGGTCTTGTTCCGCCGCCTGGTAACAGACTTCTAACCCATTTTTCACCAAAAAATCATCGGAATCTAAAAAAACAATATACTTTCCTTGGGCATGGTCCAAGCCTGTGTTTCGGGCGCCGCCCAGTCCTTGGTTTTCCTGCGTGATTACCTTAAAACGAGCGTCTTTGCGGGAAAACCGCTCCAAAACATCGGATGACTTATCCGTACTTCCGTCGTTTACAACAACAGCCTCCCAATCAGTAAAAGATTGGTCTAACACGCTTTGCAAACATTGTTCTATATACGCTTCGGTATTATAAACCGGAATAATAACACTGATTTGGGGCATATTTTCACCAAAAAAACCTTATGAAATTTTAATTATTATATAATTTTATGTTATCGTCTGTTGTAGAAATAAGTAAAATAAAAAGAAGAGAATATGGGGAACTATGTACACCATTAAAGATATAGAAGTTTTTGTACTTACGCATAAACGCCCGGAATTTTTAAAGGAAACGCTGGACTGTTTCCTTAGCCAATCAGTAAAAGGGTTCCGCTTGGCGGTGTTTTCCAACGGACACTCGCCAGAAACCAAACAATTGCTGCAAAGCTACGCTGCACAAGGAGTGGAAGATTTTTACACCGATGAAGAATTAACCTCCGCCCAAAACTGGAGTCGCGCTATCGCTGCCGCCCGCGGCAAACTGCTGGTACTGGCACACGACGACGATTTAATCCACCCGCAATACATTGAAAACTTGCTGGCCCTGTTTAACCGCTGGCCCCGGCTGACGTTGGCTATTTCCGGATGTGATGAATTCCGCCCGGCGTTGTTGCAAGTTCCGGCTTTCCACCGGGCCCGGCATTTTACTTCCGCAAAAGAATTTGCCGCATTCATTTATTCCGGCGGTAATTTTGCCTATCCTTCTTCCTGCTACCAGACGGATTTCATCAAAAAGGCTCCCCCCTTCTTAAGTGATCGCTTTGGCAAAGTTTGCGATGTCCCGTTTATGATACACGCTTGTTCCGACGGCGAGGCCGCCGTAACGGAATTTCCGTTTATTCAATACCGTATCCACGATGGGCAGGACTCGCATAATTACGCCACAGGCCCCACCGCCTGGGAATGGATAAACCTGATGTTATTTTATAAAGAACAACTAAGCACCTCCCCCCGGCTGCGCTGGATTTTCCGCCTGCAGAACTACCGGCACCTGCGCCTGGGCTGGCGGGATTGGACCAAATGCGAGTACAGCCGGATGTCTTTTACGAATTTTAAACAGCTGGCGCTTGAGCAAGGAGCGCTGACACGCGGAAATATCTGGCTGGGGCGCCTGCTTCGCGGGAAAATAAGCCATTGGCTGCAGCAAAAGATATTGGGGATTTATCCGGAAAAATATTGAGGGGTACACCCCCTTTGCAAACATCCTTCCGCCGGAAAACAGACGGAAGGATGTTTATTTTTCGCTTTTCCCGGTTGGAATAAAAATGTTAGTACTGTACACGTAAAAGAGGCGGACGTTCATTCCCCGATCCGTCTTGCGGAAGGAAACAGGCAGCAGCTGCGCCAACGCCGCAAGCAACAACCAGCCTTTTTGCCGCCAAGAAACGGTGCATAGCATATCAAAAAAATGATGCCAGCAAAAGGGATGTATGCTAAAAAAATACAACATAGAGATAAAAAACGGATAATCCAGCACTAATTCATTGCAGCAGGCATAGCGCAGTTTTTTGTCCTCAATCAGATTGTACGCGTCCACATACGCCCACAGTAGGTTAAATTTATTCCATTTATAAAAAAGTCCTTTTTTCAGTTTTCTTACCTCGTGGGACTTGGGCTCCGCCGACTGGATGACCACTTTGCGTTGCGGTACAAAAATGCGCCCCTTCTCATTAATAATTTTGATGCCCATCGCGTGGAACGGCAACAAATTATAAGCCATAGCATATGCGTTTTGCATCGTCAAATCCGTAATGTGTTTGGTATGGTAAATCCCGGCCGGAACAAAAGACAGGTTATTTAAAATGTACGGAATAGACGTGTTGCGTTCTTTTTGGACCCAGCTGGTAACGATTAAGTCGTACTCTTCCTCAATAGCTTGCTGGATTTCCGGCCAGTTCTGCCAGTCAAAAAAGTCATCGTCGCATACTATCCACAGATATTTTTTATCCGCCAGCTCCATCGCCTTAATTAAATTTCCACCCAACCCCACATTGTATTTGTGCGTAATGGTGGAAACATTTGCATACTGCGCCGTGAACATTTTCAGCACGGCAGGCGTTTCATCGGAAGAATGATTGTCCAACACCGTCATTGGGCACGACCGGACCGGGCTTTGCGGCGCCAACAGTGCTTCCAGCGTGCGGCGCAAATGTGCTGCACGGTTATAGGTAATAACGACAATTTGCAAAGCTTCGGAAAGATTGAACATGAGGCTATTTACTAATTTATGTTTTTTGCACGTTTAAAAGGAATAAGCCTGGTTTTAATTACATAAAACAAACGTATGTTAATCCCTTTATCGGTCCGGTAAAAAGAGAGCGGACTTAGTTTTGTCAACACAGCCATACAAAGCCAAAATTTCTGTCGCCACGAAATCGTACAAAACACATCAAAAAAATGATGCCAACAAAATGGGTAAATACTTAAGAAAAACAACATTGAACTAAAAAAGGAAGAGTCCAGCGCCAATTCATTGCAGCAGGCATAGCGCAGTTTTTTGTCCTCAATTAGATTGTACGCATCCACATACGCCCACAGCAGGTTAAATTTATTCCATTTATAAAACAATCCTTTTTTCAGTTTTCTTACTTCGTGGGACTTAGGCTCCTCCGATTGGATGACCACTTTGCGCTGCGGTACAAAAATGCGGCCCTTCTCATTAACAATTTTGATACCCATCGCGTGGAACGGCAACAAATTATAAGCCATAGCATATGCGTTTTGCATCGTCAAATCCGTTATGTGTTTGGTGTGGTAAATCCCGGCCGGAACAAAAGACAGGTTATTTAAAATGTACGGAATAGACGTGTTACGCTCTTTTTGGGCCCAGCTGGTAACAATTAAGTCGTACTCTTCCTCAATAGCTTGCTGGATTTCCGGCCAGTTCTGCCAGTCAAAAAAATCATCATCACATACTATCCACAGATATTTTTTATCCGCCAGTTCCATCGCCTTAATTAAATTTCCGCCCAACCCCACATTGTATTTATTTTTATGGTAGCCTAAATTATGGGGGTGCGTTTGTTGGA
This sequence comes from uncultured bacterium, assembly GCA_949297775.1. Lineage (GTDB taxonomy): Bacteria > Elusimicrobiota > Elusimicrobia > Elusimicrobiales > Elusimicrobiaceae > Avelusimicrobium. The sequence goes on from CASFTM010000003.1 coordinate 99,581, forward strand.
ATTGCTTTACCAAATCCTCTGTGCCGTCGGTGGAATTGTTGTCCAGCACCGTAATAGAAAAATCCCGCACCGGCGATTTTTCATCCAGTAACTGCTGCAGTGTCCGTTCCAAAAAATGCCGCCGGTTATATGTAACAAGGACAATTTGCAATTTATCTTGAATCGTCATAAAATCTCCTAGGCGTTTTTTACCCATTCCAGCATTTTACGCACGCCGGCTTCCTTAGATACGCGCGGCTTCCAATCCAAAGCGGCAGATACTTTGGCAATATCCGCCACAAAAATTTTTTGGTCGCTTTCCCGCGGCGGCAGTTGGGTATAATGCAGCTTGACGGACAGTTCTTTTTCCAAAAAAGCAAATAATTCCAACAGCGAAAAACTGTTTTCCATTCCCCCGCCTACGTTAAAAGCTTGCCCTTTAATTTGATCTATGCGCTGCGCAGCCGTTAAATACAGGCGGACCATATCCTCGGCGTGGAGCACATCGCGCACCTGTTTGCCGTTGCCGGAAATAGTAAACTGCGTGTCCGGGTTTTGCGCCGTTTTTACCGCCTGCTGGCAAAACCAGCTAATCCAACCTTGGTCAAAGGTGCCAAACTGCCGGCTGCCATACATGGAAGAATGGCGGAAAACCGCCGTTTTTAAACCAAAAATGCGGGCATAGTCCAGCATATACTGGTCCGCCGCGCCTTTGGAACAGCCGTAAGGAGAATGGAAATTAAGCGTAACCTGTTCATCAAACCCGTTGGGGCAGGCAGGGCAGACATAGCGGGAGGCGGTTTGCTGGTAGGAAAACTGTTCCAAATCGCCATAGACCTTGTTGGTGGACGAATAAATCACCCCACACTGCGGCGCAAACTGCCGGACACTTTCCAACACGTTAAAGCTACCCAGCACATTGGTTTGGAAATCCAGCCGCGGGTTGGCAATGGAAGTGGTCATCGCCACTTGCCCCGCCAAGTGGAAAATCATATCTGGCTGGATTTCTTTTATTACCTTGGAAAGAGCTTCAAAATCCTGCGTATTTAACTGGAAAAAGCGGAAATCGCCCTGCGTTTTGAGCCAAGTTAAATTTTTATCCGACCCCACCCGCGATAAATTATCCACGATATATACATCTTGTTTCTGCGCCAACAGAGCCGAAGCAATATTGGACCCTAAAAACCCGCAACCGCCTGTTACCAAATACTTCATTTTCCTTCCTCCTCTAAAATCCGTTTTAAGCCTTCTTCCAGCGGCACCTGCGCTTTCCAGCCTAATGCCTGCAAAGCGGAAGTGTCAATTTCATAATCCAGTTGTTCCTGCGCCCGGTAGGGAACCGCCCCGAACAACAGCCGGGTTTGGGTATTGCCGCACAATTTTTGCGCCAGCAGCACCAAGTCTTTAATACTCGTTTTGACATTGGTTCCCACTTCAAACGCGTGCACCAGCCCCCGCGGGAATTTTTCGGCTTGCTCCAACACACACAAAAAGGCGCGAACCACATCATCAATATAGATAAAATCACGCGTTTGGGCTCCTTCCGTCAATTCCAACGCCGGGAGGTTTTCCCGGAAGCTTTTTAATAAAAAAGCGACAAATTTATTAGGCGTATCAAACGGCCCGTAAAAATGGTCCAGCCGCATATTTACCGCCGTTATTTGGCCGCAATACAGCCGCAGCCACTCGGCAAACTGGGCTTTGCTTAACGCATACGGATTAATAAAACGGGCTAAAATGGTATCGGTATTGATAAACACCGGCACCCGGTGTTTGACAGCCGCCGCCAGCACCTCTGCCGGATACCGCAAATTACTTTCTATTACCATGGGGAAAGTTTCCCCGCTGCGCCCGTAACAAGTAGCCAAATGGATGACGGCAAAAACAGGGCCTTGCGCAAAGGCGGCGTCAATCTGTTGGGGTGTTTGGGCTTGTTGGCGGCGCAAGCACACCGTATGGTAACCTTTTTCTTCCAGGGCGGCGGTTAAACGGCGGCCTAAATAGCCGCTCCCGCCCGTCAGTAAAATTGTTTTAGTCATAAGCGTTCTCCGGCGTGCAAGCCGGCAGGGTTTCCTTTAAAAATTAATCCGTTCCTTTTCAATAACCAGCGGACGCCTTAACACTTGGGTTAAAATTGCGCCAATGTATTCCCCGATAATCCCAATAAAAAACAACTGTACCCCCGAAAAGAACAACACCGCCAACAACAGCGGCGCTGTGCCCATGGGGAAATTATCCCAGTACAACAACTTTAGCACCAAGTACACCAAGGCCAACACAAAGCTGAAAATCCCCAGCGCAAACCCACCCAAAGCCGCCAGCCGGAGCGGAACTTTGGAGTGGTTGGTAAAGCCAATCATCGCGTTGTCGTAGAGGGTATAAAAATTATTTTTGGTAAACCCGCGGCGGCGAAGCGGCTGTTCAAACGGGATTAATTTATGGGCGTAACCCAGCTCGCACACCAGCCCGCGCAAATACGGATACGGGTCCCCCAGTTTACGCAGCTCTTCCACCACGCATTTATCGTACAGGCCAAACCCGGTGCAGTTGGGCTCCAATTTGGCGCCGGAGTCGTTGAGCAAATTCAGCAGCCAGTAATACAGCCGCCGCACCGCAAAAAACAGCCCGGATTCCCGGCTGGTTTGTTTTTGGGCCAGCACGACTTTGTATCCTTTTTCCCATTGCTCCACAAATTGCGCAATCAGTTCCGGCGGGTCCTGTAAGTCGGACGTCAAATAAATTACCGCATCGCCCGACGCTTGCAAAATGCCGTAGTAAGGCGAACGGATATGCCCGAAATTGCGCGCATTGGCAATTACTTTAAACCGCTTGTCCTGGGCGGCAATTTGACGCAGTTGCTCCAGCGTACCGTCGGTGGATGCGTTATCCAGCACGATTTGTTCGTACTCGTACCGGTCCGCCAGCGGTGCCATTTGCGCTTTTACCTGTTCATAAAGTTCGCGGACGTTGCCTTCTTCGTTATAGGCACTGGAAACTAGGGATATTTTCTTTTTCATATGCATTTGCGCGATTTGGGCTTAGCCGGTAGAGAAGGGGCTTTCTCCGCGCCAATGGCTTGGGCCGCGGCCCGGTTGGCCTGCATTTCTTCCCGGTCTAAAAACGGGAACATATCTTCCAACGATGGGCTAACCATCGTGCCGTCCGGCAGTTTGCGTGCGGAAAGTTTCGGCGCGAAGGTATAATCGTGCGTGCAATCCATCTCACATACGACCGGGCCGGGCGTTTCCAGCACGCGGCGGATACCGGCTTTTACATCTTTGTTTTTGCTAATCCGCACCGCCGGTAGACCAAACGCTTTGGCCACTTTTACAAAATCGGGCACTTCCACCCCGCTTTGTACGTTGCAGCCGGTTAACCGCCCGTTAAAAAAGTTCCGCTGGGTTTGGATGATGGAAATATATTCGCCGTTTTTGATAATAAAAATTTTTATCGGCAGGCGGTTGGTTTTTACGGTTTGCAATTCCTGCAAATTCATCATAATACTGCCGTCGCCTTCCAGGCAGACGGTGTCCTTCCCGCCGCACGCCGCACACATACCAATAGCCGCCGGCAGACCGTAGCCCATAGAAGCATCGCCGGAGTTCAGCAGCAGCCGTTGGCCCGCCTGGGAGCTAAAAGCTTGGAAAAACGCCACGCACGCCGTCCCGTTGGAAGCCGCCACCTGGGCGTCATGGGGCAAAGATTTTCCCAATTCATACATAAATAAATAGGGGTGTACTTTGTCCTGCGGGCGAATAGAAAATTCCCGCAGGGGCGGGTACTTTTCCTTCATTTGCTTGCAGAAAGCCAGCCAACCCGCCGGCACCCGAAAGGTGCATTTTTGCTGCAGCAGAGCCAGGAGCAGTTCTTGAACATCCACACACACCGCCACATCTGGGCGTACGGTCGGTTTTTGCAGTTCCGCCGGGTCAATATCTACAATAATTTTTTTGGCGTCCTTGGCAAAATTTTCCCAGTTATAGCTAACCTGGCGGATGTTGTTGCGCGTACCTAAAAATAAAATCACATCGGCATTTTGCAACACCAGGTTGCCGGCCCGCTGGCCTACCGTACCAATACGCCCCGCAAACAGCGGGTCCGACGAGGACAGCAAATCAAACCCGTTAAAAGTAGTTACCGCCGGGATTTGGGTTTTATCTAAAAAACGATGCCAAAGCGGTTGGGCACCCGCGCAGTGGATACCGTTCCCGGCTACAAGAAGCGGGCGCTTGGCCTGCGCCAACAGCCGCATGATTTGTCCGGCGGTTTTTTCCAAGGAATGCTTTTTAAAAACCGGACGGCGGAAATGTTTCATTTTTTTCGGGTCCGCCAAAGCCGCCTGGACGTTAAGCGGAATATCCACCCACACCGGGCCCGGGCGGCCGGAGGTGGCCTGGTAAACGGCTTCATCCAGCACGGCGTCTATCTCGTACGGGTCGGTTACCATTTTGGCGTATTTGGTTAAAGGTTTAACGACAGAAACGATGTCCACTTCCTGGTCGCCCAGCTGGCGCAGAGGTACCTGCGGACAAGAAGCCATAGTGGTAGAAAATTTTACCTGGCCCGAAATAAACAGCACCGGCGCGCTGTCCGTCCACGCACCGAATACGCCGTTTAAACAATTTAATCCGCCGGGGCCGGTGGTTACGCACGCCACCGCCAGCTGCTGGTTGGTGCGGGCATAAGCTTCGGCACTCATAGCAACAGCTTGTTCGTTGTGGTTAAAAATACGTTTGATTTTGGTGCTTTTGCCAAAGCTGTCATCCAAATGCATCGCGCCGCCGCCGGTGATCATAAATACCTGGCGAACGCCGTATTTTTCCAGTTTCTTAACCAAATAATCCGAAACTTTCATCCTGTTTTCCTGCTGCAGAAGGCAAGTTAAAACAGCCCACCCGCCTGTTCAATCAATTTTTTGTAACGCGCTTCCAGCATATCAATCCGCTGCGCGTCTTCCCTAAAAATCATTCCGTAAAAATCGCGTTTGTTTTTCAACCACATCAGCTCAAAACCGACTGCTTTTAAAATGCCTTTATCGGCGTTAGGATCCTGTATGGCGGCCTGGGCATCAAAAATAATTTTTCGGGTTTCAAACTTGGTTAAGGCTCCGGCCGGCAGACGTTTAAAGAACGGCAGGGACGCCGCGGACACACCGCCGCCAATGACCATTTTTTTACCGGCTTTTTGCATTTTACGGCTAACGGCTTCGGCAATGGCAAACACAGTTTCGGAATTAATATCCTCCCGCGTCAGCCCCATAGAGCCCGTCATATCCACACGTCCCAATACGATACCGGCCAGCGAATTAAATTCCGGGCGCGCCATCATTTCATCCAAATTATCCACGCCGGTTTTGGTTTCTACGTTAATAAAAAATTCCGTTTCTTTCCGCTCGTCTTCCGGAAACACAAACTCGGTGGCTTTGATATATTTGCTCATGGCATATGCGGTTTCAATCATCGGGCCGACAATGCCTTTAACGCCAATCACTCGCGCGTCAAACATATCTTTAATAGCTTCGCAACCGCCTACTTTGATAATCAAGTCCAGCCCTGCTTTTGTAACCACTTCCTTTAAGCGCAGCGCTTCTTCCAAGCGGGTGCCTTCGGCTTCAAATTCCGCCTTCACGCCAATCACGTGGTGGTTAGCTTTTAAATCTTGCAATGTTTCCAACATTTTTTGTTCTAATGAATTCATAATATCCTCTATTTGTCCGATAACAGTTTATTGCGGTCCAACTGATTTTGATGTTCCGCATACCAGCGGTATAATTGCTGTACGGCGGTTTCAAACGGTGTAAATGTTAGGCCGGGGATTTCCGCCTTTAGCCGTTCGTTATTGCCGGAATAATTCAGTCCATACCCTTCTTTCCCGACGGTTATGGGCAAATTTTTGCCGCTTACGCGCAGCACCGTCTGGGCAGCTTGCAACAGTTCGGTTTCCCCCTCCGGCGTTACGTTGTAGCTGGAAAACTGCGCGGGATGTTCTATAAAATAATCCAACACAGGCATTAAATCATCCACATACAAGTAACTAAACCGGCGGTTCTGCCGAAGGGTAACAGGCAAATCAAACAATGTTTTGCAAATGGCGTTGGAAATAAAACGGATTTCCCAATCCTCGTATTTTCCAAAAATGCCAAAAATGTTCAAATCCAGCATCTGCGGGATTTTTTCAATCCGCTTATGCACCACGTATTTGCAAAAGCTGTGGTCGTCTTTTCCCATACGCCGGCCGATTTCCTCTTCCCGCACCAGGCGGTTATCGGCTGCAATGTCGTACACGGCGCCGCTGCCCAGGTTTATCATCCGCCCGAAACGGTCCGTATGGCGGGCCAAATTTTCAAACATACGCACATTGGTATAGAACAAATTGGTAGGGTCTTTGGCGTTGCGGTGGCCCGGCTTGGTGGCGGCGTGGATAACGGCATCAAACTCGTGTTTGGCAAAGAAATCATCCACTGCCTGCGTATCCGCCAAATTCAGTTCATAACTGCGCGGCGCGGCAATATCGTATTTTTCGGCTAAAAAACTTCCTTGAATGTTTTTACCGATAAATCCGTTTCCGCCCGTCAGTAAAATTTTCTTGCGCATTATTTACAATGTTCCTTTACAAAACGATGGATGACCTCGCTCGTTTTGGTGAGTTCCTTTTCGCCCAGCGCGGGGAAGGTACCCACCCAAAATGTATGGTTCATAATAAAATCCGTATTGGGCAGGAGCGCATACTCTTTTTCCGTCAATTCGCAGGATTTCAGCAAGCTGGAATTGCCAATGCGCAGCGGAATTTCGTTTTCCACCATCATCGGCTGGCGCAACAGGTTGCCTGCAAACAGCTGGCGGGTGCCCACGCCGTTTTGTTCCAAGTATTCCACCAACTGTTGTTTGGTAAAAGGGGCACCGGGCTTAACGGAAATCAAATAGCCAAACCACGAGGGGCGGCATTCTTTTTTAACTTCCGGCAAAATCAGCCACTGGCGCAAATCGGCCAAATGTTCGGTCAAAAAAGCGGCGTTGTCGGTGCGTTTTTGAATATACGCGGGCAGCTTTTTAACTTGGCTGACGCCCAGGGCGGCCTGCCAGTCGGTAATTTTTAAATTAAAGCCCACGTGGGAGTACGTATATTTATGGTCGTAGCCGAAAGGCAAATGCCCCAGCTGCATATTGAAACGGTTTTTGCAGGTATTGTCCGTACCGGGTTTGCACCAGCAATCGCGGCCCCAGTCGCGGAAGGACAAAATAATGCGGTAAAGCTGCGGGTCGTTCGTCACCACCGCGCCGCCTTCGCCCATGGTTAAATGGTGGGCCGGGTAAAAGCTGAAGGTACCGATGTGCCCGATAGTACCGGCTTTTTTGCCGTTCCACTGGGCACCCAGCGCATCGCAGGAATCTTCAATCAGCCACAGGTTGTGTTTTTGGCAAATGTCCAAAATACGGTCCATATCAAACATATTGCCCAGCGTATGCGCTACAAAAATGGCCTTGGTTTTGGGGCTTAACGCCGCTTCAATTTGCTCGGCGTTTATGTTGTAGGTGCCGATTTCACAATCCACAAACACGGGCACCAAGCCTTGCTGGATAATCGGGTTTACCGTGGTGGGAAATCCGGCGGCTACGGCAATCACTTCGTCGCCTTTTTTAAGGCGTCTTTCCCCCAGTTTATAAGACGTCAGCGCCGAAAGCGCCAGCAAATTGGCCGACGAACCCGAATTGGTGGACAGGGCAAATTTGACGCCTAAAAAAGCGGCAAAATCTTTTTCAAACTGATCGTTAAAACGGCCCGCCGTCAGCCACATATCCAAGCTGGCGTCTATCATCCCCATTAAATCTTCTTCATCCAGCAACTTGCCGGAGGGCGGAATATACGCAAATTCTTTTTTGGCGCCATACACCCCGCGGTAATATTGGCGGGCAGCTTCTTTTACAGCTTCTCTTAATTCTTTTTCCATACAATATCCTTCTCGTATTGTTCAATTTGGGCCGAGGTAAACGGCAGCATATCCTCTCCCCGGTAAAAACGTTTGTACCATTCCACTGTCTGCGAAATGGCCTGCTGGGCGGTGTAGACGGGCTGCCAGCCAAGCACTTTTTTGGCTTTGGTGATGTCCAGCATCAGCAAATTGGCTTCGTGCAGATTATCGCGTTTGTGGATTTTTAAGGTACCGCACCCATATTCCGCCACCACCTGTTTTGCCACTTCCTCCACCGTCAGTACGTTTTGGGAGTTGGGGCCGAAATTGAACCCCTGGGCATATTCTTTCCCTTGGGTGTAGAGCAAATGCCCTAACAGCAAATACCCCGAAAGCGGCTCCAGCACGTGCTGCCACGGGCGGGTGGCGTGCGGAGAGCGGATTTCAATTTCTTTCCCCGCTTCTATATTGCGGATGCAATCCGGAATCAGGCGGTCCAAGGCCCAGTCCCCCCCGCCGATAACGTTTCCGGCGCGGGCCGTAGCCAAGGCAAATCCTCCGTCCGTCAAAAAAGACCGGCGGTACGAAGAAGACATAATTTCCACACATCCCTTAGAGGACGAATACATATCATACCCGCCCATTGGTTCGTCTTCGGTGTATCCGCGGGCTACTTCTTTATTTTCGTAGCATTTATCGGTGGTAATGTTTACAAAAGCTTTTACAGAAGGCGTTTTACGGGCGGCTTCCAGCACATTTAACGTGCCGATGACGTTGGTTTGATACGTCAGCACCGGTTCCGCATACGACAGGCGGACCAGCGGCTGCGCCGCCAAGTGGAACACGATTTCCGGCTGAAACTGCTGAAACACCTGTTCCAGCTTTTGCGGGTCCAAAATATCGGCCAGCACGCTTTTTTCCAACTGGTTTCCAATATGCAAGACTTCAAAGAGGGAAGGGGCGGTATTCGGTTCCAGCGCGTACCCACACACCTGCGCTCCCAAACGCTTAAGCCACAACGCCAGCCAGGCGCCTTTAAAACCGGTATGCCCGGTAAGCAAAATTCTTTTTCCTTGGTAGGTATCTTTCCACATAAATTAATCCTGCCACACTTTCCACGGAGCTTTTTTCTGTTCCCACAAGGCAGTCAGCGTCATTTTGTCCTTCATGGTATCCATAGGCTGCCAAAAACCCCGGTGTTTGTAGGCGTGCAGCTGCCCCGCCGCCGCCAGCGATTCCAGCGGTTTCTTTTCAAACACGACATCTTCTCCAGGGTCAATAAAATCCATAACTTGCGGCTGGCACACAAAAAAACCGCTGTTTACCCAGGCGCCGTCCCCTTGCGGCTTTTCCGCAAAGGAAGTGATTTCATCCTGCGCATTAATCGTAAGCGCGCCGAAGCGGCCCATCGGCTGGACGGCGGTCATGGTAATCAGCTTGCCGGATTTTTGGTGGGAGGCGATTAAATCCGTGATGTTTACATTACTCACGCCGTCGCCATATGTCAGCAAGAACGGCTCATTATTAATGTACGGAGCGGCTTTTTTGATACGCGCTCCCGTCATAGCGTTTTGGCCGGTATAGAGCATCGTCACTTTCCACGGTTCGTGGCGTGTTTTGTGTACCGTAACGGAATTATTGACCATATCCACCGTAATATCCGAATACCTCTGGTAATAATTCACGAAATATTCTTTAATCGTGTGGGACTTGTATCCCGTTAAAATAATAAACTCATTAAACCCATAGGAAGAGTAAATCTTCATAATATGCCATAAAATCGGATACCCTCCGATTTCCACCATTGGCTTGGGTTTTAACGTGGTCTCTTCGCTCAGGCGGGAACCGAGCCCGCCAGCTAATATTAAAACTTTCATGCCTGCTCCTCTGCGGCAAAAATAAAAGAAACGGATCGCCCATAACAGCTTTGCTGCCAGACACGGCACCGCTTCTTAGTCAGCCATAAAATAGCTATACAGCACTATATAATCTTTATAACAAATTTTAGTCTATGAGTAAACGCAAGCGGGACCTATTTCCCGCCTGTTTCTCCCCTTCCCGAGGCCGCCCACCCCAAAAGAAGCCCCTTCCGTTCCGAAAGGGGCTTTGGAGAACGGAGCTACTTCCATTTTAAGTGAAAAGTCTTGCTCCATAATTCGGCTTCCAGCAAGGTATTTTTCATTACTTGCGGAGAAACAAACGGAGCTTGGTCTGGGTTTTTTTTATGGAATCGGTTGACCGATTGAAAATAGTCCACTACAATCGCCCGAACACCACCCTTTTCGTACAGTTCCAGCTGCCGGTCTGCATTGTGGAAAAAAGTTTTGTAATACGGATTGCCGTGGAAAGGGTGCAAGGCCCCCGGAGCTTCCCGCATTAGTTCTTCCAGCCGGATGGTAAACGGCTCGTGCTTGCGGGCGGCTTCTGCTTTCATTTGGGCATAGATCGTTTTTAAGGTTGTTTTATTTACGATATGATGCACCCCATTGTAAGAGGTAACATGGTGGATTTTTTTCCATTGTTCTGCAAAACGCGGGTTGACGGCCCCAGGCTGCCTGGAAAGTTTCGTCAGCACACGCAAGTATTGATAACTGCCCCACAAAGAAGACGGGTTTGATAAAACAGGCGACGAAAACTGGGTGATAATATGGATTTCCGGGATGAACAACCGTCCGGAGGACGTTTTAAAAACACGGTCTTGTAAGTAGATTTTACAGGAGTGGGGGTGCGTTAGGCGGGCCACTTGTTCGGCTAATTCTTTGCTTGGAACAGGGGCGCACAAATGTCGGGAGATACTCCCATACGGATAAGGCTTAAATGTAATCCGCGTGGCGGTTTGGACAATTTTATATGCGCTTTGGGCATTTACCGCCGCAGGACTGCAACACAAAACAGCTAACAACAGGACAAGGATTTTTTTCATAAGCAGCTCTCACAGTTTTAAACAATCCTTGCTGATCCCAAAACGCCACAGGGGAAAACTCTCAGCGTAAAAACTCCCAATCCATTGGGGAAAAATAGACCAAAGGGGCGTTTTTTTTATTGTACATTTTTCTGCAGATTTGTCTATATTTTTTAATGTTTTCCAAACAATTTTTATACTTTTTACGACGGAGCAATCATTTTTTTGCAAATGGTCTTGAATTAATAATCAAAATTAGTTATACTAAAATAACCTTAATTAATAATTCTATTGATTGGGGTTACAACTAAAGCAAACCAAAAACGGAGCGGGCAAAAAGAAAGGAACTTCCCTTTCTTTTTGCTTGAGGAACCGACGGTCGGCTGATTACCCAGCCGGCCGTATTTATTCCCGGGCAAAAATAGCATACCTAATATTATTGTGCAAAACCCCCGCCTGTTATATGGCGGGGGTTTGCTGTCTATTTAAAAAATTTCAAAACCGAAGTGCTTTACACAAACGCAAGCCCCTGGGAGTACGCCCTTCACACTTGATTTCATTGGGGTAAGGCGAATTTTCAAAATAAACCGAAATATAGGCATCCCCTTGGTGGGCACAGGTCGTCCAATTTCCGCTGGTATCATTCAAACAATACATAACCCCCACCCGGTGGGCAGTGGTTTCGCTGCCGGACCCTACAGAACCCACAATGTTATCAATAATTACTTTGTTGTCCCCCACATAAAAAACACGCAAGCTTGGGTCGGCCTTATTGGCTTGTCCGCCAAAATCAATGTCCAAAGCCGACAAATCTGAAACATAACTTCCATTAGCCATATAATATGCTTCCTGCGCTTTGCGGATGTTGGTGGCCGTCGTAATGTACGTCATCACGCGGGATTTATCCACCGCCAACTGGTATTTGGGCAGAGCCACCGCCGCCAGGATACCAATGATTAAAACAACCACTAATAACTCTATTAGCGTAAATCCGGCGTTTTTTTTAACCAGGAGGGTTTTTTGATAAATTTTGGTCATAGCCAAAATTTATCAAAAAAAAAAAACAAATCAAGGGGCGAGCCGCCCCTCCCCTCTCTTTACCTGTTAACACGACTAGTTGGTCTCCCAACTCTATACCTGTTAGCACGATTATTTTTATCTGTACTTTTTTGGGCACAAAAAAGTACCAAAAAATGCGGGGCCCAGGGAGCATAAAATACATATTTCGGGCGGGCGTTTATAACTCGCGCGGGAAACCGCGCTCAGACAGATAAAACGCCTCCTTCGCCCGAAAGCGTATTTTATAAGCGGCTCTAAAGGGCCCCAAAACAACAACAACAAAAAAAAGGAAGTCGTTTCCGCTTATGTTGCTAGCTGTTGTCGTTGCCGTTTAACCGCCCCTTTTGTCCCGCCTTTAAAAAGCGTTTTAAACGGATTAGGAATTTTATTTGTTTGAGCGCGGGGCACCCGCGCGAGTTGTAAAATTCCCCGTTTAAAACTGCTTTTTATGGGACCCTGGGGCGGGCGCTTTTTGGTACTTTTTCCCGCCGGAAAAAGTACATCTAACCAAGTGATTTTTGTGGGGCCCTGGGCGGGCGCTCTTTTTCGCCCTTTTTCTGACGCCAGAAAAAGGGCCCCTTGCCGGGGATGCCACGCTCTAGGGCCGTTAACACGGAGTTATAAATCCGCATAGAAAGTATATTCTTGCCGGAAAATTTCAATGCAAAACCCCGGAGCTTTCACTCCGGGGTTTTGCTGTTTCCAAAAGCAGTTTATTTCTTTAAAAAAGCCAATGCTTCTTCACGTGTTTTAATCTCGCCCGTAAACTGCGCCTTGCGCACACGGTCCAGCGCGCCGGAAATCCGCCGCCCCGCCAAACCCAGTTCCTTCAGTTCTCCCCCGCGGATAAAGCACGGTTCCAACGCCGCCGCCGGCAAACTGGGCAACACCGCCTGCAAAATTTCTTTTTGCAAAGTAGAAAGCGGAGAAAGGGGGCTCATCTTTTCCTGGGTAATTTTCCACGCGCCCAAAATTTCCTGTGCGGGTTCCTTCGGCAAATGGAGCGTGCGTAAAAAATCTTCGCCGCTCATTCCCAAAGAACAAACCAAAATGCCTGCGCGCACCCAAGCATTATCCGTCCGCAGCAGGGCGTCGTTCCAGTGCAGGCCGGGCCAGGCAAACTTCAGCATATCGTATTTTTCCATTAAGGAAAAAATTTCTTTCACGCGTTTTTCTTCCAATACTTTCAAAAACTCGTGGCAGAAGCGTTCCCGGGTCAAGAGGAGCGGATATTCCTCTTTTACCGCTTCCCGCAACAGCCGCTCGGTTTTTGGGGCCAGGCGCCAGCCAAACCGCCCGGCAAAACGCACCGCGCGGAACATCCGGGTAGGATCGTCCAAAAAGCTTTTATCGTGCAAAATACGCACAATACCGGCATCAATATCCTTCCGCGCGCCAAACGGGTCGTACGGCTGCCCGAAGTTTTGCGGCAAGATGGAAAAGCACCAGGCGTTCGTGGTAAAATCGCGCCGGAACAAATCGTCTTTCATCTCTTTGGAAAACGATACGACCGGCAAGGAACCGGGATACGGATAAGTCTCCTTACGGGCGCGGACCATATCCAGTTTTAAGCCGTTATCCAGATTTACGCGGAAGGTGCCGAATTGGGAAAACTTGCGTTTTCCGCCCCCCCATTGTTTGACGCAAAACCCGGCAACGGATTCCTGGTTTCCGTCAAAAGCCAAATCAATATCCAGCGTGCTTTTTTTCAGGTAAAAATCCCGCACGGCACCGCCCACCACCCAGGCTTTCAGGCCCAGTTTGCTGGCATACGCCCCGATAGCGTAAAGTTGGTCTTTGTATTGTTTTGGTATTTTGGATATCATAGCACTTGCGGGGGCAAGGCTTTGTCCTGGCTCATTTGGTCCAAAAAGTTGCGCAGCAGCTTGCTTTGCAAACCGGTTTTAAGCACTTTACTGGCGGCTACCGCATAGCCGTTCGGCGTTTGGTCTTTCTCCGCCGGAGCCGGCACATAGAACGGAAAATGATGCTCCCGCGCATAAGACGGCTTCAACCGGACCACGCGCAGGCCGGCTGCCGCTGCCGCGGCGGCGACCGCTTCCGATTCGTAAGAAGCTTCCTCCTCCCCCTGCAATACCCCCTTTAAGGCCTCCAACCCAAATACGGATATGGGCGGATAGTCCATATTTAACTGCTTTAGCAAAGTGGTTTTGATTAGGTCGTAATCCTTGTGCATACGAGCCACAAGCTCGGGCTCGCGCTGACGGTCTTTCTCCGAGAACACAAAGACAAGAAGCTCTGAAGGCGCGTCAAAATAAATCAAATCCCCGTCGTGGTGAAAAAACGTTTTGCACTCCGGGCACTGTACTAAATTTAATTCCCCGCCCAAAAGAGCGGTTTTCAAATCGGGGTCTTTATCGGCGTAGATAAAAGACCAATATTCTACATCAAACGGTTCGCAATGATTGGGGCAATGGGCGGCCGATTCATTTTTAATGGATTTCATATGTATTATTTATAGCAAAAAAACATTAGTTTGGCTACCCGGGATTTTAGCGTCCGTTCTAGAAATGATAAAATAGAAATATGGATTTACAAACGCGTTCTTCTTTTGCCCGGGATATTACCCTAAAGGGTATGATTATTAATACGGTACTCTGCGCCGTTAAGTTCGCCGCCGGCGTATGGGGCCGCAGCTCCGCTATGGTGGCGGACGCGGTGCATTCGCTGTCCGACTCGCTGACGGACATTGTGGTATTGGTCAGTTTGAAGTTTTCCGCCCGGCCCGCCGATAAGGAACACGCCTACGGGCACGGTCGCTTTGAAACCATGGCCACGCTGGTTATTGCGGCGGCCCTGTTGGCGGTAGGAGCTAAAATCTTATATAACGGACTGACCGATATTATCCGGCTGGCGGAAGGCGGCACAATTGCCCGCCCGCACGCCATAGCGCTGTGGACGGCGGTATTATCCATTATTGTAAAAGAATGGCTGTACCGTTATACTCTGAAAGCCGCCAAACAAATCGGCAGTTCCGCCTTGGAAGCCAATGCCTGGCACCACCGCTCGGACGCAATGAGCTCCATCGGCACCCTGTTGGGCATCGGCGGGGCGTATTTCCTGGGAAACAAATGGACGGTGCTGGACCCCCTGGCGGCGGTGGTCGTAAGCTTTTTTATTTTTGAAGTGGCCTGGAACATCCTAAAATCGGCCGCGCAGGAACTGCTGGATAAATCGCTGGGCACGCAAGCGGAAAAAACAATTGTCCAAATTTGCCGTCAAGCGGAACCGGCAGCCTGCGCGCATCACATCAAAACGCGCAAAATCGGCGGTTACGCCTGTTTGGAATTTCACATTTATCTGCCGGATGAGTGGCACCTAAAGCACGTACACGACGCAACGGATAAAATGGAACAAGCGCTGCAACAGGCTTTCGGCCCGCAAACCTTGGTAACCATTCATCCGGAACCGGCTTCGCTGGATCAAGCCCACCCCCCGGCTAAATAAAAGAGAGCAAAGTTTGCTACAATAAAAGCGGCGCCTGCCAAACAAGCCTGCGCGCCAAAATTAAAACCGCCCCGTTAGCTCAATTGGATAGAGTCCCGGTCTTCGGAACCGGTGGTACAGGTTCGAGTCCTGTACGGGGCAGGATAATCCGTCCAACTATAAAAACAGCCGTTCCGGGCCGCATATTCCTTGGCCTGTATTCATCCTTACACGCCACGTGCCAGCTGTGATACGCGGACGTATCCGCAGGGTAATAGTTTCGTTTCTTCCATATGCAATAAATCCTCCTTAAAACGGGTTATAATAAGGCAGGAGCCTCTTATGAAAAAAACAATTTTTATCGTTTTGGGCCTTTTATTCCCCTGCCTTGCGTTCTGCACAGAAAGCTATACGACGTCCTGCTCTTATCACTCCTCGCTAGAATTAGGGCCCTGCTCTGAATACAAAAATATTCAAAACCCGGGCGGCGCTTCTTTTACTTCGTGCTCCTATTATTCTGCCCTGGAATTGGGGTCTTGTTCTGAATATAAAACCATCAAAAATACGGATGGCTCCTATTCTACTTCCTGTTCGTATTACTCTTCGCTGGCATTAGGTCCTTGCTTGGAATACAAAACCATAAAAAATACAGACGGTTCCTACTCTACGTCCTGTTCATATCACTCTTCGCTGGAGGTAGGCCCCTGCCACGAATATAGAACCATTCAAAACACGGACGGCTCTTATTCCACTTCCTGCTCCTATTATTCTTCCCTGAAATTAGGGCCTTGTTCCGAATACAAAACGGTCCCAAATTAACCAACATACTTATTTCTTTTTTGCCCGGCCTTATATGCCGCATTGGCAAATTCTAACGCCTGGGCCGTGCCGCGTTTAATGGTCTGTGTACCGCTTGGCCCCTTTTGTGCCAGGGGAGGTTTTGTTTAGGTTATCCTCCGCGGCAAAGGGCACTGTGCCCGCTGTTTTTCCTCCCGCCGCCGGAGCCTTATTCAGAAGGGCCAAAATTTGCTAAAATAGAAGTATCTAAATTTGCAGTAAGGAGTATACCTATGGGTGGACATTCGCACTGGGCCGGTATTAAACACAAAAAGGCCCTCGTAGACGCCAAAAAAGGTAAAGTATTTACCAAAATTTTAAGAGAAATCACCATCGCCGCCAAAATGAGCGGCGGCAACCCGGACCAAAACCCCCGCTTGCGCAAAGCTATGGACGACGCCCGCGCCGCCAATATGCCTTCCGACAACGTCAAACGCGCCATTATGAAAGGCACCGGACAGCTGCCGGGCGTGTCGTACGAAGAAATCACGTACGAAGGCTACGGCCCCGGTTCCGTAGCGGTCATCGTGGAATGCACCACGGACAACAAAAACCGCACTTTCTCGGAAATCCGCAAAATTTTCACCAGCCACGGCGGTTCTATCGGCACGGCGGGATGCGTGTCTTATATGTTTAAAGGCAAAGGGCTTATCGTAGTCAAGAAAGAAGACATTTCCGAAGACGATTTGATGAACCTGGCCCTGGAAGCCGGTGCGGAAGACGTACGCACCGCGGGCGATGTGTATGAAGTCATCACCAACCCGGATATGGCGGAATTGGACGCCGTCAAAAAAGCGATTGAAGCCAAAGGCATTACGCCCGAATCGGCCGATTTGACGATGCTGCCGGATACGGAAGTGAACATCACGGACGAACACACCGCTGAAACGCTGATGAAAATGCTGGACGCGTTGGACGACCACGACGATACCAAAAACGTCTACGACAATTCCAACATTGACGAAGCCATCGCGGCCAAACTCAACGCCTAATAAGAGGTCGCTTGAACAACCAAACAACCACCGTTTTAGGTATAGACCCTGGTTTAGACAGAACGGGATGGGCCATCCTTACAAGGGACGCCCGTTCCGTTCTGTCTTTACAGGCGTGCGGACTTATCCATACGGACGCCCAGCAGGAGCTGCCCAAGCGGTTGGAGTACATCTTTCACGAACTGCAAAAACTGCTGGCCGCCTACCAGCCGGACCAAGTGGCTATGGAGCAGAACTATTTTTTAAAACGCGCCTCCACCATGGCAAATACCGTGATGACGCGCGGCGTGATTATTTTAGCCTGCCAGCTGGCGGGCAAAGCCATTTCTTTTTATCCCCCCAAGCGTGTAAAAATGATGATTTGCGGCACGGGCACCGCGGACAAAAAACAGGTTCAGCGGATGGTGCAGCTGACGCTGCATTTGGACAAAGCCCCCTCGCCCGATGACACGGCCGACGCCGTGGCCATTGCCGTCTGCCACGCCAAAACCGCCCCGCTTAACGCGATGTTAAACGTAAAGACGGCCTTCCTGGAAAAACTGAAGGCCGCCCAAAAAGCACAAATCAAAAAAGTAAACTAATTACGGCATCGTGTATGCACGCGTTCCACCTACAGCGTTAAGAAACGGCGCGTGAAAAAGTTTGGTACAGTAATCTCCTTCCGCTTTTTGAAAAACCACCCCCGAATTTACCCGTTCTAAACAAAGCACTGTATCGGTGTCATATCCTGGCACTTTGCCAAAAAAACCAAAACCAGCGCCTTTATATTCCCCCGTTAGTCGGCCGATATATACCCCGCACGCTCCACCTTGGTTTCCTTGGTTTATAATCTGCAACGACCACTCTCCATTAGAGCGAGTGTCTGTTGCACCACTAAACCACCTTTCATTCCCCGTCCAAGCGCTCATATCCAAATCCAGCTGATCAAATGAAGTGGGATAATCTCCATTCGCCATATAATAGGCTTGATACGCTTGCCCAAATGATTTTAAAACCGCCAATGCCTGCGCGGCGCGGGATTTTTCCACCGCTTTGGTATATTGCGGCAAGGCAATCGCCGCCAAAATGCCAATGATTAAAACCACTACTAATAGCTCTATTAGCGTAAATCCGGCGTTTTTCCCCGCCGGGTAGGTTTTTTGATAAATTTTGTTCATAGCCAAAATTTATCAAAAAAAAAAAACAAATCAAGGGGCTCTGCCTCGGACAGGGTTTCGCAAAATACGGTACCCACGCAAAAAAGGAAAGCCGTTTCCGCTTGCGTCGTTGCCGTTGCCGTTGAACCGCCCCTTTAGAGCCGTCTACAAAAAGCCTTTCAAACGGATTAGAAATTTTATTGTTTGAGCGCGGGGGACCCGCGCGAGTTATAAAATTTCCCGTTTGAAAGTGATTTTTGTGGCTCCCTGGGGCGGCGCTCTTTTTCGCCCTTTTTCTGGCGTCAGAAAAAGGGCTA
>CASFTM010000004.1 GCA_949297775.1 uncultured bacterium
ATTTATTATACAAAAGGAGTTTTTTTATCTTCCTTACCGGTGAAACCTTTACCGAACCCCCAGCCTAGCTGGGGGTTTTCACAACATACAAAAACCCCGGTTCTGTTAAAGAACCGGGGTTTTTGTTTATCTGGATTCCGCGTTAAATGCGCCCTTCCATATCCCGCAGGGCGGCGATACGCGCCTCCACCGGCGGATGCGTGGCAAACAAACCGGAAATAGCAGCAAAAAGGGAAGACTTTCCCAAGGGGTTTGCAATACACATAGCCGACATACTGGCGTGTTCATCCAATACTTCCACCCGCGGGTCCGCGCTGATTTTTTGCAAAGCGCTGGCTAACGCCGCCGGATGGCGCGTCATCAAGGCGGCAGACGCATCCGCCTGGAATTCCCGCGTGCGCGACACCGCCAAGCGGATAAGCGGCGCAATCAAATACCCATAAATCGCAAAGAAAATACCCAACACAAAAAAAAGCAACGCGCCATTTCCTTTGTTTCGGCTGCTGCCGTGCCCGCTGTGTATGCCCATCCGGAAACAAATTTCCGACAAAAACGTAAAAAAGGAAATTCCCACCACGGTAATCAGCATTAACCGGATATCGCGGTTTTGAATATGCGAAAGCTCGTGCGCAATCACGCCTTCCAGCTCCACACGTTCTAATTTAAGGACGATCCCTTTCGTCAGCGCAATGGCAGCGTGTTCCGGGTCCCGCCCGGTGGCAAATGCGTTTAAGGAGTCATCGTTAATAATAAAAATACGCGGCACGGGCAGCCCCTGGGAAATACACAAATTTTCCACCAAACGGTAAATTTCAGGCTGGTCTTCACGGTGAATTTCAATTCCGCGCACGGAACTCAACAACAACGAGCTCCCGCAATAATAGGAGATAATAATCCACAGCATAGCCGCCGCCCATAACCACGGCAGGATTTGTACCGCTTTTTCATTGGCGTGTACCCATACCGGAGAGTCCGAGGAGTCATACACCTGCTGATATGTTCCCGCCTGCGGATTATACCGGTACTCGGCTCCGTCAAAATGAGCCCACCCCAGCAAAAACACATAACCCAGGGCGGCAAACGTAAGAGGAAACAACAAAACAAGCAGCCAGGTGCGCCGCTTGTTTTGTGTAATATGGTCGTAAATCGTAGCCATAACAACAGGTTAGAACTGTACTTTTACCGCATCACGGGCCGCTTGTTCATCTTCGGCGAGTTCAAAGAAGTCGCGTTTTTCAAAGTTGAACATAGAAGCCACAATGTTGCTGGGAAACATTTCCACCTTGGTATTGTAGGCCAGCACATTGCCGTTATAGAAACGGCGCGCGGCCTGGAGTTTGTCTTCTGTATCACGCAGTTCGCGCTGGAGTTCCATAAAGTTGGCGTTGGCTTTTAAATCCGGGTAGCTTTCAGACAGCGCAAAAATGGATTTAAGCGCGCCGGAGAGCATATTTTCGGACTCGGAAACTTCTTTCATATTTTCGTGCACAGCCATTGCCATATTGCGGGCCTGGATGACTTTTTCCAATGTGCCGCTTTCGTGCTTGGCATAGCCTTTTACGGTTTCCACCAGGTTGGGCACCATATCATAGCGGCGCTTCATTTGCACTTCAATGTCGCTCCAGGCCTCGTTCACCCGGTTTTTCAAAGCGATAAACCCGTTATAGACTGATACCGCATAAACGGCAAAAACAACAAGAATTATAACAACAATCCAAATTCCGTTCATTTTTCTCTCCTAATCGTCACGCTCGTCGCGCTTTTGGTTATGGTAGAACTGATAGCGCGAGGTTTCATATAAACCAAGCGCCATATTTTTCATATGCTCAAAATGTTCCGTCTCTTGTTTTGAGATATCTTCATTATAATTGTCTGCCGCGTATTTGTAAAGGCCTTCTTTTTCGCCTTGTTTAAGATAATAATAATCCCCTTGGACAAAACCAATCGTCGCCGGAGAGCTGGCCCACCCATACAGCAGGGAACCCGGCTCCAACGACGGGTTGGAAAGCACATCGCGCCCGATCGCGCGGGTGAAATACGGCCGGCCCAACAGACCCATGGCAATGGGCAGAATGTCCACCTGGCTGGCGGTACGGCTGATGACCTGCGGCTTTTCAATAGGTTTACCGGCAATAATGAGCGGGATTTGGTGGTTAATCAAGTTCAGCTCCACATAGCCGCGGGGCATATTTTCGGACTGCGGGGCCGACAGGCCGTGATCGCCGAAAATAAAGAACACCGTATTGTCGTAATAGTCTGATTTTTCCGCCAGTTTGAAAAACTCGCGCAGCGCATGATCGGAAAACCGCAGCGAATTGTATTCCGCCACGCTGACGAAACTGCGTTTATGGGCCAAGTCTTCGCCGATGTCTTTTAGTTCAAAACCGGCATTATCGTCCGGAATGGTGTAAGGGCGGTGGTAACCGGCTGTTTGAATAACGGCAAAGAACGGCTTCTTTTCCGTTTGCTGTTCTTCGTTTAAAATGCGGTTTGCTTCGCGGAACAGATCCAAATCGGAAATGCCCCACACGTCGTTGCGGTGTTCATTTTGGAAGTTTCCTTCTTCATACATATGCACATCGGTCAGGTTATGTTCCAAAATTCCGCGGATATTGCCCCAGCTGGCGCTGCCGCCGATGAAGAAATACTTTTCATAATCCTGCAGCGCATTGACCACCACATGCTGGTCCACAATCAGCGGATTGCGGGAGCTGGTTTTAAAGGAAGTTACGTCCGGGATGCCCGTAACGGTGGCAAACACGGCGCGTGCGGTGGCAGAAGTGGGCGCAAAGAAATGCGTAAACAGAATGGATTTGTCCGCCAGTTCTTTTACAAACGGGGTGGGGTCAATATCGGGGTTGGTCATAGAAAGTTTATTCCACGCCAGCGACTCCATAAAGATAATTACCACATTGTAATCTTTCTGTTCGGCTTCCGGTTTGGCGGCAATCACGCGTTCAAAATTCAGCTTTTCTTTATCCGGGTTATCCACTCCCAAAAAGCGAGACACTTCGTCATAATATTGGGCCGTTTTTTCGGTATCGTAACTGTCCGATTTTACAAAGCGCGCCGTATCATAAATGTTCAGCACCGGGTTAAGCGTCAGATTGCAAATAAAGTTATTGGTGGAGTGATAGGCGTTACTCCAGCGCAGCGGATACTGGCTGATTTGCCCAAACATCATCGCCGCCGTCAACAACAAGCCGCCAAAAAACCACCCCAAATTGCCTTTCCAGCGGTAATTATCGGCTTGGGCAAAGGCTCTTTTCTGCAAGCGGTCCACCCCCCAGCCGCACAATACGCCCCACACGATAAGGGCCAAAATACCCCAAACCAGCGGGTAAGTTTCCCACGCCATTTGAAGGGAAATAAGGGCGTTCTCGGCGTATTTAAAAATGGAATAGTTAATGCGCATGGAAATATAAGAGTAGTGGGCGAAATCGCAAAAGTATACCAGCAACACCAGCGCTTCCAGCACGCCATACAAAAAGGACACGGCTTTACGGGCCCCGCGGGCTCTTTTCCAAAAAGCACAAACCGTAAAATACAGGCCCAGTATAATCGCCAACGCGCAAGCCAGGCGCAGGTCAAACTTGGCCCCCACATAAAACGTTTTCCACAATTCGTGGTAATTCTGCGGCATCAGCGCATTGTGAAAGACAAATAAAAAAATCCCGCGCATCGCGGTAAAAACCAACCAGTTGGCCAAGATGAACACAAAATAAGACTTAATCCACCCAGGCACAGTAATCTTCTTCATACTCCCTCCAAGAAAGCTTATGTATATATGATATCAAATCTGGACTTCCGGCAGTACCCGCCGGTTCGTTTTTCGGGGGCCTATATTCCGCGGGCCAAAAGGCCCGCCCTTAATTAGGCCCAAAGCCCCTTGTACCGAAGCTCTTGCTTTTCTATTCTGTAATGTAAGAGGAGAAAAGAACTGTCTATGAATTCCTTATTTAAAATCTGCATTTTTTCCAGTTGTTTGCTCATATCTGCCTCCGCGGCAGCGCAAGTGCCTGTTAAAAATCTGCCCCAGTTGGCTAAGGCTTCTTTCACAGCTTCTAAAATTATCCAAGGGCCCGTACTATCGGCCTCTCAACGTAAATTACTGCAAGTAAATTTTAACGCACTGGAAGAGGCTCGCCGGGCGCTTTATCAAAATTCCGGGTGGGTTCTGTCTTCCAATTTTCAAAAAACAGCCAAACAGCTGGGGCAATTAGGGCTGTCTATGCCGCCGGCGCCGAAACCCACAGCCTCTGCCCAGGAAAAGGAAAACTACCGTAAGGAAATCGCCACTATTTTATATCGCGAAAGTTCCGCTTTGGGAAAAATCCTGGACATAAAGCCCCGCCCCCAAACGCCCCAAGACGCTTTATCCTGGAACCGGGAACAATTTTTCCGCAGCCAAGCACTCTCCCGTCACGCCTGGGCCAAAGTCCTGCAACAAAAGAGCCCCGTCCTTAAATGGGGAACCCCTAACTGGGACGAAGTGCGCGTATTGCCTTTGCCTTTGTCGGAAAATCCAAAGAGCGCACTCTATATTCCTTCGGAAACGCTGCAAAAAATGACCGAAAAAGCCGAACAGTCCCTCAGTGAATTATACGACAGCATCTTACAGGAAAAGACCTTATCTTTTTTCCAAAAACAAACCTTGATTACCGCCATTAACGACGCCAACTCCCTGCTGACTTACGATTTTGTACGTCTGTATATGTATACCTTCGGGCAAATCCCGGTCGTTGTATATGATGCGGGCCTTCGGACCCCGAAGCCGCAGGACTCTCTGCACCGATATGCTGTAGAACTGCAACAACGCCTGATAGACAAGCTGGAGCAAAGCGGAGCCTGGACACCGGAAGATTTTGAACTTTTTGTTCAATCGTCCGTTTATTTGCCTCCCCAGCAGGCCCAGGCCGTCCTGGGAGCTGTAACCTATTTGGAACCGCGGGCCGCCTCCTGGCTGCTTACCCACCCAGTGGATGACCCCACTTCCCAAAAGCTGATAGCAAAAATCAATTGGCTGCGTTCGCAGAAGGATCTTATTTGGTCGGATGGGAAAATACTGCCAAAAATGAACCCGGGCAAAGATTTTGACCAACTGGAATACGAGCGGGCCCGCGCCCTGCACGCCCAATGGACGGTATTATACAACCGCCTCAAAAAATTATTGGATAAGCAAGAGCAAATCGTGGAAGCCGCTAAAAGGCTTAAAGAGGCGCCGGCAGCCCCTAACAGTTCCCCGGAACAGGTCGTTTTAGATGCATCTTCCCGCATACGGGTATATGCTCAAAAAGCCCGGCTGCAGCGGGTCATTGATGAAACGCAAAACACGATGCAGCAAATCCGGCAGGAGCTGTCGGACCTATGGCGCGAGTAACCCCATAAAGTCCGTTTGCCGGACAAGGCCGGAAAAGCAATTTTAAAATATAAAAGAAATAAAGGAGTTTACAATGTCTGGAAATATCCGTTTATTCCTGTTGGGGGCGTGTTTGCTCTCTGCGGGGAACGCTTTCGCACAAAACCAAGCCAAAACCCTTTCCCAGTTATTAAAAGTTTCTTTTACCGCTCCCAAAAATATCGCAGCCAACCATTTGTCCACAGAACAGATAAGAATGCTGCAGTCCAATTATACCGCTTTGGAAGAAACCCGCCGCGCCCTATACCAAAACCCGGGGTGGGCAGTTTCGGCCGCGTTTAAACCGGTAAACGAAAACCTGCGGGTGTTGGGTATGCCATTGCCCGCCCATATTTCAGAGGAGGCAACCCGGGCCGAAAAGGAACGCTACCGAAAAGATCTAGATGACTTACTGTATCAGGAAAGCCTGACGCTGGGGCAGATTCTGGACCAAAAGCCCCGTCCCCAAACGCCGGCAGAGCGTTTAAACTGGAGTTCCCACTTTTCCCAGCGGCAAGCGTCTTCGCCCTTGATATGGAACGCTTGGGTGTATACGCATCCCTCCGCCACCTGGGGAACCCGCAACTGGGATGAAGTATTTGTAAAGCCCTTTATTTTTCCTTCTAATCCTGCCAGCCCGAAATATGTCCCTCCGGAGGAACTGACTGAGCTTCTTGCTAAAGAAATGCTCCCCCAGTATGACTTATACAGCTATATCTTAAGCCGCAAAAAACTTTCTCTCCAGCAAAAGCAGTTGCTCATTGCGTTGCTGGACGAAGCGGCTGCCGCTACTTCTTATCCCTTTGTGCAAAAGTATATGATGTCCTTCCGGGCTATACCTTCCGTCTATTCCAGTTTAGGCCGCCTGCCGCGCCACGATAAAAACCGGTTGGAAGATTTCGCCGTTACCCTGCAAAAAAACCTCATCCGCAAATTACAGGAAAAAGGAAAATGGAAGCAGTCCGATTTTGAAATGTTTGCCGAAGCGTCCATTTACCTCCCCCCGGAAAAAGCAAAAGCCGTTTTTGCCGCTGTTACTTATCTGGAACCCAAGGCCGCCCTTTGGCTGTTGGACCACCCGCTGAATAACCCAACCTCCCAGCATCTTCTGCAAGAAATCCAAAAGGTTCGGGCAAACAAAAAAAATCTGTGGCAGGATGGGAAAATACTGCCCAAAGCGGAAACAATGGTAAATTTAAAACGGCTGAACTTTCTGCGGTTACAGGCAATGAATGCCTATTTCACGGTGTTGACAGAACGTTTAAACAGACTGATGGAGATAGAATACAGCGTCACTTACTCGCTGCAATTGATGAATGATCCAAACCGAATATCACAGGAAAACGATATACAAGCGGTTCTTTCCAGCAGAATTTACCTCTCCGCCAACCAAGCCCGGCTGCGCACTCTTATCAACCAAATAGAGTTACGCTTGGAAAAGCTGGGAACAGAAATGGATAACGAACTTCCTTAACTCGCCAAGACCCCGGCAGCAGCCGGGGTTTTTGCCAGTTCATTTCGCCCGAGGTAAATTTAAAACAGCTTTTAAAAACACCAGGGGTTCTCTTTTCAGCTGGAAAATGATATGCTGGAATTCTCCCCTCTTGGGGAAAGGAGGATGCAACTTATGAGAATGATTGACGTGATTATCAAAAAACGCAACGGCAAAGCCCTCTCGCAGGATGAATTTAATTTTGTAGCGCAAGGCGCCGCCAAAGGCACCGTGCCCGACTATCAACTTTCCGCTTTTTTAATGGCGTGTTTTCTGCACCCTCTTTCCGACAAAGAAACCGCTATGTTCACCAAAGCTATGGCCCATTCGGGCGGGCGGCTGGATTTTTCTTCCGTTAAAATGCCCACCGTGGATAAACATTCCACCGGAGGAGTAGGGGACGGTATTTCTATGGCCTTGGCGCCTTTGGTGGCGTGCGCGGGCGTGGCAGTGCCGATGATGTCCGGCCGCGGGCTGGGCCATACGGGCGGAACGCTGGACAAATTGGAATCCATGAAGAATTTTGAAGTCCGCGTTCCGGCAAAACTTATTTACCGCCAAATTCAAAAGTTGGGCGTGTGTATGTTTGGCCAAACGCAAGATTTAGCTCCCGCCGACAAAAAACTTTATTCTCTGCGCGACGCCACCGGCACGGTGGAAAGCCGCCCGCTGATTGTGGCAAGCATTCTTTCTAAAAAATATGCCGAGGGGGTGGATAGCCTGTTAATGGACGTCAAATACGGCTCTGGGGCATTTATGCAAAAACTGCCCGACAGCCGCAAACTGGCGCGCGCACTGGTGAACACCGCCAAAATGCTGGGGTTAAAATGCCGCGCTTTAATTACGTATATGGACCAGCCTTTGGGCCGCGCCATCGGCAATGCCAACGAAATGCGCCAAACCGTGCTGATTTTGAAAGGCGACAAAAACCTGGCGCCGGACTTTTACGAACTGCTGATTGAAGAAGCTGCCCATATGCTCGTCATCAGCGGCAAAGTAAAAGACATCAAAAAAGCCCGCGCGCTGATGGAAGAAAAAATTGCCAACGGCGAAGCCGCCGCCAAATTGCGCGAAATGGTCAAATGGCAGGGAGCCAGCCCCGAAGCCGTGGACAATCCTGTTAAATATTTCCAAAATGCCAAGCTGAAATTTGAACTCAAAGCCGAAGCCAACGGGTATGTGGAACACATAGACGCAAAAACCGTCGGAATGGCAGGCGTATTGCTGGGGGCCGGGCGCAACACCATGGAAGACGCCATTGACTACGGCGCCGGCATTTGGTTGGACAAAAAAGCGGGGGACGCCGTCAAAAAAGGCGATGTGATAGCCACCCTTTACGCGTCGGACAAGAAACGCTTGGCGGACGGCGCGGAATTATTTAAACAAGCCGTAAAGCTCGGCAAGAAAAAACCCGCTCCTTATAAAATCGTAAAAGAAATCATCAAATAGCAAAAACCCCGGAGCTTTCTCTCCGGGGTTTTTTGTGTCCTAACGAATTAATTATTCCCCACTTCCGCTGGGAAGTGTTCGGCCGGCATCGTTACCACAGCCGGCGTTTCACTGGCGGCAGCAGGAGAATCTTGCGCCTGTTCCGGGCCTGCCGGCGCGGCGTGTGCCGCCGCATTTTCCAGAGCCGCCTGTTCCGTTTTGGCGGGGAGCTCCTCTGACGGCAGAATTTCATCCCCTTGAGCGGACGGGAAATCTTGCGCTGCGGCCGCTTCCGTATTCTCCTCTTCTGGCATTATGCCCGGCTGTTCCATTTTCTGGGCCGCGGGTTCCTTATCGGACGCATCTTTCTTAAACAAACCGAACAGTCCGCCGATACCCTTTTTAACCGAGCGGCTAGCAAAATTATTGCCTAACCCCTGCGTAACCAAAGACGAAACCGACCCGATTAAACTCATGCTTCCCTTCGGGTCCGACACCGTCCCCCCCACTTTTAACGTAAGCGGCATAATGCCGTCCGCTTCGTGTTTGCCGGGGGCGGCCTGCACGGTCATATCCAACTTTCCGTTGTTAAAATCCGTCGTCCCCCCCAACGTAAACGAAACCGTATCCGACACGAACGTCCCGTTTTGAATATGGGCTAAGCCTTGTTTAAAATCCACATCCGTGGAAAATTTATCATACGCCATCTTCCCGCTGATTTTCCGGTCCGTATACGGCACCATAATCTGGCGGGTGGTGCCGTCCGGCTCGGTAACGGTTTGCACCACCAAATCGGCTTCTTTTTCGGCTGGGCCGACTCCGACCATATTCAACAATCCACTGCCTAATCCGTCCAACACGGCAAACACATTCATTGTATTGAACACTTTCCCCACTACGTTAATAGACAGGAATAAAATTTTTGTTACGGCGTTGGCATTGGTCAAATGGTATAAGTCCTTAATTTCCCCGTTTCCCATATCCAGCCGCAAGGTGCCGTGCGTAGTTTTTAAATCCGGCGTAACGCCGGTTAAATCCGCCTGAAAATTCAAATCCGTCCCATAAATATACGGGGCATCCAGCGAATCAATCACCACATCCGCCCGCACCTCTACCGGCGGGAGCGGCCAGGCGGATTCTTCGGCTACGGGCAGTTTGGTGTCCGTCACAAATTGGGTATCATCCGGCGGCGGAGCCTGGGCCAGCGGCGGCAGCGCTACCCGCCCGGCGCGCAGTTTTACATCCGCCTTCCACACTTGCGGGGCTTGCGTCAGGATAAAAGAACCTTCAAACGGGTCTCCGTTTAAGAGCCCCGTCAGGCGGGCAGAGGCGGAGCCTTCGGCAAAACCTTTTTGTTCCTGGGCCTGCAGGGAAGCCTCCACCTGCGTAAATTCCCCCGTATAAGGCACCCGAACCGCCCCTTTTTGCAAGGTCATTTCCGCCGTGACGGCACTGTTTTTTTGGGAGGCCGAACCGGTTACGTCCCCTTGCAGGCGGTATTGCTCCACCCACACGGGCACCAACGCCGCGATATCTGCCAATTGGATATGAAAAGAGGTTTCAAAGTTATTGGGTTGTTGGCGGGCATAATCCCACTGGCCGGCAAACCGGCTTTCCAGCCCCGGCAATTTCACAGACAGTTGTTGGATATCCGCCGTTTGAGCTTTTAAATCCAGCCGTGCATCGGCCACGGCCTGCAGCTGCGGCAGGGTAAATTCCGGCACGTCCGGATACCAATCCGCCGCCACGGCCGATGTTACATTTTCTAACTGCAGTTCGGCGTGTACCTGCGGATGCGTAAAATCTTCCACCCGCAGCCGCACACTGGCGGAAGCGTCCTTGTACTGCGCCGTAAAGCGGGCGACCTCGGCATAAGCGCGGCTAAGGTCTTTTAGCCCCTCCAAAGAAGCCTGCGCCTGCAGCCCGGCGGGAACGGTAATAATTTTGCCGTCCGTTTCATAAGTAAAAACAGATTTTATTTCTACAGAGAATTTTTGTTTCAGCCCAAATTCGCTGATTTGGAACGACACATCCGAAGCCGCCGCTTTGGTGTGGTGCTGCAAATCGGTATACGTCACATTTAAATCCCGCACGGATAAACGGTCCATCGTAATATCCACCGGCAAAGCGGCGGGCGTGGTTTGCTTAGCAGAAGAAGAGGTGCCTTTTGGAATAAGATCATTAAAATTAAAAGTACCGTCTTCCCCGCGTACCACATTTAGTTCTGCCTGCGTTAGGATAAACGCCCGCACCTGCAGCCGGCCGCGCAGCAAATTAAGCAAATTTACCCGCACGCGCACCCGCTGGACGGACGCAAAAGTTCCTTCCTGAAATCCGCCCGCTTCGGCAATTTCCAGGCCGTCCAGCTTTATTCCGCTGAAGCTGGCCGACATTTTTTGCAGCCGCACGTCCCGGTGCAACGTTTTGGAGGCTTTTTGGCGCACCCATTCGCGCGCCCAATCGGTAGACGAGCCCCAGCGCAGCATTAAATCCGCGCCAGTCAGCAAGGCCAACAACACCGCCGCGCCTGCGGCGGTCCACCTAATCCATTTTTTCTTCATTTTTTTTATTTTGTCGCAAGCTGTATTTACAGCCGCAATAATTTTGTTCGTAAAGTTTAAATTCTTTAATTAACGCCCGGCGCAGTTCTTCCAACCCGCCTTTGCGCCAATTTACCGCCGCATACGGTTTGCCGCTGGTAATCCAGGCCAGCCGGGCGGCCGCGTGAACCTGCTTTAAATCTTTATAAGGCGATACGCCCAATACCGAGGCAAATGCGTCAAACTTATGTTGGCGGGCATATTCAGCGGCTTTCTTAAGGCGCATCAAAAAACACGCAAAACAGCGTTTGCCGCGTTCGGGTTCGTTCTCCAGCCCTTTCACGCACGCATCCCACACATCGGGTTCGTAGGGAAGTTCGGCAAAATTTACGCCCAGTAAGCCGCAAAGCCTTTTTTGTTCGTCGCGGCGTTTTTCGTATTCGGCGGCAGGATAAATATTAGGGTTATAAAACAACACAGTTACATCCACCCCGTCCTGCGACAGTTTTTTCAGCGCCGCACACGAACACGGCGCACAGCAAGATAACACAAGCAGTTTAGCGGGAGTTTGCATATATACAGTGTAGCAAAAAGCATTTTATGGACCAATCAAAATACTTTTTAAAAAAGGATTAGATAAAAAAAGCGGGTCAAGCCCGCTTGGTAAAAAAGGCCGGCTGGCTTACCAATTTTTATGCCGCCAGTACATCATTACCAGCCACACCAAAATCAGGCACAGCCCCACCAACATCCAAAATGCGTCCGGGTGTCCGGCCAGCGGCAGCGCCACGTTCATCCCGTAGGCGCTTACCACCAACGTAGGCACCATCATCCAAATGGTAATGACGTTCAATTTTTTAATCAGCTGGTTTAAATTGTTGTTTACAATAGACGCACGCGCGTCCAACAACTGGGCCAAAATGTTGGAATAAATATCCGCCTGGGTTTTGCACTGCATATTTTCTACGATAATGTCGTCCAGCATTTCTTCGTCTTTTTCGTCAAACCCGATGCGGGCCGAAAGGTTGCGGGCTTTTTCAAACACAAAGCCGTTAGAGGTAATAGCCTCGGCATAGTAGACCAAGCTTTTTACCAAACTGAACAGGTTCAAGAGGTACGTGTTATCCATAGACTCCGTGATTTTATCCTCAATTTCTTCGGAAATCATATGGATAATGCGCAAGTGTTCCACATAGTGGGAAATGGAGTTGTACACCAGCTTTAAAAAGACTTCTTTGATGGATGAAACCGTATGAAAGCGCTTCCCCACAAACAGTGGGATGTCTTCCGCCAGCACGACAATCAGTTTATTTTCAAACAAAAACATCCCGACGGACGCCACCTTAAATTCCAGCTGGTCTTTGCCGGAATAATTTTTAGGGCGTTTGTAAATCATCACAATATGTTCGGGTTCAAATTCCAAACGGGGCAGTTCGTCCGGGTCCAACGCAGAGGCGAGGGTATGCTCGTCTATCTGGCAGGTTTCCACCAAATAGCGTTGTTCTTCCACCGACGGATTGGTGTATACGAACACCTGGGCGGTGTCGGCGTCGGTTTCCGTCAGTTTTTTATTTGAAATTTCATATTTTTTGAGCATACCCGGCCTCTAAGCTATATACTTTTATGATACCACCTAACAACCGGCTTGTAAAGTTTTTTATCGCCCTATTTCCCGGCGTGGCGGCGCGCTTCGGCCAGTTCGGCAGACAAGTGTTCTTTCGTTTCCGACAATACCACTTTGCGCAGCAGCCACAGCGACAAAATGTTAGGCAAACACATCAGCGCAATGGCCGTATCGGCCAGTTCCCACACCAGTTTGGGGCTTAAAAAACCGCCCACGCACATCATCGCCAGCCACACCCAATAAACAGATTTTTCCACATTCACGCCCAAGCAAAACTGCACCGATTTGGCCGTATAATAGCTCCACCCTACCAGCGTGGAGAACGCAAACAGCGACAAAGACGCCAACAGGAAAAATGACCCACCCGGCAAAGACGCGAAGGCATTTTCCGCCAGCTGCGCGCCAAACAGCGTGCCGCTTTTCCAGTCCCCGGCGATAACGACCGTTACTCCGGAAAGCAAACAAATGACCAGGGTGTCCCAAAACACCGTCGTGGCGGAAATGAGCCCCTGGCGCACGGAATTGGGCGTTTTGGCGGCTGCGGCGGCAATGGCGCCGCTTCCGCTGCCGGCCTCGTTGGACAACACGCCGCGCGACACCCCATAACGCACCGCCTCTTTAATGGTAATCCCCACGGCGCCGCCCAACACGGCGGTACCGGTAAAGGCGCTTTTAAAAATACTGGCAATAGCCCAGGGCAATTTTTCCAAATGGGTTACAATCACCGCCACGCACAGCAAAATATACAAAACCGCCATAAACGGCACCAGCCATTTGCACAAAGCGGCAATTTTACGTACGCCGCCCAGAATGACAGCCGCCGTCAGCACCACCAGTACAGCCGTCGTGCCCAACGCCGGCGCTTGAAAGACGGAACCGTATATCGCCACCAGCGAATTGGTTTGGATAAGCGTGTCGGCAAAGCCCATCATCGCCGTAGCAATGGCAAACACGGCGGCGGTTTTTTTCATATTCAACCCGTTTTTAAGCACATACATCGGTCCGCCCACATATTCGCCGGCGGCGTTCTGTTCGCGGTATTTTACCGCCAAAACCGATTCGGCATATTTGGTAGCCATCGCAAAAAAGGCAGAAAGCATCATCCAAAAAAGCGCACCCGGCCCGCCCGTAGATACAGCCGCCGCCACGCCTACGATATTGCCCGTGCCCACCATAGCGGCTAGCGCAATCACCAGCGCGCCAAAACTGCTGACGGCTCCGGCGGAATGGCTTTTTTTAAGGGTAAGAGAAATGGAATGGAACAGGTGTTTTTGGATAAATTTCAGCTTCCAGGTAAAATACAAGCTGATTCCTACGATCAGCACCAGCATAGGCGCGCCCCATAAAAACGCGTTAAACTTTACAACGGTTTGCGTAATCATTTCCATCATACACTGTTCCTTTTATTCCTTTCTTTTTTGTATAGTATTATTATACGGGTACACAACTTGTAAATTTTACCAAATATGACCTTATTATTCCCAAAAAATAAAAAACCTTCTTTAAAGGAAATTTCCACCCCCGCCGGTTACGTGCGCCATGTGGCCGCCGGGCTGAAACTGCCGTCCAAGGCAATTTTATGTCCTATTTCTTCGCTGACGCGCTACCTGGAAAGCCACGCCAAATACAAAAAATATAACTGCGAGGCCGACATCTACGCTCTGCAAGGCGAAGATTTATGCTATGTCACCCAGTTCGGTTCCGGCGCGCCCGGAATGGCGATGGCGTTGGAAGTGCTGATTGCGCTGGGCGTAAAAGAATTCGTGTTTATCGGCTTAGCCGGGTCCCTGCAGGAAGAAGTACAGCCGGCGGACATCGTGCTGTGCCAGGAAGCTCTTTGCGATGACGGCACTTCCCCCTGCTACACCGCCCGCGATACGAGCCGCCCCAACAAAGCGTTGTTGTCTAAATTAGCCAAACAGCTGCACGCGGACAAACAAAACTTCCACACCGGGTTGAACTGGACGACGGACGCCATCTTCCGCGAAACAAAGGAAGAAGTAAAACACTACCAGAAAAAAGACGTCCTGACGGTGGAAATGGAAACCGCCGCTTTTTACGCCATTTGCGCCAAGCGCAAGGTGAAAGGCGCGGCGGCTTTCGTAGTGAGCGATTGCCTGTACAACTTAAAATGGGAACCCCACTTTGGCGAAAAACCCATCTTCCGCGCGCTGGAAACCGTGTTTGAAGCGGCCCGGAAAGCGTTAAAATAAATCATCCGGTAAATCCTTCCGGTTTTATCCGGTCTGCCAGGATATATTTTTATAATAAAACGGGACGGAAAATTTTCCGTCCCGTTTTTTATTTCAGCTTACAAAAGAATTAATAATGGGTTTGTTCCAATTCTTCAGGCAGAGGGTCAATAGCTTTCAAACGGCTCCAAAACTCATCAATCGTTTGAAGACGTTCTTTGGGGTCCTCTTTTAATGCATCCTCCAACAATCCGTCTACGGCAGGAGGAACATTCGGCGCCAATTTGGAAGCCGGCACTATTTTTTTGTTGGCGATATCAAACCCTTTCACCGTCCACGGCACCTGCCCCACCAACGCCTCGTAAAAGCATAAAGCCAGCGAGTAGACATCCGACTGTTTACGCATAAATCCTTTTTGCTGTTCGGGCGCCATATAAGCGGGCGTTCCGGCTACGGTACGCGCGCCGGTTTGGTGGTCTACGGATTTTTTGGCTACGCCGAAATCCATCACTTTGGCTTTGTCATCGCCAAAAATCATAATGTTGCCGGGTTTCAAATCGCAGTGGATAATATCCTGGGAATGGGCGTATTGCAGGCCGCGGCAGACATATTCAAAAATCTGTTTCGCCTTGGAAAACGGAAGCCGTCCATCAATATCCAACCGGGTTTCCAAGGTCTGCCCGTCCACATACTCAAACACCAAATATAAGGAACTTTCCGATTCAATTACGGTATAGATTTCCACAATGCACGGATGCCGCAACAACGCCACCATACGCGCTTCCGATAAAAATTGTTCACGCACATAGGCACTGCGCACCAGTTCCGGGCGGACGCGTTTAATGGCTACTTTGCGTTTAAGCACTTTATCATAGGCTTCATACACTTTTCCCATGCCGCCTTCGCCGATTTGGCGGATAAAATCGTACTGTTCTTTTACTTCCACTTCCCGGCGGGAAAAGGCATTGCGCGGCTGGCGGAACACGTCTTCATACCGCCAATACACAAACAGTAGCGCCGCTACGATGACGGCAATAATATACAACGTTACCCACCGCGGGGAAGAATCTTGCTGCAAAGGTTTTT
The DNA here is from genome assembly GCA_949297775.1 of uncultured bacterium. GTDB lineage: Bacteria > Elusimicrobiota > Elusimicrobia > Elusimicrobiales > Elusimicrobiaceae > Avelusimicrobium. The sequence goes on from CASFTM010000004.1 coordinate 15,761, forward strand.
TGTCTTCTTTGGTGCGGTTGACGGCCATTTTTTGGTCCAAATCTTCCTGCAATTTTTGGGCCAGGCGCGACGAAGGATTTAACTTAAGCGCCGTATCCACATCCATCCGGGCGCGTTCATAGTCCCCCAGTTGCATATAGGCTCCGCCGCGCAAAATATAGGGGCGGGCGTCCTGCGGAGCTACGGCGATTGCCTGCCCGGCGGAGTAGACTACATCATCATATTTGCCTAAGCCGTCGTAGGCGATAGCCAACAGCAAATGAAATCGGTTATCTAAAAAATTTTTAGCGGTTAACGCATTAATCCGGCGGATAACTTCCGTAAAATGTTTGTTTTTTAGCTGGTTGTTCAAAGAAGCAATTTCAGCATTGCGGGCCGATTGGTCAAATACGGGTGCTTGGGCAGGCGTATTCGTCTGGGAAGAAAAATTCCCTCCCACCAAAAGCGGCGTACTCTGTTTAACGGGAGCGGCCCCTAAAGCAGCCCCGCACAAAAACACTGCCGCGAGCAAAAGAAGTTTCTGTTTGAACATAAGGATATTCTAGCACAAAGAAAGGGTTTTGTTCCAATACCCAAATTACTATAATAAGAATTATGAAAAAACAACCCATCGGCGTTTTTGACTCCGGCCTGGGCGGATTGACCATTTTAAAAGCCTTGCGCCGCCAGTTGCCGCACGAAGATTTAATTTATTTTGGCGATACCGCAAACGTACCCTATGGTTCCAAATCTAAAGCGGCGGTAACTAAATTTTCTTTGGCGATTGCTCGGTTTCTGCAAAGCCAAGAGGTCAAACTAATTATCGTGGCGTGCAACACCGCTTCGGCCCAGGCGCTGGCAGAGCTGCGCCGGGAAATGGACGTCCCGGTAATGGGCGTAATAGAACCGGGGGCGCAAAAAGCCGCGAAAGTAACCCGCAACGGACGGATTGCCGTATTGGGCACGGAAGGAACGGTACGCAGCAAAGCATATCCTAAAGCCATTTTAAAGCGCGCCCCGCGCGCCGCGGTCCTCCAGCAGGCGTGCCCGCTGTTTGTGCCGCTGGCGGAGGAAAGCTGGGGCCAAAAACCGGCGGCCCGGCTGATTGCCCGGGAGTACCTGGAGCCGGTGCAAAAAAGCGGCGCCGATACCGTGATTTTGGGCTGTACGCACTACCCGCTGTTAAAACCCGTTATTGCTTCCATATTGGGTAAAAAAGTAACGTTAGTGGATTCCGCCGACACGCTGGCGGAGGCCGCCCAACAATTTTTGGCCTCCCGCCGCCAACTGGAAACTGGCGGCAAAGGGCGGGTGCGGCTTTATGCCAGTGATGACCCGGCCCGTTTTAAACATTTGGCGCAGCGCTTATTAGCGGAACCGATTGGCGCCGTGCGGCTTAAAAAACTGGATTTATGAAAATATACGCAGACAACCGAATGCTGTCCCTGGGGCTGGTCGGGGGAACCGTTTCCCGCCAGGCCGGCAATATGCGGGACTTGGCTAACCAGTCCGCCCTGTACAAGCAGTTAAACATACCGGAAAAGCAAATTTTGCATTTCCGCCAAACCCACAGCAGCCGGATTATCCGCATCGCTTCGGACGCGGACGCGCTGGCGTTTCAAAACCAGCCCGAACAAGAAGCCGACGCGTGGGTACTTTCCTGCGGCGGCTGGGGCGCGGCGGTTTTGACGGCGGACTGCGTGCCGCTTTTTCTGTGGGATGAAACCGCCCGCGTTTTTGCGTTGGCGCACTGCGGCTGGCGGGGCGTGGTACAACAGCTGCCATACCAAACCGCTCTGGCAATGAAAGAAGCCGGCGCACAGGGCGTTATTTACGGTTGGCTGGGGCCGCATATCCAAAGCTGCTGTTTTGAAGTACAGCAAGACACCGCTTCCCAGTTTTCGGCGCAAAGCGTGCTGCATAAAGACGGCAAGATTTTTATCAATTTAAATACGGAAATCATCCTCCAACTCCAGCTGGCGGGGCTGACCGCCGCCGACATCAAAACGCCGTATTACTGCACGTGCGGCGATAAAGAAAACTTCTTTTCCTGGCGCAGGGACCACGTAAAAGACTGCTTGCTTTCTTTTGTATATAAGCCCTAGCGGCCGCAAGCACAACACCTTTTACGCAAAACGCCCCGGGCTGCCCGGGGCGTTTTTTGATATTCCAACAAAAAAGCAACGCACTGTAAGGATCTTTTACGGCTGGGCCGGCGGATTTTCCGCGTGAGCCTGCGGGGCGGACGGTTCCGCCGCCTCCGGGCCCGGCAAAGCAGTTTCGGGAGAAGCGGCTGTTTCCGCAGGCGTAAACGGGGCGGACGGGCCGGCTTCGTGGCGGTAAAATAACGCCCGGCCCACCCATTTTAAACCGCCTTTTTCAATTCGGAAAGACATTAAGTTAGACAACAAGACGCTAAAGAAAATCACCGCATAAATGACATCCTGAATGACGGACCCTTCTTTGGGCAGCTGGGAAGCAATCATTGCCGCCAGCACCGCGCTGACCAGCCCGTTGGGGCACATAGCCATAATCACGGAGCATTCTTCGCGGGTAATGTTGCGCGAAACGCAATAGTTTACCACCGGCGCACGGAACACCAGCTTCGCCAACGCCAGCACCAGTCCAATCGCCAGCAAATCCACCCGGCCCAGCCGCAGGCAAATGCCCATATACACAAAGAACAAGGTTTTAAAAATAAATTCTATTTCTTCAAAAAAATCTTTTTCGCCTTCGTTCAAAGACAACAAACGCTGATAATCCAGCTTCTTAAGCCACAGCCGTTTAATCAAACGTATATTCCCCGCCACCACGCCAAACGCCAGCGTGGCAATCGCGCCGTCCCCGCCGATTAAGCCGCTTAAGCTGTACACGAGCAGCACAAAAGCAAACGTCAAGGAAATGGCGTTTTCCAGCCGGCGCACGCGGTTTAAAATACTCATCCAAAATAGTCCCGCCGCCAACGCAAACACAATGCCGATGCCAAACGATTTCAGCACATCGGCCGCCAGCATCCCCGCCGATACCGTCCCCCCGCGTGACGCCGCCGACAGCAACGCCAGCGCCAATACAATGGAATACACGCCCGTTAGGTTGGCCTCTAAAAATAAAATGGTTTTTGCCGTTTTGGATACATTTAATTTAGCCAACATCGGGGTAATAATAGCGGTGGAGTTATCCGCCACAATCGCACCGATAATGAGCGCATAAATTTGCGGAATATTCAAAGCCGTTTGCACGATAAACGCAATAATGGCTGTAATTAAGAGGAAGCAAACCGTCGTCAGCAAAAGCCCCTGCCCCACTGCGCCGCGCAGGGATAAAATGCGGAAATCCAGCCCGCTCTTAAACAGTACCACAATCAGCGCCAGCGTGGTAAAAATCTGCCCGGCCTCGCCAAACGAGGCGGGGCTGACAATCTTTAGCACCGGGCCCATCAGAATACCCAATACCATCAGCGGCAATACATCCGGCAGGCGGGTTTTTTCAAACAAAGATGAAAAAACATGCCCTAAAAACAACAGCACCCCGATAAATAAAATGGCGTAAGTCATATGTTTATTATACGAAAAAGGCTACTTGCACGGGAAACGCAAATTTATTTAAATATGTGTATGGAACACAGTGCAAAAATCTTACTGGCGGACGATTCCCACGCCATCCGTTTTTTAGTGTCCGAAATTCTGACAAACGCCGGATTTACCGTAGTGGAAGCGGAAGACGGACAAGAAGCCATAGAAAAAACCTACAAAGAAAACCCCGATTTGTTGATTTTGGACTACGAAATGCCTAAAAAAACCGGGTTTGAAGTGGTGCAGGAAGTACGCAGCCGCACCGGATATTTGCACACTCCCATTATCATCTTTACCGCGGTAACCGACAAATCCACCAAGCTGGAAGGATTGGGCTTGGATATAGACGACTATTTAACCAAACCGGCAGATGAGGACGAAATCGTCGCGCGCGTTAAATTACTGCTTAAGCGCAACAAGCAAAAAATGGACTGCAATCCCCTCACGCGCCTGCCGGGGAACCCTTCCATTCAGGCACGGGTGGAAGCGGAAATTGCCGGCAAAAGACAATTTGCCGTGCTGTATTGCGACTTAAACAATTTTAAAGCGTTTAACGACAAATACGGCTTTGAAGCCGGCGACCGCGTGCTGAAAACCGAGGCGGACCTCATCGTCCGCGCCGCCACGCAGGACCCCTCTTCTTTTGTGGGGCACATCGGCGGGGATGATTTTATTGTGGTCTGCTCCTTTGATAAAGCCGAGGACATCGCCCGGAAAATCGCCTCCAAAACCGACGCCCTGGCCCCCACCTTTTATAATGACGAGGACCGCAAAAACGGCTATATGGTGTCCACCAACCGCAAAGGCGAAACGGAAAAATTCAAATTCCTTTCCATTGGCATTGGCATTGTGCACAACACCAAACGCCCGCTTACCTCGTTTGCCATGGTCAGCAATATTGGCAGCGAGCTCAAATGCCTGGCCAAAAAACACGAAGACGGCAGTTTTTACGTAATGGACCGCCGCTCCTGCTAAGGCCTTTTAAAACACGAACCCCCGGGGCACATTCCGGGGGTTTTTATATTGGTATCGGCTTTGTATAAGCCGCCAAAAACATTCTATACCGCCCACGCGTGGTGCAGCCGAAACCCGGCCCACACCGCCGCCAAGCAGGCCATTACATTTAACAGCACGTTGCACGCCGCCAGGAAAAATTCCCGGTTGTGGTACAACGCAAGCGTGTCCAACGAAAAAGAGGAAAACGTCGTGAACCCGCCCAATACGCCCACCACCAAAAACAGCCGCGCCGGCTGGGACGGATTTTCAAAATACGGGGCCAAATAGCCTATCGCCAAACTGCCTAGTACGTTTACGGCCAATGTGGCCCAGTGCCCCCGCCACGCCAGCAGAGAAGCCCCCGCGCTTACGCCGTAGCGCAGCGCAGCGCCCACAAAACCGCCCAATCCTACATAGATAAAATTCATCATATAAGTATATTTTATCAAATCCGCACGCGGCCGTTTTTGGCCCGCCGCTCCTTACGGCTCCCGTTCAAACGCAAAACAGGACGGGCTGATGAACCCGCCCTGCCTTTGCAAAATACGCTTATTGGTTAAGCCAGCAACTGCTTAGCCTGTTCAATCAAACGGTCCAAATGCTTTTGGTTGATGAACGTTTCGGCATAGATTTTTAAGATATTTTCCGTGCCGGAAGGACGCACCAAAAACCACGAGCTCTGCAAATAGATTTTGATGCCGTCCGTATCACGCACGCGGGTAACTTTTTCGCCCGCCACCTGATGGAGGTTTTCAAAATCCGCGGCTTTTAACGCTTTCACGCGTTTTTTGGTTTCTTCGTCGGTGGGAACGTCCACGCGGGTATAATACGGGGTGCCGTATCGGGCGGTCAGGCGGTCATACAGTTCGGCAATATCACCCTCCACCGCCATAATTTCCATCAACAGGCAGACCGCCAGCATACCATCCTTTTCCGGCGTCCAGCCGCTGACAGACATCCCGGCGCTTTCTTCGCCCGCCAAGACATATTTGCGCTTTACAATGCCGTCTACAAAATATTTAAAGCCCACGTTCACTTCGTCCAAGCGCAGTTTATGCGCGGCGGCAATCCGGTCCAGCAGGGAGGTGGTTCCCAAGGTGCGCCCGATGGAATAGGCATCACGCACTTTGTGGTGGCGGAACAAATAATCGGCCATTACGCACAACGCGTGGTTGGGCGGAATAAGCCCGCCTTTTTTGGTAGCGCAGCCAAAGCGGTCGGCATCCGGGTCGCTGGCGCCGGCAAAATCGTAGGTGCCGTCTTCCACCAGTTTAATAAGGGGCGACATCGGATATTTGGACGACGGGTCCATACGGATTTTGCCGTCGTGGTCAATCGGAATAAAGTAAAAAGTCGGGTCCTGCACGTTGCTGACGATTTCCACATTTTTCAGACCGTATTTTTCTTTAATCGCTTGGTAAAACGCCAAGCTGCTGCCGCCCAGCGGGTGCACCGCAAATTTTAACGGCGAAGCAGCAATGGCTTTAAAATCAATAAACCGCGCCAAAGCGGTAATATACGGAGTAATTAAATCCGCCGAGCGCACCAACCCCTGGGCGCGCGCCTCATCCAGCGAAACGGATTTAATTTGGTCCGGATGGGCCATATATTCGTTGGCGTATTTTTCAATCAACGAAGTAAGCGAAGCATCCGCCGGGCCGCCGTTGGAAGGGTTGTATTTCAGGCCCATATCCTGGGGCGGATTGTGGCTGGCGGTGCCGTTTAACGAAGCGCTGGCGCGCCCGCTGATAATTTCAAACGAAAAAACCGGCGTCGGCAGCGGCATATCGGGCAGGATAACCGGCAGGCCGTTCCCGGCTAACACTTCGGCGCATAAGCGCGCCGTATCGGCCGACATCAAGCGCGTATCGCCGCCCACCAAAACGGGCCCGGTGATGTTCTGTTCTTTATGGATGCGGGCCACCGCCTGCGCAATGGCGCGGGCGTGCAGGGCGCAAAAGCCGGCCCCTAAACTGCCGCGGTGCCCGGACGTACCGAATTTAACCGGCACCGGCGCGGTTTTGGGGTTAAAAAACTGCGCTCTCAACTCCTCCGTATCTATTTTTTGTTTGGTTAACGTTCCGGCGAGTTCACTTACCATAAAAATCTCCTGTACAATCAAGCTAAATCGGTTTGTGCGTCAGGCGGGTTGCGTAGGCCCCCGTCTTTTTCTATGATATTATATATCTTAAACTTTCGCAACGGAGAACCTATGAAAAAACTGTTGGCTGTTTTAGGAAGCATATTGTTTTCGGTGGGAGCGGCAAGCGCTTCCAACATCGCGGACGATTTTTATGCGCATTATTCGCCCACCTCGGATTTATCCGCTTATAATAAGGACATCAATGCCTTAATCGGCGTGGCGGATTTCCACACCGGCAAAGGAACCACTTTCCCCGGGTTTGATATCGGGGCGTCGTTAAGCGCAGTCAAACCGTCCTCCAACAACGACATTTCTTCGGACGATTACCTGTATGCCGGTTTTATTACGGCGGAAACCAAAATTCCGGTGCTGGATTTGGGCGTTGTGGTGCGCGGCACCAATTCAAACGGTTTTAAATCGTTGGGCGGCGGATTAAAATACAACTTCGGTTTGTTTGACACCATTCACATTTCGCTGGGCGGATTTTATGACCGCGGGTCTACCGATTGGTATACGACGGACCACTATTCTCTGTCTGCGGTAGCGTCTATGAATGTGCTGTTTTTAACCCCTTATGTCGGCATTGGCTACGATTACGGAGAACTGGAAACAAAAGACGTGTTACCCGCCCGCTCCACTTCCGACGGGGACGTCCGTTATACAGCGGGGGTAAACGTCAAACCGTTCCCGTTTGTGTATATGTTTGCGGCTTATACCAAAACGTCCTCCAGCAATGCGCTGCAGGGAGGGATTGGCCTTAACTTTTAACAACTTCCGGTAACGGTATGGATTATAAAGCAGAATTAAAAACTTTCTTCGGCGAAAACTGCCTGCTGGATGAACCGATGGCGCGCCACACCACCTACCGCACCGGCGGCACGGCGGAAGTGTACGTCTACCCCCAAACACGGGAAGAATGGAGTTTTGTGCTGAAACTGGCCGAAACGCAAAACATTCCTCTTCGCATTATCGGGTTTGGGTCCAACATCTTGGTCAGCGGGCGCGGCATTGGCGGGATTGTGTGTTCCACCAAGCGGATGAACCACGTCAGCGTAGACGGGGAACACGTGAAGGCCGAAGCCGGAGCGGCGCTGGATAAAGTATGCGAACTGTCGTGCGAAGCGGGCCTGGCCGGAATGGAAAAATTATCGGGCATTCCCGGCAGTGTGGGCGGCGCCGTATTTATGAACGCGGGCGCGTTCGGGCAGGAAACTTTTGACTGCCTGGAATATTTTGACGTCATAGACCGCGAAGGCCGTCCGGCCACTCTGCTGAAAGAAGAAGTAAAATACGCCTACCGCAAAGTGGAAGGGATACAGGACTGCATCATCCTCTCCGCCGGGTTTAAATTGCAAAAAGGGGATTTCACCCAGTTAATTGAGTCCCGCAATACGGTGCTTCATAAACGGATGGAAAAACAGCCGCTGGAGTACCCTTCCGCCGGCAGTGTGTTCAAACGCCCGGCCAACGACTACGCTTCGCGCTTAATTGACGACACCGGCCTGCGCGGCCTGTCGGTCGGCGGGGCGAAAGTATCGGAAAAGCACGCCGGTTTTATCATCAATTTCAACCACGCCACCCCGCAGGACATCAAAACGCTGATGGACCAAGTGCGCGCAAAAGTGAAAGAAAAACACGGAGTGGAATTGGAATTGGAGCAAATTTTGTGGGGAAATTTTGATTAATTTCCCAATACAAAACGCGTTATTTAAAATTTATTGACGCGGCACTCCAAATTAAGCTATAATATATCTGTAGCAAGAAACAAATGGAGCCGTGGTGTAGCCTGGTTAACACGCTGCCCTGTCAAGGCAGAGACCGCGAGTTCGAATCTCGTCGGCTCCGTATTTTAGTTTTGAATTTTTAGCATAAATCCCCGTTAGAGTTTAACTCCGACGGGGATTTTTTTATGCACGACTTTCAGCAAGTGGTTTTTTGCGTGTTTTTGAGAATTGTGCAAAATCTTCTCTCTTTATGCTGACCAGGTTGGGTAGGAAGTTGTGCAGAGACGATCAAAATGTTTTATAATGAGAATATATAGATTATAGGAAAAATTATGCGTAAATTTACACAATTTTTCGGTACCCTATTTATTTCTTTATTGAGCCTTGCGTGTGCCCAACAAGACCCACTTTATAAAGCAATTGAGACGGGAAATATACAACAAGTAACTCAGTTAGTTTCTAATGGGGCAGATGTAAATAAACTGTTACCCAATAAGGCAACTCCTTTAATTGTGACAAGTGAATTGGGATATACAGAAATTGTCAAAACATTATTACAACAAGGGGCAAATCCGAACATTCCAGACAGTCAGGGTGTTTCTCCTCTAATCATATCCAGTCAAAATGGACATATTGAAATTGTTAAGTTATTACTAAGCTATGGAGCCGATGTGAATGCGGCTACTAAAACGGGGGCTACAGCTCTTATGCTCGCTAGTGATCATGGATATGTGGAAATAGTAAAATCATTGCTTGCACATCAAGCCAACATTAATGCTCAAAATGAATGGGGGGAAAGCGTTTTGTTAGGAGCTGTTTTACATAATCAAAGCACTGTTGTTTCTATATTATTGGCCCACGGCGCGAATCCTAATCTTACTGCAAAAAACGGAGCAAGCCCCTTATTAATTGCTACAGAAACAGAGGGGATAAAACTCGATATAATTAGAGAGTTAATACAAGCTGGCTCTATAGTTAATGATCCTTCGCTAGACGGAGTCACCCCTTTAATGATGGCTTGCGATAGAGGAAATGCAAAAATTGTAAAGTTATTACTTGAAAACGGAGCTAATGTCAATGTGAGAGATAATAATCAATGGACTCCGTTGAAAATTGCCGTTCATCGTGGTTTTATGGAAATTGCTAATTTACTCCAACAAGCCGGGGCCAAAGAATAAGCACCCTGCTACCTAAACTACACGCTCCGTATTTTAGTTTTGAATAATTAGTATAAATCCCCGTTAGGTTACGCGCCCGACGGGGATTTTTTCAACACAATGCCTGTCAGTCCTAATATAATGTGCTATAATGATGAAAAAGTACGTTACTTATAGGGAGGTTAGAACATGACAGTAGAAGAATATATAAAAAAAATTGAAGATTTGGAAACCGCAAAAAATGTAGGACAAGCTATATCTGTATGTGAGGAAGCCTTGGGCAACTTCCCAGGAGAAGCCAAGCTGTATTACATAAAAGCGAACCTCTTATTGAATCAAGATAGTCCTTTTGACGGTGAATTATTTTCTAACCTACTCAAAAAAGCCACCGATTTGGCTCCCAATTGGGCAGAACCCCATAAATTATGGGCTTATGTTACCGAACAATTAGGCCATCCGGATATGGCTCTTAAAGGATATGAACGGGCGTTAGCTATTGACCCGCAAGACGCGGATGCTTGGTGGAAATCAGCAGAAGTAAAACAACTACTATCTGATTTTACCGGTTCCATAGAAGACGCTACTCATGCTATTGAAATATCCAAGGAAAATGCTCGGGAGGTTTATTATGCCCAACGCGGAGCTTCAAAACGCGCATTAAAAGATTACGAAGGGGCTTTGGCAGATTATCAAAAAGCCGTAGAACTTAACCCCAATTATGGCGGTGGATTTTTGGATATGGCACAAATCAAATTTGCACAACAAGATTGGCAAGGAGCTATTGATATGGTTTCTCAAACTATAAAATTGTTCCCCCAACATGCCCCAGCCTATGGAATGAGGGGAGAAGCGAAAATACAACTAAACGATTTAAAAGGAGCATTACAAGATTTTCAGCAAGCGCTATTTTTGGATCCAAAAGACGAACGGCCTCTTCCTAGAATTGCTGAACTACAAAACCAGTTGTTAGCCAAAATACCGAAAGGGACCCAAGCATTACATGTTACCTTGAAAACAGGTCACAAAGCTAAGCAAATACCTTTGGACGGAGAAATAATTACGTTCATAGAGTTGCTGCAAGCATAGTGCTAGCAAAACTAAAAGCACCGCCATTTGAAAAAAATACCCGCCGCAAGGCGGGATTTTTTAGCCCTTTTACAAAGCAGAACCCCCGTTCCTAGGAATGGGGGTTTCTGATAAAACCTTTGCACTAATATCCGCGCTGCCCGGCTAAAGACTCGTCGTTTTCAATCCAATCCTGAACGTTGATTTCGCGGTAGCTGTCGTGCGTATCGCGCACGATGACGTTTTTAATCCCCGCGTTGATAATCATCCGCTTACACATGGAACAGCTGTTGGAGTTTTGGATGTAGTCGCCGGTGGAAACTTCCCGCCCGGACAAATACAGCGTAGCCCCCAGCATTTTATCGCGCGGCGCGCTGATAATGGCGTTGGCTTCGGCGTGCACACTGCGGCACAGTTCATACCGTTCGCCACGGGGGATGTTTAGCTGCTGGCGGATGCAGTAGCCCAAATCGCTGCAGTTTTTGCGTCCGCGGGGCGCGCCCACATAGCCGGTGGAAATAACTTCGTCATTCTTCACAATAACGGCCCCGTAGCGGCGGCGCAGGCAGGTGCCCCGCTGGGAAACGACGTCCGCCAAGTCCAAATAATAATTGGTTTTATCGCGTCTAGTCATAATGCCTCCGTGTGTTTACTCCCACTCAATGGTGGCCGGGGGTTTGGAAGTAATATCGTAAATCACGCGGTTTACGCCGTCCACTTCGCCTACGATGCGCGAAGATATCCGCTCCAGCACTTCATATGGGATGCGCGCCCAGTCGCACGTCATAGCGTCGGTACTGGTCACGGCGCGTATGCCAATGGTGTGGAAATACGTCCGCTCGTCCCCCATCACGCCCACGCTTTTAATGTTGGGCAAAAACGTAAAGTACTGCCAAATGCTTCCTTCCAGGTCCGCCTTGGCGATTTCTTCGCGCAGAATGGCGTCCGATTCGCGGATTAAGTGCAGTTTTTCTTCCGTCACTTCGCCCAAACAGCGCACCGCCAGGCCCGGGCCCGGGAACGGCTGGCGCCAAACGAGTTTTTTGGGAATGCCCAATTCCTCGCCCAGCCGCCGCACTTCATCCTTAAACAGCAGGCGCAGGGGCTCCAGCAGTTTAAATTTTAAATCCTTGGGCAGTCCGCCTACATTGTGGTGGCTTTTAATCACACTCGCCGGGCCGGAGCCGCTTTCAATTACATCGGGATAAATGGTGCCTTGCAGCAGGTAATCCATTTGCCCCAGTTTGCGGGCTTCTTCGTCAAATACGGCGATAAACTCCGCCCCGATGATTTTGCGCTTTTGTTCGGGGTCCGTGATGCCTTTTAGCTTATTTAAAAACCGTTCCTGCGCATTGACGCGGATGAAATTCATTTGATACGTGTCTTTAAACAGCCGTTCCACTTCATCCCCTTCGTTTTTGCGCAGCAGTCCGTGGTCCACAAACACGCACGTCAGCCGGGAACCAATGGCCCGGTGCACCAGCACCGCCGCTACGGAAGAATCCACCCCGCCCGACAGCGCGCACAGCACGCGGCCTTCGCCTACGGTTTCTTTAATCCGGGCGATTTCAGTTTCTTTAAAGTTTTCCATCGTCCAGTCGCCCCGAACGCCGCAAATGCCGTACAAGAAATTATGCAACAGCTGCTGCCCAAACGGCGTATGCACGACTTCCGGGTGGAACTGCACGCCGTAAATCCGGCGGGAAGCATCCTCCAGCGCGGCGGCCGGGCACACCTCGGTATGGGCGGTAACCGTAAAGCCTTCCGGAAGTTGGGCAATGTAATCGCGGTGGCTCATCCAGCAAGTGGTTTGGCGGGCCACGCCGTCAAACAGCGGGCTCTGCCCGTCCAGCGTAAGGGATACTTTTCCGTATTCCTTAAAAGCCGGGCTTTCCACTTTTCCTCCCAGCAGGTGGGCCGTCAGCTGGGCGCCGTAGCAAATGCCCAATACTGGAATTCCCAAGTTAAAAATTTCTTTATCCAAGGTGGGTGCCCCCGGCGCATAAACGCTGGCGGGGCCGCCTGTAAAGATAATCCCCTTAGGGGCCCGTTGTTTGGCCTGCTGCACAATCTGCCCAAACGGGACGACCTCGCAATACACGTGCTGGTCGCGCACGCGGCGGGCGATAAGCTGGTTGTATTGGCCGCCAAAATCGGCCACTAAAATAAGTTCATGCGCCATAGTTAGAACGGTTTGCTGGAATAGTTGCTCTCTTCCTTGGTAATCATAATATCGTGCGGGTGGCTTTCAATCAGCCCCGCGCGGGTAATGCGGACGAACTTGCCTTTTTCCGTCAGCTCCGCCAGCGTTTTTACGCCGCAGTAACCCATGGAAGCGCGCAGTCCGCCCAACAGCTGGTACACCACATCGCTCACCGCGCCGCGGAACGGCACGCGGCCTTCCACGCCTTCGGGCACAAGCTTTTTGGCGTTTTCCTGGAAATAGCGGTCGCTGCTGCCGGCGCGCATGGCGGAGGAAGAGCCCATGCCGCGGTAGGTCTTAAACGCGCGTCCGTTAAAAATAACATTTTCGCCGGGGGATTCCGTCGTCCCCGCAAAGAGGGATCCCAGCATACACACGCTGGCACCGGCGGCAATGGCTTTGGCGATATCGCCGGAATACTTGATGCCGCCGTCGGCGATGATCGGAATATCGTATTTTTTGGCGGCTTGATAGCAATCGTAAATAGCGGTAATTTGCGGCATACCGATACCGGCCACCACCCGCGTGGTGCAAATGGCGCCCGGGCCGATGCCTACTTTAATGCAGTCCGCGCCAGCGCGGATTAAATCTTCCGCCGCTTCGGCCGTGGCTACGTTGCCGGCAATCAGCTGGCAGTCCGGAAAAGCGGATTTCAGTTTGGTTACCGCTTCCAGCACGCCCTGGCTGTGCCCGTGGGCCGTATCCAGCACAAGCACATCGGCTTCCGCCCGCAAAAGCGCTTCAGCGCGGTTGAGCATATCTTTGGTAATGCCCAAAGCCGCCCCTACCACCAAGCGGCCTTTGGCGTCGCGGGCGCAGTTGGGGTATTTGATACTTTTTTCTATATCTTTAATGGTAATGAGCCCCTGCAGGCGGCCGGCTTCGTCCACCAGCGGAAGTTTTTCAATACGGTGCTTTTGCAAAATATTGCGTGCTTCTTTAAGCGAAGTGCCCACCCGCGCCGTTACCAAGTTTTCTTTCGTCATCAGCTCGGCAATCGGGCGGGAGCCGTCCTGTTCAAAGCGCATATCGCGGTTGGTAATAATCCCCACCAGTTTTTCATTTTCGTCCACAATCGGCACACCGGAAATGTGGTACTTGGCGGTTAATTCCCAAGCGCTTTGCAGGGTATCCTGCGGGTGGAGAAAAAACGGATTGGTAATGACGCCGTTATCGCTGCGTTTGACGGCGTCCACTTCGGCGGCCTGGCGGGCGGTGGGCATATTTTTATGGATAATGCCAATCCCCCCTTCGCGCGCAACGGCAATCGCCATACGGGATTCGGTCACCGTATCCATACCAGCGCTCATCAGCGGGATGTTAAGTTTTATTTTTTGGGTCAGACGGGTGTTTAGCTTTACGTCTTTGGGCAACACTTGCGAATGCTGCGGAATGAGAAGTACATCATCAAAGGTTAAACCTTCTTTGGAAAACTTGTCGTCCATATTCCTCCGGAGAAAAGCTTTCTTCTTATTATATCATATTCTCCCCCACCGGACGGATAAAACTCGGCGTCTGAAATCTAATATAAAAAAGTTATAATTTAAAAGATGAAATTTTTTCTTTTTTTCTTCATTTTCCTGGTCTTTGGGGCTTTCCGTACAGAGGCCCAAGCGGTTTTTCCCACCCGGGTCGGGAAGGTAACCGCCCATACGGTCCGTATGCGCCCGGATACCCTTCAAAAACTTTTTTTATTAAAACCGGGTGATATTTTTACACCTAAACGTTACAAAAAAGCACAGGACGATTTGCACGATTTGCGCGTATTTAAAAAGCTGGAATTTGCCGAGCGCACCCAAAACGGGCAAACAGACATTGTAATTAACGCACAGGACGGGTATTATATTTTTCCGCTGGCGTTTGCGGCGGGCGGCAAAAAAAGCGCGGCGGCGCTTTCCCTGGCGGCGGGAAATTTGTTTAAGAAAGGGGAAAGCTCGTTCTTTTTTGTAGGGGGCAGCCGCGACGGCATCAGCACGATGGCAGGCGTAAGCCTGGGGAAGGATTTCTTTTCGCTGGGGTACACCAAATTAAATTTTGACCAACGCTTTTACCAAAACGCTTGGAGCAACACTTTTGGCGTGTTTTCCACCACCGATGATGAGGACGAATACGCATCGCAGTTATTGGATCAGGTGCACACCCGGCAGGAAAAACTGGCTTTTACTTATATGCGCCGTCTCTCGCGCACGGCGCGCGTATTTATCCGCCCGGAATACGTGCGTTATTGGTACGCCCAGGACCGTTTTGACGGCGGACTGCACAACCAGCTGACGGTAGGGCTGCGCCTGACGGATGACCGGCGCAAAGGGGCCAATATGGGGGCTTTATCCGGCTATGGACTGACGGACAAAAAGAAAAGTTTGCAAAACCTGCCCCGGGCCCAACAGGGATATGCCGCCAACTTGTTCTATACCGCCGGCGGCAGCTGGACCGGGAGCGATTATGCCCTCTCCAAAATTGGCCTGGAGGGAGCCTGGGTGCTGGAGCTGAAAAACCGCCATATGCTGGTGGCGGAACTACGTGCACAAGACGCTTTTGAAGCCTCCTTCAGCGACCAGGTATTATCTGCTGATTTATTAAGCGGGATGGGCCGTTACGACCGGCAAATCCGCGGTTCGCGCGGCGCCGGGGCGGCGGTATCGTTTATCTACTATTTGCTGCGCAACAATACGGGCCTTTTATCGGTCGCGCCGTTTTATGAAATTGCCTACATTCACACCGGAAGCCGCTACCGCCCGCACAGCGGGGCCGGCGCCACGGTAGCTTATAAACTGTGGCGTTTTCCGTTTCCATTTGGGGTAAACTACACCCACAATTTGCAGGACGGAAGCAACCAGGTGGGGTTCGTGTTTGGCGGGAAATTTTAATCAGTACGCCGCCGGAAGCGGGTCATACGCGCGTCCATTCTGGAAAATTCTTTTTCCTTCACGCCGGGCCGGACGGACCAGGCGTTCTTCCGTTTCGTTCCACCGGCGGAAAGGATAGGCATACAGCAAGGTATCATCCATGCGGAACCAAGAGAGCCATTTTTCCAAGGGAACCGGTTCAGCGGACAGGAAAGGGTCCAACACTACCGGGGTGTATTGCCCGTTGCGGCCAATCACCACCAACACTGCTTCGTGGTAATACCACGCCGGATATTCCGTACCGTCCGGTGCGTGGAACGCAGCCGCTTGAGCCGGCTGTAAAAATTCTCCATATCGTGGATGTACCTGCAACTGATACAGGCGCACATGCCGGCGGCCGACAGGGGCCACAGTACCCAGCTGACGGCAAATGCGGGCACAGCTTAAATATGAGCAGGCGGCACATTCTTTTGCCGCCGGTCGGTACAAGTATTGGGTTCCCCGCTGCAAAGCATAAGCCGAAGCTTGGTGCATAATAGCCAAATCAATGCCGTCCACCTCGTAAAGCAGAACTTTTTGGCGGCTTTCCTGGGTGGTTTGCCGTTGGACTTGGCCCAACCACGCCAAATCCTGCTTTGTAACGGCACTTTTCCAGCGGGCAGGCTCCAAGGCATATCCGGCGCGTTCCGGACTTTCGGCACTGTTGACCAACGCACGCAAGAAACGTAATTCCACTGCATCGTTGCGCGGATCTTTCACCTCATAGGAAAGAAGATGGGCTTGTTCAAAAAAGCGTTTCAGCCAAGTTTTAATTTCGGGCTTGTTATGTTGGTAAAAAGTCTCCACCCCGCGCAAATCAAACCGTTCGTCCAATCGTTCCAACGCGTCCAACGCTCCCAGGTAATTAACCGTCAGCCTCGAAGGAATTTCCCCTCCGTACGCAGCAGAAGAAATATACATTTGGTACAAATAAAACGCCACGGTACGCTGCTTGTTGGCATCCGAAAAAGACTTATACAGCCGGGTCCAAAACCCGTCGTGCCAGGCAGACTCTTGGGAAGGGAAATACAGCCGCATCCAATTCAACCGGTTCATACCGGGGTTTTGGCGCACCGTATTTTTTTGCTGCAAGGTCTGCGTCAAGCGGGATAAAAAGGGCGAGCTCCCCCCTTGCGCCGCCACGGGACAAACGCACGCCAAACAAATACACAACACAACTCCGAAACGCATTCTACCCTTCATATTTAAAGTATAGGACAGTTATCCGCAAAAAAAAAGGGCCAAAAGACCCTGCTTAACAGGGACAAAAGACCTAGAGAACAGGGCGTAAAACTGCCGCGGATTTTATTATAATATAGGGGACGTTTGACCATTGTCATAAAGGAGATTGCCACATGTGGTATGGAATTGCCTCCCTAAGACCATTTGAACAATACGCGTTGTTTGGCGTGTTGTTTATAGCGGTGTTAGGGCTTTTGTATGCGCTGTTCCTGCGCAAGCAGGTCATCAGCGAAGACGCCGGCACCCCCGAAATGCAAAAAGTATGGGGCGCCATCCGGGAAGGCGCAAACGCCTATCTCAAAAGACAGTTAAAAACCATCCTGCCGTTAATTGGGTTACTAACGGTTTGTTTGTTTTTATCGGTATACATTGTTCCGGTGTCGCAGGACTCTATGGAACGTTTTGCCGGACTGAGCCCTGAAAAAGTAAAACTCATCGCGGCCTTTGGGCGCGCGGGTGCGTTTATTTTGGGGGCGGTATTCTCGCTCTTGGTGGGGCAGCTGGGTATGCGCATTGCGGTGGACGCCAACGTGCGCGTGGCGGCGGCTTCCAAACGCAGCTTCGGTGATGCGCTCCGGATTGCCTACCGCGCCGGCACTGTAACCGGGATGCTGACTGACGGCTTGGGCCTGTTGGGCGGAACGGTTATTTTTATTATTTTCGGTATTGCCGCGCCGGATGCTTTGTTAGGGTTTGGTTTTGGCGGCACGCTCTTGGCGCTGTTTATGCGCGTGGGCGGCGGCATTTACACCAAAGCCGCTGACGTTGGGGCGGACCTTGTGGGCAAGGTGGAAGCCGGCATCCCGGAAGACGACCCGCGCAACCCCGCCGTAGTGGCCGATTTGGTGGGCGACAACGTAGGCGACTGCGCCGGGATGGCGGCGGATATTTTTGAATCCTACGAAGTTACCATTGTATCCGGATTGATTTTAGGTATCAGCCTGTGGCGCATTACCGGGCATCACGAATGGATTGTCTACCCGCTGTTGGTGCGCGGTATCGGCGTGTTGTGCTCTATCATCGGCACGTACGCCGTGAAAGATTCCAAACGCACCGCCGGCAATGCGATGAAAGCCATTTTTAAAGGCTACAGCATTTCCGCGGCG
The DNA here is from genome assembly GCA_949297775.1 of uncultured bacterium. GTDB lineage: Bacteria > Elusimicrobiota > Elusimicrobia > Elusimicrobiales > Elusimicrobiaceae > Avelusimicrobium. The sequence goes on from CASFTM010000004.1 coordinate 33,833, forward strand.
ATATCCGTCATCATCTTTGGCGTATTGGCCTATTATTATATGTCCACCGTACCCGGCGGCTGGTGGAGGCCGTTTGCCGCCACCACCATCGGTATTCTGCTGGCGATTATCATTGACCGCCTGACCGAATACTTTACCGGCACGGAAAACAAACCCGTGCAGGAAATTAAAAAATCCACGGCTACCGGCTCGGCTACGACCATTTTGTCCGGTATTGCGGTAGGCTTTGAATCGGCGGTGTGGACAACGCTTGTGATTGCGGCGTCCATTTTCTGCTCGGTCGTTATTTTCGGTACGATTGACGGGCTGACCCCGGCGGAGAAGTTTAACTTTATTCTCTACGGTGTGGCGATGACCGGTATCGGTATGCTGACGCTGACCGGCAACAACGTGGCGATGGACTCCTTCGGCCCGATTGCCGATAACGCCAACGGCATTGGCGAAATGTCCTGGCACGGACAAAACGATGAAGAAACCAAAAAAGCCCGCCAGATTATGGCAGACTTAGACGGCGTAGGCAACACGACTAAAGCCATTACCAAAGGGGTGGCGATTGGCTCCGCCGTGATTGCGGCGGTATCGCTGTTTGCGTCCTATATGGTGGACGTGAGCAATGTGCAGCGGCTGTTAAACGACGCGTGGGCCGCCGCCGGCGAAGGCAAAGTGTTGACGCTTTTGTCGCAGGTGGGGATTGTCGTGTCCAACCCGGTGGTGTTTGTGGGAATGCTCATCGGCGGCGCGCTGCCGTGGCTGTTCTCGTCGTTTGCGATTAACGCCGTAAGCCGCGCGGCTGCGCTTATCGTACAGGAAGTGCGCCGGCAGTTTAAAGGCGGCGTGCTGGAAGGCAAAGCCCAGCCCGATTATACCCGCGCGGTTAATATTTCCACCATCGCCGCGCAGAAAGAGCTGGTCATTTTAGCCCTGCTGGGGATTGTGTCCCCGGTAGTGGTGGGCCTTGCGTTTGGCGTAGAAGCCTTAGGCGGCTTCCTGGCGGGGATTATCGTATCCGGGCAGCTTCTGGCGGTGTTTATGTCCAACGCCGGCGGCGCGTGGGATAACGCCAAAAAAGTGGTGGAAGACGAACCTTCCGATATTGCCGCCAATACCGGCAAAGGTTCTGAACGCCACAAAGCCAGCGTAGTGGGCGACACCGTAGGAGACCCGTTAAAAGATACGGCCGGCCCGGCGGTCAACCCGCTGATTAAAGTAGTCAATATGGTAGCCGTCATCGTGGCGCCCATCATCGTGAACTACCATAACGACTTTACCCCGCTGGGCAAAATCGGCTGGGTGATTGTCATCTTCCTGCTGGCGGTGCTGAGCTGGGCCATTTTGTCCAGCAAAAAGCCGGCCCAAGAGCTGGATAAATAAAGTTGTTTTTACAACAAAAAAGCCCCCCCGCTTCCAACGAAGCGGGGGGGCTTTGTAAGAGAATATTGGCTTTATTGCAGCACGCCGTCTGTAGAATTAGTGATGGAACGGCAGATTGCCGGGACACTGGGATTGCCCATATTCAACTGGCATTTCCAAGTGGGGGTTCCCTCGGAAGGCACCGTCATCAAAATACCATATGTATACTCCCCGCTGGTAATAGCCGTACCATTTTTGGCACGCGCGGCAAAGGCCTTGAATGTATCGGTGTAGAGATCGTGAATTGAAAGCGTAATCACCCAATCCTGCGTGACGAATTGCTTGGGGTTATCGGATTTGATATTTGGCATATCTATATCCAACAACGTCAAATCCGTAGCGTAGCCGGCATTAGCCAATTTATAGGCTTTTTGGGCCGTCAATAAATTACGCAGCTGCGTAACCGCATCGGACACACGGGATTTTTCCACCGCTTTGGTATATTCGGGCAGCGCAATCGCCGCCAATATACCAATGATTAAAACCACAACTAGAAGTTCTATAAGCGTGAATCCGGCGTTTTTCTCTCGCCGGGTAGGTTTTTGATTCATTTTGTTCATACGCAAAATTTATCAAAAAAAAAACAAGTCAACCCCCTTGCCGGGGGCAGGCACTCTATACCCGCTAACGCGACTAGTTTAAGCCACACTGTTCCGATATACCGCACCCTCACGCAACAGCCTTCCAGACCGCGGAGCTCTGCCTCGGACAGGGTCTCACTCAATACGGCACTCACACAATAAGGGAACAAAAAACAGTGTACATTCCCGTCAAGGTCCGCGGCTGGCCTCCCCACTCCTTTCCCCGTTAACACGACTAGTTTAGGCACACTGTTCCGATATTGCCGCGCCCTGACGCAACAGCCACGAACCGGGGACGGGTATAAAATCCCCGCCACTTTGGCTGTGATACGCCCACACCCTTTCCGCCAAGTAGCACGAGAACGGGAGCACTTTTCCCAAAGGGATTTTTCCTAATGCGTCTTGTACCCAAACAAAAAGCCGCCCGGTAATTCCGGGCGGCTTAAAAGGCAATCATTCCCGTTAATTCGGGCATTGGTACACCAAGGCTCCGTATTCCACATTATTAATGTAAAACGTTTGGGAATAATCGGTATCCAAGGTAGGGTTCTGCCAGCTTTGGGTACGCACCCACACGGTATTGCCGCCCATTTGCTGGGCACTGGACACCAACCCCTGGCGGATGGTTTCAGTTAAATCCAAAATAGACTGCGGCAACCCCGAAACATCCGGGTTAGTATCTCCAAGCACCGCCCCTTTAAATTGGCATTCCGCCGCCGGCGGCTGGGCTAGCAGTTTCACGTCGTTTACCTGCAAGCCTTCTGCCGGCACAACGGGAGCCTGCGTTTCCTGCAACAACGCACACCCTCCCAGCAACAGCAAAGCGCACAGGCCACAGCTTAATTTAAGTGTCAGTTTCATCGTTAACCCCCTGTAAATGAATAAATTATAGCAAACTCTTTTTTTGTTTTTGCTATGATATGGGTATGACTATCTTCTTTGCCTTTTTAATACTGGCCTGTACGGCCGGACTGGTGGCCACCGCGCGCTCGCGCGCCGCGCAAATTGCACGTATGGCTAAAATGAACGGCTGCCGCTACGACCGGGAAAAAGATTCTGTAACCACCGAACAAACTGCCGGGCGGCTGGAATTTTTTACGCAATATTTTCACCAATACCAAAATGTCTGCACGTGTTCAGATAATTTTGCTTTTATCCGCGTGGCAGATGACCACATCTATAAAGACGATAATCCCAAAACGAAACCCACCCCGCTGACTATCTTTACGGCGGAACTGAAAAAACGCCAATTCCCGGCATTAAAAATATCCCCCATTACGTCCCCCTTTGCGCCCTCACAATATGCATTGATGAAAACCAACATCCCGCAAATTGACAAACATTACCGCATCCACGCGCCCACCCCGGCTTCGGCCCTGGTACTTACTCCCTTTTTAATCGGGTTATTAAAAACGCGTACCAATATTTATTTGGAACTGAATGACAATGCCCTCGTGTATCACGAAAACGCCCAAATGCCGTTGGCGCAGTTCCAGGCGTTCCGGTTCCGCGCACTGCAAATTTTGCACGAATTGGAAAACTTAATCGTCCGGTTGGATGAAACCAACGCCGTCAATACGGCAACGCTTGTGCCCAACACGCCCGACCCAGCGGAAGCCCGCGCCGAAGCGATGATGAAAGCCTTATGCTCCCCCGCCGATTATCCCAACGCTTCCAAAACACCCAACGGGTTTAGAGGCATTTGGATTATCGTGCTGTTGGCGGTATTATTAGGGATATCCCTTTTGTCGTGGGTAGCCGTTAACAATTGGATTGCTCGCTGATATTCTCTGCAAAAACCGCGTCCTTTACCGGACGCGGTTTTTTATGTTCCAAGAGCGTTTACTCGTTTGCAATGCCCAACTCTTTCAAAAACGCTTTGTCGTTGTATGGGCGGCCCAGGAATTTTTCCACCATTTCGTTTTCGTCATACACAGTGCCAGGCGTGTAAACGTATTCGCGCAGGCGCGCCCCCAGTTCCGGGTTAAACAGCCCTTGCTCTTGAAATTGGCTAAAGATATCCTGCGCAATCACCAACGACCACGCATACACATAATACCCCACGTCATATGGGTCGGTAAGCGACATAATATGCCCGAAACTCGCCTGCGGATATGTGCCGGGCGTCATCGGTACGCCGGTAATGTCTTTCATCATTTGGGCATAGAGCTTGGTGGTATCCACGCGCTTATCGGCGGCGTGAGCGGCTACGTCAAACTGGCCCAAAAAGTTCTGGCGGATAAACGCCGTGGCAACCCCCGCCTGTTTGGATTTTACAAGCGACGCTATCATTTCCTCCGGCATCGGTTCTCCTGTCTTGTAGTGGGCAGAAATTTGCTTAAGCACCTGCGGCTGCCAAGCCCAATTTTCAAGCAGCTGGGAGTGGGTTTCAATGTAATCCCAGGCCACATTGTCCCCCGTCAGTGTAGCGTATTTGGACGTTGCCATAGACATTTGCAACACGTGCCCAAATTCGTGGAACAAGGTTTCCACTTCGCTGTGCTCCAGCAATGCCGGCACGCCGTTGCCGGCCGGGGTAAAGTTGGCAGCTATTACCACCGAAGGCGTTTGGTAGGAACCGTCCGGCAGTTGGAAGCGGTCTACAAAGCTCCACGTGGCGGCGTGGGTATATTTCCCGTCCCGCGGGTACATATCCAAATAAAAGTTGGAAATCAGCTCCCCGGTTTTTTTGTCCTTAATTCGGTACACCAACACATCGGGGTGCCACGTGGGCAAGTCCGCTTTTTCAAACGTTACGCCAAAGAGATTTCCAAAAATATCAAACATCCCCGCCAGCACGCGGTCCGCCTGCAAATATTCTTTTATTTTGTCGTTGTCCACCCGGTAGTATTTCTTTTTATATTCGTTTTCCCAGTACGGCAATTCCCAGGCGGTCATTTCGTCCGTTTTTTGGCCGGTGGTTTCTTCTTTGAGTTTTAAATACGCGTTCAGTTCTTTCTGCGCCAGCGGGGTAACTTCTTTTTGCAGGTTTTTTAAAAATTTTTCCAGCGTTTGATAATTTTTTGCCATACGCACGGGAAGCACGTAATCCGGGTATTGTTTATACCCCAGCAGCACGGCCTGTTGGCGGCGCAGTTCCAAGGTGTCTTCCAACAACGCGACGTTTTCTTTCCCGCCGCGCCGGGCGAATTTTTCCTGCAGGGCTTGGCGCGCTTTTTCATTTTTAGCCGAAGCCATAAACGGATTGTAATCGGGATATTTTAAGGTAACAATGTATTTGCCATCCTCGGTGCGGGCCAGGCGGTTGATAAACGTTTCGCCCAGGCCGTCCAATTCTTCGCGCGAAACGAACAGTTCATCCTGATAATTATTTAAATTTACGTTAAACTGCGTAATTTTATTTAACCGCTCGGTGTTCAGGCGGGCATATTCGGCGGCCTCTTTTTCAGACAGTGCCATCCCGGCGCGTTCGTAACGTTCCAGCCATTTGGCAAGCAGGCGCGCGTCCTCGTGCGCCAACCGCGGCTGGGTGGCCGCGTATTCTTTGAGTGCGCGGTACACGTCCTTGCGGGCAAACACGGCGGCCTTGGTCTGGCTGCCCCTGGTTTCCAGCCGGGCGGCGGCTTCGCGCACCGCCGAGTCGGCGTGGAAATAAGCCAACAGCGATAAATTCTTCGGCACGAACCAATAAGCCGTATACGCGCTTTCCAACGCTAGAACGGTGTTGTTAAAATCCCGGTCTTGGGCGGGAATTTTAGCCAGAAAGTTTAAATTCACTTCCAGCTCTTTCGCGGCCTGCGCCTCCAGAGCGGCAATTTCCTGCGGCGTATAGTCAAAGCGGAGATGCCCGCCTTTAAACATATCACCGTATGCGCCGGCAAACGCGGCGCACGGCAGCGCCAGGGCTGCCACACTCATCATCATCTTATTCATATTTTCATTATAGAAAAAAAGAACGCCCTCCCACGCCCACGCCGCTAATTTCCTATAATATAGATATGGAAAAAGAACAGGACGTTACCGTAGCTAAAAGCGCGGGCTTTTGCCCGGGCGTAAAACGTGCGATTGATAAAGTGTTGGAATTGGAAGCCGCCGGCAAAAAGCCGGTCTATACCATTGGTCCCTTAATCCACAACAAACAGGTGACCGATATGCTGGCGGAAAAACAAATTACGTCTATCGACCGCCCGCAGGACGCCGCCGATAAATCCGGCGTGCTCGTCATCCGCGCGCACGGTATTACGCCCCAGTTCCAGCAGGAAGTGGAAGCATGCGGCATGGAAGTGGTGGACGCCACCTGCCCGCTGGTCAAACACGCGCAAAACATCATCGCCAAATTTGCCGAACAAGGATATCATACCGTTATTGTAGGCGACGGCGGACATGCAGAAGTCATTGGGCTATTAGGCTATACCCAAGGGCGCGGAACGGTGGTTTCCGGGCCGGAAGAAGCCGCCCGCCTGCCGCATTTTGAAAAAGTAAACGTCGTTTCCCAAACCACCCAAAAAGAAAGCATTTTTTACGAAACGGCGGAAGAAATCAAAAAACACGCCGACGTCTGCCAAATTTCCAACACCATTTGCCAGCCCACCAAGGACCGCCAAAAGGAAACCATTGAACTTGCCAAAAGCGCGGATTTGGTAATTGTGGTCGGCGGGCGGCACAGCGCCAATACGGCGCGCCTGGCGCTTTTGTGCAAAGGGCTAGCCCCGGCGGTGCTGCATGTGGAAACGGAAGAAGAGTTGGAAGCCTCCGCCGTACAGCACGCCAAAAAGATTTTCATTACCGCCGGTGCTTCCACCCCCAACTGGGTGATTGACCGCGTCGCCGCGCACGTGCGCGAACTGCGCAAACCCAACGCCAAGTCCATTTTGTCCGGCCTGGCCGGCAAGGCGTGGCACTTTTTGGTGCGCAACTGTTTTTACACGGCATTTGCCTCTTCCGCGCTTACCTATGTGTGTATGCGGTTGGAAGGGGTGCCGGCGGATAAATGGCTGCTGGCGTTTGCCGGGCTTTTCGTCTATGCTTTAACAGCCTTTAACCGCGCGGAAGAAAAAGGGCCGGGCCAAAACAAACGTTTTTTAACCGCCGCTTCATTTGCGGCGGCGGCAGGCGCGCTGTTATGTGCATTAACACTGGGAAAAGGCGCCTTTTTGTTGGGAGTGCTCTTTTTGGCGGCGGGGTTTTCGTACCCGTACCGGCATATTTTCAAATCGCAATTGTTGTCTTTCCCGGGAACGAAAGACATCGCCACCGCGCTGGGCTGGGCATACGCCTGCGCGTTTCTGCCGGCGTACAGCCACGGGCTGGTATGGCGCAAAGCGTCTTACCTGGCGGTTTTTTACACACTTTTGTTGGTGTTTATGCGCTCGGTTACGCTGGGGTTTACCTCGGCAAATAAGGATTTAATTATCGGCCGGGAAAGCTTTTACAAAGCCTTTGGAATGAAAAAAACCAAATGGGCCGTTACGCTGGTATTGCTGGCGCTGACGGGTGCCTTGGGAACCCTTTTATCCCTTACCTGGAAACCCGCCCTGGTGGGGATGTTGCTTATCGGGCATTTGTACACCGTTTTTATTGTAATATATTATTATAGCAAGAGCAGTACCCGCAGTGTTAAAGACGAAACGCTCATTGACGGGCAGTTCTTTGTGCTGTGGGCGCTGAGTGGGCTAGCCGCGTATTTATAACGGAGGGGACATGAGCATTAAAAGAATTGGTATTTTAACCGCCGGGGGCGACTGCCCCGGTTTAAACGCCGTGGTGCGCGCCGTAAGCAAAAACGCCCTGCGCCAAGGAATTGAAGTGTTGGGCTTCAAAAACGGTTTTGACGGCCTGGTACGCAACGAATTTATCAACATCACCAACGACACCGTTTCCGGCATTTTAACGCTGGGCGGCACTATTTTGGGCACCAGCAATATTGCCAACCCTTTTAAATATACCCTGCCGCCTTTCGGTACGCCGGAAGACCCGCGCGATTTATCTTCCGTGGCGCTGCATAACTTTAAAGAAAACCAACTGGACGCACTGATTACCATCGGCGGGGACGGCACGCTGCATATGTCCCAGCAGTTTGTGGACCTGGGGATGCCCATCGTAGCTGTGCCCAAAACCATTGATAACGATTTGTCCGCCACGGACCAAACCTTCGGGTTTGACTCCGCCCTGGCCGTCGCCACCGAAGCCATTGACCGCCTGCACACCACCGCCCAAAGCCACCACCGCGTGATGATTGTGGAAACAATGGGCCGTTATGCGGGCTGGATTGCTTTGCGCTCGGCGCTTGCCGGCGGGGGCGATATTGTGCTTATTCCGGAAATTCCGTATAGCGATGACGTTATCGTCAACTATATTTTGGACCGCAAAGCCAAGGGGAAAACATTCAGCATTGTAGTCGCCGCCGAAGGCGCCAAAAACGAACTGGGCGAACAAACCGTCGCCCGTACGCTGCCCGGCAGCACAGACCCTATCCGCTTAGGCGGCATTGCTTACAAATTAAGCAATATGATTGAGGACCGCACCAAAATTGAATCCCGCGCCTGCGTGCTGGGCCACACCCAGCGCGGCGGCACGCCCACGGCGTTTGACCGCTGGCTCTCCACCCTCTACGGCGCCAAAGCGCTGGATATGGTCATCCAGGGGCAGTTTGGGTATATGGCGGCCTTCCGGGAATTCAAAATTACGGAAGTTAAAATTGCCGACGCCATTTCCAAACTTAAATTAGTGGATCCGCACGGTGCGGAAGTGCAAGCCGCCCTGGAAGTGGGTATGAGCTTTGGTTCGGCGGAAATTGGATAAGGAGCCTTATGCACGATAATTTGGATATGATTTACGGGATTCACCCCGTTATGGAAGCGCTGAAAAGCAAAAAGCGCAACGTTACCCAGCTTTATGTAGCCGACGGAAAAGCCGGCCACCGCGCGGTGGAAGAAATCATCCGCCTGGCTAAACGCAACAATGCTAAAATTGACCGCATTGACAACAAAACGCTGGACCGCCTGACCCGCAACGCCAACCACCAGGGCGTAATGGCCAAAGTACAGCCCATTAAGCTGATGAAGCTTTCCAACGCGCTCTACGAATCCGACGGCAACAAAAAAGACCTTTGGCTCGCCGTGGACGAAATGACCGACCCGCAGAACCTGGGCGCGATTATCCGCAGTGCGGCGTGCTTGGGGTTTTCCACCATCATCCTGCCGCAGCGGCGCACCGTGGGCATTACCCCTGCCGTGTACAAAGTGGCGTGCGGCGCGATTGAAAGCATTAACATTGTAGAAGTTGCCAACCTTTCCGCGGCGTTAAACGACCTGAAAGAAGAAGGCTTTTGGGTGTACGGAGCCGATATGGCCGGACAGCCCATTACCGAAACGGACTACGCTTCTCCGGCGGTACTGGTCATTGGTTCGGAAGGTTTCGGCATCCGCGAAAAAACGGCGGAAAATTGCGACCAGATTATTTCCATTCCGCAAAAAGGCGGTGTGGAAAGTTTAAACGCGTCCGCCGCGGCCAGTATTATTATGTACGATATGATGGCCAAAATCCAACTGAAATAGTTTTACATCACGCCATTAAAAAGCCCGGGGGAAAGCCCGGGCTTTTTGGTTCATACGACAAATTAGTTGGGCAAGGTCTTGCAAAACTTCTTTCCTAAATCCGTTACACCCGCACACTCCGTCTGCCTCGGCTTGGCGGAATTATCCAGCCATACGGTATATACAAAATCTTTCGCATTGTAACAATCATTAAACACAACGGTCTGCGCCTGGTTCGGGCAATAGGCAATCCGCAAATTGGCCCGATTTAAATCGGCACCATCCGCACTGGAATTTAAAGGATCCAACTGTAAATAAGTGTCACACGCCAGGACATCGTCTTTTAAAACACAATTTGGAAACGAAATATCCAAATTAGCCAAAATATGTGTGTATTTTCCGTTTGCCATATAGTAGGCTTCTTCGGCCGCTTTTACCTGGGCCGCAATCTGACGGATATTGGCAAAGCGGGATTTTAAGACCGCCAGTTGGTATTGCGGCAACGCTACCGCCGCCAAAATACCAATAATTAAAACGACCACTAACAGCTCTATTAGCGTGAATCCAGCGTTTTTCCCCGCCGGAAAGGGTTTTTGATAAATTTTGCTCATACGCAAAATTTATCAAAAAAAAAAAACAAATCAAGGGGCGAGCCGCCCCTCCCCTTCCTTTGCCTGTTAACACGATTATTCTTATCTGTACTTTTTTGGGCACAAAAAAGTACCAAAAAATGCGGGGCCCAGGGAGCCATAAAATACACCTTTCGGGCGGGCGTTTATAACTCGCGCAGGTTCCCCGCGCTCAAACAGATAAAACGCCTTTTTCGCCCGAAAGCGTATTTTATAAGCGGCTCTAAAGGACCCCAAAACAACAACGGCAAAAAAAGGAAGCCCTTCCCTCTTGTGTCGTTGCTGTGGTTGCTGTGGTCGTTGTTTCCGCTTTTGCTTTTGCCGTGGCCGTGGCCGTGGCCGTTGCCGTTGCTGTTGCCGTTTAACCGCCCCTTTTGTCCCGCCTTTAAAAAGCGTTTTAAACGGATTAGGAATTTTATTTGTTTGAGCGCGGGAACCGCGCGAGTTGTAAAATTCCCCGTTTAAAACTGCTTTTTATGGGACCCTGGGGCGGGCGCTTTTTGGTACTTTTTCCCGCTGGAAAAAGTACATCTAAACAAGTGATTTTTTATGGGACCCCGGGGCTGCGCTCTTTTTCGCCCTTTTTCTGGCGCCAAAAAAGGGCCCCTGCCAAGGAAGGAAACTCTATGCCCAATCATATAACCAGGGTAGACCACACCGTGCCCGCAATGTCACGCTATCAAAAAGGGGGTTGCGGAGACAAAAATGCCCGGGGTTTTACCCCGGGCGTTTACGCATTACACAAAACTTACAGATAAATTTCCACCGTGTCCAGTTCTTTGCCCATATTGCTGTACACTTTCAGCGTTAGTTTGCGGTCCACAATTTTGCCGGACGCGTAATGCCGCGCCGCCACAAAACGGGCGGTGGAAGAATCCGAATGGGCGCGTTTTTCCGGCGCGGGGGCAGAAGTGCCCAACGTCACATACGTTACCCCGCGCGGGTTGGGCTCGCCGCGGTACATCGGGAAAGTACGCTCATAATCGGCGTCCCCGCCCTGGATGACCAGCTTTACCCGGTAATCTTCAAAGATCTTAATCAAATTCAAAGCCACTTCGTTGTTGGCACCGCGTGTACCCGTAGAATAGGCCGGGGCATTCATCACCACGATTTTCCACTTTTCGCCGGCTCCCGCCAGCGTGGTTTTAAGCCACTGGATTTGCACCGAGTCCGGCCCTATTTCCGGAGCCCAGGCGGCGCCTTCGGCTATATTCGTATCCAAAAAGATAAACCGCGCGTTCGCCGTATCAAAGGAATAATATTTGGGCGTTGCCTTGCTCCAAGACATATCATGAAAGCGCGAATAATTCGTGCGCAGGAAGGATTTGCTTTCCTGTTTTTCGCGGTCCGGCCCGTATTCATTTGGCCCCAACGCCACAAACAGCGGGGTGTTGGCTAAGATATTTTGAAAGGGTTCAAAAAACTCACGGTCGGCGTCTTCATTTAACCCGCTGTGGGTTATATTGCCGGTATGAATTAAAAAATCCGCCTTTTCCTGCTCCATCAGCGCCGCCAGCTGGGTACGGGCCGCGGCGGCCTCGTCCACCACCGGGGTTCCGTCGGGCAGAGGCAACGGAATATCCGCCCCTGTAGCGCCCAACGCCAAAAAGTTAACTACCTTTCGTTCCGCGGAATACAGTGTGCGGAAATTCCCCGTTACCGGTTCTTGCACGCCGTCCGCGGCAGAGTTATTTACATACACGCGGTAGCAAAAATCCTGATTGGGCACCAATCCATACAAAATAGCTTTATGCTGGGTGGAAGCCGGGGTAACCGTCATAATTTGGTTACAGCGCGGCACCGGCCCATACTCCAGCCAAGACGGGGTGGCTTCGTCCGTCTGCCATTTCAAAATCATCGTGGTCTGGGTCGGGTCTTCAATATAAGGCCCGCGGATAATCCGCGCCGCATATACATCGGCGTTTATCAAAAAGAAAGCCAAAAGGAATAAAATTTTCTTCATCTTTTTTATTCTACAAAATATCCCTTTGTAAAAGAAGGAGCCTTCCTGTATGAAAAATTGTGCCGAAACGGCCTGAAATTTGGTTAAATGGAGTATATGAAAAAATTTATTTTATTTTTTGCCTTTTGTTTTTGTATTCCCGCCGCGCTTTCCGCCCGGACGGTAGATGTATCCGCCTCCTACATTGGGGCCTCCCATTTTGACCAAGTTCGCGCAGGGCTGACCATCGCCCCTACCTTGAATTTGTTAACCGGCGTGGAAGCCAAAATGATTAACGAACGCAGCTTTGAAGATCCGGTATACTCCGTCAATGTACCCGTACGGCTGGATTTTGATTTGATGAAAATTGAGCTGGCTCCGTTTTATTATTTTAAAAACAAAAGCGATAATCCCCTTTACCAGGACGCTTCGGCCTATGGCATCAGCGGGCGCCTGATTATGGCTTTGCAAGACGACGAAGTAAACGATTTATATACCCACGCCGTCATCGGCGTTTCCTACGCCCGCCAAGACGGGACTGTATTTTATGATAACGGTTCTTTTTCCAACACCGGCTATTCCCAAATGGCGTACACTTTGGAGCTGCATAAAAATTTCTTCCGGATGTTTGGGTTTCAAGTGGCGGCCAATGTGTTCCAATACCCCGACGGTATTACCGGCGTACAGGGAGTGCGCGGCGTGATGGACCAGCAGGAACTTGCGTTCACGCAAACCTTTGATGTAGTGCACGACTTAGCCAAATATACGGTAGGCGCGCGGATAACGCGTATGTGGCCGGATAACAACGCCACTTTATACCTGTCGTACCGCTACGGCGAATATTATACTGCAGACCCGGAACATTCTTTTATTGTGGGCAATTCGTTTGCCGCCACCCGCTCTATCAGTGCGGACATTGCTTATAACCACGTGCGGACCATTCACAACGAAAACAAACGCGATATCTTCTACGCACGGTTGGTTTTTTCTTTCTAGGAGCCGGATATGAATGAAACGAAAGATGTGGTCATTACCTCGCGGGCGCTCTCGCTGATTTCGCACAAACTGAAAACGCCGCTTTCTATTATCAACGGTTATTCGGAAGCGATTCTCTCGCAGGCAAAAAAAGAAAAATTTTCGCCTTTTACCTCCAAAGCCCTGGAAGAAATCAATAAACAGGGCGGGCGGATGTCGCTGCTGGTAGACAAACTGATGGCGTTTAACAAAGTAACTACAGCCCAAACGGAAGGGGTGGAAAAACAACCCGTTTATTTAAAAAATTTAATTAAAGACTGCGCCTCCAAAGCCATCGCCCAGGAAGAAGAAACCTCCGTCCCGGCTCCGGCGCAGGAAGATTCCACCGTCAAACGCGGTACTTTTGTGGAAATAGACTGCCCGGAACACCTAAGCGTAACCGCCAACGAAGAAATGCTGCGCCTGTGCATACGGGAGCTGTTGGCCAATGCTATCAAGTTTAACAATAAAATGGAAAAAATCATCAAGGTACAATGCGCCAACCACGGCGACAGCATTTCCATTTCCGTACGGGACTACGGCGCCGGCATCCGCCCGCAGGACGTAAATAAAATTTTTGAACCGTTCTATCAAGTAGATGACTATTTTACCGGTCAAATCAGCGGTTGGGGCCTTGGGCTGCCCATGGTCAAACGCATTTTGGATTTGCACGACGGATCCATCAGCGTCGTTTCCGACCGGGGGCTTGGTTCTATTTTTACAATCAGTTTTCCCATTATATGAATTGCGAAACCCTACTAGACCAAATTTCCGCCCGGTGTGACGCTTTCCGGGCAGACTTAACCGCCGCCGCGCAAAATTTGCGCGACTTTAACCGCCGGCTGGAACAAATTATCCAGCAACTTCATAAGGATATGGCCGTGCGGGATGAAGCCTTCGCCGGGCAGTTTAATCAATACTGCTTGGATTTACGCAAAAAGCTGGACGGGGATGAGCCCTTTTGGACGCAAACCCGCAACCAAGTCCGCGCCTGCAAAGACGCCGACTGGACCGGCGACTTGGCGCTGGCGGCAAAAGGGCTTAACAGCCGGGCAAAAACGCTTTCCCGCGCGTGCGATGAGTTCACCACCGCCTACGACGCTTTTTACCGCCGCTACACGGGTTTTACGGCGTCCAAACTGAACGTTTGGCTGCTTACTTCCTGCCAGAACGACGCCGCCAGCCTGACCGGGAAAATCCTGTTTTTGGCCCGCGAAATAGCCAAAAAAACAGAAAGAAACAGGGGGCCGCATGTTTACGGATAAGCCGTCGTATTACTACTTAAAAGCCAGCGCCATTTGTTTAACCATTATCGCCGCCGGCGTAGTAACCGCGTTTTTGGTGTACACTAAAACGCTCTTGATACCGTTCGTCATTTCCATTTTGTTCTACACCATCCTCGCCCAAATGACGCTGTATATGAAGCATAAATTTTCCTTCCCGTCCTGGCTGGCTATGACAATTTCCATCCTGCTTTGCATCGCCGTGTTTGCGGGCGTGATTTTGTTCACGGTCAACTCGGTAGGAACGTTTCTAAAAGGGGCCGAGGTATACCGCCAAAATTTAATTGATACCATGAACGACATCGCCTTGCGCCTGCAGCAGCACGGCGTTACCTTAAACCAAAATGTCTTGGAAGCATACGTACGCGAGCTGCCGCTGTTTAACTGGCTGCGCAACTTCGGCGGACAGGTGTTTGGTATCGTGTCGGACACCACGCTAATTATTCTGTTTATGGTATTTTTCCTGTTTGGCAGCAAAAAAACGCCGCCAATTACCAACCCCGCTATTAAAGAAATGCTGGCTAACGTGTCCGTCTATTTGTCAGTAAAGCTGATGGCTTCGCTGGCGACCGGGCTGATAGCCGCAGCGATTTTATTTGGCTTCCAAGTAAAGCTGGCCATGTTGTTTGCAATGTTTATGTTCTTACTGAACTTTATCCCCAGTGTCGGGTCTATCATCGCTGTTCTGTTACCGGCCCCCGTACTGTTTTTACAGTTTGGCTTGGGCCCGCAGTTCTTTATTGTACTGGGGTTACTGGCCGCGACGGAATTTACTATTGGCAACTTGATAGAACCGCGCTTCTTGGGAGAAGGAATGGATTTACACCCCGCCACGGTGGTAGCTTGCTTAATTTTTTGGACGCTGGTGTGGGGCGTGCCCGGCGCGTTTTTATCCGTACCGATTACCGCCTCCATTAAAATCGTGTTAAGCAAAATCAAACACACCCGCCCGGTGGCTGAGTTTTTGGCTGGGCGCCTGCCGCATTAACCGCTAATACTTTTGCAAAAAACCGCCCGGGAATATTCCCGGGCGGTTTTTTGTTAAAACGCGGTACTATTACTGGGCAGACTGTTGCTCCTGGCGGATTTTATCAAACAGGTTGCTTTCCGTGGCACGCTGCAGGAAGGCTTCCCACTCCGGCTGAGTCAGCTCAAAGTCGTCCATCACAATATACGATATTTCTTGGGCTGCATCCTTGCCCAGCGCATTATTTTGGGAATATTCGTTTTCCAGCTCCACATAACGGCTGGCAACGGCATAGTCAATATCTTCCTGGGAGTAGGTGGGGATATTTGCTTTCTGCAAGGTATCCGTCCCCGCGGCGCCGGGCTGGGCGGCGGGAGCGGTTAAAGGCTGGTCGCCTGTTGGGGTAAACAGTTCGCTGTGGTCTCCTGCCGGGTCAATAATGACCTGTTCCACTTCCGGGGAATTTGTTACGCGCCCCAACATAAAGTTGGAGCAGGCATACGGATGCACAATAAAATAAACGCTTAAAATGATAAAAACCAAAATAACGGCTTTAATTAAAATTTTCAGCACGGGGAAACCTCCTGTTTTTTATAGGATACAATATTTTGCCTGAACTATTGCGTTTTTTCCGGCGTCTGCCCGGGGGGCAAAGCGCCCCCCGCCCCTTGCAGTTGTTTGACGCTTTCCACAAATTGCGGATTGGTAAAAATCTGCTGGATGGTTTTGGCAAACTCGGGGTCTTGCATATTTTCTTGCACCACTTGGCTGACTTGCGGGTTTTCTTTTAAAATTTTAACCAATTCCACCCCGCTTAGCGCCCCCAATCCTTCCACATTTCCCTGGGTAGCGGCGGCCAAATCCTCATTAAATTTTTGCATAGCAGGTTCCTGGCTGTAGTCTTCCAAAATAGAAGTGATGGTATCCTGGGCTTGCTGGTTTTTTTGTTCTTCTGACAAATTTCCAGCTTCCAAAAAAATCGCGCTTTGCGCCGGAGCGAATTCTACCGGGCGGTTTACCGGCTCCGGCATAGGAGCCGCCAGTGAAACAGGCACATTCTGGAAGGTAAACGCCGTCCCGGCGGCCGCTTCCGCCGCACGCTGTTCAGCTTTGCGCTGATATGCCTGGTACAGGCGGAAGCCACCCATATACGCCAAGGCAGCCAGCATAATAATAATCAGCGCGTAGCTCTTTTTGGACATTACGCCCCCAGCTCAATCATTTCAATATCAAACACCAAGGCGGAGTTGGGCGGAATTTGCCCCACCGGGCGGTTGCCGTAGGCCGTATCGGGCGGGCATACCACTTTGGCGCGGGAACCGGGCTTCATCTGCTGCAGTGCTTTGGTCCAGCAGGGGATGACATCCGTCAGTTTGGTTTCAAACGCTTCGTTGCGGTCGCGGGAGCTGTCAAACTTGGTGCCGTCAATCAACGTGCCGGTATAGTGCACTTTCACGGTGGCGTCTGCTTTGGGGGTTTTGCCTTTGCCGGCGCGGCTGAGTTTAATCATCGCTCCGTTGTCCAGCGTTTTGACGCCTTTTTCTTTCTTAAAATTAGCCATATATTCCTGCTGGGCCGCTTCGCGCTTGGCGGAAATCGTTTTGGCATCGTCTTGGTATTTTTTGATGATATCGGGTTTGTAGGCCTCTAAATCCGTTTGGGATTTTTTGTTGAGCAGACTGTCGCGCATTCCCTGGGACAAAGCTTTGTAATCGTCTTCATTGTCCAAAATCAGCTGGCGTTTTAAATTATCCCCCAGCAGGAACCCCAACGAATACAACATTTTATTGCGTTCGGCTACACTCTGTACTTCCGGTTGGGCCGCCGGTTCAGGCTGGGCGGCTTCTTGCGCGGACGCGGCTACGGGCCACGCCAATAAAACAGCTAATAACAATTTTTTCATAAATTACTCCTATCTCGTTTTTAAATATGTTTCCAAACGGCTGGAAATCTGTTGGGCGGCTTGTTCGCCCACGCTTTGCATACTGCGGCGAAGCGAATCGGCCGCGCGGGAAGTACCCGCCCGTTCGTGCACGTTAAACCGCGCGAAAGTTACGCCGCGGGCGGCGTCCACCAAACTGACAGCCGCTCCGCTGGAGCACCAAATAAGTCCTTGTACTTTTTGCGAATCGTACGCATCCACATCCGTTTGAATTTGCACCACAAGCACTTTATCCGGCGAAGCCGCGTCCACCACGCCTAATCCCATCCGGTTCAACGCGTCCACCACATAAGTTACCATTACTTCGCTTTCAACGCCCTGCACGTCCACCGCCACCAATACGGCGGCTAATTTTTCCTGCAGGATATTTTTATACGGAGCAAACACTTCCGGCTGGTAGCTTTGGCGGGAAGCATCTAAAAAATGGTACATTTCATCCAACGCCATCCGGCGGCTGACCACCGGCTGCATTTGGAAAGCAATTTTTAAATCCGCCAACGGATTAGCCGGATTGGCAAACTGGCCCGCCAGCCCTTTTAATTTTTCGTCTTCCTGGTCCAAAAGGGGCGTCAGTACTTTGCGCGCTTTAGCGCGGGACAACACCGCCAACGCATAATAATGTTTGCCGGAAAAATCTTTATCCCGCCATACTTTTTCTACAGACGCATTCGCCATCAAATCCGTTACGACCCCCTGGTTGGCGGCGGCAGGGGCCTGCTGGACCATTTCGCGGCGCATATTTTCCAAAGCATTGTCGGAGGCGGACTCTTTCGTCATGCCTTCCCCCGCCACTACATAGTATTTGGCGGAGTCATATTCGTTCATTTGGTAATTAACCGTGTTTTTATTGAGCCCTGCACACGCACACAGCAACAACGCGGCGGCCCCTAATATAATTTTTTTCATAATTCCTCTCAGTACGCGGTACGGTAGTGCAAAAACACCCGCTTTCCCCTCTTTACCGGTACATTTTCAAACAGATGTTCTCCTATTATATTACCATATCCGTCGCGAAACAACAGCCGTATATTTTGCAGCCCGGGCGGGAGAAAAAACCGCGCCACACGCACTTCGGCGGGCAAGGTAAACCACTGGCGCGTATCGGCTGTTTCCGTAGCAGCGCCCAACACACTGACAAACAGTCCCGCCAAATCCCCCCAGGCATCGCTGTCCGCCGCCGAGGCCACCGCATGACGCGCCTGCACGGCGGCAACCCGCTTGGTTACGGCGCGGGCCGCGGTGCGGAACAAAATGCCGGGCATTTTTTCTTGCAAATCCAGTTTGGCGGCGGCGGAAAAATCGGCCATTTTTTGGGTAAAATAATGCTTTCCGCCCGCCTCTACCTCCGAAAAACGCACCCGGTAGGACTGTTCCACCCACGCCGGGAAAGACAGCGTAACCGCCGAGCCCATTATCCCGGCCGTAATGGCGTTTTGCACCTCGGGCGATACGCTCCCCATATTCTCTTGCGGGGAAGACGCCAACACCAGTGCCCGGTCCCACGCCACCTGCAGGGTTTGCGAGGTCTTAAGCGGCATTAAACCGTTGTAATGAAAAATAAATATTTCCCCCAAATCGTTGGCGTTTTCCGGAACGGCAAAATCGGGGGCGGATACATGCAGGGAAGGCCCCAGACGGCTGTAGGCATTAAGCGCATTGATACGCGCAATACGCGCATCGGACCGCTGGCCTACGCTTTCAAACACCCAGCTGGCAAAATATTGGACGAAAGGATCATCGTTATACCCGTCTTTTTTGTCGGCGCGCAGGTGGTCCAAAAAGAACACCGCCTTGCGCGCTTCCACCGCGGCGGAAGAAAGATTTCCCTGCTGCAAAAAATTCTGGGCGCGGTAATAATAGGTAAGCGCTTGTTCAAACGCCGGGACGGAATAACGGGCCGTCCAATCGTTAATGAGCAGCTGCCCGGCGGCGCCGGAAACGCTTTTGGCGTAGGCTTCATTAATAGCATTTTGAGCGGAGGCAAACAGTTGGTCGCTGGCGGCAGGGTCCTGGGCGTCGTGCAGCAGGGAAGCGCGGTCCAAATCCAGCAGGACCTCGTCTTTATCTTTGTAGAGTTTGTTTTTCTTGTCTTCCACCTGCCGGGCAGCCTCTTTAAATTGACCACTGGCCACCAGCTGGTTGATTTGCGCTTTATAACGCAAAGAAGGCGCCGCACACGCGGAGCAAAACAACACCAGCCCCAACAAGCATATGCGCGCCTTCATCGTAAAATCCTACCAGGTGACTTTACTTCGTTTGACGTATTTTTTGATTTGTTTTTGCCCGTTCCACACAATTTGGTTGGTTTCAATATCAATCAATTTTAAGTTTACCTGGTAAAAAACCACCGCTTTGCTGCCAGCTTGGTCCACCACCGAATTGAGCACCCCGCTTAACATATAATCAGCTCCGATTTCCTTACCAAAAGCTTTGCGGGTTTCTTCGGAAGCGAACTCGTCCTGTTCCAGCCGTTCCGTACGCACTTCGCCCCGTTCGGAGGCGGAAGCCACAAAATCCACTTTAGCGGAATTAATCAGCGCACGCTGCATTGCTTCAATAAATACGCCGGTGTTGATGTGCTCCATCGTATTATTGGTCACGGTGCCGACGATGACCGTCGGTTCTTTGCCGTAGCGGGTCAAAAAGCGGTTATACCAGCCGCTTTGCAGGCAGTCGGTAATCATTTCCTGCGCCACCATTTGCGCGTCCGTATCGTTCCAGCCGCCGGATACATCTTTGACCAAGTTTGTTTCCACGCGTTCTACATGCGGAGCACAGGCAAAAACAAACGGTATTAAACAAAAAGCCAATAAGCGTTTTTTCATTTTATTCCTCCCGGGTTATTTTTCCACCTTGTCCGCTAAATCCACGCGCGAACAGATGTGGCTTCCAGCGATGGAGCCGTCCTCGTGGGAGCAATCCACCGACCCTTCTTCTATATTTAAATCAAACCATTTCGGCAGCCCTTTATGCGCTACGCGCAGGATTTTGCCCTCTTCCAGGCGGTATACATATTGCTGGCACACCATTTCAATTTTGTCCCCGCCACGTTCCACCGGGCAGGGCAGTTGCATATCTAACTTTGCAAAATCCGGGGTATATTTCCCATACCGCATTTTATAAGAAGACTCGGCAAATGCCAACGCCTTGCCCAGCTCCAACGCCTGTTGTGCTGTTTGAAGCGTTTGATACTTCTTATACTGGGGCCAGCCCAGGGCTATTCCAAAACCTACTATTACTACCAAAACCAAGACAATCGTGTGAATAGAACCGCGTTGTCCAAAAAGCATAGTTTCTCCTTGTATAGAATTTTTTTATATTGTAGCAAAAACCGGTTAATGGTAGGGGGTAATGTTGGGGTGAATGCCTTTTACTTTAGTGATATACAAAAATTTACCGGTGCGATACCCCTTTTCCAACGCCGGCGCCATTACCACCAGTGTTACTGCCAGAATAATCAGCGCCACGCCCCAAGCCGTAGAGCGGGTGAACGGTTCATGGAACACCACTACCCCCACCGTCATTGCCGTAAGCGGCTCCATCGCCCCCAGTACGGATGCAAAAGTAGAACCAATCAGTTTAATGGCCGCCACTAAAGTCAGGTTGGAAATCACTGTCGGAATGAGCGCCAGCAAGGTTAAATTTAAATCGCTTTTCCAATCCGGCGCATGCTGCAGGCCGCCCATCGCATAAGCCCCCGCCAGCAAAAAAAGCGCCGTAAAAGAAAAAATATAAAAAGTTAATTTGTCGGATGCCATATCCCGCACAGCGGATTTATTGACTGCAATAATATAGGCCCCGTAAGAAATGCCGGACAGCCCCGCCAGCAAAATACCCATAAAACTTACGCCGCCTTCGTTCCCGTTCCAGGAAAGCATCGCCACCCCGGCAATGGCCAGCACAATGGCGGACATCGTCCAAAAAGAATTTTTTTCTTTGAACACGTAAATCATAATCAATGCCACAAAGACGGGATACAAAAACATCATGGTAGTGGCAATCCCGCTGGCTAAATAGCGGTAAGACCAAAACAAAAACACAGCCGACCCGATATACAGCACGCTCAATACCGCCAGTGTGCCCAGTTCCCGCACGGTAACCCGCAAAGAACGGCGCGTAAAAAAAGCGAAACAGCCCAGCATCAGCACCGCAATAAAAAAGCGGTAAAACAAAATAGACGGAACCCGCATCCCCGCTTGGAAAAGCGGCAGGGTAAACAACGGTATCAACCCGAAAGTCGCGGAGGTGATTACCGCATATAAAAATCCTTTCCAGTTCAGCATATATATATTATTGTAGCTTACTTTGTTTGTCCGCGCGGCACCTTTCCGGAGTGAGCCTGGCATATAAAAAACGGGGCGGAATATTCCGTCCCGTTTCCAAACTTTTCCGCCCTGTAAAGCTATTTTTGCTGTCCGGTGCGGTCCTTTTTATCGGAATAATGCGTATGCAGCAATTTGTGCGCCAGCGGACCGCCTACTTTGTCCAAAATCCGCCCGTACAAAGCCTGCACGCCGCTGTTATCCTGGGACTTATACGCCAATTCCGTATCTTCTTGGTACAAGCCTTCGGCGCGTCTTTGCCGCGGGGCCCAGCCGTCAAACTGGGGTTGCCCCGCCCCGGCTACGCAGCCGCCCTGGCAAGACATTACTTCAATAAAGTCGTAATGGTCTTTGCCGGCTTTGATGTCGTCCAGCAATTTGCGCGCATTTTTCAGCCCGCTGACTACAGCCGTGCGGATTTTTACATCGCCGATTTCCACCGTCTTTTCTTTAAACACCTTCCCTTCGCGCAGGCTGGAAAACTTAACACTGCGGGCATTGGCAGGGTCCAGCTCCGCCAATGCGTAGCGCAGGGCCGCTTCCATCACGCCGCCCGACGCGCCAAAAATCACGCCGGCCCCCGTTTTGGAGCCAAAGGGCATATCAAACCACTCGTTTTCCAGGTTTACAAAATCAATACCGGCTTCTTTAATCATACGCGCCAAGCCCACGGTAGTAACGACATAGTCCGTATCCGGGTTATCGTTCACGTAAAATTCGCCGCGTTTGGCTTCGGACTTTTTGGCCGAGCACGGCATAACCGCTACCACGACCAAGTCTTCGCGTTTGCCGCCTTTGTCTTCAAAATCGGCCTTTAAAATGGGGCCCATCATCTGCATCGGCGAGCGCGCGGTAGACAAATTGGGGATAAACTCCGGCGCGAACTTTTCCACATAATTCACCCACGCCGGGCAGCAGCTGGTAAATTGCGGCAAGTTGGTGCCTTTCTTAAAACGTTCCAAAAATTCGGTAGCTTCTTCCACAATCGTCAAATCCGCCGCGAAAGCCGTATCGTACACGTAATCAAACCCCAGCATACGCAATGCGGTGGCGATTTTTCCGTCCACATTTTGGCCTTGCGGCAGCCCGAAAATTTCGCCCAACCCCACGCGCACCGCCGGAGCGATATGCACGGCAACTTTCTTTTTAGGGTCGTTGATGGCTTTAAAGACGTCTTCAATTTCCGACGAATTCGGCATCAAGGCCCCCGTCGGGCATACGCGCGCGCACTGCCCGCAGGACACGCACTCGTGGCTTTGGCCCAGCTCTTTATTAAAAGCCGTGGCAATTTTGGAACGGAACCCGCGGAAGGCAAAATCAATTGCGCCAATACCCTGCACCTCGTTGCAAATGCGCACGCAGTTGCCGCAAAGGATACATTTGCTGTGATCCCGCACCAAGGCAGGGGAAGTGGCGTCCTTATGGCTGTCCAACTTTTTGGATTTAAAACGGATTTCCGTTACGTCCATATCCTTGGCCAGCTTCTGGAGTTTGCAGTTGTTGGATTTGCTGCACAGCGTGCAGTCGTGGTTGCCCGAAGACAGGAGAAGCTCCAAATTAATGCGGCGCAAGTGGCGGATTTCGTCGCTGTTTACGCGCACTTTCATCCCATCTTTGGGTTTTACCGTGCACGAAGCTACAATCCCCATTCCTTCCACTTCCACCAAACACAGCCGGCACGCGCCGTAGGCGGCCAGCTCGGGGTGGTAGCAGAAAGTCATAATATTGAAATTGGCCTTGCGGATGAGCTCCAGCAAATTTTTTTCGCCTTCAATCGGTACTCTTTTCCCTTCAATGGTGACAAATTGTTCTTTTTCCATAATTACGCTCCCGTTACCACGGCTCCAAATTTACAGGTGCTCTTGCACCCGCCGCACTTGATACATTTTTTGGGGTCAATGTGATGCGGTTTGCCCACTTCGCCGCTGATGGCGGAAACGGGGCAGGCGCGTTTACACATACCGCAGCCTTTGCACTTGCTGGGGACGATTTCAAACCGGGCCAGCGCCTTGCATACGCCGGCGGGGCAACATTTGTCCACCACGTGCGCCAAGTATTCCTCCCGGAAGTGCTTGAGGGTGGACAGCACCGGGTTCGGCGCCGTTTTGCCTAACGCACACAGGGAAGCTTTCTGGACGGCTTTGGCTAAATCTTCCAAATTTTCCAACGTTTTAAGCGTGGCGCGGCCTTCCACAATGTCGTTTAACATGGTCAACATCTGTTCGGTGCCTTCGCGGCAGGGAACGCATTTTCCGCACGATTCGCGCTGGGTAAATTCCAAAAAGAAACGGGCCACGTTCACCATACACGTCTTGTTGTTCATCACCACAAGGCCGCCGGAACCGACCATAGCGCCTGCGGATTTTAACGAATCAAAATCCAGCGGCAAATCCAAATGTTCGCGTGTGAGGCATCCGCCCGAAGGACCGCCGATTTGGGCCGCTTTAAAGGCCGCTTTGTTGACGCTGCCGTCATCATTGGTGGTACCGCCGGCCACCTCATCAATCACCTGGCGCAGCGTAGTGCCCATCGGCACTTCCACCAGGCCCGTGTTGGCAATGTGGCCCGTAACGGCAAATGTTTTGGTGCCCGGGCTGCCCAAGGTGCCGATTTTGCGGAATTCTTCCGCCCCCATTTCCATAATTTTCGGAACGGTAGCCAATGTTTCAACGTTATTGATTACCGTCGGCTTGCCAAACAAACCGCACTGGCTGGGGAACGGCGGTTTGATTTTGGGCATACCGCGCTTGCCTTCCACGGACGCAATTAAAGCTGTTTCTTCGCCGCAGACAAACGCCCCCGCGCCTTCCATTACGTTAATTTTAAAATTGAGTCCGGAGCCAAAGACATTTTCCCCCAAAATTCCCAATTCTTCGGCTTGTTTGATAGCGGTGCGCACACGCTGGATGGCCAGCGGATATTCCATACGCACATAAATATAGCCTTCATCGGCGCCGATAGCGCGCGCGGCAATCATCATCCCTTCCAAGACGGCGTTGGGATTGCCTTCCATTACGCTGCGGTCCATAAAAGCGCCCGGATCGCCCTCATCGGCATTGCAGATGACGTATTTTTTGGGGCCCGGTTCCACGCGGGTTAAATCCCATTTTTTGCCCGTGGGGAACCCGCCGCCGCCGCGCCCGCGCAGGCCGGAGTGGATGAGTTCTTTGCAGACTTCTTCGTCCGTCATTTCCGTAAAAGCGCGTTTGGCCTGTGCATAACCGCCGTGGGCAATGTATTCGTTGATGTCTTCGGGGTTAATGCGCCCGCAATCGTGCAACAAAATGCGTTCTTGCTTGGCGTAAAAGGGGATATCCGCCACCGTTTTGGCTTTTTGGTTATTGGCGGGATTGTGGTAGAGCAGGCGGTCAATTACTTCGCCTTTGATAAGCGTCTTTTCCACAATTTCCGGTACATCTTCGGGTTTTACTTTGGTGTAAAAAATGTCCCCCACACTGACCAGCGGTCCCATCGCGCAAAAACCGCGGCAGCCGGAAAGGCTTAAATAATTTTCGTGGCAATCTTTGGTAATTTGCAGGCAAAAACCGATTTTGCGTTTTTCCATTTCCCGTTGGAACGCCTCGTATACTTTTAAGGAACCGCCGGCAATACAGCCCGTCCCGCCGCAAATGACCACGCGGCCGGTAATTTTTTTGTAAGCGTCGTTATAATCTTTGGCGATTTTTTCAATATTCTTAGTCGGCATTTTTGGCCTCCGAAGCGATAACGGAATCAATAATTTCAACGGCTTTTGCCGGGGTAATCTGCCCGTGGACCACATCGTCCATCACCATCACGGGCGCCAGCCCGCACGCCCCCAGGCAGGACACGCATTCCAGCGTAAACATCATATCGTCGGTAGTATCTTGCCCGTCTTTGAGTTTTAATTTATCTTTTACTGTATTAATTACAAACGAGGAACCTTTTACGTGGCAGGCAGTCCCGTTGCAAACTTTGATAATATGCTTGCCTTTGGGCGTAATGGCAAAGTGGGCAAAGAAGGTGGCTACACCAAACACTTTGGCAGGAGAAATTTCCAATTCATTGGCAATAAAACGCATAATATCTTCGGGAAGGTACTGGTATTCATCTTGCACTTTTTGCAGAATGGGGATTAATTTGGCACTGTCGTACTGGTGGTCTTCCAGGATTTTTGCGGCGGGAGCAAATCTGTCGGTCATACTTTCTCCTTTCTCCAAACGGTAATAAAATGCGCGGCACGCAAACGACGCGCGCCTGTACAGCAAAGAACAATTGTAATTTGAAATACTTTAAGCCAGGAACTTCTTTTCTTATTATAACTTCATCCGTCTTTAGTGTCAAACAAAACACCGTTGCAAAAGCATTAAAAAAGCGGCGCAGAAAATCTTTCCCGCGCCGCTATACAAAAACTATCTTTTCCAACCGTGCAAATTCCGGTAATAAAAGTAATTAGACAGCCTTTTCATCATCTGCACCGGCCATTCTTTTCCATATTCAAACCCTTCCCTTTGGGAAATCATTCCGTCAAAGCCTTTGTCAAACATCGCCTGGCCGAGTTTTTTCTGCTCCCCATAAGATGAAAGGGCAATAATCACACCGTTAAACCCATTTTCCCGCAGCATAGCCGTTACATAATAACCGCCGCCGCCCGGCACGATAATATCACACAAAATGACATCAAATTGTTCTCCTTGCTTCGTCACCGCCCGCAGCAATTCTTCGGCATTGTTAAAGGTGGACACACTCCACCCCGGGAAGAACATTCCTGCTTGGTTTAATTGTTGCATTGTTTTCAACAAGCTTTCCCGGTCGTTCAACACCGCAAGCCGCAGCCCTTTGGGCAGATTGCGGGACGCTTGATACACCTGCACCCGGGGAGGGAGCTTGGCCAACAGCGCTTCCGTGCGGCTGGTACGCGGAGCACGCATAAAAAACTCATTTTCTTCAAAAGTACGGTCAGAGCGATGCAACACTTGCCCGGTAAACACTCCGCGCATCATCGGGCTGACTGTTTCCGCCGCATAGGCCAGATATTCCCGAGCGGCTTTATAGGCGGGCTCTTCGGCATCAATCAAGTTGCGCAATTTAGCCAATTTCGTGTGCATTTGGGTAATTTTTTCCATATATACCGCGCGCTCTGCACTGGATAAATTATGCCGTTCAGACGCTTTGCTTTGGTAATATAAGAAGATATTCATCTCTTCTTTAAATTTTTCAAAAGAGCGCATCACGCTTAGATACGTCCACGCCGCCTGCGCCCATTGGTCTGAAGTCGGGTTTACAATTAAAAGCGGAAGCTGGTCTACGGGGGTAGATGCAACTTTGGGCAAAATGTATCTTTCTAAATTAACATTTTGTTTAAAAACCGGTTTTTTGCTGCCGGGCAGGATTTTTCCCTGTACGGTGCGCGCATACCGCAAGGCCTGCGGCACGGCAGCCGGTTGGGAAACGCTTTTCTTCCAAATTTGTTTGACTCCGCCTTTTCCGGAAAATTCTTTCAACAGGTTTTTTTGGGCGGCACACGGCAGGGACACACACAACGCCAGCAAGATAACAAACCCTTTCATATAAGCTCCTTTAGGCAAATGGATTTCCTATATATAGAATAACAGTTGCATCAGGCGCCAACAAGGGTCAAAAGTCCCACCGCGGACTGGGCCTGGACCTATCTGCGGCCAATATACCCTGTGCTCTACAGGAGAAAATTTTATCTTTTCCAATGATTTAAACTGCGGTAATAGAAATAATTGCTGATTCTGTCCATCAACTCAATCGGCCAGTGGGAACCGTATTCAAATTCAAACGGAGCCAATATCAATCCGTCAAAGCCTAGGGAAAACATCCTTTTACCTGTTTGGGATTGTTCCGGCAACGCTGCTAAAGCGATAATTGTTCCTTGGAAGCCTCTGCTGCGCAGTACACCTGTTAAATAAAACCCGCCCCCGCCCGGAACAAAAATATCGGTAAAAATCATATCAAAGTGTTTTTCGTGGGCATATATATCCCGGAAAAATTCTTCCATACTGTCGTAATAGGAAATATCCCACCCAGGGAAGAAAGCCCCCGCCTGCTGGAAGGTCTGCATCCGCTGCAACACACTGGGCCGGTCATTAAGCACCGCCAGTTTTAGTTTTCCCGGCAAGTGCCGTGCAATCTGATGAGCCTGTTCCTGTATGGAAAGATTTCTTATTTCCGCCAACAAATTCCGTCCCGCTGGATTGCGCATAAAAAACTCTTCCTGCACATAGGTCCGGTCCTGCCGTTGGTAGGCGTCGTGCACGAACATTCCCCGCAACACCGGGGAGACCGTCTCCGCCGCGTAGGCAATATATTCCAGCGCCGCTTTGTACGCCGGATCCTGTGGGGAAATAAAGGGTTTCAGCTTAAGCAACTGGTTATACATTTCCCCAATTTTCTGCATCCATTCCGCTTGTTCTCCGGCCGCCAGGGGGCGTCTTTCGCTGGCTTTGCTTTGGTAATACAAAAACACATCCATTTCCCGCTTAAAAGCTTCAAAGGAACGCATCATATAGTCATACATCGCTTTGGCTTGGATGTATTGCGCTTCGGTTGGTTCATTAAGCAGGCTTTCTCCTTCCGGGCGAACATGCCGGAAGATATACCGCTCTATGTTGGCGGTGGTTTTGTTCAAGGGGCGGGGACCGCCGGGCAAAATTTTACCCTGTACCACGCGCGCATTACGTAAAATTTCGGGGATCTTCTTTCCGCTCAGATTGGAAATAGCCGGCTGTGCCAGCGCTTTGTTGAGCGTTCCTTGGCCCATAAACTCCTTAGCCAAATTTTTTTGGGCTGCACAGGGGCGCGCTGCCCCTACCGTCCCCAACAACAAAAGGCCTGCCAAAATGTTGCACCACTGTTTATTCATAAACTGCCATTTGCCCCGCACATACCGGTTCCGTTAACGGTGTATTGCCGTTTAGCGTTTCCAACCGTTGGTATCGCGGTAATAAAAATAGCTTTGCAGATTTTTCATAATCTGCAACGGCCAATGACTGCCGTTTTCAAACATCATCGGCATAGATATCATTCCGTCAAACCCCATATCAAACAACCGCTTGCCCATTTTATTTTCTTCTTCAAAAGCGGCCAAAGCGATAATAACGCCGGAAAACCCTTTTTTACGCAATTCACCGGTTAAATAGCAGCCGCCGCCGCCCGGTACAATAATGTCAGTCAAAATTACATCAAATTTTTTTCCGGCGTGCGTCACATCATACAGCAAAGCGGCCGTGTCTTCATAATACGCTATGTCCCAGCCCGGCAAGAATTTTCCGCTCAAATGCATTTGCCGCATGCGGGCAATAACGGACCAACGGTCGTTTAAGACTGCCATTTTAAGGCCAGGCGGCAGCTTTTCGGCCACCTGCCTCACCCGCACAGCCCCGGGAAGCAAACCTTTCCAAGAAGCATCCTGATTAGCCTTAGGCGTATGCAGAAAAAATTCCACCCCGCGGTATTTTCTGTCCGCGCGTTGGTCCAGGCTTTTCAGCCACATTCCGCGCATTGTCGGGCTGACGAGTTCCGCCGCATACGCCACATATTCCTGTGCGGCGCGGTAGGCCGGATCCGCGGATGATATGACTGTTTTTAGCGAGGACAACTTTCCATTCATCCGGCTGATTTTTCCCATTAATTCCGCTTTCTCCACCGCGGACAGGGTGCGTTTTTCATCCTCTTTGCTTTGGTAGTACAAAAAAACATCCATTTCCTTCTTAAAATTCTGAAAGCTTTCCATTACTTGGTGGTATTCCGTTAATGCCTTTCTCATTTGGGCGGCGGTAGGCTCCTCCAAAAGCGTAATGCCCCGCAGCCGGGGGGTTGAGAAAATATAACGCTCTATTTCCGCCACTCCCTTGGACAACATAGGTTTCCCGCCCGGCAAAATTTTGCCTTGTACCACCCGGCAGGGAATACGGGCTTGACGGGCGGCCTGCGAAGAAAGCTGTTCCGCCGAGCGTTTTACACCTATTTGGGTAAGTTCCTGGATGATCCGGTGCTGCTGTGCGGCGCACGGATACGCCACACTAAACGACAATAACAAAAAGATCCATTTCATACCGGCTCCTTGCCAAACATATAAATAAAAGGAATATCATTTAAAAAATAACAGAAATAAGAAGGAAGGACAAGGGTCAAAGGGCCTAAAAACAATTGGGCCCGGACCTATCAGAGAAAAACGGAAAGGACTAAAAAATAACCCGCCATCAAGGTAAGGCCGGTCGGGACGGCAACAGCCGCCCATTCGCGGCTTTTAATGCCCAGTTTTTCAGCAGCAACGATGTTGGGCAAATTGCCCTGCACCAGCATACTGCCAAAAGCCGCCAAACCAATGACCATATACACCAAGTCCTTTGACGAAATGGTCGGCACAATTTCAATAGCGGCCAGCGTGGCGTTGTCAATAATAACCGAAACGGCATTTGCCAAAAACAATACTTTCCCGCCTAAATGCGTAATCGTGCTCTGGGCCAGCGGACGCAGCCCCGTGCTGATTAAGTTAAGCGCCGCCACGAACATATAGATATGCCAGGTGCGCCGCAGCATAGAGGCGTAAGTTTCTTTATCTTCGCGGATGTGCATTTGCAGGGTAGTCCCGGCATTGCGGGCGCAATAGCCCGCCGCCGCGGACAGCAGCACAATGGCAGGCATAATCCACCAAAAGAAATGTTTAAGCAAAAAGAAGAAATCCGCATAATGCGGCGCGCCGGACAAAGCGTTGTTGATAATCAGGCCCAGCGGTTCCGCCAACGGCGTCAGCACCGCTCCCAAACCAATGGCATAACACGCAAATACGGTAATACGCACTGTAGCCGTACGCTCTAAATTGACAACTTTCAACACTTCCGCCAACACCAGGGCGGATACTGTTACGCTGACCAGGGAAGAGGTCATTCCAAGCAAAAAAATCAGCAAGGCAAAGCTGTACCGCGGCTCCAATTTACGGAAAAACGCAAACAACACCCGGAAAATATACCGGGAATAATTATTAAAAATAACGCTGACAACCAACACAATAAAAGCGACATTCACCGGGTAGTTGAGCGTTTCGTAGATAAACTGCGTGCTCCAGCCGCCGCTTACCGTTACCGCCGCCGCCCCAACAGCCAGCAGAAACAGCTCCAAGTGGCTTTCCACCCAGCGCGAAGCCAACGGCCACACCAACAGGTTTACCGCCACTATACCCAACAATACATTTACCCACCAAGGGGTTACCGCCAGACTTTCCATAATTATATTTTACAAAAACCGGGTTTCTTCCGTCCGAAGGATTTTTGTTTAAACGACATTGAGCCATAAAAAAAATTGTAGTAAAATACAAAGGTAAGATATTTTAGGGAAAAAGGAGATAAAAATGAAAAAAATCATTGTACTCGCTTTTGCACTTACGATGGGTGCCGCGTGGCCGACCAGCCTCCAAGCGGCAGACGACTGCGGTTGTGCCGCGGGAGATGTGGCCTGCATTAATAATTGCACCCTCTCCAAAATTACCGCTTTGAGAAAAAACATCCAAAGCCATAAAGAAGCCGCTATCGCTAAAATCAAAGAAGCTAAAGCCGCGGCCGAAGCCAACACGGACGCCAAAGCGCAGTTAGAAGAATCCAAGGCAAACGCCAAAGCCCAGGCTAAAGCGGCCAAAGAACAAGCCAAAGCCGAAGCAGAAGCCGCCAAAGAACAAGCTAAAGCGGCCAAAGAACAAGCCAAAGCCGAAGCAGAAGCCAAAAAAGCTGCCTTAAAACAAGCCAAAGAAGATGCCAAGGCCAAAGCCAAAGCGGAAAAAGAAGCTGCTGAGGCTAAAAAAGCTGAAGCCAAACAAGCCGCTAAAGACGCTAAAGAAGCCTTAAAAGCGGAAAAAGAAGCTTGGAAAGCACTCGGCAAATAAGTATTTATTGGGAAACAAAAACCCGCCTTCTTTGAGGGCGGGTTTTTGTTGTCAAACCGTCTGGAATACCGGCCGTTTCTAAACGCCAAAATGCTATTTGCCAAGCCAAAGGCTCCCGCAAATTGATTTATTCCAAAGCACCCTTTGTAAAAAAGGCAGGAGCGGCAAGGAAACTTTACAATCCGGCGGCAACATCTTCTTCAGCAGGCACTTGTACTGCCGGTGGAGGCACCGGAACGGCAGAGAGATTAGTTCCACCCGTTGGAGCAGTCGAGTTCTGCGGTACGGAACCCGCCGCAGTCTCCTCGGCAACCGTTTTTCCTGAGGCCGGCATTTCCGCCCCGGAGGCAGCAGACCCCGCGGGGGCAGAGCCTTCGTTCCCGACGGGTACAGTTGTCTGCGGCAAAATGGAATCCGCTTGCAGGGGTTTCTCATCCACGGGAGAAAGCGCTTCACGTGCCGGGGCATCCATTTCTGCGGTGGCAGCATTCCCTCCCGTCGCAAAATTGTTACTTCCAGCCGCCCGTTCTTCCGCAGGGACATCCTCCGGGGGCTGGCAATCCCCCCACGGATCTGCAATCCACTGACCGGTTGAAGTATCGCATGAAAAACCGCGGCTCTGAGTGCCCCCTTGCGGACAAGGCTGTTGCTGGGGAGCCGGGCGCGGACCGGAGACGGCGGAGCAGTCGCACGTCAGCGGAATGCTGCAAGAGCCCCATTCGCTCCAAGTGTTTGTTTCCGGGTCGCAAGTACGGGCTTGCTGCCCTTTTTCCTGACAGCCGCAAGGACGGACATTTTCCCCCTGACACAACGGTTCTTTTTTAACCGCCGAACATTCCTCTCCAGAGTGATAATCGGCCCGGGCCGTTAAATCGGAGCAAGAAGGATATTCTTTCCCCAGCCGCTGGCAAGCGTCGCGGTCTTCGCAACATAGCCGTCCGTCTTCATAGGACGGCATTTGCAACACATACCCATACCCGCCTTTTCGCCGGGCTGCTATACCTGTAGGAAGCAATTCATAGGTAAAGTGTTTGTCCTCTCGTTGGGACAGAATCCCCGGCAAAGAAGCAAAATCCATACTATACTGGTTTTCCTGCACACAACGTCCTTCTTGTTCGGAACGATATTGAGCCAACACCGCCTCGGCGCTTTGCGCATTACGCTGTTCCAGCACCTTGTATACGCGAGGCAAAGCCACCGCAGCCGCCAGCCCCAGCACCACTACGGTAATTAACAAATCAGGCAAGGAAAAAGCTTTTTTATTTGGCATAGTCTTCTCCCGGGCTACTCAGATCCCTTTTTCTTATAGTATACATTGCAGGATAAAAGAAGCAAGTCTTTTATCCTTTTCCTGCATATAAAAAGCTCCGCCTGTTAAACAGGCGGAGCTTTTTATTTAAAAAACTTATTAAATAATAATCATCTTTACAGCCATTACAATCAAAATCAGACCGGCCACCAACTCAATTCTTTTGCTGGCCACTGTTTTGGACGTTTTCTTGCCCAGGTGGAACCCTCCCAGCGTCATCAGGAACGAAATAATCACCAGCAGCACCGCCGGCAGCAGGAAAGATTTGTCCATCGTTTCCATAGCGTATCCCACCAAAAAGGCATTCATCCCAAATATGGCAGACACTTGGATTAATTTGCGGGTATTGTCCGCATCCACACTGCTAAAGCTGGGCGATTTTTCAATAGATTCCAACATAAATTTAATTCCCAGCAGCAACAAAAAGGCAAAAGCCACCCAGTTATTGGCAAAGTGCACCCACCCGCGGAAAAAAATCATACTCAGCAGATATCCCGCCGCAAACAGCAATACGTTAAATCCCGTAAAAAACAACGCCAATTTTATGGAAAAAATACTTTTCTTTTCAGACGTCATTTTCATAGCAGACATATTGGCAGAAACCATATTATCCACACCAATACACAAGAAAATAATCATCACGGAAATAATGCCCATAGCCGGACCTCCATTTAGATACAAAATTCTACCAAATGCCCACACCTTCAAGCAACAACTTCATTCCAATCAGTATCAGTACTGCCCCGCCTAAAGCTTCCATCACTTTTCCGAACTTCCGTCCCAAGTAGGCCCCTACATAAAATCCACTCCAGCTGGTTATAAACACACAGGCCGCCAACATCAATACGGTAGCCCAAAAAGGCGCCGCCGTAAACGCCAAGCCCATCCCTACTAGCAGCGCATCCAAACTGGTTGCTACCGCCAAGACACACAGCGTTTTAAAAGAGTGCAAAGTACATACATCTGTTTCCGGTTGGTTTTGGCGGGATTCTTTCACCATACGCACCCCGATAAAAACCAAAATGATAAAGGCAATCCAATGGTCCACTGCACCAATATATTTGCCCACGCCCGCGCCGCACAGCCAACCGCCGGAAAACATCAAAAAATGCGCCGCGGCAAACAGCGCACTCACTTTAAAAATGTACGATTTGGCAATGGCTTCGTGATGGGAACAACCCGAAGCGATGGTAACGGCCCAGTTGTCCATAGATAACCCCAAAGCCACCAACAACGAAGAAAGTATATTCATATTAAATATGATAACATTTTTATATATTACCGTATTGAGGGAAAACTATGGAATCGCTACGAGAACTCTATAAAATTGGAATGGGCCCTTCCAGCAGCCATACCATGGGCCCGCGCAAAGCAGCTGATGCTTTTAACCGTACGTACCCACAAGCAGCCAGTTTCAGAGCCATTTTATACGGGTCTTTGGCTGCTACCGGGAAAGGACACCTGACCGATTTCACCCTCAAAGAAGCTTTTTACCCCAAACCGCTGGAAATTGAATGGGACTATACTACCCTGATGCCCAAACATCCCAATGCGCTGCGCCTGCAGGCCTTGGACCAAGCCGGGCACATCATTGCAGAGAAGGTGGTCTACAGCATTGGCGGCGGCGCAATCCGTGACGAAGAAACCTTTGGTCAACAACTCAACGATGTATATCCGCACCATTCCATGGCGGAAATTTTGGATTACACGTCCCAAAAACGGATGTTGCTGTGGGAATATGTGGAAGAATGTGAAGGAACTGATATTTGGAACTACTTAGAAACCGTTTGGAAAACAATGCAGGCTACTATTAAACGCGGATTGGAAAAACGGGGTGTGCTGCCAGGCTCGCTCAATTTAGAGAGGAAGGCTCGGCGTTATCTTTATAAGGCGGAAAATTCCCCCCGCTACCTGCGCCGCATCAACAATTTGTTCTCCTACGCACTGGCCTGCGCAGAAGAAAACGCTTCCGGCGGCATAGTCGTTACCGCCCCTACCTGTGGTTCCTGCGGGGTGGTTCCCGCCGTTTGCCGGCTGATACAAGAAGTTTGCGAATTTGAAGACAATACCATCATCCGCGCGCTTGCCACCGCAAGCCTGTTTGGCAATATGGCGAAAGCCAACGCATCCATTTCCGGAGCTGAAGTCGGCTGCCAAGGAGAAGTGGGCGTTGCCTGCGCCATGGCGGCGGCAGCCACTTGCCAGTTGGAAGGCGGGGACAACCGGCGTATCGCCTACGCAGCAGAAATGGGGCTGGAACACCACTTGGGGCTCACGTGTGACCCGGTGGACGGATTGGTACAAATACCGTGTATAGAACGCAACGCGCTGGCGGCCTCGCGCGCGCTGGACTGCGCCACCTATGCCTTAATGTCCGATGGAGACAACCGTGTTTCTTACGATGACGTCCTAGCTACCATGATGCAAACCGGCCTGGATATGAATAAAGATTACCGCGAAACCGCCCGCGGCGGTTTGGCACGGTTCTTTAAAGAAAAAGTTTTACACCTAAAAAAGGGGGACGCTAAATGAAAGTAATGGAAGCTATCTTAAAAAGAAGAAGTATCCGGCAGTTTACCAACCAACCCATCGCTAAAGACGATTTGACTACGCTCCTGCGGGCCGCCATGATGGCCCCTACGGCGCGCAACTGCCAAGAATGGGAATTTATAGTGGTACACAACAAGGAAACATTCAAAAAAATGATGCACGTGCACCCGTATGCCAAAATGCTGGAACAGGCGGACTGCGCGATTGTCGTCTGCGGCAACATCCAGCGCGAACACGCCCCAGGCTATTGGATGGCAGACTGCGGGGCGGCTACGCAAAATATTCTGCTGGCGGCCACCGCTTTGGGTATTGGAAGCGTATGGCTGGGCGTCTACCCCAACGAAGAACGGATGAACGGCCTGGCCCAAATACTGGGCTTGCCCGATTATGTAAAACCGCTTAACATCATTGCGCTGGGATACCCCAACGAACAAAAAGAAGAAGTGGACCGCTTTGACCCTGCCAAAATACACGCAGAAAAATGGTAATATCAAAAGGAGCCGCCCTGGCGGCTCCTTTTTTACATACGAGGGTTATTCTTGTGAAAAAATCATTCTCATTTTGGCAATTTTCCGTTTTATTACTCGTCTGCACCGCCGTGCTTTCCACCGGCATCTTTCTGTATGTAAACCGGCTGAGCACTTTGCTTCATAATGATATGCAAACCTATTTGTCCGAAGTAGCCAAACAAGGGGTAAACACGATTGAAGCTAAAGTGCAGGGTGATTTGAATTTGCTAAAAAGCATCGCTACAGCCATTGGAACATTGCCCGAACCGGATGAAAAAGCAATTATCCCGCTGATGAAAGCGGAAACAAAAGCCAATAACTTTAAACGAATGGGATTTGTCTATCCAGACGGGATGGCGGTATTAAGCGATGACCTGTTGTTAGATATTTCGCAAGAAGAACACTTCCAAAAAGCCATGCAAGGCCAAGCTACTGTTTCCAACTTAATTATAGACGCGGCGGACGGACAGCGCGTCGTGGTAGAAACGACCCCCGTCCAACACAACGGGAAAACTATCGGAGTCTTGTTTGCCACCCGTGCCACCGAAGAATACGCCGAAGCTTTAAATATCCCCAGTTTTGGCGGGGAAGGATACTCTATTGTCGTCCAGGCAAACGGGGATAAAATCATTGGGGCCCAGCACAAAAACGCGGTAAGCGGGTTCTACAATATTTTCAATTCTCCTGACGACCCGACCCATCAATTGGCACAGGATATTCAAAAGAATTTCCAGCACCGCAAAAGCGGCACCATTCATTACCATTCCGCAGAACGAGGAGAACTGCATATCAGCTATGAACCGGTAAACGTGAATGATTGGTATCTGCTTTCCGTGGTTCCAACTGCCCGTTTATCAGCACAGTTAAACACTTTTATTACGTTGTTGCTTATTTTATGTTTGGCAGTGGCTATAGCCGGTTTGTTAGTATGGGGATATATTTTCTTACAGCAAAAACGTACCCGGGAAATGTTGTTTTCCTCTGCTTATATTGACCCCGTAACTGGATTTCCAAACTCAGAAGCGACGCGCCCGCTGACGGAAAAATTGTTAAACGAACAGACAGATACCCCTTACGCCATTGTAGCAATGGATGTTAGCAAGTTTAAAATTTTTAATGAACAATATGGTTATGAAGCCGGAAATACACTGCTGAAACATATTGCAAATACGATTCAAGAAAATTTGCAGAAAGGCGAAATTTGCACCCGCATTTATGGTGATTATTTTGCATTGTTGCTGCACTATACTTCAGAAGGCTCATTAAAAAACCGGCTTGAATTACTGGGAGAACAAATTACTACTTTCCAAGCCGATAATCATCAAACTTATCCGTTGCTCATTTCCTTCGGCGTGTATCCGGTAACAGACCGTTCCATGCCGTTAAGAGTGATGTACAACAGGGCCACCGTAGCCAAAAGCAGAGTAAAAGGACGGTATAATGAAATTGTGGCATTTTATCACCCCAGTTGGCAGCAAACCTTGGAAGAAGAAGATTTTATAGAACGGCATATGCAACAAGCCATTTCAAAGGGCCAAATGCGTTTTTTGCTGGAACCTATCGTGTCCCTTTCTGATGGGAAAATTGACGCGGCAATGGCTCGCGCCCAATGGTATATTCCCCACCAAAAAACGCCGCTGGCGATGGAACAGTTTTTGCCCATATTCCGAAAGAATGGGTTCATCTTTCAGTTTGATCGCTTCCTATTTGAATCCGCGTGCAAAACATTGGCCCAATGGAAAAAGGACAACACGCCACTCATTCATATTGTTGTCAATATATCCAATGAATTGCTTTGCGAGGGGAATTTCGTCCAGCAGCTTTGTCAAAAAACAGCAGCCTATGGGATAGAAAATCGCTGGCTGGTGCTGGAATTGACCGAAACCGCCCAGACTGAATTTCTACCGCAATTGCAACGTGCCGGGAAAGCCCTGCGCGAAGCAGGCTTTGGCCTTACTGTTTGCTATGAAGGAAAAGGTGTAACGTTGTCCAATATCTTCCAACATCTGCCAATAGAAGGGATTAAAGTAGCCTCCGGTATTTGGACGCCAAAGGCAGATGAAAAACAACGCATCATTGCCCAAGCAATGACTGAAATTTGCCAAAAACTGAAAATCTTTTTAGCGGCAGACGGAGTTAAAACCCCCGCCGAACGAGAACACATCAAATGGCTTGGGTTTCAATATGCTTTAGGAGAGGCAGAAGCCCCTGTTCAAACACCCGAAGCCCTTGCCCAACAACTGCGCCAAGCAAAGTAATAAATGCTTGGCGAGGGCTGCACTTGCCCTGAGGAAAGGAGCCTCCTCTGCAAAAATAAAGGTCCGGGATAAACGCCCTGCCTCGTTGAGAAGCTCTATTTTTGCAGAGAAAAAAGGAAATTGCTATAATATGATATAGCTTTATGGTGGATGTAGCTCAGCTGGTTAGAGCGCCGGTCTGTGGAACCGGAGGTCGCGGGTTCAAATCTCGTCATCCACCCCATATTTACTCCCATCGAACTTTTGGTGGGATTTTTTAATGCCTTTTTAGCTTGTTTATCCCCGACTATCGTCGGGGATTTTTTGTTTTAAGCCGCTCTGGGGCAAACAGATACTTTTGCCTATGGTGCATTTGGGCCCCAAAAGCAAGGGCAAAAGGTATCTTTGTATCCCTTTTGCCCTTCATTTAACTGCCCGGAATTTAATTTTTTAATTCTTTATATTTGCTCCCAGTATTCCTTCGCAACAAGCTAATAGTTCGCGATAAATGAGCGGGTCTTTTTTATGAAGTTTTAACAAATAGAATTTCACTTTATTCTCTGCAGAAAAAGAAATGCCATCTGGCGGGAATGAAAGGACTTGAATCACATCTTTCCACTTATAGGTAATATTCCGAACACCATTAAAAATAACACGTTGATTTGTAATGTACAAAGTACCATTCCCTTCTAAATTAAGGTATTGCTGCCTGATAGGCTTTCCACGATATTCTCCTATTCGATAAGAAACTCCCTTAGCAATACGGAAACTCATTCCACTACTTTGGCCCTCATAATGTGTTCTGGTTCTAACTTGATATAGTGAGGTATTAACAAAAAAATATAGTTTTTCACCTTCCTTTAAAGAGACATCCGTAAAAGGAATAGCCGCGAACTCTCCTAATTTGTATCCCGTCATTCGATGAATAAATGAAATGTCTTTGCTAGTATCTTCAATTAATTGCAACAATTTACACCTTTCCAAAGAAGACAACAATTGTGTTTCTTCTTCTCTAGCTAAATACCCTTGTTTCATCCTCATACGCAAGGCTTTCCGAAATCGTTTTTTGCACATTGCCCGTTCTTTTCGACAATTAGGGCATACCATTGTAAATTCCTTGGGGAAAAAGAATTTAAAAAACAGCTTTCGTATACCTTTCAAATTTGGATAAAAAATCTTTCCACATACAGAACATGTACCCAATTCCCCATTTTGATGTTCTGCTGGAATTCGCATATTATGCCAAACAAATATTACAAGCCCTAAGAGAAGAATAGTAACAACTGTTTTCCAATTTATATCCACGTCTTGTGGAATAAAAAATAATGCTATCAAAGCAATTAATAATATTTTTTTATAATTATTTTGAATAAACCGCAGCATTTTCATTCCTCTACATAAAACATACACTGGAAACAATATTCTTCCCCTAAAATTATTTCCTATTCAATTACATATTACCTTTTTTAATTATTAAATCCAATTTTAAGCAGTTGGCTCACGCGGGCGGGGCTCATGCCAAGGGCCGCGGCACATTCCCGCTGGGAAAGGTTATTCACGCGCATATATTCCCGTATCTGCAAGGCAAGCGCTTTATAATACGTCTGTTTGTCTATCTTGGGTGCTTCGGGGTTGCTGTTTACCCGTTTGTTGCGCCGCACATAATTGGGGTAAACACGGTGCGCAACTGCCTTTGCCGTAATGGGTGTTATCCCCGCCAAAGCAACGCCGCAACCAACAGAACATACAACAAACTGTCCAGGCGGTCGGAAAGCCCGCCATGCCCGGGCAGCAATGTGCCCAAATCCTTTACTTTCAGTTGGCGTTTTAAAGCAGAAAAAGAAGCATCCCCTGCGAACCCGCCCACCGCCAAGCATCCCCCCAGCAAAAGGGCTTTTCCGCCGTGAATTGCTACAAAATACGGGGCCGCCGCATACGCCACACAAGCACTTGTAACCACGCCGCCCAAAAAGCCTTCCCAAGTTTTGGCGGGGCTAATGGTAGGCAACATGGCATGCTTGCCACAGCTCTTTCCCCATAGGTATTGAAAAACATCATTTAATTGCGTAAGCACCACCACAAAGAAAAATGCGCTTACGTCCTTCCGCCACAGCAGATAGCCTCCGCACAGCGCAACCGCCGCCAACACTCCTATCCCCCACGCCAGCACTATACTTGCCCGATTTTTCGGCGAAAGCGGACGGAAGGAAGAAATAATTTCCCACACAACTTGCACCGCTAACCCGCCGAAAATAACCGCAACAACCGGGGCAGGCAACACAAAAAGAGCCGCAAAAACACTCCAAATATACAGCCAGCTCCGAATGCGAAGCTTCACTTGCACCAATTCCGGTGTTGGGCGGCGATGATACATAAAAAGCGTTGTCACCCACCCGATCAGCAATAGGCCAATACTGGCCAGCAAACCATATAATATAGGCTTAGGCATTGATTCCCCGTGTTTTACTTATCCCAATCAACGAATTGCCGCTAAAAATCCGTAACTCGCCCACAG
Source organism: uncultured bacterium (assembly GCA_949297775.1). Taxonomy (GTDB): domain Bacteria; phylum Elusimicrobiota; class Elusimicrobia; order Elusimicrobiales; family Elusimicrobiaceae; genus Avelusimicrobium. The sequence goes on from CASFTM010000004.1 coordinate 74,422, forward strand.
TCTATCCTTCTAACAAGCCGCCTTTCCCCGGGAGGGGCCGGAAAAAATCAAACGGCAGCTTCGGCAAGCTGCAACAAAAAACAATCTCCCGCCCCCTAAACAGGCGTCAACGCGGTTTACAGAAGAAGCTCCACGTATCCGCTGTCCGGGCGGGAGATGCGCTAAAATCAATTTATGGCAGGAAGGGCCATTCCTGGCCGGGTTCCCGGAGGAGTGTCCCCGGTATACCCGCTACTTAATCCCCGCGGTTAGCAAGGCAAAGCCAATCAACGTCAACGCCCACTGTGTAAAGCACAATGTAACCGCTTTAAAATAAATGGCTTTCGTTCCGGCCCAGCGGCTTTCCAAAGAACGATTTTTGCGATGCGCTTTCCAAAAATACTGGATGGTATTGTCAAACGTTTCTTCCTCTTGCGGATGGTTGTATAAAACTTCAAATAACTTTCCTTCTACAGACAAGTGCACGCTCAAAAACATCGTCCACAACCCTATCAAAGACGCAACTCCCAAAATAGCCGCTCCGATAATATCCATCACGACTTCCGGGTTAAAAAAGAAATTAAACCCCATAATCGCCGTGGCATACGCCACCAAAGAAACTATCAGCAACTGCGGTGTTACACTCAAAAACGCCGACACCACTTTTCCCGCTACCGGGCTTTTCAAGTCTTTTTCTTGCATGTTTTCTGTCATCTTTCAACACCTCTTTTATTTATATAAGGATATTTATTTTCCCATTGTAACAAATAATTCACTTGCCGTACCGAAAGCACCACCTGGGGCCGCTTGCGGCTTACGCAAGCAATACCTTCTCTCACGGACGGCACTTTGTGCACGGCCGTTAAATAAGCCGCCGCCACCGCCGCGCTGCGCGAAAGGCCCAACGCACAACAAACCGCCGTCGGCCCGCCAGGTACTTGCTTATGCAACAATTCCACCGTCTGCTGCAACTGCGCCGGAGTCAAGGCAAGCAAATCCAAACAAGGATAAACAGTTTTACCGCCGCATACAATGCCCGAAGAATCAAATTCCGCCGTCAAATCCAATACACGCGCCGCACACGCTTCCCCCGCACGAGGCAAACGCCCCACATACAAACGCTCTGTTAGCTGCGAAACCGCAGGAATACGGCGCAGGAAATACCCTTGGGAAAGCCTCGCGCCCCAACGGTATGGGGCCAACAGCACGCGGGCGGAAACGCTTTGGCGGCCTTGTTCGTCTTTTTGGAACACAGCCGGCCCCCACAGCCAATATCCAAGCCCCACTGCCAGCAAAGAGGCCGCGGGCCACAACAGAAACCAACCCCAGCTTTTCAACCAACACGCGCCGCTAACTAAACAAACGCTTCCCAGCACATACATTCCACCTAGCTTCCAGCGTTTCGGGTCCGCTCCTTCCGGCAAACGTGGGTACGAACGCATCGGCAATAAATAAGACAGCAATACCCCCACCGCCAGCCCCAGCGGCACATCAATAAAATGATGTTGATAGCACGTCAGCACGGATAACCCAATCAGCAGGAACCAACCGCCCGCAAGCAGCCGTTTCCATCCGCCGGTATGCGCCCGAAAGCGCAGCCACACCAACCACGCCAGCGCAATGTGCAAAGAGGGCGCCTGATTATACGGCGTAGCCACTAATCCGCCGCCCTCAAACAGGTACCGAAAAAACGGATTGGAAATGGGCGGAATTTCGGCGGAGCAAGCTAACGGAAACAACACAAAACACACACAGCAAACGCACGACGCCGCAAACAATCTGCCTGCATGGACGGCCAATTCCCGCCGGGTGGTGCATAAAAAGAACGACAGCCCGTATAATACGTCCATACTCCAATAAGGGATAATGGTCCAGGGAAGGAAAGGAATGTGTTTTTCCCAACCGTAGGAAACACTCGGCACCAGCTCCAGCGAAGCGGTATAACGATTGGCCAATCCGTATGACAAAAAGAAAAAGCACGCCAACCCCACTAACAAGAGGCTGGCGTGTTTGTACAACGGAAAACGCTGGTTGAGTTTCATTTTTTGCGGGCAATGGACACAGAGAACATCCCGTCGGCATCAATCACTTGCCGCTCCTTAATAAACCCGGCTTTTTCCACCAAAAAGTCCATTTCTCCCTGTGTGCGGGCACGCATTACCCAACGTTTGTCGGGGGAATGCAAATCGCGCAGCGTGCGGGCAATTAATTCCAGTTGCGGGTGATACGGCTGCGCCGTATACACCAGCAAGCCGTCTTTTTCCATCGCGTTAAAAATACCCCGCAGCGATTTTTCTATCGGCTCGTTTTGCGGAAAAATCTCGTAGAACCCAGAAACAACCGCCAACGTGGGCCGCGGCAAAGTGGCGCCGGTTTTTTCTACATCAAACGCGTCGCCTTGCTCAAACGTCACTTTCTGCTGCAGGTTTCGCTCGCGGATAAGCCGTTTGCCAGCTTCCACGTTTTGGGGCTGATAATCCCGCAACAGGACCGTCTCTATTCCTTCCGCATCGGCAATGGCATCCAAAATATAGCGCCCTTTCCCCGCGGCAACATCCAAAATACGGACGGATTTGTTCGCCTGTTTCAATTCGGCAACTGCTTGCCGGATCATTTTTTCCAAATTCTTTTTCCGCTGGCGGATTCCCTTCCACCCGGCCGATTGCAAATAGCACTTGTCAAACCACTTTCCCAGCCACAGTTTGCCAGAGGGTTCGTTTTGGTAAACATAATCCAACATTTCTCCGGAGTTAAACCCCTGCTGTTTGCCCAATTTCAATCCGCCCGACAGCTGCCCCAAGGTATTAAAGGTGTGCCGGCACAACCGCCACCAGTTGCCTTTCCAGGAATACCACGGCAAGTCGGCCATTAAATACCGGTATTCGTCCGCCGTGGGGCCCCATTCGTCCGCATGGGTATAATCCGGGTACGCCGGAGCCGCCGCATAAATCCGTTTGATAAAACGGTGCATATGGGCAAAGACCTGTTCCCGGTTTTGCTCGCCGAACGTATCGTGGTAAAACCCTTTCAACATGTGTTTTTCTTTCACGAACGAGCCCAGGTTGTGATAAAACCGGTGCTGCGGCCCGTGGTGTACAACGACATCACTGCCCGATATAAACAACTGCACCGGCAGCTGGATAGCCCGCGCATCGGCCACAATCCGTTTGCCTAAGCGCGCCAATTCCAACAGCATATGGCTGGCAATGGTTTTGGTAATCAGGGGGTCCTCGTTATAAGATTTGCGCCGCTGCGGGTCGTGCGTCAAAAAGTTGGCATTTACGTAGGAAGAAATATAAAACGGACGCCCCAGTATCTGCTGCAGCAACGTCATTCCCGCACAGGCAAAAGGAACATACAATTTAATGCTGAATGCCGGCGAAGCTAAAATCAAACCCCGGATTTTGGGTGCATAATCGTGCATCCAGGCCGCAGCATACACGGCGCTGATGCTTTGGGCAATGACCAAAATATTTTGGGTCGGGATATGATAGGTCTGCGAAACATAGGCCACAAAATCGCCCACGTCCTGCACGGAACGCGCCACCGATGGGCTATAGCCGCGCGGTCCTTCCGTGCGGCCGTGCCCGCGGGCATCAAACGAGAACATAGGCACTTCGGGCATATTCAATTCGTCCACGATCTGCTGCAAGCGGGCGCTGTGCTCGTGCCCCCGGTGCAGCAACACAAAACATTTGTCCGCCTGTTCTGCCGGCACGGCAGACGGCCACATCCGATAAAAAAGTTGTTTTCCGTCGGACGCTTGAAAAAAGCCTTCCCGGGAAGAACGTGTTGAATTCATTTGTTTTCTCCTAAAGCGCGGGACAGGCGGTTCCATACCGTATACAACATCAGCAAATTTACCACCCAGATATAATACGATGTAACTGTAATGGAAGGCCAATGGAACACGGTCAGCAAGCCAAGCAACCCCAGCCAAAAAGCCCGGTCGCTTTTGCCCATGGGCCCGTCGTAACGGCGGGAAGCCTGTATCTGCAGCCCCATAATGCCGGCGGTTTCCGTTAAGATTAACAAGACACTAAAAACTAAAATCGTCCACAGGTTCATATGGAGCACATACAGAAAGGGAATATACAACACCAAATCGGACAAAATGTCCCCCATTTCATTTAAAACGGCCCCCAGGCGGGTTTTTGGTTGTATTCCCGGGCGAGCATGCCGTCAAACGCATTTAACGCCATGCGCACAAAAAGAAACAGAGGCATCACCCCATACACTGCCGGATGGGTTGGCGCAGCGCAGCCCACGGCCGCCCCGACCAAGCAGGAAAGAACAAAGGCCGTAATCGTCACTTGGTTGGCGGAAATGCGGCGAGCGGCTAAGAAAGCCACTGCCGGACGCAAAAACTGCTGAAAGGCAGGCTTGAGTTGGTATATAGAAATTATATTTTATTGTATCATATAAAATAAATAGAAAACGGAGGAGCCCGGTAATATCCGTGCCCGGGCCAGCCCGCCGGCTAACCGGTTATCAAACGCCGCCGAAAAGAACCCCTCCGTTTATATACCCAAAGCCTATAAGGAAACATTTATGACAACCCTTTTTTTCGTGTTGCTGGTAGCGGTGTTGCTGGGGATTATCCTCCCCAGCGGCTACGGGTTATGGTTGTATTCCCGCGCACAAAAGCCTCCCCTTACGTTGCACCCGCAGGATGTAGGTTTGAAGGCGGAAGAAATAACGGTCGCTATACCGGGCCGCGGAACGGTGAAAGGCTGGTTCATTGCCAACCCTGCCAGCCCCAACACCCTGGTGCTGATGCATGGCTTTGCCATGAACAAAGGTGATATTTTAAAACGCACGTATCTGCTGGCAAAAGACTGCAATTTATTTTATTTTGATTTTTTAGGTTCCGGCGACAGTCAAGGGAAAACCCATATCGGTTATTCGGAGCCGGACGATTTGGAGCACGTCATTCAATACCTCAAACAATACAAACCGCAAGCCACGCGCCGCGTGGCCCTATACGGGATAAGCCAAGGGGCGGGAGCGGCCGTCCGTTATACAGCCAATCACCCGGAAATGGCTTGCCTGATTGCCGAGGCGACCTATTATTCGTTTTGGGATGTTGCCCGCCGCTGGATTTGGAAGCGGACCAAAACCCCGTATTTCCCCACCGTATACAGCTTTTTACGCTTGGCAGAATTAAAGCTGCACTGCCATTTGGAAGACTTTGCGCCTAAAAACACCGCTTCCGCCATAAAGGTTCCCTCTTTGCTCATACACGGGCAAAAAGATTCCATTTCCCCACTGGCAAATGCCCGCAAAGTGTATGCCCTTTTGTCCGGCCCCAAAGAATTGTGGAGCGTCCCTGAAGCGGGGCATACCAGCTGCGCACGCGTCGCCGGGGAAGAGTATATCCGGCGTATCCGTGCTTTCCTAAAAGCACATTTATAACGAGTGCGCTTGCGTGGAATGATATTTCACTTAAGTTCAAAAACTTTGCGCAAAGACATAGTATTAAGCAGCAATTTGAATATTTGATATTTTTCACACTCCCAGTGTACGAACGCAATATGTTTCTTTAAAACTCCAAAATTTTTCCTGGGGCTTTTCTCCTAAAATCTAAAAGTTTAGTTCTGTTTGTATTTTTCAATTCTCTTGTTGCTGAGGAAAATCTACCGCATGTCCGCCAGCGGTATTTCACAAGCAAATATGGATATGTTTTTTATTTAGAATCACATCCTATTCCTATGCCAAAAGACCAGGCGTGCCGTTGGCACAAGAGGGAAACGGGCTCCTTTCAGCTGGGCGCGCATTCTTACTTCAAAAATCTGCAAAAGGCGGGAAATTGTGCGCCTCCAAGTTACCCTTTACGAAATACCTGGCAGAGTGAAGTTTGAAATAATACAGGTTGCTATCTCCAGCCACAACAGCCAGTTCGTACAGCCTTATAGGGAAATGTTGTACCGAAAAGGGCATCCTTTCTTTTGTATGCAGAGGAAGAGTCTGCCCATACCGTATTGGATGCCTTGCTACAGCACTTGCGCTATAATGTTAATCAAGCCAAGGGGTAAGGGGGTCTTTCTTTTTCACGCACGGCAGCTGGATACAAAAATGCGCTTTTTAGCAGACAAAAAGAACATTCCCCCGGGAAAACAAAGGGGCGTTCCCTTCCTGATTTTATATCGGTTTTGCTCCCGCTTTTAGGGGCGTTTCTGCAAAAAGGAAATTTTATTTTTTATAATCAAAAGCTGGCATCGGTTGGGTTTTAAACAAATTCTGGCGATGGCGGGCGTCTATTTTCTGTTTAAAATCCGTATTAGGGCACACCCCGGTTCGGATGTATTCATCCAAAGCCGCATAAGTAAAACCCAGTTTTTCTTCGTCGGTTTTGCCGGTTAAGCCGTCCGACGGAGCTTTAACCACCAAATACTCCGGCAACCCCAGCTCTTTGCCAATGGCAATTACTTCCGTTACGGTCAAATTCAAAAGCGGAGCAAAATCGCCCACGCCGTCCCCATAACGGGTGGAATATCCCACCCAGGCTTCCGACATATTAGACGTATTGACCACCCGTCCGTTAACGGATTGCGCCACAGCATACAGCGTGGACATCCTAAGCCGGGGGGCCAAATTAATGCGGCTTTGCGGGCTGACCTCCGCCTGCTGCGCCAATTGTTCTAACAAGTTATCATACGCGGATTGGATATTTATTTCAAAATGTTTAATGCCTAAATGACGGCAAACCGCCCGGGAATCGGCAATATCCCGTTGGGTGCCGTTAGGCATCAACACGCCAACCACCCGGTCTTTCCCCAGAGCACGCACACAAAGGGCCGCCACCACCGTACTGTCTTTCCCGCCGGAAATACCCACCACAGCGTTGCAGCCTTTTCCATCTGTTTCAAAACGCTGTTTTAACCAATTTATAACTTCTTCCGTTACCTGTTTAGCATTAAAAACCATATTATCTTCTCCGTATCATTAGATATAAACGCAATATAAAAATTACAGTCATTTACAGCCCCACCGACAGTGAAGCGGTAAAAGGAAAGATTTTTTCTCTTAAAAATTATATCATCTATTTTTAATGTATTAAAAGAAGGAAGCTCCCCAAAATGCTAAACGGTACTTCTCTTGGAATAGATATTGGCCAAAAATTAGGAAAGAAATATCCCAAAACTATGTTAACGATAGCAGTGTGCTTTTTCCTGCTGTTGGGTGCGCTTGGGTGGTATGATGTTTCGCGCACCCGCCACTACAAACAGCTGCAACGCCTGGGGGACGCTATCCTGCAGGCCGAAGAAACCTATTACGCCCAAGAAGGGCATTTTACCGCCGATTTAGACCAGCTTAAACTGCCGGATTTTCCCCCTTTATTGGAAAAAGAATACAAACGGGGGAAATATGTGTATGAAGGAGAAACCCTGGTGGAACAACCCGCTGTATTTACCGGGAAAACCCAAGACGGGGATGAAATTTTAATATATCTTAACGGTGGGATAAAACCGGCGAACCCGTCTGCTTTAAACTTTTCTCCTATATTGGAAATCCGCGTTTCGGCACATTCCCCTGCTCTTCCCGCCGGCTACACGGTGTTGCGCCGGTACGGCCCGAACGATTCCCCCGACCCGATTAAAATATGCGAAGTGCCGGTTTCTCACGACAACCTGGCCCCAAGCGACCTGCAAGCCCGGGGCAGCCTGTGCCAAAAAGCCGGCGCCCGCCCGACAGACAATCCGCTTTTGTGGGTGTTTTAGTGCGGGCAAGCAAAATGAAGAATTTTAGGCATGCAAAAAGCTGCATTTTTGGGCTGTTTTCCCAATACAAAAGGAGGAGAAAAGTTCTTGTTTTTTTAGGAAAAATTCTTATAATATAAGCAAGAGGGGTGGGTTATGAAAAAGGTTAAACAAGGTTTCACTTTAATTGAAATGTTAGTAGTGGTTTTGGTAATAGGTACCTTGGTATCTATTGCTCTTCCGCAATATGATAAGGCGGTGGCGCGCAGCCGTGCCGCTGAAATCTGGTCTATCTTGCCTACGCTTCGCAGTGCTGCCGAAGAATATTGCCTGGCGAACGGAACCGACAGGCCGGACCCGGAGAATCTATCCGTTTCCTTTCCTGCACATATGAAGACCACGGTCTTAAGTTGTGCGAACTGTTCGTCTTTCCGCTCCAGATCGGGTTATGTATCGGGTATTTTGTTATTAGGGAAAGACAGAACAATCAGCGACGCAATGGCTAACCCAAACTCGTCAGACTATGTTTCGCTCAGCTTGTACCAAACCGGAGAACGGGTTTGCAATGGAAGTGAAGAAAATTGCAAAACAATTGGGTTTACCAAAGGTGATCGATATTGTGACAGCTCGGGATGCTATTCCAACGGAAATTATAGACAATAAAGGACTCATTTAACACCACAAGGCGGCTTAGCCGTCTTGTGGTGTTTATATAAGCCCCACTTATGAAGCATTTTTCCTATTCACTCCTCCCAAATATATCGCCCGTTGTAACCAACGGGCTTTTGTTGTTCGTGTTTTTGCTTATTGGCGGCAGTTTAAGCATGTTAATGGGGCAGGATGCCTCTGTTGATTTATTAAATTATCACTTATACACTCCCTTTTCTTTTTTGCACCACCGGGAAGCAGTGGATTTAATTCCCGCCGGGATGCATACTTTTTTTAACCCGCTGTTGGATGTCCCCTACTATGTAGTATTTACCGCGTTAAACGATTTCCCGCGCTTAACGGCTTTTTTGCAAGGGCTGTGGTATGGCGTATTTTTGTTTGCCGGGTGGAAAATATGCATGCTGTTATGGCCGGATTTTTCGTCCGCCGGGGACAGGCTAGGCCGCTTAAGTGTGTTTATTTTAGCCTGCACGGGTACGGCGGCTGTTTCACAAATCGGCATTTCTTCCAACGAAGTTCCCTTGGCGGCAGGGGCATTGTTAATTTGCTGGCTGATTCTCTTGCAAGTCCGTTCCGTCCGGCCCCGCCCGGCGATATGGGCGGCCGCTTCTTTGCTGACGGGGGCCCTGTTCGGCCTAAAATACACCTTCGGGCCGACAGCCTTCGGGCTGGCGTTTGCCGGCGGCTATGTATGGTGGCAAAAGGGACATTCTTTTAAAATTTTCCTTCTGTGTGTGCTGTGCGGCACAACCGGGCTCTTGCTGACTGACGGGTTTTTTATGTGGCGGCTGTGGCAGGAACTGGGCAACCCGCTTTTTCCCTATTTCAACCATCTGTTTCAATCCCCTTTTTTTGACGCGATTAACCTTTCTAACGGCATAGGGGCGGCACAGTCCTGGCAGGAAGCGCTGCTCCTCCCCTTTCAGCGCCCGCAAGTAGCGGTGGTAGAATTTCAAACGGACTGGCGGCTGGCGCTGGGATTTGCCTCGTGGGCGGTGTGGCTGTTTTTGCTGTGTTTTAAAAAAGTCCGGCAAACGGCCCCGCTGGGCGGACTGCTGCCGCTGTGGCTGATTTTTTTTGGAATAACCTATTGGCTGTGGGCGTTGCTGTTTGGCGTTATGCGGTACGAAATAATGCTGGAATTTGCTTCCGCCGTGTTGTTTGTCTCCCTGGTACAATATCTGTTAGGCCGGGTAACGGGGGCCGTCCTGGCCGCGGGGGTAACACTGGTACTGCTTGCCACCCCGCCGCTGGATTGGGGACGCACGGCATACGCCGAGCACAATTTAACGGCTTCGCTCCCCAAGCTGGAAGAAAATGCTTTGGTACTGCTTGGCGGGCATATCTCCTTTTTGGCATTAGCTAATCCGCAAGCGCAGTATATAGGCGGCATTTGGTTCCGCCCGGAAGATTACGCCGACCAGCAAAAATATGCCGCCCGGCGGCTGAACATACTCCAGCCCGACGATTACCGCTTTCACTTTGAAGACGCTATCCGCCAAAAAGTGCAACAGCACGAAGGGCAGCTCTATATTATCGGGCCTTATTCCCTCTTGACGAAAGAAGCAAACACCTGGCTGCGCTACGGGGTGGAGCTAATAGAGCCGGAAAAAAATTGTACAATGTTCACCAGCCATTTAGATGTTAATTACGGAGGTTTTTGGTTATGCCCGGCACGCAAGACATCCCGGAATTAAGTATTGTTTTCCCGTGCCGCAACGAGGAGCTTTCGCTCCCGGCCTGCCTGCAGGAAGCGCAAACCGCCTGCCAAGAGCAACACGTCCGAGCGGAAATTATCGTAGCGGATAACAACTCTACGGACCGCAGCGCCGCCCTGGCGCAAGCGGCGGGGGCGCGGGTGGTGCCGGTGGCGCAAAAAGGCTACGGGGCCGCCCTGCACGAAGGCATTTTGGCGGCACGCGGGCAATGGGTGTGCTTCTGCGATGCGGACGGCTCGTACCCGCCCGGGTATTTTCCGCAAATGCTGCGGGAAATCAAAACCTCCGGGGCGGATTTGCTGTTGGCTAACCGCCTGCACGGGAATATCCTGCCCAAAGCGATGCCCTTTCTAAACCGGTATGTAGGCACGCCTGTTCTGTCGGCGATGATACGGCTGTTGTTCCGCCTGCCGACCAACGACTGCAACAGCGGCATGCGCATCTTGCGCCGGGACAAATACGAGGAACTGCACCTGCAAACGCGGGATATGTCCTACGCCAGCGAAATGCTGTGCCGTGCCGCCCAAAAAAAATGGAAATATCGGGAATGGATTTTGCCGCTCTTCCGGCCGGATACCCGGCGGGGCCGGCCGCCGCATCTGCAGCGCTGGCAGGACGGCTGGCGCCACGTAAAAACAATTTTTCGGTGTTACTTTCACCCCGTTTAACCGGACGGCTTACCGGGAAGCAAGCGGCGGATTCCGGCGGAGCTTGCGGTGAAATTGGCGAATATGTTTGCGGGAAATTTGCTTGATTTGGTCCAACATCCACGACGGGTCCGCATCTAAGTTAAACAACGGGATGACTAAATCGGCCCCGGCCTCCAGCGCGGCGTTCATCTGCGCACCTTCGGATACAAACCGCCGCTGGGCGGACGCTTCCATATTCAGTGCGTCGGGCACAATCCACCCGTCAAACTGCAATTCTTCGCGCACAAAATGATAAAACTGTTTAGAATAGGTGGACACGTCTTCCGGGTCAATGGCGGTGTACAAGGCGTGCGCCGTCATTAAAAAAGGCCATTGGTTGCTGCCCGCAAACGGCGGCAAAAGCCGCTGGCGGATTTCCGCCTGCGTCAACGCCACCACCTGCCGCTCATAATGCGGGTCCGATGACGAGGCCGACGCCCCTACCGCGTGTTTGTAGCAAGGAACCACGCCCCCGTCCGCCAATCCGCGGGCATAGGCGTCCGACAATTCTTTCACAATTTCCACATCGTCCGAAAAATACCGCCCTTTATGCGGGGAGTTGCCTTGGGGCGTCGTTTCCGCCAACGGGGCAAACACAACATCCACCGTCAGATCTTTCAAAAATTTTCCCACCCGCAGGCCGTATGCGTACACTTCCCGGGCGGCTTGTTTTCTGTCTTGCCGGGCCATTTTGCCAAACACCGCCGGGGCCGGCGCCGGAAACGAGGGGTCAAACTGCTTAATGCGGTTTACCGGCCCGCCTTCCTGGTCAATAAAAAACACAAAATCCGTCCGGCCCAACACTTCGTTTAATTCTTGGCGCAGAACGCGCGGATCCAAATTTTCCCGGGCGGGCAGCCCCAGCAAAAAGCCGTACGGGTTTGCCTGCCGGTAAAACTGTTTGTCCGCTTCCGTCATCGGGTAGTGGTTAATCAGCAAAATAACCGGCCTGACCGGCGGGGCCGGCTCCGGCCACCACCGACAAAGGGCAAACACCGCCGCCAGCACCGCCAACAGTTTAAGGAACCGAAGCGGCGTAAGCGGACGGTTAAAATAAGACGCTAATAAATCTTTGGGCATACTTTTTCACACCGTATTATTACACTATACACAATTTAACCGAACAGCAACACCCCGCCGACGGGAGTTGAGCGGGCAAAAAGCACTGTTTGCGCCGGGAAGGAGCCCGGCTCTAATCTAAATTTTTACCTTGCGGGGTGCTTTTTCTTTTTTATAATGGGCTTATGGAGGAACTATGCAAAAAATACTTTCAGGGTTGTTAGCCAGCTTATTGGTGCTGGGGCCGGCGTGGCCGGCGGACGCGTGCACGGGTATTTCGTTTACCACGCAGGATAAATCTTTCCTGCAGGCCCGCACGATTGAATGGGGCGGTTTTTCGTTAGACAGCAAGCTCGTCATCCTGCCGCGGGGGCAAAAAAACACCTCGCTTACGCCGCAAGGGCCCAACGGACTGAGTTGGACGAATAAATACGGCGCGGTGGGCATTAGCGTCGTGAAAGACGATTTTATCGGCGAAGGCGTGAACGAAAAAGGCTTAGGCGCCGGAATTTTTTATTTTTCCGGCTACGGCAGTTTGGCGCCGTTTAACGCCAAAAAAGCCAAAAAATCTGTAGCCGATGTAGAGCTGGTGCGCTGGATGCTGACCAATTTTGCCACGGTGGAAGAAGTGATTAACGGCCTGAAAAAAATAGAAATCGTTGCCATTTATCCGCCGCAGAAAGGACAGCAGACCGCCTCCACCGGGCATTGGCGCATTTCGGACGCCACCGGACGCAGCGTGGTGCTGGAAATTGAAAATAACGGTCAGCGGCATATTTACGAAAACACCGTAGGCGTGCTGACCAATTCTCCCTCGTTTCCATGGCAAGTAACGCATTTGAACAATTACGTACACTTGCAGGCGGGCGATGTAAAGCCGGTTTCGTACGGAAACACCAAGTTTTCCGCTTTCGGTGCCGGCGCCGGGATGTGGGGCCTGCCGGGCGACATTACGCCCCCGTCGCGCTTTGTACGGGCGTTCTTTTATCTGCACACGGCACCTGTGGCGGCGGACGCGCACAGCGGCGTACTGCAGGCGTTCCATATTCTCAATAATTTTGACATTCCGATTGGCGTAGAATTTGCCGCCGGTGAAAAAATACCCGCGCTGCCCAGCGCCACCCAATGGACGAGCGTAAGCAACCTGACTCACCCGGCTTTTTATTACCGCACAATGAACAACAGTCAAATCCGTTCCGTGGATTTGACCGCCATCAACTTCGCCGGCATAAAAGCGCAGGTACTGCCGCTGGATAAAGAACCCGAACAAATTCACCCGGTCGTTTTGGAATAAGCGGGCAAACGGCGTCCTTTTTCCCCCGGCACCGCCCGGGGGATTTTTATGGCAAATATGTCCCGGAAAACCGGCGTTTTTACCACCCTGCCGCGGGCCTCCTCCCATACAAAAAGCCCCGCCGGTTTGGCAGGGCTTTTGGAAACAACTCTTTATTATTTGGCAGGTTCTTGTTTCAGTTCGGCTTGCTGGGTTTTTACCAGTTCTTCATCCGGGCCGAACCCGTCCTGCACGTTCCATCCGCCGCCCAACGCTTTGGACAAATTGACCACGGCGGCCAATTCGTCGTTGCGGGCGGAAGCCAGATTCATCTCGGCAGACAGCAGGTTTTCTTCCACATCCAACAAATCCGTCACGCCGATGAGGCCTGCGTCTTCCTGCTTTTTGGTCAGTTCGTAGCTGCGCTGCATCGCTTCGGTTTGCTGTTTGTACGAGTCAAAAATTTCGCGGTTGATGCGGTTGGCGGCAATCGCGTCCAACGCTTCTTTAAACGCGCCTTGCACCGTTTTTTCGTACGAGGCAAGCATTTCGCGGTATTGGGCTTCGGCTTTTTCATTTTGTGCGCGGATTTTTCCGCCTTCAAAAATAGGCGCCAAAAGCTGGCCGCCGGCCGCCCACACGCCGGAAGATCCCGCAAACAAATTGTTCAGCGCGCCGCTGGCATACCCGGCGGAAGCCGTCAGCGGAATACTGGGGAAATACGCCGCACGCGCGGCTCCGATGTTGGCATTGGCGGCAATCAGCTGGCCTTCGGCGGAGCGGACGTCCGGGCGGCGGGCCAGCAAGTCGGACGGGAGCCCTTCCGGCACATCCGGGATGAGCGTTATTTCCGCCAGCGTTTTGCCGCGGGGCACGTCGTTGGCGGCAATGTCACGCGGGGATTTGCCCACCAGCACGGAAAGCGCTGTTTCCGTCTGCGCAATTTTCAGGCGCAGCTGTTGTTCCTGCGCCTGGACGCTGGCCATATTGGCCTCCACGCGCTTTAAATCCACTTCCGTACAATAACCGTTTTTATAGCGGCTGGTATAGATGCGCACATTTTCTTTGCGTGCTTCCAAGGTGCGTTGGGCGATTTTTAATTGTTCGTCCAACATCGCCAGCGTAAAATAATTTTTTGCCACGTCCGCCGTCAGCGTCAGGCGCACGGTATCGCGCGCGGCCTCGCTGGAAAGCAATTGGGCGCGGGCAGCCTCGCTCAAGCGGCGGTATTTGCCCCATAAATCCAGTTCGTACGAAACCGAAACGTTAGCCGTGCTTTGCGTTTGCCCGGAACCCGCATTATTGCCGGCGCGGCCCGATTCCGCCACGGCGGACAGGCTGGGCAGCTGGTCGGCGGTGGCAATCCCTACCGAAGCACGCGCCTGGTCTACCCGGGCGACGGCGGCCTGTAAATCTTTGTTATAGGCCAAAGCTTCCGCTTCCAAGCGGTTCAATACCGGGTCGTTAAACACTTCCCACCAGTTGGCCTGTGTGAAAATGCTGAAGTTATCCGCCGCTTCGCCTTGCGGCAAATCCAAATCCGGCTGTTGGTAATTCGGTCCCAGCAGGCACCCGCCCAGCAACACGGCGCACGCCAGCAGCGTTCCTATCTGTAATTTTCTCATAAATTCTCCTTTTGGGTGTTTTCAGGCTGAGCCGGCTGCGGTTTTTTCCATCCGCTCAGCAAGCTAAAGAACAACGGCACGAACAAAGGCGCAATCAGCGTAGCGGCAAGCATACCAAACACCACCGCCGTACCAATGGCGTGGCGGCTGGCGGCGCCGGCACCGGAGCTAATAGCCAGCGGCACACAACCCAAAATAAACGCCAAAGACGTCATCACAATCGGGCGGAAGCGCAGTTTGGCGGCTTCCACGGCGGCTTGGGTTGTTCCAAAACCTTGCTCTTTAAGCATTACGGCAAATTCCACAATCAAAATAGCGTTCTTGGCGGCTAAGCCCACCAGCGCTACCAACGCGATTTGGAAATAAATATCATTGGACAAACCACGCGCCCAAGTGCCCGCCAGCGCGCCGAAAATGGCAAACGGCACCGCCATCAACACCGCCAGCGGCAGGCTCCATTTTTCGTACTGAGCGGCCAAAATCAGGAATACTACCAACATTCCCAACAATAACGCCACCGCAGAAGAGTTGCCGGAAAGTTTTTCCTGGTAAGTGGTACCCGTCCAGGCTAAGGTAAAACCGGAGTCCAATACTTCTTTGGCGGTTTCTTCCACTGCGCGGATAGCGTCGCCGGAGCTGTAGCCGGCGGCCGGGTTAGCCAAAATCTTGGCGGCGGGGAATACGTTAAACCGTTCCACCATATCCGGCCCCAATATGGGCGTAAGCGTAACAAGCGCCGAAAGCGGCACCATCGCGCCCGAATTGGAGCGCACGTAAATACCGGAAATTTGTTCCGGGCGGGCGCGGTACTGACCATCCGCCTGCATCATCACTTTAAAGCTGCGGCCGGAGTAGGTAAAGTCGTTGATGTACATCGTACCAAAGGTTCCCTGCAAGGTGGTGTAAAGCTCGGATAAACTTACCCCCATAGAAAGCGCTTTGGTTTCATCCACGTCCATTTTGTACTGCGGTACCGCCGCAGAAAACGTGGTGCTGACGCTGGAAAGCTCGGGCCGTTTTTTGGCGGCTTCAATAAATTTTTGGGTTTGCGCTTCCAACGCTTTGCTGCCGCCGGAAGTGCGGTTTTGAATGTATCCTTCCAATCCGCCGGTGGTGCTCATCCCCATAATAGGCGGCGGGTTAAAAGGCATAACCACCGCGGCGGGAATTTTGCTTTGCGCCTGGGCGTATAAGCTGCCCACCAACGCCGCCGAAGACAACGCTTTGGATTTGCGTTCTTCCCACGGTTTTAACATCACAAACGCCGCCACCGAGTTGCTTTTTTGCGTGCTGGAAAGCATATCGTAGCCGGAGAAGGTAAGCACTTGGGAAACAGCCGGCTGGGCGGAAATTAATTTTTCCAACTGTCCGGCAACAGCGTCGCTGTTCGCCAACGAAGCGGACGGATCCAACTGCGCCGCCACCATAATAACGCCTTGGTCTTCATCGGGCAACAAACTGCCAGGCACGATTTTAAACAGCCCCAGCGCCGCCGCAAAAATAAGCGCAATCAACACGACAGATACCGTTAAGCGGCGGATGAAAAACGTGACCCAGGAACCGTATTTTTCCGTCAGTTTTTCAAACATACGGTCAAACTGATAGAAAAACCCTTTGGTGGAGTGGGCCTGCTTTTTAAGCAACAGCGCACACAAAGCGGGCGTCAGCGTCAGCGCCACAATGCCCGAAATAATAACGGATACGGCAATCGTGATAGCAAACTGTTGGTACATAATACCCGTCAATCCGCCCATAAACGCCACCGGCACAAACACGGAACATAACACAAGCACAATGGCTACCACCGGACCGGACACTTCGTCCATCGCTTTGATGGTGGCTTCTTTAACGGGCAAATCTTCCTCGTGCATAATACGTTCCACGTTTTCAATGACGACGATAGCATCGTCCACCACGATACCAATCGCCAGCACCAGCCCGAATAACGTAAGCGTATTAATGGAGAATCCCAGCAGCAACATCCCGGCAAAGGCGCCGATGATGGAAACCGGCACCGCCAAACACGGAATGAGCGTCGCGCGCCAGTCTTTCAAAAAGATATATACGACCAGGAACACCAAAATCATCGCTTCAATAAGCGTGTGGATGACTTCTTTAATGGAAGCGGTGACGAAAAGCGTAGTGTCGTACGCAACTTTATAGTCAATGTCCAATTCCGCCGGGAAGTTCTGCGCAATTTCTTTCATATGCGCGTCCACCGCTTTGGCGGTAGCTACGGCATTGGCCCCCGGGGAGAGGTACACCCCAATCGGCACAGCGGGCTTGCCGTTGAAACTGCCGTTAAATTCGTAGGTTTGGCTGCCCAGTTCCACGCGAGCCACGTCTTTTAACAACAAAGTTGTACCGTCTGGATTGGCGCGCAAAATGATGTTTTCAAATTCTTTCGGATCGGTCAAACGTCCGGGCGCAATGATGGAATACATCCGGTCCACTTTTACCGGCAGCGGCGGCTGACCGATTTTTCCGGCGGCGCGCTGGGCGTTCTGCGCCTGCACGGCGGCGACCAAATCGCTGACGGACAAACCGCGCTGGGAAAGCACATCGGGCTTAATCCAGATACGGATGGAATAGTCGTTGGCGGACATTACCTGCGCGTCGCCTACGCCTTCAATGCGTTTTAAATCGTCCACGATATTAAGCAGAGCGTAGTTGCCGATCGTGGTGGTGTCTGTATGTCCGTTAGGCGAATACAGCGCAATCAACTGCAAAATGGCAGAAGATTTTTTGTTTACTTCCACCCCGTACTGGCGCACCGTTTCCGGCAGGGTGGCGGTGGCGCCCTGGACGCGGTTGTTGACGTTAATCATCGCTTGGTCCGGGTCCGTGCCGACTTTAAACGAAACCGTCAAAGACATATCCCCGTTGGCCGACGAAGTGGAGTTCATATACAGCATATCCTCCACTCCGTTTACCTGCTGTTCAATAGGGGCGGCGACCGTATCGGCAATCACTTCCGGGCTGGCGCCGGGATAGGTGGCGGACACTTCAATCGTCGGCGGGGTCAAATCGGGGTACTGCTCAATGGGGAGCATCGTAATAGATACGATACCCGCCAAGAAAATGAGCAGCGAAATAACGGTAGAAAAAATGGGACGATTGATGAAAAACTTGGAAAACATATCCGCTCCTTATTTTGCCGCCGCGGCAGGCTGCTCGTTCTGCGCCGCAGAGGCTTGTTCAGCCGGAGCCGCGGGCTGAGCCGCCGCTTCGGAGCTGGCAGAAGCCGCGTCCGCGGGCAGGGATTGCGCATCAGGAGCTTCGGAAGATTCAATTTCTTTTTCCAAGGCGGCTACGCTGCGTCCGTCTTGGTTCAAAACAGCTTCTTCCTCTTTTTCGGCGCCTACTTTAAAATCCTGCATAGCCACTTGCACCTGTTGTCCGGGGCGCACTTTAATCAGCCCTTCGCGCATAATGCGGTCCCCCGCTTTCAAGCCATCGGTAACGATATACATATCGTCCTGCAGCTGTGCCTGCACCGGGCGGGCGGATACCGTGTCGTTTTGGTCAATTACGTACGCCACCAGCCCTTGCGAAGTGTTCAGCAACGCCGAGGAGGGGATTAAAATGGCATTTTTGTATATTGCCCCCACCAGCCGCACGCGGACAAACTGCCCGGGCATTAACGCGCGGGAATTGGTGGGGTTGGCAAATTCGGCTTTCATCGCCAAGCTGGAAGTTTGGGTGTCTTCGGTGCTGTCAAAGAAAATAATTTTGCCTTTTTGGGGATAGATTTTGCCGTTGTTCAGGAGTACTTCCACATACATCGGCACATCGGCTACGTCCGTTTGGCGGTATTTATTGGCGTCCAGCTTGTCTTTCTGGCTTTCAGAACCAATGGAAATCTGCCCGGAAACGAACCCGGCGGCTAATTTTTCAAACTGGCGGCTGGGCATGGAAAAATTCACATACAGCGGGTTAATCTGCACCATAGTAGTCAAAAAGCCCGATTCGCCGGCGGGCGAAATCAAGCTTCCTACGGATTGGGCTTCTTTGCCCGCAATACCGGAAATGGGAGCCGTTACTTTGGTGTATCCTAAATTAATTTCCGCATCGCTCACGCCGGCTTTGGCTACTTTTACATTCGCCTGCGCCGTTTCGTACGCAGAAAGGGCATTATCGTAATCCTGCTGGCTGACGGCGTTATCCGCGCGGAGCCGTTTCATACGCGCATAGGTGCGCTGGGTGCGGCGTTCTTCCGCCTGGGCTTGGGCCAACGTGCCCTGCGCTTTTTCCAAAGCTACCTTATATTCTTTATCGTCAATCTGAAAGAGCTGCGTACCTTCCTTTACGTATTCGCCTTCGTTATACAAACGGGCCTGCAGAATGCCGCCCACCTGCGCGCGGATTTGTATTTCCAGCGAACCCGCCACCTGGGCCGGATATTCTATATTCCAGGGTAAATCCTGCTGTATGACTGTAATGGCATTCACGGTAGGCGCTGGCAACGAACCGGACTGCTCCGTCTTGCTGCAACCGCACACAAAAGCGGCCGATAATAACACTGCGGACAAAACCGCCGGAATAAATGGTTTCTTATTCATTCTTTTAATCCCCTTTCCTTATAATACCCCCTAGGGGGCGTACCCTTGCATTGTATAAAATTTTATTCTTTCTTCCGCCCTTTATTTAGCTGACAAAACGCTTCCAAACGCATATAATAGTAGGAAACGGAACAGAGGTTTTTTATGAAACTTACCCAATTTGAACAGGCGGTCGGGCATACGCCGCTGCTGGAAATTGCCCGCCTTAACCCCGGCCCGGGGCACGTATGGGCCAAGCTGGAAATGTGCAACCCCTACAGCGTAAAGGACCGCGCGGCCCTATTTATGCTAAACGCCGCAAAACAAGAAGGGAAATTATCTCCCGGCGGAACCATTGTAGAACCTACCAGCGGCAATACAGGCATTGCCCTTGCCTTTTTGGCGGCGGCGCGCGGGTATAAGCTCGTTTTGACTATGCCCGAAAATATGAGCGCCGAACGCCAAAAATTATTAAAAGCCCTAGGCGCAAAAATCGTACTTACGCCGCGGGAAAACGGTATGCAAGGGGCTATAGACGCAGCCGCCAAAATTTTAAAAGAAACGCCCGGCTCTTTTATGCCCGGACAATTTGACAACCCCGCCAACGCCGCCGCGCACGAACAAACCACCGGGCCCGAAATCTGGCAGGATTTAGAAGGACGGGTAGATTGTTTTGTGGCGGGCGTCGGCTCCGGCGGCACGATTACCGGAACGGGACGATACCTCAAAAAGCAAAATCCGTCCCTAAAAATCATTGCGGTAGAACCGGCGGACTCGCCGCTTTTGTCCGGCGGAAAAGCCGGGCCGCACGGCATTCAGGGCATTGGGGCCAATTTTGTGCCTTCTTTATTGGACCGGTCCCTGTTGGACGAAGTTATCCCCGTCCAAACAGAAGATGCTATTCAAACCGCACGCCGGCTGGCGGCCTGCCAAGGAGTGTTAACCGGCATTTCCGGCGGGGCCGCATTATGGGCCGCCCTGCAGGTAGCGGCGCGGCCTGAAAACGCAGGCAAAAACATTGTAACCTTGCTGCCGGACAGCGGGGAGCGGTATTTAAGTACGGAATTATTTGAATAATTCCGTGCCGATTGCTACAATACAAGTATGAACAAATGGATGATACTGGCGGGGCTATTGGTCTGTTCCGTCTGCTTGCCGCTGCCGGCCCAGCACTACGCCAGCACGGAAGATGAAATTGTGATTGAAATGCACGGGGAGCCGGATGCGCCGCGCAAGTCCGTTTCCATTTGGGATAAAACCGCCCCGCAGCTGACCCGCCTGTTCCGCGGAAAAGACCGCACCTATGTGCTGTATCACGTAGACAATGTATCCACCAAGGACGATATGTTATCCGCCGAAGACGGCAAAGAATACGCCTACGTGCGCTATGGAAGCGACGACGGCAGCTACCGTAAATTTTTGTTTAAAGCCGAAGACCCGCAAACCTTCGTGGCGTGCGCCGCAAACCTGGCCGATGTGCTGGCGGTAAACAAAAAATACAAGGTAAATATGGGTGTGGACCGGCGGGATTTTATACGGACTTATGAAAACCAAGCCACCTTGATGAACTTGGCCGACAATGCCGCCGGCAAAACCTATACCGTTTACCAATTAAATTATTCGGATATTAACAACAAAAAGCCCTCCCCTCACTATTTTGTGTTTGACGAAAACACTTTAATTCAAACCTATGCCGGGGACGACGCCTACTATGCTTTTGTGGGTAAAATTTCCGAAAGCAACAAAAAACTCTCCTCCCAGCAAAAAAAAGCCGAGCAACAACGCCAAGCCCAACTGAAAAAAGAACGCCAGGAAGCGCAGGAGCGCGCCAACCGCCCCGTGCGCAAAGCGCTTGTTTCCGGCGGAACGGTGGAGGACCGGATGTATATGCCCCACGCCGTAAACGCCACCCCGCTGCCGGCGTTAACGCCCAGCAAAATCCCCGCCGGCACACCGCTGCCCACCCCGCAATGACGGAGTGGGAACGCTTCCTAACTAAATTTTCCGCCTACTAAATCCGGCGGATTTCCTATAATAAAACTATGCATATGGACCCCGTATCAATGTCTTCTTTTGGAATGGCCGGGTTACTGTATCTTACCCTGCAAATACTCGTAACCGGGCACATCATCTGCCGCAAGGACGACGTAAAAAGTTCCTTCGGCTGGATCGGCCTGGTGTGGCTGGCCCCTTTGTTAGGAAGTATTTTTTATGTCATTTTTGGCATTAACCGCATCCGCCGCAAAGCCTTGTCCCTGCGCAACAAAGGGCCGGACATCTTTACCATAACCGGCAAAACCGAAGAAGAAATCCAAAAAGAAATTCCACGCCCCTTCCTGCAGCTCTTGCGCCTGGGATACAAAGTGCACCCCCAACGTTTTGCCTTGGGCAATTATGCCAAAGCCTACGTAAACGGCGACGAAGCCTACCCCGCTATGTGCAAGCTGATTGCCGGAGCAAAAAAAGAAGTATTAATGCAAAGCTACATTTTTAATAACGACCGCGCTGGCCAACTGTTTATAGACGCTTTTAAACAAGCAGTGCGCAACGGAGCCAAGGTGAAAGTGTTGGTGGACGGCGTGGGGCTGAATTATTCTAAACCGACGATCGCCGCCGCTTTAAAACGCCTCAAAGGGGTGGAGTTTGGCGTGTTTTTACCTTCCAAAAGTCCCGTCACGCTGCCGTTTGTAAATTTGCGCAACCACCGCAAAATTTTAATTGTAGACGGCAAAGAAGCCGTCTTTGGCGGTATGAATGTGGCGGAAGGCAATTTGCTTCAAACAAACCCCAAAGAACCCATTGCCGACATTACTTTCTATGTGCGCGGGCCGGTGGTGGACCAAATGTCGCGCGTGTTTGAAGAGGATTGGATTTTTTCCGGCAAAAAACACTTCATTCCCGCTTCTTTCCGCGCAGACGGCCCTCTTCCCGGCAACATGCCCGCCCGTATTATTCCCGATGGGCCCGACGCCGATTACGGAAAGATAGAACAAATGATGCTGGGCGCTTTGTCCTGCGCGCAAAAAACGGTGCAAATCGTTACACCGTATTTCCTGCCTGAAAATGAAATGCTGACCAGCCTGGAGCTGGCGGCTATGCGCGGGATTGAAGTGGAAATTATCCTCCCCTCCAAAAGCAATATTTTTGGTATGGACGGCGCCATGCGCGCCAACTTTGCCCGGCTGCTTAAAAAAGGCGTTAAAATTTACCGCACCCGTCCTCCGTTTGACCACAGCAAAATAATGTTGGTGGACGGCGCGTGGCTGTTTGTCGGCTCCGCCAACTGGGACGTGCGGAGTTTTAAACTAAATTTTGAATGCAACTTGGAGTGCATGGACACTGCCCTGGCCCAACAAGTAGCGCACGTTATCGCACACAAAAAGTCCAACGCCCGCACGGAACGGCTGGAGGACCATCACCACCCGCCGCTGTGGCGCACGCTGATAGACAATTCCCTGCGTCTGCTGACACCGTACTATTAACTATGTTTTACAAACAACCCAAGCCGCAGGATATTTTAACCGAACACGGACGCGCCACCCAAGAAGCGCTGCCGCCGCGGTTTACGGTGAGTGTTTGGAATTGGCAAAAATGCAAACAGAAAACCTGGGAGGAAGAATTCCAGCAAATCTCCCTCGCGGCCGATTTGTTTCTAGCACAGGAAGTACACCGCACCAAAGCCGTCCAAACCGTTATGGACGCCGCCCCCTATCATTGGACGGGCGCGGTAAGCTTTTTTTCGCTCAAAGGAAAAAACCCCATTGGGGTGGCTACCGGATGCACAGCCAGGCCCCTAGAGTTCTCCTTCGCCGCCGCCCCCTGCGAGCCCGTACTGCGCGTGCCCAAAATGACGCTGGGCACGTTATTTCCCGTACAAAACGCCAGCCGCCCGCTTCTGGTTATTAATATCCACGCCATTAATTTTACCGGGCTAAAACCTTTCGCCCAAAACCTGTGCCGCGCCAGCGAATTATTGCGGGATTTTAACGGACCCGTTTTGTTGGGCGGCGATTTTAACGCCTGGAGTTTACCCCGCCGCCACCTGCTGCAGCATATGGCAAAATCCGCCGGACTTACGGAAGTGGTTTTTGACCCCGACTGCCGTTCCCGTTTTTTAGGCCGCCCGGTGGACTATCTGTTCGTCCGCGGACTGCGCGTACTGGATGCCGGCGTACGTGTTACCCGGGGTTCGGACCATAACCCTTTGCTGGCGCGGCTGGAAGTTTTGTAAGGGCTCCGGGCCTTCTCCCCAATATGGTAAAATATAAGTAATTATGAACACATCAGACAATAAAGCCGTTTACTTTAAACGCGAAGCTCTCAAAAGAGTCGTAGACGCTTTTGACAAAGGCACGCTGGAAAAAAACGCGTACCGGATTCCCTTTGAAGTGATTCCCCCGGATTCCAAATCCGCGGTGCGCTGCTGTATTTATAAAGAACGGGCCGTATTCCGCGCCCGCACGCTGGCGGCAATGGGCTGCAGCGTGGAAAAAGACGATGAAGCCACTTCTTTAAACGACTACGCCAAGGAAGCCCTCCTGCGCAAGGCCGTGCCGGAAGTACCGCTGACCGTTATGGACATCGCCTGCAAGGGCTGCGTCAAAGCGCGCCATATCGTCACGGAAGCCTGCCAGGGCTGTTTGGCGCGTCCGTGCCAGCAGGCGTGCAAATTTGGGGCCATTTCATTTTCCGAAGGACGCTCCCACATTGACCCGGACAAATGCAAAAACTGCGGGCAGTGCAAGGCCGTCTGCCCCTACAACGCCATTACCTATGTGCCCGTCCCGTGCGAACAATCCTGCCCGGTGGACGCTATCCATAAAGGCGAAAACGGCTTTGCTGAAATTGATTTTGACAAATGCATTTCCTGCGGGCATTGTATGGACGCCTGCCCGTTTGGCGCCATTATGGAACGCAGCCAGCTGATTGACATTTTAAGCCAGATGAAAAGCAGCAACAAGGTCTGTGCGATGATTGCTCCGTCCATCGTGGGGCAGTTTAACTGCACGCTCCCGCAGCTGATTACCGCTATTAAAAAAGCCGGTTTTGACAAAGTAACCGAAGTCGCCGAAGGGGCCGACATCACCACCGCCAACGAAGCGCGCGAGCTGGTGGAACGGCTGGAAAACGGCGCCCGGTTTATGACCACTTCCTGCTGCGCGGCGTGGATTCAGGCCGTCAAAAAACACCTGCCGGCGCTGAAAGAATTTGTTTCCCACACCAAAACCCCCGCCGCCTACACCGCGGAAATTGAAAAGAAAAATGGCTTTGTTACCGTATTTGTCGGGCCGTGCGTATCCAAACGCGTGGAAGGCAAAGAAGACCCCAATATTGACTTTGTAATGACCTACGAAGAACTCGGCGCCATGTTGGACGCCAAAGGCATCAACCCGGCCCAGTGCGAAGAAACCCCGCTGGACCCCAAAATCTCCGGCGAGGCGCGCTACTACGGCGTGACCGGCGGCGTAGCCCAAGCGGTGGAAAATGCCATCGCCGGCAAACGTCCGTTCAAAAAAATGGCTGTTAACGGCTTAGACAAAAAGACGATGATGCTGTTAAACGCGTACGCCAAAGGCGCGGGCGACTTCCAGCTGTTGGAAGTAATGAGCTGCAAGGGCGGCTGCATCGGCGGGCCGTGCACGCTGCAAAAACAGGCACAGGTCATTAAGCCGATTAAAGACCTCGTTGCCCAAAGCCCCAAAGTGCCCTGTGCGCTAGACAAAAAGAAAGAAACCAAGTAAGATGTTTTTAGTAATAAAACCCCCGCTCTTTAGAGCGGGGGTTTTAGATGCCCTTTTTTACATCGGATAAGTGCACTTGCTAGCCCAGCCGCCATGCATCGTTCCTTCGCTGGGGACATGCATTACCTTCTTGCAAAAACCGCCCCGGCACTGCCAATTTTCCACGCAATATAATTGATTCGTTTTCAATTGTTG
The DNA here is from genome assembly GCA_949297775.1 of uncultured bacterium. Classification (GTDB taxonomy): domain Bacteria; phylum Elusimicrobiota; class Elusimicrobia; order Elusimicrobiales; family Elusimicrobiaceae; genus Avelusimicrobium. The sequence goes on from CASFTM010000004.1 coordinate 99,611, forward strand.
GTTATTACTCATCTCCGTTAAAAAATAATAGAATCCATTATTTTGGTATTTCCCATCTAGCCGAGTAATGCCAATATGTTGCCCAACCCCCGCCGAACCAACTGCCGTTTGTGAAAGAACTAATTTCCAGGTACCGTTCGTACGTATTTTTGTACTGGTTTTTTCCCAAGGGATATCCACATCTAAATCTGTAAATTCTTTTGCATAGGTGCCGTTTGCCAAATAGTAGGCCTGTTGCGCTTGTATAACGGCTTTCATTGCCGTCAATGCTTCTGCGGTGCGGGCTTTTTCTACCGTTTTTTGATATTGCGGCAAGGCTACCGCCGCCAAAATACCGATAATTAAAACGACTACTAACAGCTCTATTAGCGTAAATCCGGCGTTTTTCCCCGCCGGAAGGAGTTTTTGATAAATTTTGCTCATACGCAAAATTTATCAAAAAAAAAAAACGAGTCAAGGGCCAGAGGCTGGCCTCCCCTCTCTTTACCCGTCAACACGACTAGAGAAGCCACACTGTTTGTGCAAAGTCGCGCTTACGCAACAGTCCAGAGCCTGGGCCCCCTTCTCTATGCCCGTTAGCGCGATTAATTGAGTCACACTGTTCCCGCAATGTCGCGCTGTTTCAAAAAGGAAGCCGTTTCCGCTTATGCCGTTGCCGTTGCCGTTGCCGTGGTCGTGGTTGTTGCCGTTGTCGTTGAACCGCCCCTTTTGTCCCGTCTACAAAAAGCCTTCCAAGCGGAAAAGAAATTTTATTGTTTGAGTGCGGGGCACCCGCACGAGTTATAAAATTTCCCGCTTGGAAGTGATTTTTGTGGGACCCTGGGGCGGGCGCTTTTTGGTACTTTTTCCCGCCGGAAAAAGTACCCCAGAGGCTGGCCTCCCGGCTCTATACCCGCTGACACGATTAGTGGGGCCACACTGTTTCCGATATCTCGCACTCTTTCGGAACGGCCGTCCAACCCGCGAGGCAAAAGGTGGAACTTCCCTTTCTGCGGATTCCCCTATAAAAAGCTTCCCCCGCTGGTTATACGGGGGAAGATTCAAAAGGCAGTCCGGGGCAGAGGAAACGCCCCAAAGACTCAGTCGTTTAAAAAGCTTTTGCCGTATTTAAGCGGAGGCAGTTTAAAAAAGTCTGCCAGCGTTTGGCCTAAATCGGCATACGAATCGCGTCCGCCCAGCGCTTTTGCCGTAACGCCGGGGCCAAACATAATAACGGGCACGTGTTCGCGCGTGTGGTCCGTCCCTTTGTAGGTCGGGTCGCAGCCGTGGTCAGCCGTGATAAACGCAATATCGCCTTCCCGCATTTGGGCAGCCAATTCTGGCAGGCGCGCGTCAAAATATTCCAAGCCTTGGGCATAGCCTTCCACATCGCGGCGGTGGCCCCACGTCATATCAAAATCTACAAAATTGGTAAACACCAGGCTAAAGTCCGGCGCGGCGGCGGCCTGGGCCAGCGTTACATTCCACAATTCTTCCAGGCCCGACGCTTTTACCGCCTGCGTAATGCCCTGCTTGGCAAAAATATCCGAAATTTTACCGACGGAAATTACCGCTCCGCCCGCTTCTTTTATTTCGTCCAATACGGTTTTCATCGGTGGTTTGACGGAATAATCGTGGCGGTTTTTGGTGCGTTTAAATTCGCCCTTCTTTTCACCTTCAAACGGGCGGGCAATCACGCGGGCAATGTTGTAAGGCGCCACGTGTTTAAAGGCAATTTCACACACCTTATACAGACGGTCCAAACCAAAGTATTTTTCGTGTGCGGCAATTTGAAATACGCTGTCCGCCGAAGTGTAGCAAATGGGCTTGCCGGTTTTGATGTGTTCTTCGCCCAGTTCGTCAATAATCACGGTGCCGGAGGCGGCTTTATTGCCCAAAATGCCGGGCAGGCCGGCCTCGGTGCAAATTTTTTCAATCAGTTCCGGCGGGAAAGAAGGATAATCCGGCTTAAAATACCCCCATTCAAACTCCACCGGAGAGCCTGCCATTTCCCAATGGCCGGAAGAAGTATCTTTGCCGTGGCTGATTTCGCGCATAAAGCCGTATTTGGAAGGCATATGAACGGAAGCCCCGTCCTGCGGGCCGGCCAGCGGCATCTTGCCGCAGGAAGCCTGCGCGGCTTTCAGCAGGCCAAGCGCCGCCAAATTGGGTATTTTCAACCCGCCCCGCACGGCGGCAATATGCCCCAGGGTATTGGCGCCTTCGTCACCAAAGCGGGCGGCGTCTTCGGCTCCGCCCAGTCCAAAAGAATCCATCATCAAAATTACGGCGCGTCCTTTTTTAGTCATAAATCCTCCCGGCTTTTCTTTTATTATACCCCAATTTTAGGTGATTGCGTCTAGTCCGTTTTCCACACCAAAAACGGCAGATAAATGTGATATGATATATCCACAAGGGGGATTTATGAAACAAGCCTATTTAAATATGCGTAATTTTTGGCTGGACGTAAAAAATTTGGAAAACCGCAAAGGCGTCATAGAAATCGGGCCAGATAAAATTTCCGTCGCCGGTATTGAAATGGCCCTGCCGGACGGTGCCGAAATAAAACATTTATTTTTGGCCACTAACTCGCTGGGGGACAGCAGCCTGTATTTTGAAAACAACAGCAAAAGCGGCTTAGGCGGCGTGATTGGCGGGCACGGACACGAAGCCCTGCAGGAAGCCGCCGCGCGGATGTTGGCGCACGCCAGCAAACTAACCGGCGAGATGACCTCCGTCAAAGCGGGCGGAGAACTGCCTCCCCCCTCATCGCCCGAAATGGTGCGGCTGTTTGCCGTATCCAAAGAAAAACTGTTCTATACCGAACTGCCCGAGGCGCTCCTGCGCAACCCGGAGAATAATTTTTATCCGTTCTTTGCCTATTCCCAACAAACGTTGGGACTGTTTAAAAAACAACAGGAGGACGCTTCCCAACCGCCGCAGGCGCATTCGTAATTTAACGCAAAAATCCCCGGCACCGCCGGGGATTTTTTATGCAAACGGGTTGGAATTAGCAATTTATCTTTTCGTCTATAATATACAGCGGACGCTGTTTCACTTCCGTAAATACGCGGCTTAAATATTCGCCAATCACCCCCAGCGAAATAAGCTGCACCCCGCTAAAAAACAAAACCGCCACCATCAAAGACGCATAACCGCTGACCGGGTTCCCATACAAAATTTTCTTAGCCGCCACCCACAGCGCGTACACAAAAGCAAAGCCGGACACCGCAAACCCGCAATAGGTCCACAGCCTAAGCGGCAGCGTGCTGGAAGCCGTCAGCCCTTCCAACGCAAAATTCCACAACTGCCAATACGTCCATTTGCTCTTGCCGGCGCGGCGTTTTTGCCGGGAAAACGGAACCCCGGCGGCACGAAAGCCCACCCAGTTAAAAAGCCCCTTCATAAACCGTTCCCGTTCCGGCAGGCTGAGCACCGCCTGCACGGCCCGGCGGCTTAGCAGGCGGCAATCGCCCGTATTTTCGGGCAGCGGGCGGGAAGCCAACGCGTTGTAGCATTTATAAAATCCGCGCGCCGTCAGGCGTTTTAACCAGGAATCTTTCGTCCGGTCCGCCCGAACCCCGTACACGATATCAAATCCTTCTTGATATTTTTGCAAAAAGGCGGGGATTAACTCCGGCGGGTCCTGCAAATCCGCGTCCAAAACGATAACCGCCTCCGCCCCGGCCGCTTCCGCCAGGCCGGCGCTTAAAGCGGCTTCCTTGCCAAAATTGCGCGAAAGAGAAATAATTTTAACGTTTTTATGTTCCTGCGCCAGGCTTTTTAGCTGTAAAAGGGTGCTGTCGGTGCTGCCGTCATTTACAAAAATATATTCAAAGGTATGCTCCGGCAATCCGCACAAAACCGCCTGGGTTTCTTCCCATAAAAAAGGCAGGGTTTCCGCTTCATTATAAACGGGTATCAGGAGGGCTGTTTTCATAAAAGGTCCTTATTAGGGATTATAGTATTTTTGATGCCGCAAAGCTGTTCTTTTTGGAAAGGCACACCCTCAGAAAAACTCACCCGTAAATTTGCCTGGTTTCCAGGCGGATAAATGCTATAATAATACGCGGCGGGGCGCCCAGCCGGACGCCCGTCTGGAGGGTATGGTGCAGCGCATTTCTTTCCGGTTATTTATTTTTATTTTTATGGCGGCCGCGCTGGTTATCGGCACGGGCGTGGCGCTGTATTGGCGCCAGGTAAGCCATATCTTGGAACGGGACGTAAAAACCCACGTCGCCGCCGCCGGCGAAGAAGCCGCCGCCGACTTTAACCGCTTAATCCAAACCGACCAGCAAATTTTGGAATCCATCGCTCTTACAGTGGAAGACACCTACCCCTGGGCCGACCCCCGGCGCCTGACCGAATTTTTAAAACGCCAAACCCAACATAATTATTTTAAATTGCTGGGGGTTATCACCGAAAACGGGAGCATACACCTCTCCTCTCCCTATGAATTTTCCCCCTCCTTTTTGGCGGATGTAAAAGCCCGCACGCTGGAGGAAGGACACTACCTTTCCGTCCGCCAGGCGGACCCGGTGGACGGCGAAGATGTTTTGGTTCAGTCCGCCGCCATTATGCAGGACGGCCGCCCGGTGGGTGCGTTGTTTGCCCTGCAACAGCCGGAGCGGTACCGCCCGCTATTGGCGCTGTCTGCCATGGGGAACAAAGGCTATTCTATGGTGGTCCAAAGCGACGGTGTACCCGTGCTGGGGTATTATAAAACGTCCTTTTCCAACGTCTTTGATTTGCTTTCCCATGCCGACTTTGATGAAGACATCACCATATCCGGCCTCCGTTCCTCCGTACAAAACAGGGAACATTTCCTTGTCGGCTACCAGGCCTCCACGGGGCACCGGTTCCTGCACTTTATTCCGCTGCAAATTAACGGCTGGTACTTGATTTCCGCCCTGCCCACCACCTTTGTCGCCCAACAGGCCCAACACTTAACGTGGCTGTCTTTCTTGCTGTTCATATCGGTCTTTGTCATCTTTTTTGCATTGATTTTTTACATCCTGCATATGCGCGACTACAGCAACCGCCAGCTTTTCAACACCGCTTTTGTAGACCAATTAACCGGGGCGGATAACTTCAACCGGATGTGTGAACAATTCCCCGAAAAATTGGCCGCGCTGAACGGACAGGCGGCGTTGGTGATTTTTGATATTAACAAATTTAAAGTCATCAACGACCTGCACGGCTACGAACGCGGCAACCAAGTGCTCCAGCGGGTGGCGCGCGTGCTGCGGGAGGACCTCTCCCCGGACGAAAGTTTTTGCCGCTCTACAGCGGACAACTTTATCCTGCTGCTGAAATACACCGACCGCAAATCTTTCCGCGGACGCATCCATAATTTAGCCACCCAGCTGCGGCGGGACTGCACCGTGGCGGATTCCTGCCTGATGATTGACGTAGCGTTTGGCGTATATGAAGTAAAAGAAAACATCCCCTTCTACATTATGCTGGACCGCGCCCACCTGGCCCTGGAAAACGCCAAAAAGCGGTCGTTTGACAAATGCCAGTTTTACGACGATTCCGACCGCAAACGCATCGTAGCCGAAAAACAAATAGAAAACACGATGGAAGCCGCCCTGGACCACGGCGATTTTGCCGTCTACCTCCAGCCCAAATGCGACTTTGCCACCGGGCAAATGCGCGGGGCGGAGGCCCTGGTGCGCTGGAACCGGATGTCGGAAGGGATTGTCCGCCCGGACGATTTTATCCCTATTTTTGAAAAGAACGGCTTTATCCTGCGGCTGGATATGTTTATCCTGGAAAGCGTCGCCCGCCTGTTGGCAGCTTGGCAGGTAAAAGGGCTGCAAACCGTGCCGGTAGCGGTCAATTTTTCCCGGCTACACTTAAACGATGCACGCTACATTCCGCAAATGCTGCGGCTGGTCAACAAATACAACGTGCCGCACGAAATGATAGAAGTGGAACTGACCGAAAGCGTGATTTTTAATAACCTTACCCGCGCACAGGACGTTATCACCCGTCTGCATAACTACGGGTTCTCCGTGGCGATGGATGACTTCGGCTCCGGGTATTCTTCGCTCAATGTACTGAAAAGCCTGCAATTTGACAGCATCAAATTGGACAAAGAATTTTTAGCCGGCTTTGAGGACAATCCCCACGCCCATAAAGTCATTGAAGGGGCTGTTTCTATGATTAAATCGCTCGGCATCCAGGTGGTGGCGGAAGGGGTGGAAACGCGCGACCAGGCCGATTTCCTGCGCCAAACCGGCTGCGATTTAGCCCAGGGATATTTCTTCTCCCGCCCGCTCCCTATAGAACAGTTTGAAACCTTGCTCAAGCCGGCTTCCCCCCAACAACCCTAGCCTCTAAACGTCCCAAGCAACAGCCGGAGCGGTTTCACTTGAAGCACGCCTGCTGCCCAACGGAATAAATTTCCCAAAACCGTTTCTGCCGGGCGGTCCAAATATGGTAAAATCTACGAATATAAACCGATTTGGGAGGACCCCGAAATGAAACACACAATTTGGATTGTGGACGTAACCAACCGCGACGGCGTACAAACTTCCCGGTTGGGATTGTCCAAACTGCAAAAGACCATGTTGAATTTTTATTTAAACGAATTGGGCGTGGCTTTTTCCGAATTTGGTTTCCCCACCACCAACCACGAAACCAATTATTTAAACGCCAATTTGGAACTGGTAAAACAAGGCATCATTGACAAAACCCGCTTAAGCGGTTGGCTGCGCGCCGTGGAGGAAGACGTAAACCTCGCCTTTAAAAACGTACCGGGGTTGCAGTATTGCAATTTGTCTATGTCTACGTCCGACCAAATGCTTGCCGGGAAATTCGGCGGTAAATTTAACCGTAAAGACATTATGAATAAAGCCGTCCGCGCCGTGCGTCTGGCAAAAGAAAAAGGCGCGCTGGGCGTAGGCGTAAACGCCGAGGACGCTTCCCGCACAGACTTGGACTTTTTAATTGAATTTGCCGGCGCCGCCAAAGAAGCCGGCGCCGTGCGCTTCCGCTACTGCGATACGCTGGGCTACGATACCCCGGACGTCATTTACGACCGCATCCGCAAAATCGCCGAAGCCACACATATCGCCATTGAACTGCACTGCCACAACGACTTGGGTATGGCGGTGGCCAACTCCGTTATGGGCGCCAAAGGCGCGGTGGACGGCGGTTCGGAAGCGTTTATCAACACCACGGTCAACGGCCTGGGCGAACGCGCCGGAAACGCCGATTTGGTATCCTGTCTGCTCGCTATCGTGCACGGCAGCGGAATGCAGGACTATAAGTTAAACCCCAACATCCGCCTCAACAAAGCCTGGCAGCTGGCGAAATACGCCTCGTACGCTTTTGGCGTACCGATACCGATAAACCAGCCCGCCGTGGGTGCCAACGCCTTTGCGCACGAATCGGGCATCCACGCCGACGGCGCACTCAAAGACCGCCGCAACTACGAACTGTACGATTTTGAAGAACTCGGCCGCGGGGAACCGGAAGTCATTGAAACAGGCCGCGTGATTACCACCGGAGAATACGGCGGCATTAAGGGCTTTCGCAACGTATACGAAAAGCTGGAACTGGAATTTAAAAACGATGCGCACGCCCGCGAAATTTTGGAACTGGTGCGCTATGCCAACGTGCATAACCAGCTGCCGCTGGTGGAAAGCGAATTGCGCTTTATCTACCACCACCCGGATATCACCGCCAAGGTGATGACCATTACCCCGCATTATTTGGGAGAAGAAAAAAATGCTTAAACAGACGTTAGCCGAAAAAATTATCTCCGCCCATACCCCCGCGCCCGTGCGCGCCGGCGATTTTGTAGTGGCGGATGTAGACGTAACCGCCGTACAGGACGGCACCGGCCCGCTGACGGTGGCCCAGCTGGAAAAAGCCGGCTTTCAAACGGTCAAAAACCCCAGCCGTACCATTTTGTTTATTGACCACGCCGCCCCCAGCCCCCGCAAGGAGCTTTCCAACACGCATATTGTGCTGCGCGATTTTGCCAAACGCACCGGCGCGGTGTTAAGCGAAATCGGCGAAGGCGTATGCCACCAGCTGTTGGTGGAAAAATACGTCAACCCCGGTGAAATTTTAATCGGGGCCGATTCCCACACCTGCACCTCCGGCGCGCTGGGCGCGTTTGCCACGGGGATGGGTTCTACCGACGTAGCCGTAGGGATGGCTATCGGCAAGACGTGGCTGAAAGTGCCGGCTACCTTTAAAATAGAAGTAACGGGCAAATTCCAGCCCGGCGTAGGCGCCAAAGATTTGATTTTGCACCTAATCGGCCTCATCGGCGCGGACGGCGCCACCTACAAAGCGCTGGAATTCTGCGGCGAAACCATTGAAAATATGGAGATGGCGGACCGCTTTACGCTGTCTAATATGGCGGTGGAAGCCGGCGCCAAAGCCGGGCTGATTGCACCGGACGAAAAAACAAAAAAATACTTGCAGGAACACGGCCGCGGCGATAAATTTAAAGAAATCAAAGCCGACGAAGGCGCCGTTTACGAACGCGTGATTAAAATAGACGCTTCCACCCTGGAACCGGTGGTATCCTGCCCGCACACGGTGGACAACGTCAAAAAAGCCAAAGAACTTTCCGGCGTGAACATCCACCAAATCTACATCGGCACCTGCACCAACGGGCGCATAGAAGATTTACGCACCGCCGCGCAGATTTTAAAAGGCAAACACGTAGCGGACGGCGTGCGGCTGTTTATCACGCCCGCTTCGCGCGACGTGATGCTGCAGGCGCTTAAAGAAGGCCTGATTGAAATTTTTGTGCAAAGCGGCGCCTCCGTCCAAACGCCGGGCTGCGGCCCGTGCGTGGGCGTACACGGCGGTATTTTGGGCGACGGCGAAGCCTGCCTGTCCACCCAAAACCGCAACTTCCAGGGCCGTATGGGCAACACCAAAGGGTTTATCTACCTGTGCAGCCCCGCCACGGCAGCCGCCAGCGCGCTGACCGGGCACATCACCGACCCGAGGGGGATTTAACGTATGCAATTAACAGGAAAAGCTTGGAAATTTGGCGATGACATCAGCACCGACCACATCGCCCCTGGACGTTTATTCCATTTGCGCAGCAACCTGCCGGAACTGGCTAAACACGTGCTGGAAGACGCGGACCCGAACTTTGCGTCCTCTATGCAAAAAGGGGACTTTGTCGTAGCCGGCAGAAACTTTGGGCTGGGTTCTTCGCGCGAGCACGCACCGACCATTATCAAACTGGCGGGCGTAAACGCCGTACTGGCCAAAAGCTTTGCGCGCATTTTCTTCCGCAATGCCATTAACATCGGCCTCCTGCTGGTGGAATGCGACACGGACAAAATCAACGCCGGCGACGAACTGGAAGTGGACGTAAAAGCCGGCGTGGTGCACAACCGCACGCAAAAGATTGACATCCCCGTTACGCCGCTGCCAGACGTGATGATTAAAATTTTGAACGAAGGCGGCCTGATGGCGCATATTCAAAAGCACGGCGGGTTTGATTTAGTATGACGCAAAAACATTTGGTAACCTTAATCCCCGGGGACGGCATCGGCCCGGAAATTACCCACGCGGTAACGGATATTTTGCAGGCGGCGGACGCCCCGGTGCAATGGGAAGAACAAACCGCCGGCGCCGCGGTGCTGGAAACGGAAGGCGCCGTATTGCCCCAGCGCGTATTGGACAGCATCGCCAAAAACAAAGTGGCGTTGAAAGGCCCCGTTACTACGCCCATCGGCAAAGGCTTTCGCAGCGTGAATGTGGCGCTTCGCAAAGCGTTGGATTTGTATGCCTGCGTGCGCCCGGCCAAAACGCTGCCCGGCGTAAAAAGCCGCTACAGCGGGGTGGACTTGGTCATCGTGCGCGAAAATACCGAAGACCTGTACGCCGGCATAGAACGCAAAGTGGACGACGATACCGCCGAATCCATTAAACGCATTACGCGCGGCGCGTCCGAACGGATTGCCCGCTACGCGTTTGATTACGCCGTCCAAAACAACCGCCGCAAAGTAACGGCGGTCAGCAAGGCCAACATTTGCAAATTTTCGGACGGTTTGTTTTTAGAAGCGGTCCGCGCCGTAGCGCAGCAGTATCCGCAAATTGCTTACGAAGAAGTTTTGGTGGATAATTTGTGTATGCAGTTGGTTATCAACCCGGAAATATATGATGTGCTCGTTCTGCCTAACTTGTATGGGGACATCGTATCCGACCTGGCTGCCGGCTTAACCGGCGGATTGGGCGTAGCGCCGGGGGCCAACATTGGCACCCACGCCGCCGTGTTTGAAGCCGTACACGGCAGCAGCCCCGCGTTAGCCGGGCAAAATAAGGCCAACCCCACCGCACTGTTGTTAAGTGCGTGCCTGATGTTGCGGCACTTGGGAGAAACCGCCTGCGCCCAGCGCATTGAAGACGCGTTACTGAGCGTGTTGCAAGAAGGCAAAACGCTGACGTTTGATTTGGGCGGCACCGCCTCCACCGGCGAATTTGCCCAAGCGGTTATTGCCAAATTAGCTTAGCCTCTTCGCTAAAAGCTTTCCCCGGGCGCCAAGCCCGGGGTTTTTTATGTCCCACACGGACAATGGGGCCCGCGGATTTACCAGCATAAAAATTCTCCCCCGGGCTTAGAAACCCGGGGGAGAATAAAACAAAACCCAGCCTGATTTATTCCGCTTTACTTACTAATACTTCCATTAATTTGTGGCGGCGGAATTTGCGCGGGTCCACCAGCAGGCCGTCTGCCTTTAATTTGTCGTTCTTATCCAAGGCGCGGCCCAGCTTTTGTTCGGTCCATTGCGCCACCGTCAGCGCAGGGGTTACGTCCGCGGGGGCCGGCATGTTAAGCTGCGCAAACACCTCGGTCATTTTAGCCGTGGCGCTGGCCACCAGCGAAGAACCAATCGGACGGATATAGGCCGGGAAGAAATCGTATTCGTCTTCAATCTCGCCCACCATTTCTTCAAAGATGTCTTCCAGCGTTAAAATGCCCGTAATTTTTCCGTCTTCGGTAACCAGGCAGATATGCTGTTTTTCCTTCATCATTTTCTGCAAGGCGGCGGAAATAATGGTATCCGCTTCCAGGCGCAGCATCGGGCGGATAATCGTCCGCGCGGAAGTGGGGGCGCTGCCAGCCATTTTGGTAGACAGGAAAATATCCTTAAAGTTTAAATACCCGATAATGCTTTGAGGGTCGGACGGATTTTCCCGCACCGGGAAGCGCGTATGCATATCCAAATGCGCTTTTACAAAGGTATCGGCGATAGAGTCCCCTGCGTCCAGCATATACACCTGGTCCAGCGGCACCTGGATTTCGCGGATTTTGCGAATGCAGAACATCGCGCTGGAAAGCACGATTTTTTCTTCCGTTTTGCCAAACAAACGCGAAGAAGAAGCAATCGCCGCCGCGGTACGCAAATCCGTCATAGCGGCTTTTTGGGCTTCTTTAGGATCGGGCGTTTTGCTCGTCAGCGTTTTTTGGGTAAAGAAACGCACCATCGCTTCCATAATGTGCACGATAGGCGACAAAATGGAATACAGCACCCGCATAACGGGCGAAAATTTAAGCGTTACAAATTCTTTGTTTTTAATGGCAAAGGTTTTAGGCGTCAGCTCGGCGAACACAATGGTAATAAAACTAAGCGGCACCACCACCACCGCCACCGCCAGCGCATCCGCCAGGCGTTTGGGGATAGAAAGCCACTCTTGCAAAACGGGAGAAAACATTTCATCTGCGCCCGCCCCGCCGGCTGCGGCGGCAATCGCCCCTACCAGCGTAATACCAATCTGCACCACCGCCAGGCTGCCTTCCATATGGTCCTTCATAAAAAGGGCCTGTTCGGCGCCCAGCCGCTTTTCCTGCGCCAAAATGGACAGTTTCGTACGGGAAATGGATGCCAGGGCCATTTCATAAGCCGCCAAAAGGGCGTTTAAAACCAACATCAACAGAATAATTACTATAGTCATGGGATATAGTGTAGCAAAAAAAAGGGTAAAACAAAAGCATAGTTCCGTCGGGAAGGCTTTGAAAAAAGCTCCGGCCCCGACGGTCTTAAAGAAAGACTCCTTGACAAGCCCCGACGATAAGCTTATCCTTTAAGAATAGGGGATTTTATAAATTATGAAGAAAAAATTTAATGTTACCGGTATGACCTGCTCGGCCTGCCAAACCCATGTAGAGCGCGCCGTGGCCAAACTGCCCGGCGTGCGGTATGCATCGGTTAACTTGCTGCAAAACACCCTCCTCACGGAATACGATGAGGAACACCTATCTTCGCAAGATATCATCGCCGCCGTACGCGGGGCAGGGTATGACGCCTTCTGCCCCGGGGAAGAAACAGGCTTTTTATCCCCCCAACGGGCCGCCAAAGAAGAAGCCCGCAAACTAAAATACCGGTTTATTTGGTCTTTGGTCTTTTTAGTACCGCTGTTGTATGTAGCGATGGGGCAGATGTTTTCGTGCCCGCTTCCAGTCCTATTGCATAAAAACCCTGGGCTTTTCGCCCTCGTGCAATTGTTGCTGACCCTTCCCGTATTATCGGTAAACCGCAAATTTTTTACCAACGGATTCAAACGGTTGTTTTCTGGTGCCCCCAATATGGACAGTTTAATCGCGCTGGGTTCCGGCTCGGCAGCAGTGTTCGGCATATGGGGGCTGTGCAGTGTAATCTACTTAATGGGCGTTCCCAATATGGAAGCCGCCACGGAACGGGCCGTGCATTTGTATTTTGAATCGGCCGCGATGATTTTAACATTAGTTACATTGGGCAAATGGCTGGAAGCGCGGGCTAAAGTAAAAACTTCTGACGCCATCTCCGCTTTGGTACGATTGGTACCGGCCGAGGCTTCCGTGCTGCGCGGCGGCAAAGAAGTTTCCGTCCCGGTGCAAGGGTTGGTGGCGGGAGATATCGTAGTCGTCCGTGCAGGAGAACGGATTGCCGCTGACGGCGTGGTGGTAGAAGGCGGCGGCGCGGCGGATGAATCGGCCTTGACGGGAGAAAGTCTCCCGCAAGATAAACCCATTGGGGCCGAACTGGCCGCAGGCACTTTGCTGGCCAGCGGATATGTGGAACTGCGTGTGGAACGTACCGGGAAAGACACCGTTTTGGCCCAAATTATTACTTTAGTGGAAGAAGCCGCCGGAAGCAAGGCTCCTATCGCCCGGCTGGCAGACCGCGTAAGCGCCGTTTTTGTGCCAGCGGTGATAGCGGTAGCGCTCTTAACGCTTATTGTGTGGCTTTCGCAGGGAACCAGCTTTGGGTTTGCGTTGTCGTCGGCTATTTCCGTGTTGGTTATTTCGTGCCCGTGTGCGCTGGGGTTAGCCACCCCCACGGCTATTATGGTAGGCACCGGCAGTGCGGCCCGGCAGGGGATTTTAGTCAAATCGGCCGCCGCGCTGGAACGGGCCCATAAAGTAACAACTGTTGTGCTGGACAAGACGGGCACCGTTACAACGGGGCAAATGCAGGTGGCGCGTGTATTGCCCGCAGCCGGCGTTACCGAAGGGCAGCTCCTGTGCCAGGCGGCTTCGTTGGAGCACTTTTCGCAACACCCGTTTGCACAGGCGTTATCTGCCTATGCGGAAAAACAAAATACGCCGCTTGTACAGCTGGCGGACTTTGAACTGCTTCCCGGGCGCGGAGTGCGCGCAAGGGAAGGGAATAACTGGCTGCTCGGCGGGAACTTGGCCCATATGCAAGATGCCGGCGTATCCGTGCCGGAAGGAGAAAAACGGCTGAAGGAAGAAGCTGCCGACGGGAAAACTCCGCTCTTCTTTGCACGCGGGAAACAGTTTTTGGGCACGGTGTCTTTTTCGGATACCATCAAACCTTCTGCGGCGGGAGCCGTCAGCCTGCTTAAAAAAATGCATTTAAAAGTTATCCTGCTTACGGGAGACAACGAACAAACCGCACGGCGCGTAGCGCAGGAAACGGAAATTGAGCACGTCATCGCCGGGGTACTGCCGCAAGAGAAAGAAGCTGTCGTACGCCGCCTGCAAAACGAAGGAGAAGTGGTGGCTATGGCCGGGGACGGCGTAAACGATGCCCCGGCATTGGTCCGCGCCGATGTAGGGATTGCCCTGGGAGCCGGCACGGACGTGGCGGTAGAATCGTCCGACATTGTTCTGATGAAAGACAATTTAACCGGAGTAGCAACCGCCCTGCAGCTCAGCCGGGCGGTATTGCGCAACATCAAACAAAATTTATTTTGGGCGTTTATTTACAATGTGTTGGGTATTCCGCTGGCGGCGGGGGCGTTATACCTGCCGTTTGGCTGGAAGCTGAGCCCTATAGTGGCGGCTGCCGCCATGAGTTTAAGCTCCGTATGCGTAGTAACAAATGCTTTGCGGCTCCGCTTTTTTAAACCGGCGCGCCTGCCTAGAAAAAAACCTCAGGAGAAACATATGCATAAAATATTAGTGATTGAAGGAATGGCTTGCCAACATTGCGCCAGCCATGTGGAACGCGCTTTAAATGCGCTGCCGGGAGTGCAGGCCAAAGTAGACTTAAGCAAAAAATGCGCCGAAGTGATTGCCGCAGAACCCATAGAGGACGATACGCTTAAAAAAGCCGTACAAGACGCCGGATACGAAGTAACCGCTATCCGCTGACCCCGGCATAAAAAGAACCGCCGTAACATTCGCCGCATTTTAAAATGCGGCGGACAAACATCTTAGCTATTTGTAGATTTTTAATGACAGAACCTATATTTGATGTAGTTATCTTGGGGCTTGGTCCGGCAGGCAGCACACTGGCGCGGCTGTTAAGCAACAGAAAAGTTTTATGCCTGGATAAAAAGACCTTTCATCCCGGCGGTTTTGAAAAACCCTGCGGGGGATTGCTGGCGCCGGACGCGCAAAAAGCGTTGGCCCGGTTCGATTTAACATTACCTAAATCCGTGCTGGTGGACCCCCAGCTTTTTGCCGTACGCACAATTGACCTCTCCACCGGGCTGATCCGCCATTACCAACGGTTCTATATGAATATGGACCGGCAAAAATTTGACCATTGGCTCCAAACGCTTATTCCGCCAGCCGTACAAATAAGCCGTGGCGCCCAGGTTACGCAGCTAGGCCGGTGCGCAGACGGATTATTTGAAGTAATATACCGCCAAAACGGGCAGAAAAAAACAGCCCTTGCCAAAAGAATAGTGGGAGCAGACGGAGCGGACTCATTGGCGCGCAGGACCTTTTTCCCGCAACACCGGGTGCGCAGTTATGTAGCGCTGCAGCAATGGTTCCAAGAAGAACACAAAAGTCCTTTCTATTCCTGTATTTTTGATCCGAAAGAAACCGATTGTTACTCTTGGTCCGTATCCAAAGACGGGTATTTTATTTTTGGCGGGGCGTATCCGGCGGAAGGCTGCCGGGCCCGCTTTGAACGTCAAAAAAACGCGTTTAAAAAATACGGTTTCCAATTTGGAACTCCGCTTAAAACAGAAGCTTGCCGCGTGTTACGCCCGGCAGGCTGGCGGCAGTTCTGTCTGGGAGAAAACGGCGTATTTTTAATTGGCGAAGCGGCGGGCTTCATCAGCCCCAGCAGTTTAGAAGGCTTCTCCAGTGCAATGATTAGCGCACAAAAATTAGCTGCCGCCCTCCTGCCCGCTCCCTGCGCGGATGAACACCGCCGCTATGCACGAGGGTCCTTGCTCCTACGGCTTAAGCTTTGGGGCAAACTGCTAAAATGCCCCTTTATGTATCAGCCTCTTCTTCGCAAAGCGGTAATGGAAAGCGGCCTGGCAGGTATTACTATCATTCGGTAATGAAAATTTAAATAAAAACAAGCCGGAGCCTTTTTCGCTCCGGCTTGTTTGTGCAAGTTTTATTTAAGGGCCACCTGTCAGCCCGCAGCTTTGAGAAATTTTACAATAGTCCCCGCCGAAGCAATTCGGTCCGCAGGTTTTCCCCCCCATTAAAACATATAGCGTCAAACCCCAGGTGAGCGGCTTCCGACACATTGGCGGCATTGTCGTCTATAAATACGCAATTGGACGAACGCAGCTCATAACGCTTGAGCAAGCGTGCGTAAATAGCCGGATCCGGTTTTACCAGGCGTTCTTCCCCGGATACGACAATTCCGTCAAATAAATTTAAAAAATCATATTTTGCCCGCGCAATGGGAAACGTTTCCGCCGACCAATTCGTCAGCGCATACAGCCGATACCCTTTTTCTTTCAGTTCTTTGAGTACCGCTACCGAAGCCTTTATCGGGCCGCCCAGCATTTCATCCCAACGCTTAAAATAATCGTCAATCTGCGGCGAATATTTAGGATACTTTTCTTTCGCCACGGCTAAGCCCTGGGCAAACGGCCGGCCGGCATCTTGCTGGGTATTCCACTGCGGAGTGCAAACATTGGACAAGAACCATTCCATTTCTTCTTCGGAACCAAAAATTTTCTTATATAGATGACGCGGGTTCCAATCAATCAATACGCCGCCTAAATCAAAAATAATATCTTTCATAAATCCCCCTTTTTTTATTATACCCCCGTGGGCCGAAATGCGCAACACCGCCTGAAAAAGCCCCGCCAAAGCGGGGCTTATATCCTATAGCACCAAGGTGTCTTCCATATCCGGCCC
This sequence comes from uncultured bacterium, assembly GCA_949297775.1. Lineage (GTDB taxonomy): Bacteria > Elusimicrobiota > Elusimicrobia > Elusimicrobiales > Elusimicrobiaceae > Avelusimicrobium. The sequence continues at coordinate 116,145 of CASFTM010000004.1, forward strand.
GGTGGAAATAAGCGCAATTTCCGGATGCGGATAAGTGCGGGCGCAAAGTTGTTTCAGGCCTTCCAAAAACGCCTGCGCCTGCGGTGTAAAGTCCGCATACGATTTCACCCGGTCGTTGCCGGGAAACATATCCATATGCGTCAAAGCGATTTTGGTGCAGTTGTTAATCATAATAGCCCGCGCGGCGGAACGTTTTTCAAACGCACCGATACGGCGCAGCCGCTTGCTGACGCTGCCAATTTCGTGCCCTTTGGTATGATAGACTTCCAGTTCTTTTTCGTCGGTCAATTCCTGTTCCAGCGGGCCGGGGCCTACGCGGGTGATGTAGGGCTTAAACACCACATACACGTCCCGCACGGACTTGGGGCCAAGGCCGGCCTCGCCCAAGAAAGTGCTGGCGGTCGTATCGCGCGACGTTACAAACGGATATTCCCCGTGCAGCAAGGAAAGTTTAATCCCCTGCGTGCCTTCCAGCAAGATTTGCCCGCCTTTGTCCAAACATCCGTTTAAGAGTTCGGGCACATCTTGAATAAAATCTTTTAAAAGAGGTTCGTCTTTGGCAAACTTAATATCGCGCCGTTCAATACGCTCGCGTACGGCCTGGCCTAAGCCGGTGCCCACGCTGCCGATATGCTGCATAAAGTGGGAAGCGCCCTTTTCGGCGGCGGTTTGTTCGTCGGAAATTAATACGGCGTACGGGTCAATAATCAAGCGGTCGCGCGTACCGGTGATTTTGACTTCATCCAAAAGCCACTGCGTTTTTGTATACGCGCCGGCACCCAACACCAGTTTTGTTTTTGGATTTAAAAAACCGGACGGAATATTTTTAAGCGTATAAGATTTACCGTCCTGCACAACGGTGTGCCCGGCATTGGGGCCGCCCACGCGCACACAATAATCGTAATTGCCTTTATAAGATAAATACGCGGAAATTTTGCCTTTTCCTTCATCGCCGGCTTGACCGCCGCAGACAATATCAATCATATTTTCCCTCCGCAAGTTCACGTGCAAGGCCCTTATATTGTTCGGGCGTCAGCGCACGCAGTTTTGTCCGGGTTGCTTCGTCTACGGGCAACCCTGCTATAAATTCTTTCCACAGGGACGGAGTTATTTCCCGCCCGCGGGTAAAATCCCGCATTTGTTCGTACGCGCGGGAATATCCCGCCGCGCGCAAAACGGTCTGCACCGCTTCCGCCAATACTTCGGGATGAGCGTTTACTTCTTCCCGGGCGGCGGTTCGGTCAAATGAAATTTTGGTTAACCCTTTTAATACCGATTGGTACGCCACCAACGCATAGCCAAACGCCACCGCCATATTGCGAAGCACCGTAGAATCCGATAGATCCCGCTGCAAACGCGAAACCGGCAGCTTGCGCGAAAAAAGTTCAAAAAGAGCGTCCGCCAACTGCAAATTGCCTTCGGCGTTTTCAAAATCAATCGGGTTGACTTTTTGCGGCATAGTAGAGGAACCCACTTCGCCCGGAGCGGTTTTTTGGCGCACCAAACCCGCCGAAATATACTGCCACATATCCCGGCAAAAATCCAGCAAAATCACGTCTATCCGGCGCAGATTATCAAACAGCTCGGCATAACTGTCGCGATTGTCCACCTGGGTAGTAACAGGCGACAGAACCAATTTTATTTTGCGCCCGCGGTTTAACCGCGCCGCCATTTGTTTAACGGTCCGTTGCCAATGCCCCCCCGGAAAAGCCGCTAAATGCGCGTTAAAATTTCCCACCGCTCCGCCAAATTTAAACGAAACCGTCCGTTTTTTAAGTGCGTCCAATTGGCGGGCCAACCGGTATTCAAACACGCGGATTTCTTTGCCAAAGGTCGTCGGTACAGCGGGCTGCCCGTGCGTGCGGGCCAGCAGGACGGATCCCGCTTCTTTGCGGGCCAGTTTTGCCAATTCCTTTTGCAGCCGAATTAAGGCGGGGAGCAAGGCTTTTTCCACCCCGTCCGACAGCAACACCGCATACGAAGCGCTGTTTACATCTTCGCTGGTTAAAGCAAAATGCAGCCAGCCCAAGCGGTCTTGTAACGAAGTTTTTCCCAGTTTTAGCCGCAGAAAATATTCTACGGCTTTGACATCGTGTTTGGTGGCGGGAATGTTTTGAAAGCCGTCAAATTCCAACGCGCGAAGGATTTCCAAATCTCTTTCGGACAATAGGCAAACCTCCGCCAAAAGCTGGCGTTCTTTTACAGTAAGCGGCTTAAATTTGGGAAGTTTTAAATCGGATAAGATTTCCAACCACATGCATTCCACGCGCACGCGGGATGCAGTGAAGGCGGCTTCGCTCATCACACTGCTGAGCGCGCCCAGTCTGCCGCTATAGCGGCCGTCCAACGGGCACAGCGCCGGTATTTTCATATTTATATTTTAGCAAATTTCCCCTATGCGCCGCCGCAAAAGAAGGGGCTCCTTTTCCGTTTCTATAGCGTCCACCCCCGGCATTGGGCCCCGCGCATTACCCGCTGTACGTTCCCCAGAAAACACCTCGTTATTACAATGGTGCACTATTTCAAAAAGGAAGCTGTTTCCGTGTGTGCTTATGCTGTGGAAGTGTCATTGCTGTTGCCGTTTAACCGCCCCTTTTGTCCCGCCTTTAAAAAGCGTTTTAAACGGATTAGGAATTTTATTTGTTTGAGCGCGGGGAACCGCGCGAGTTGTAAAATTCCCCGTTTAAAACTGCTTTTTATGGGACCATTTATTCCCCGCTTGGAAGTGATTTTTATGGGGCCCTGGGCCGGGGCTCCCCTCTCTATGCCCGTTAACACGATTAAGCCACACTATTTCCGATATGTCGCGCTCTAACGAAACACAGCCCAGTGCCTAGCCTATGCCTGCTAACGCAGCTACTTTCGGCCACACTGTTTCAGAAATGACACACCCTACCACAGCAGCCTTCCGGCCCTCAGAATGTGCGCAGAATTTTGTTCTTTCAGAAATGGCTGGCAGACAAAATAAAAACCCCGCGCTAGCGCGGGGTAACATTTTTACATCATGGTTTGGAAGGGATTCTCTTCGCAATGGTTGCGGCAAATATCCAAAATATATTCGCTTGTTTCAAAAGCCAGCCGAATGGATTTATCTTCTTTGGTCCAGTTTTCAAACCATACCATTACCGTATTTCCTTGCTGTTCCACGCGGGGATTAACAAGACTAAATTCCGCAAAATCCCCTCGTAAAAGGGCACGCAGCTTCAAAAAACTTTCTTCACTCATATAAGGCAAGTCCAAAGGATAGTCCGCCACTATGGCATAAGGGGCAAACAATTCATTTCGGTTTGCTTCCAGCTGCAGCCATTGCCGGCGGCCTATCAGCAGAGCGTGCAACGTTTGCAGCTGCCGTTGAGCGTCTTTACCCCACTTTCTTTTTGCTTCCGGGAATACAATACCTTCCGGGGTCATAATTTGTTCGTAACAAAAAGCTTCATAGCTTTCTTCCCGGGCCTTGCGTACGCCGAACCAACTTTCCGGGCGGCCTAAAGGATGGGCTTCTTGTTCGGCCTTTTTCACCAATGCCGCCCACTGGGGCAAATCCTGCCCAAGGACCGGCAACACACAAGCCGCCACCAACCCCAGGACTAAAATATATTTTTTCATCAAAGGCTCCTTCACAAAAGATGTATATCCTATTATTTAAAACCCCCACTCGTGCAGAGCGGGGGTACAAAACACAACTCCTGCAAGTTTCCAGCAAACGATTAACGTTTGGAGAACTGGAAGCGTTTGCGGGCGCCGGGCTGACCGGGTTTCTTTCTTTCCACCATACGGGGATCGCGGGTAAGATAACCGGCCTTCTTCACGGCTTTTTTCAGATCTTCGCTGATAGCAGCCAAAGAGCGCGCGATGGCATGGCGCAGGGCGCCGGCCTGGGACGATACACCGCCGCCGATAACTTTGGCGTTAACGTCGTATTCTTTTTCCAGGTTGGTCACCACGAGCGGCGCCTTGACGGCGGCTTTGCAGCGGGCGTGGTTGCCAAAGTATTCGTCCAGAGATTTGGCGTTAACGGTAATGACGCCTTTGCCTTTCAACAATTCTACCTGGGCGACGGAGGTTTTTCTTCTTCCGGTTTTAAGTTCTTTCGTATTGTTCATAAATTTCTATCCCTCTTATTTACCAAAGCGTTCGGTGAAGGCATGTTCTTCGCCGGCGAACAGTCTCAAGCGTTTCATTCTGGGCGCGCGGAGTTTGTTTTCGTCCAACATTCTCTTAACGGCCAATTCCAATACTCTGGTGGGGTTCTTTTCCAACACTCTTTTTACCGGCGTTTCTTTGGCGCCTTTGGCATAACCGGAGTGGGAGAAGTAAACCTTCTGTTCCATTTTGTTGCCGGTCAATTTGATTTTGCCGGCGTTGGTGACAACGACGAAATCGCCGCAGTCCATATGAGGCGTATAGGTTTTTTTGTGTTTACCCATCAGCAAGACGGCAATTTGGGTAGCCAGTCTGCCCAGGGTTTGGCCCGTGGCGTCAATATGATGCCATTTGCGGGTGGTTTCAACTTCCTTAACGGAAGGCAAAAAAGTTTTTGTCATAATTTTTGTTTCTACCTTGTGTAATTAATGCGCAGCGGAGTGGTGGCCGCTGTCTTAATGACTCGTGGTTTCCTATATATTATATCAAAATTTAGTGGATTTTTTATATTTTCTCGCCAGCAGGCGGCATACCGGCTTCCAGCCGAAGCAGCGTTTGGGCAAAAAGGGTTTCTATATCGGCCTGGGCGTCCAGCCGCACAAACTGCCCGCGCACGTCCGCCGCACCGGGAAAATCTTTTATCCAATATCCGGCGGTTTTGCGGCTGCGGTTTACGCCGATGCGCTCCCCATAGTAAGCTACATTTTCCCGAATAAGGTCCAAATAAATCCGCAGGCGGCTTGCCGGACTGTGGGAAGAAGAATCCTTTCCTTCAAAAACATCTATGATATCCCGGAAAATATACGGATTGCCCACCGCACCGCGCCCAATCATCACGCCAGCACAGCCCGCCTCTAAAAAGGACTTCGCCGTTTGGGCGTCCACAATACCGCCGTTTCCAATAACTGGTATTTTTACGGCGGCGCACGCCTCCGCCACCGCCGGAATATTGGGCGGACCGGAATGAACATCCACCGCCGCGCGGGCATGCAGCACTACGGCGCTGGCTCCGGCGTTCTCGGCCAGTTTGGCCATCCGCACGCTTAACAGTTCTTTATGCGTCAGCGCGATGCGCGTTTTAAGCGTAACCGGAATTTTAACGCTTTTTACAGCCGCTTCCACCAACCGCCCCAGCTTGGCTTCGTCCTTCATCAGTACGCAGCCGGCGCCGGCTTTATTAATTTTTTTAACGGGGCAGCCGGCATTTAAATCTACAATATCGGCCCCCTGCGCTTCGGCGTTGCGGGCGGCCTCGGCGATAGTCGCTTCGTCCGAACCGAAAATTTGCATAGAAACGGGGTGCTCCCGGGGATTAATTTGCAGCATACGCCCGCTTTTGGCATTTCCGTAATGCAAGGCGTGGGCGGACACCATTTCCGCACACACAAGGCCCGCGCCGCCTTTCAAACATAACACACGGAAAGGAGCATCGGTAATTCCCGCCATCGGCGCCAACAGCAAATTATTGGCGGCGGTAAAAGAGCCTATTGCAAGCGGGCGGATGTATGTCATAAGACACGCTGCCAACGGCCAGTTTCCGGGGCCAATACCGTTTTTTGCCGGGACAGACAGGAACGCATAATCTGGCGGGCTTCCACGAACGTATTTTTAAATTCCAAGGAATCAATAAATCCGTCGTGTCCAAAACCTCCCGCCAGCACATGGTCCGTTACCGCAAAACGATAGGTTTCATTCGGGCGGATGATGCGCCCATTATCCAAGGTTACCCGGCGGATTTTGCGCCCGTTGGGGGTTGAGGTATAGGTAACGGAAAAGCCGGCAATCTGCGGGAAGTTATCTTTGGCGTTAAGAGAAGATTCCAGCGCTTTTAAAAAAGCTTCCCCGCGAATTGTGATAAACGTGATATTATCCCCATACGGATAAGTCTTATACAAATCGTACTCCGTCAGTTTCCCTGCCGGCAGAGAACTGCGAATAGAGTCCGAATTAAGGATAGCCCCATCCAATTTTGACCATTTGTACAGACACTGCGTCAACAAATTTCCTAACGGAGATTCCTGCTCAAAAGAAGTGGCAATCGGTTCGGGCAGTTCCGCCACGCGTGCATTCATTTTTTTGCGCGTTTCAGCCCGCAATAATTCTGCCCGGTGGGCAATACTGGCGTCCTCCCCATAAGATTCCTTTAACAAAGCAAGGTCCTCAAACGCCACATCCCGCAACTGCTTATCTTCATCAAAAGATAATTGGATATGGCCCACGCTGTCCAGCTTGGAACCGGGATAGACAATCAGGGTTTGGTTGATTTGGTCTGTTTCGGCGTTTTCACGGTCCTTATTGGAGCTTAAAATCAAATCAATGCCGGGGGTTTCTTCGGCAATGGAAGTTTCGCTTACGCTGTTTTCCTGCGCCGCCGCCAGAGAGCTTAATACAATAATATAATCCACGCCCTTTTCCCGCAGCAAAGCGGTCATTTCCTGCGCGACGGATACCGGGTCCAACGCTTGCAGTCCCAGCAAACGGGCTTTATTTTTATTAACCGTCTGCGGATCTATCAACCCAAAAATACCGATTTTAATCCCATTTACCGTCCGGATTTGGTAATCGTGCATTGGCCAAGGAATTTTATTTTCCAGCCGCAGGTTAGACACCACAAACGGATAGGGCATTTCGCGCACGATATCACGCAAAGAAGGCCAGCCGTACACCAAATCTTTATCGCTGATAGTTCCGGCGGTATAAGGCAAAGTGCGGGCTAATTCCGCCACATAAGCGCCCTTGGTCATATTGCCTTCCGGAGCGGAACCAAACCAGTTCCCGCCGTCAAACAACAGGAAATCGCCTTCGCGGTTTTGTAAAAAATTTTTCAGCACCGCATATCCGCCCGCCTCGCGGTTATTCCACCTCGGTTCCGGACGGGACCAATAAAATCCTTCTACATCCGCCGTAAAAAACACATCTATATGAATGCGTTCTTCCTGCCGGCAGGCACCTAACAGGCACAGCCCTATAACAAGCCAAAAAATTTTCTTCGCGCGCATATTACCGCTGGTAAATCCTCCCTGTTTCAGGTGCAACGGCCGGCCCTTTACGCAAAGCATCTTCCATTAGATCTCGGATCGTTTTAGAACCGAGAGGCTTTTTATCCTTAGCCGAAATATGCTTAAACATCCAGCCTTCGCTGCCGCCGTTGGCGATATAGGTATTGGTAGCCAGCGTATATTTGCGCCGGTTTTGCACAGGCTGGCCGTCCACAAAAATTTCAATATCTTTGATTTTGCCTTTTTTATTTTTCGTATAGGTAACCGTCATCCCGGAATAGGAAAACAAGCTGTTGGGCGCAAAACTCTTTTTTACAAATTTCTTTAAAAATTTTCCGTCCACCGTTACCAGCGTTACCGTGTTGTCAAAAGGATGGATGTCAATCAAATCCCGTTTGGTAACCGGTCCTTTTTCCATATCCACACGGGTACCGCCGTTGTTATGGATGGCAATCTGCGTGCCGGCATATTCCCGGATTAAATCGGCAATCCAATCATTCAGCGGGGCGTCCTGGCGGTCGGCCTGCGCCTGGCGGGAAAGGGTTTGGGCAGCTTCGCCCAGCACTTCGTCCACTCCCGGTTCCCGCAAGGAATCGGCATACGCTTTTACTTCGGCGTCTTCGCCGGTCTGCGCCACGACCAAGGGGATTAATTCGGACTTGGCTGATACAAACTTGCCGGTTTTATCGTCCGTTTCTACCGTTATGCGGCTGACGTTTTGCAACGCGGTGCCGCTTTCCACAAACAGCGTACCGCCAATGTATTTATTCTGGAAAATATTATGCGCGTGTCCGCCCAACACCACGTGCACCTGTCCGCCGAACTTACGGGCAATGTCTTTCACATACGATTGCGTGCCGTGCTTTTCATCCTGCAAGGAATCGTGCACCAGCACAATTACTACATCCGGCTGTTTGCTTTCCAATTCTTTAAGCGCTTTTTTAAGCGCCGGCAGCGGTTTGCCGTAGGAATACAATTTAGAAGGATTGGTAGGGGTCCGGTTCGCCAACCCGATGACCGCCACTTTTACGCCGTTTTCATCAAACAATTTATAAGGAAGTACAGACGGCGGATATTTGCCGGTGGACGCTTCAAAAAAGTTAGCCGCCAATACCGCAAATTGGGCATTCGCCAGCAAGGGGGCCACTCCTTCGCCTTTAAAATCAAATTCGTGGTTGCCAATGGTAGCGGCGTCGTAACTCATATGGTTCATCATTTGTACGCCTTTGAGTCCTTTGGAATTGCGGGTTTCCACCGTTCCGTTGGCAAAATCCCCGCTGTCCAAAAGCATATAGCTGGCGGGGCCGGCTTTGATAACCGCCGCCAACGCGGCAAAACCGCCCTGACCATTCTTCGGATAAAAAAATCCGTGCACATCGCTGGTGTGATAAATCGTTGTCGTTTTGGCTGTTAAAGCCAACGGCAGAAACAAGACTGTTAAAAACAGCAACCAACTTTTTTTCATAAGCCATTCTCCTTGCCGTAGGAATATTTTTATGGTAACAAAAACGCCGCGGCCCCTTCAAGGCGCGCGGCAAAATTTATCTTTCTATCGTACGCCCACTGGAAGGCGGGAGCACAGCTCCGTTTCTAAACTCGTTCTCCAGTACCTGGCGCATGGTTTGGGTGCCGGCGGGGCGGATACTGCCTTCGGGCAGAGTTTTAAACAATTTCCCTTCGCTTCCGCCGCCCGCCACATAGGAGTTAACGGACACCGTATATTGTTTGTCTTCCTGCAGGCGCTGCCCGCGGACCCAAATTGTAAGATTTTTAATTTTCCCGTTTTTTGTTTTGTGATACGTCATAGTTAATCCGGAGTAGGCCAGCCGGTTCCACGGGATAAGCCCGCCTTCCACCAACTTTTTTAAGAACGCCCCGCTGACTTGCGCGGTAACCACCGTGTTATCAAACGGATATAAATCAATAATATCGCGCCGGGTAATATCCCCCTTCGGCAAGCCCACGCGCGCCCCGCCTGTATTGTGAATGCATACATCCGCCGGCGCATAGCGGCAAGTGGCGTCCGCCACCCAGTTATCCACGGGCGAGTCCATATGCCCGGGCGTTTGGGTGCGTTTTTCCAACGCGGCGGAAGCTTGCCCTATCACTTCGTCCACTCCCGGTTCGCGCAAAGACTCGGCATATTTTTTGATTTTGGCATCTTCGCCGGTTTGGGCAATATCCAAAGAAATCAATTCCGATTCAGCGGACAGAACTTTCCCCGTTTTATCATCGGTTTCCAGTGTTACTTTGGTGACGTATTGGAAGTTGCTCCCGCTTTCAGCAAACAAAATACCGCCGCGGCGTTCGTTTTGGAAAATCTTGTGTGCATGCCCGCCTAACACCACATCTACCCGTCCGGAAAGTTGCCGTCCGATGTCGCCCATATAATGCGGCTGCCCGGGGCGGTCGTCCGCTAAGGAATCGTGCGCCAGCACTACCACCACATTCGGCTTTTTGGCGGAGACTTCTTCCAACGCTTTTTTCAACGCCGGGAACGGTTTGGATAATTTGTACTGTTGGATTTTTTTGGTAGGGTTTTGATTGGCCAACCCGATGACCGCCACTTTTACGCCGTCCACCTTAAAAATTTTATACGGGAGTACGCCCTTGGGATATTCCCCCGTCCGGGCGTCCGTCAAATTGGCGGCCAATATGGCAAAGTCCGCCTTTTTAAGCATAGCGGAAAATCCTTCGTCCTTAAAAGCAAACTCGTGGTTTCCTACGGCGGCGGCATCGTAGCCCAGGCGGTTCATTAGTTTTACCGCTTTTAAGCCGCTTGAGCGTTGGGTTTCCACCGTGCCTTCGGCAAAGTCTCCTCCGTCCAACAATAAATAAGGATGGGTTTCTTTGTCCAACACGGCAGCTAAAGCGGCGGCCCCGCCTTGCCCGTTTTTAGGATAGAAAAACCCGTGCGTATCACTGGTGTGGTAGAGCACAACGGTTTTGGCAAAAGACAACGTTCCCAAAAAGAAGAACCCCAGCAAAAGCAGTAATTTTTTCATTTTCTCTCCTAATAGCAAAACCGCGCTCTCACGAGCGCGGAAACATTAAGCAGCCAAACGCGAAAAAGGCGAAATTTTGCGCAGCCGTTCAATAATAGCCGGCAGTTCCTTTAGCACCAAATCTATATCGGCTTCGGTTGTTTGGTCCGAAAGCGAAAACCGGATAGACCCGTGCGCAAACTGGAACGGCACGCCCATTGCCCGCAGCACGTGCGAAGGCTCCAGCGAGCCGGAAGTGCAGGCCGAACCAGACGAAGCGCAAATGCCCAAATCATTCAAGTACATCAAAATAGATTCGCCTTCAATATACCCAAAGCTGATGTTGGTAGTGTTGGGTACACGGTGGACCGGATCGCCGTTTACTTTTACATCCGGCACCGTTGCCAAAATGCCTTTTTCCAATTTATCGCGCAGGGTGGCAATCCGCCGGGAAGTACCATCCGACAAACGTTGTTGGGCTAATTCAGCCGCTTTGCCAAGGCCCACAATATACGGAACGTTTTCCGTACCGGCCCGGCGGTGGCGTTCCTGGTGGCCGCCCATCAAATACGGCATAAACAGCGTGCCGCGGCGCACATATAAAGCGCCGACGCCTTTGGGCCCGTGGAATTTGTGCCCGGACAGCGAAAGCATATCAATATCCGCTTCCTGCACGTTGACCGGGATTTTGCCCACCGCCTGTACGGCGTCCGTATGGAAGAGAGCTCCCTTTTCGTGCGCCAGGCGGGCGATGTCGGCAATGGGGAAAATCGTTCCCGTTTCGCTGTTGGCCCACATCACGGACACCAGCGCGGTGTCCTCGTCCAGCACGCTTTGAAAGCGCGCCATATCAAAACGGCCCAGTTCATCCACGCCGATAAAATCCACCCGGTAGCCTTTAGCTTCCAAGTATTTGTACGGCTCCATCACCGCGGGATGTTCCACCGCGGAGGTAATGATGTGTTTCTTTTTGGGCTGGGTGTGCACGGCGGAAAAAATGGCGGTATTATCGCTTTCCGTGGCACAGGAAGTAAAAATAATTTCCTCCGCGTGGGCGGCGCCGATTAAGTCCGCCACCTGTTGGCGGGCGGTATCTATGGCGTGGCGGTTGCCGCCGCCAAAGGTGTGCATGCTGGAAGCGTTTCCGTATTTTTCGGAAAAATACGGCAGCATCGCCTCCACCACCGCAGGGGCGCATTGGGTAGTGGCGTTGTTATCCAGATAAATCACTTTCATATTACGCTTGCTCCACGGAGAGGGAAGCATCCACTTTTTCCTTCAGCGTTTTTTCAATAAAATTTTTAAGCGTGCCCGCCGCCCCCGCACAGCCGCTGCACATACCGGTCAAGCGGATTTTTACGGTCGTCCCGTCCAAATCCACCAGCTCGGCGGAGCCGCCGTCCATATTCAGTTTAGGGCGGATTTCTTCTTCCAACACAAGTTCAATGGCTTTGATTTTTTCCACTACGGTCATTTGGGCAAAGGATTTTTTTGCCGCGGCGGGAATTTCACACGCGCCGTTTACTTTATTCAAAATCTTTTGGATTTCGCCTTTGCACCGTCCGCATCCGCCGCCGGCCTTTGTAAAGTGGGTTACGTCTTCTACGGTTTTTAAGTGATTGGCGCGGATAGCCTTGATGATGGTTTCTTCGGACACGTTAAAACAATGGCAAACGATTTTTTCTTCCTGCTGTTCAAACACCACCGGCTGGCCGCCCTGGCGGTAGCTTTTTACTGCCGCTTCCAACGCTTCCATCCCCATCACGGAGCAGTGCATTTTTTCGGCGGGCAGGGTGCCCAGCGCGTCGGCAATATCCTGGTTGGTAATTTTGGACGCTTCGGCAATCGTTTTGCCCTTAATCATTTCCGTTAAAATGGAAGAAGACGCGATGGCGCTGGCACAGCCGAACGTTTCAAACTTGGCGTCTTCAATTACATCCGTTTCTTTGTTTACTTTAATTGTCAGTTTCAGGGCGTCTCCGCACACCAGGCTGCCTACCTGGCCCGTGCCGTCGGCATTGGGAATGGCTCCCACATTGCGCGGATTTCTAAAATGATCCATTACTTTGTCTGTATAGTCCCACATACTGGCCCCCTTTCTATATATATTATTATATCATTTTGGCCTTGCCTCCGCGGGCTGGGAGCGGGTATGTTTTCTCCGCGGGAACAATCCTTTTTGCTAAAATAGAAATATGCATTTTCAACACGCCGCCGTTTTTTACAACGAACACAAAACGCACACCGCCCCGCTGGCGGAAGAAGTGTGCGCGTTTTTGCGTCAAAACGGCGTGCAAACCGAACTGATTACCGCGTTGGACGGCTTGACGGCGGAAACGGATTTGCTCGTAAGTATGGGCGGGGACGGGACCATGCTGTACTGCGCCCGCGCCGCCGCGCCGCTTGGAATTCCGATTTTTGGCATTAACTGCGGCACGCTGGGCTTTTTAGCCGCGTGCGAACAGGACGATGCGTTGGCTTCTTTACAAGTGTTGCTCCGCGGTGGCTGTACGCTCAACGAACGCTTTATGCTGCAAGTGCAAATTTCCGCCCCGCATGCGGCGCCGCGGAATTTTATCGCTTTTAACGACTGCGTACTCCGCGCCGCCGCCCCGCGCGCTTTTTTGGTGGAAGCCGCCTGGAACGGCGCGGAAATGCCTTCGTATTTTGGCGACGGCGTGATTGTTTCCACCCCGACGGGGTCCACCGCTTATTCGCTGGCTTCCGGCGGACCGATTGTGGAACCGGGCGTGGATGTATTGATTATTACCCCTATTTGCCCACATACCCTTAACCAACGCCCGATTGTGCTCTCTGCCGGAGGAACCCTGCAGATGACGCCTTCCTTTAAAAACGAGGCTGACCGCGCCCTGTGCAGTGTAGACGGGCAAATCAACCTGACGCTCCCGCCCGGCGCACGGGTGCATATTACCCGCAGTCCGGTTAAAGCCAAACTGTTCTGCTTGCCGCAGCGCGGGTTTTTCCCGATTTTAAACCGTAAACTCAAATGGGGGAACCGCTGATGCTTTTGCGACTGCGCGTACAAAATTTTGCCATTATCTCGGATTTATCGCTGGATTTTGAACCGGGGCTTAATGTGTTCTCCGGCGAAACGGGCGCCGGGAAATCCATCGTGATTGAAGCCTTAAGTTTTGTGCTGGGCGCGCGCGGAGATGTATCCGTTATTAAAGACGGAACCGACAAAATGAGCGTATCCGCCGTGTTTTCCGCCGAAGACCTGCCCGAAGAACTCCAGCGGGAATTTCAGCTGACGGGCGACGTATTTACCCTTAAACGGGAATTAGACCGCAAAGGCAAAAGCAAAGCCTCCGCCGACGGACGCGCTATCACGGTAGCGGCCTTGGCGCGTGTGGGGCGGCACCTGGTGGACTTTCACGGACAGCACGAACACCAAAGCCTGCTGCACGCGTCCGTGCATTTGCTGCTGCTGGATAAATTTGCCAAGCACGATGCTTTGGTGCAAAAAGTGCAGGACGCTTACCGCCAATACCAAACGGCGCAGGCCAAGCTGGACGCCGCCCGGATGAGCGAGCAGGAAAAAGAACGCCTGCTGGATATGAGCCAATACCAGCTGAAAGAAATAGAGGACGTAAACCCCACCGCAGACGAAGATTTCCAATTAGAGCAAGCCCTGCCCAAAATGAAGCACGCCGGCCGGCTTTTAGAAGCGGCCGAAAGCGCCTATTACGATCTCTATGCCGCCGAGGATTCCGCCACCGCCCGTGCGGGCAAAGCCCTGCGCGAGTTGCAAGAAATGGCGGAACTGGACGAGAACATAGCCCCCCTGGCGCAGGATTTAAATTCCGCACTCCTTACGCTGGAGGACGCGGCCTCCACCCTTTCTTCTTACAAAGATGACTTAAACATAGAACCGGACGCTTTGGACAAAATGCTTATGCGGCACGAAAAAATAAAACGTCTGAAAGCCAAGTACGGCCCCGACATCCAGGATGTGTTGCGCACCGCCGAAGAACTGCGCGAACGCATTGACCAGCTCCAACACGGCGAAGAACGCGAACAGGAACTGCAGGCCGATGTGGAGCGGACCCATAAAACGCTTTTAAAATTGGCGGGCGAACTGCACGACAAACGCTTGCAAGCCGCCGAAAAACTTTCCTCCCGGATGACCGAAGAAATCCGCCCACTGGGTTTTAACGCGGTGCGTTTTTCCACGGCGGTAGAAATGGACGAAGAAAATATCGGCCCCACCGGCGCGGACAAAGTGGAATTTTTGTTTTCCCCCAACCCGGGCCAGGCGCTGCGTCCTCTAAAAAACATTGCTTCCGGCGGGGAAATCTCCCGCGTGATGCTGGGCCTCAAAACCGTACTGGCCCCCACCGTGCCAGTAATGGTGTTTGACGAAGTGGACGCCGGCATCGGCGGAGAAACAGGCCATTTGGTGGGCCAAAAATTGCACGCCGCCGCCCAAGGCCGCCAGGTACTGTGCGTAACGCACTTGGCGCAGGTAGCGGCTCAGGCGGACCATAATTTCCACGTAGCCAAAAAAGCCGCCAAAAATACGACCGATGTTTCCATTACGCCGCTGTCCGGCGAAGATTTAACCGCCGAAATCGCCCGTATGCTGGGCGGAAATGCGGACAAACGTTCGGCGGCGTTCTCGCACGCCAAGGAGCTGCTGCAAGATGCCAAACGGATATAAGAAAATCATCCCCTTCCTGCCGCACCATTGGCTGGAACTGACCGGCCTAAGGCGGCTGTTCATTCTATTATTTTATGCCACGTTGGCGGTTGGGCTCTATGCCGTTTGGGGGTGGGCCGAAACCTTTTGGATGGACCCGTCCCAGCTGGCGGCCCAATCCGCACCCACCCGCCGCATTTATGGCTTGGCTATGCTTCAGGCGGCGGCGGTCTGCATCGGCTGGGCAGTGTTTATTCGCTTGCTGGGAACGCTGGAAAAGCTTTGCCGCTCCGTTAAACATTAATCCGCAATATATCGCTTCTGCCGCTTTTCTTTTGATACAATATGAGCATAGGGGGGTAAGACGTTTTTCCCCATAATAAAGGAGTGAACTATGTCTAAATGCTGTAAAAATGCGAAATATTGGCCGCACAACTGGCTGTGCCTCAAAGGACTGTATGTCTTATTTGTCGTGCTGTTTTACGCCGCGTTGGTATATGCGGTATTCCAAGCATATGCGATCTTTACGCATCCGCAGCTTTCCGGCAAAGAAATGTGGCTGGCCGCGGCGGTATACGTGATTACCGATGTGTTTACCGCTATCGGATTCTTGACCGTAGCCAAAATATTGAATGCGCTGCGCAAAATCAAAAAAGCGGTTGCCCCGTGCGCCTGCTCCATGGCGGAAGAAAAACCCGCCGAATCCGAAACGGAAAAAGTAGTGGAAAGAGAATCCAAATAATCTTGCGCGGCGCGGGGAATTTCCGCGCCGCCCCTTTTGTTTTTATCCAAGCGAGGTTGTATGAAAAAAAGCGTTTTAGCCGTATGTTTGCTGGCGGCTGCGTCTTTGGCGCAGGCGGAAACCGTCAAAATGAAAACCGGGGAGCTGATCAGCGGGTCCATTCTATCCCAAACCGAATACACGCTGAATTTGGCTACTTCGTACGGCAACATTACGCTCAACCAACGCGAAATTGAACAAATCCTGCCCGATAAACATCGTATTATTTTAAAAGGCGGCTCGCAGCTTATCGGCGTGATTTTGGACCTGGATGAATTTAATTTAAAGCTCCAGACCGACGACGGGTCCACCGTCAATATTGATATGCCGCAAATCGTGTCTATTGAGGTGTACGACTACGACCAGGGCGAAAAAGCCCAACAGGAATTTGTTCAGCAAAACATCCAGGAACAGCAAGCCGCACAAGCCGCGGCCCAAACCGGACAGGCCGCCGGCGTGGAAGCCGCCGGAGGGCTTACCTTTGATTCCGATATTGACCAAGTGTTTGACACGCAAAAAGCCACCGTTGTAAACGGGAAAGTGGTTACCCCGGCCTCCTCCGCCGCGGTGGAAAAACCGGCTTACCGCCCCATGACGGACGAAGAAGCTTTTTTAAAAGGCGTTAAAACCGGCGAAGTCAGCCAGCAGGATTATGCTTCCGCCGCCAAGCAGGAATTGGCTTCCAAAAAACCGGCCAAAAAAGAACAGCCCGCCAAAAAAACTTATAAGGAAAAAGATTTCAATAAATACTTTGCCATAGAAGCCGGCGCCATGCCGCTGGATTTAAACGTAAGCGGGACGCTGAGCCTGGGGGACATATATACCGTTGACTTGGGGGACAACGCCGTAGATGTAGGCGGCACCAGCGCGGTGATTTCTTCCAAATTTTTGTGGCGTTTAAAAGAAAGCAACTTTTGGCTGGGGCCGGTGCTCTCTTTTGCCAGCATATCCAATAATTCGTTTAACGGCTCCAATGGTGCCAACACCTTGGACGCCACCAGCAGCGGCAACATCCTGTCTATCGGAGCCAACCTCAACTATTATCTTAACCCCGCCAGCCGTTTTACGTTCTATTTGACCGGCTCGGCTTCTTACGAAATGCTCACGCTGAACTACCGCGGCACAGTAACCGATTCCTCCGGCAGTACGCCCCTGGAAACCCCGTTCCGGGACACGATTACCTCCAACACTTTCGCCGGGTCCGTCGGCGTCGGTGTAGAAACGTGGGTGGACGACTTGATGTTAGGGGTAGAGGTACGGCAGGTATTTGCCCAACGCCAGGACGAATTGAAAGAATCTGCCGCCTCCAATACCGTTGTACAAGCGCAGCTGAGCTGGAAATTTTAATGAACATACTCCTCTTGCCCAACGCGTTTAAAGGCTCTTTAAGCGCGCTTGCGGCTGCACGGGAACTAACCCGGGTTCTTACCAAAAAACATACCGTCCGGGCGTATCCGCTTTCGGACGGGGGCGACGGGTTTATGGATTTTTTCCGCACGCTGGACCCGCAGGCCAAAACAATTTTTCTAACCGCTAAAAACGCCTTTTTAAAACCGCGCCGGACGTCTTTTCTACGACTTTCCGACGGCAAAACCGCCGTGATAGAAACGGCCCGCATTTGCGGCCTGGGAGCCGCCAAAAAAGAAGAGTTGGACCCGTTGGGAGCCTCCTCTTACGGCGTGGGGCAGGCGATGTTGCGCGCCGTGCAAGACGGGGCGAAAACCATTTATGTAGGGTTGGGCGGCGTAGCCTGCAATGACGGCGGGGCCGGAATGGCTGCCGCTTGCGGCGCGAAATTATTAGATAAAGACGGGCGCGAAATAGCTTTGGGGGCCGAGCCGCTTTTGCAGTTGGCACGGGTGGATTTAACGGCTTTAAAACAAACGATGAAAGGCGTCCGCGTGTACGCCGTAGCGGATGTGACCAATCCCTTGTTGGGCCCCAAAAGTTCCGCCAAAGTGTTCGGCCCGCAAAAAGGCGCTACGCCCGCACAAGTAAAAGTGTTGGACCGTGCAATGGCCCGCTGGGCGCGCGCCGTAAAAAACGCTTCCGGGCGCGATATCGCCCACACGCCCTGCACCGCCGCCGCCGGCGCGATTGCCGCCGGGCTGTACGGCTGCTTCGGGGCGACGCTTTTAGTAGGGGCCGATTTTTTATTCCAAAAAGCGCACTTGGAAGAACATTTTGATTGGGCCGATTTAATCATTACCGCCGAAGGGAAACTAGACCGCCAAACTTTTTACGGCAAGGCACCGCTGGCGGTATTAAAATTAGCCAAAAAGCATAAAAAGCCCGTCCTGTTTATTTGCGGACAATTGGAAGAAAAAGCCCTGCAAAAGCAACCGCTGGCACCCGCTCAAGTTGCCGTGCTGGCGGATTTCGCCCCCGACGCGCAAACCTCTATGCAACATCCCGCCGTTTATTTGCGCCGGGTGGCAAAAGCCGTTTAGTTCGCCGGCAAATTCAGTGCTTTGCACAGCCGCGTACCGCGGTCGGTTTTGCCTTGGCAAATAATTTCATTGGGATTGGATGAGTTGGCAAAATACACGGATATATTAGCAATGCGTTCGCTATGGCAGTCTGTATATTCCGAATATCCCGGACAGAACCAAATATTTACCTGGTTATGTGAGGAAGACGGATCCGTACTTACTGTGCCGAAAATATTGTCAATCAAAGCGTTCTCACATTCCAACTGACTATCATCTGCCCGCTTGCATATTCCGGCGTAATCAATGTCCAAATCCTCCAAAGAGTGCACATAACTCCCGTTAGCCATATAATACACTTCCTGCGCTTTACGGATGTTGGCGGCAATTTGAATCATCGTCATCACGCGCGATTTGTCTACCGCCACTTCATACTTGGGCAGCGCCACCGCCGCCAAGATACCAATGATTAAAACGACCACTAACAGTTCTATTAGCGTAAATCCGGCGTTTTTCCCTGCCGGGAGGGTTTTTTGATAAATTTTGCTCATACGCAAAATTTATCAAAAAAAAAAAAACAAATCAACCCCCTTGCCGGGGCAGGCACTCTATGCCCGCTGGCACGATTAGTGGGCCACACGGTTACCACAATGTCCCACGCTAACAAAACAGCCCTTGCCGGGGGCCCAGAGGCTGGGCTCCCCGCTCTATACCCGTCAGCACGATTAGTTTAGGCCATACTGCTCCTGCAAGGTTGTACTGTTTCAAAAAGGAAGTTGTTTCCTCTTGTGTCGTTGCTGTGGTCGTTGCTGTGGTCGTTGCTGTGGTCGTTGCTGTGGTCGTTGCTGTGGTCGTTGCTGTGGTCGTTGCTGTGGTCGTTTAACCGCCCCTTTTGTCCCGTTTACAAAAAGCCTTCCAAGCGGAAAAGAAATTTTATTGTTTGAGTGCGGGGCACCCGCACGAGTTATAAAATTTCCCGTTTGAAAGTGATTTTTGTGGCTCCCTGAGGCGGGCATTTTTTGTGCTCAAAAAAGTACCAGGTCCCCTTGGCGCGATTAGCAAGGCCGCTGTATCAACATCCTAAAATAAAAAAGGGAAACGCCACAAGCGTTTCCCGTTCATTCCCTATAAATTTTCCCTACGCAACCATATCGGCAATATCCGCCGGCTGTTCGGCCATAAAATTCGGCTTAAAAGAGGCTAGCTCTTCGCGCGAGCGGAATCCCCACGTTACCGCGCATACCCGCACACCCGCATTATGGGCGGTTTGCATATCCACGTCCGAATCTCCCACATACAACACATCTTCCCGTGCAGCGCCGGACGCCCACAAAATTTCATTTACAATCGCTGGGTCCGGCTTTACAGGGACCTCTTCGCGTTGTCCCAACACGGCACAAAAAGAGATATTAGGGAAAAAATGTTTAACCAAACGCTCGGTGGCGCTTTGATATTTGTTGGAAGCCACCGCCAATTTTACCCCCCGTTTTTGCAAATTCTCCAACAACTCCGCAATACCCGGATAAGGCCGGGTAACATCCGTCAAATGTTCATCGTAATAAGCAAAAAACGCGGGGCGGATTTTTTCTATATTCTGCGGGGTTTTGTGCCCTTCCGGCAGGGCGCGTTCCAACAATTTGGTAACGCCGTTGCCCACAAAGCGCTGGCATTCTTCCTGCGATCGGACCGGAAACCCGTTGGTCCGCAAGGCCGCATTAGCGGCGGCGGCCAAATCGGCAATGGTGTCCAATAATGTTCCGTCCAAATCAAAAACAACGACTTCTGTTCCTGCCATAAAAACTCCTCACCCTCTCTCACAAAATACCCGCCGGAAACGGCGGGCGAATAAATTTATAAATACTTCCGAAAAAAATCCGCCAACCGTTGTTTGTACTCAAATCCGCCCACCTCGGCGCATTGATTATGTTTGGCTCCGGGAACCAGCCAAATTTCTTTCGGTTCGCCGGCTTTTTTAAACAGCATTTTAGCCTGGGCAGCGGGTATCAAATTATCGTACCGTCCGTGAATAATAAACACGGGCCGCGGGGCAATTTTAGGAATATTATATTTGGGGCTGTAACGCTCCGGATTAATCCGCAAATACCTGCGGATATAGTGGAGCACCAACGGCACCACCGGGAAATAGGGCACTTTGTGGTGCACCCATGCCCAACGTGATACCACCCGCCGGAAAGAATAATAAGACGCTTCCGCCGCTACGCAGGCAATTTCCGGGTTGCGGGCAGCTTCGCAAATAGCAGCCATACCGCCTAAGCCCAAACCATAAAGGCCAATCTTCCCGCAAAACTGCGGGCGGGTTTCTTTCATAAACTGAACGGCGGAGGCAATGTCTTTCAATTCCAGATATCCGATAGAGCTTGTTTTCCCGCCGCTTTCTCCCAGAGCGCGAAAATCAAAATACAACAAGTTAAACCCCAAATCGTGCAAAAAATAAGTATTCTTTAAAATATCGGAACGGTTCATCCCCCAGCTGTGCATTAAAATAATGGTCTTGTCCGACTCTTGCTCACTGGGGATAAACCAGCCTTTGATTTGCACCTTGTCTTCCGTCTTAAAATAGACGTTTTCATAAGGCATACCAAATTGGTCCGGCCACGCATCCAGCGGTTTGCGTTTGGAAGCGGGATGCAGCACCTTTTTGGCTGTATACATACACGCATACACTAACGCCAAAGACAATACCCCCAGCACACATACTACCGCGAAAACAACATAGAGAATAGGATTCATACTTTCTCCTTGCAATTAAGACAGGGCTTCCAACAGCGCTTGGGCAATAAAGTCGGACGTATCACAGGACAATACGCCATAATCCGTCCACTTCAAAGCGGCTAAATCACCCGCCAGCCCATGCAAATACACGCCGCATAAAGCAGCTTTTAAAGCCGTATGCGCATTAAATTCTCCGGCTGTGCCGAGCTGGGCCCATAAACCGGCAATCACGCCCGCCAAGACATCTCCGGAACCCGCTTTAGCCAAAGCCGGGCCCCCCGTGGTGTTTTGCCACGTCTGCAACTGCCCGTCCGTTTGTCCGCAGACGAGTGTTCCTGCCCCTTTTAAAATACTGACGGCCCCCGTCATTTGGCACAACATTTCAGCTTGTTCCCGGCGGATATGTTCATCTGCCGCTACACACGAATGAAGCAGCCGTGCCATTTCCCCGGGGTGCGGGGTTAAAATACAAGGCCGCTGGCGGGGCCAATTTTTATCCCAATCCGTTTGACGCGCCAACATATTAAGCGCATCCGCGTCCGCAATCAGCGGCAGCGTGCCCTGCAACAGAAGCGGAAGTAAAAGAGGACTTTTCCCCATCCCCGGGCCCACAACGACTAAAGAAGGCTGGCGCAGGCAGATAAATTCTTGCAGAACACACAACCCCTCTATAGCCAATTCTCCCTGTGGCGTCTGTGGCAAAGGAAGAGTAATCGCTTCCGGCAAAGCGGCGGCAAAAGCGGGCTGCATACTTTCCGGCAAAGCCCAAAAGACCAATCCCGCTCCCGCACGCAACGCGCTTTTGGCGCATAAAAAACCGGCCCCGCACATCGTGCGCGATCCCGCCACTACCAACACCCGGCCAAACGAACCTTTATGCGCGTGGCGCGGACGGCGGGGCAAAAGCGAACAGAAGGTTTCCCGTGTGATTTGTTTCATTGCTGCACCAACGCAGTAGCCGTAGCGTACTGCTCCGTATGCGACAGGGTAAGCAACACCGAAAGGCCTGTAAAGCGTTCGTCGGCAATATGCACTTCCGGGCGGCCGTTTTCCAAATTAATTACTTGGATATTTTTAAAAGCCACCCCGCCAAACGGCAGCGCTTTGTACACCGCCTCTTTGGCGGCAAACCGCACCGCCAAATGCTGATACACGTTTTTGCGCGCTTGGCAGTATGCAATTTCCTGCGGCGTAAAAATGCGCTCCAGCGCACCCGGCTTTTGGGCGAACTGTTCCATCCGTTTTACTTCAATGATGTCCGTCCCTAAGCCGATTACCCGCATTATTCCACCGTTACGCTCTTGGCCAGGTTGCGCGGCTGGTCAATATCACAGCCGAGGCGCTTGGCAATCCAGTACGCCAAAAATTGCAGCGGCACCACATTCAGCACCGGCTGCAGCAAAGCATCCGTTTCCGGCACGACGATTACTTTATCCGAAACGTCTTTGGCCTGTTTGGCGCCGTTTTTGGTGGTAATGGCCACCACAAAAGCGCCGCGGGCCCTGCATTCCTGACAGGCGGAAAGCATTTTTTCAAACAAATCATCGTGCGGCATCAGCATAAAAACGGGCGTGCCTTTATCAATAATGGAAATCGGACCGTGCTTAATTTCCCCCGCGGCAAAACCTTCCGCACTGCGGTAGGAAACTTCTTTGAGCTTCAGCGCGCCTTCCAACGCAATCGGGAAATTAACGTTGCGGCCCAAAAAGATAAACCGGTCCGCTTTGTAAATTTTGCGCGTTAAGTGGCGCACTTCGTATTCCAGTTTAACGACTTCGCTCATCGCTTTGGAAAGCGTCATCAGCCGTTTGTAGACTTTTTCAAACACGGCGGCGCTTAAATTGCCGTTTGCCTGGCCCAAAAAAGCCGCCAATGCATACATAGAAGTTATTTGGCTGGTAAACGCTTTGGTAGAAGCCACGCTGATTTCCGGCCCGCAGTGGGTAAAGAAGGTGCTGTCGCAGGTGCGGGTAAGCGTAGACCCCAACACATTGCAAATGGCTAAGGTGCGGAAACCCAGCTCTTTGGCTTTTTTAACGGCGCCAATCGTATCGGCCGTTTCGCCGGATTGGCTGATGGCAATCGCCAATGTATGGGGGAGCTGCGGCACAGAACGGTATTTATATTCGCTTGCCAAATCCACGCTTACCGGGATGCCGGCTAACTGTTCCAAATAATATTTCCCCACCAAACCGGCGTGATACGCCGTACCGCAGGCAATAATATGAATATTGCGCAGCTCGCGGATGCCTTGGGTATCCAATCCTAAAATTTTTCCGAAATCCGTTTGCGCGGTACGAAGGGTGTCCTCTATCGCTTGGGGTTGGTCGTAAATTTCCTTCAGCATAAAGTGCGGATATCCGCCTTTTTCGGCGGTTTGCTGGTCCCAGGAAATTTTAACGGGTTTGGCTTCTTTTTCCTGTCCGTCTTTGTCCAACAGCGTTACCCCGTCTACGTGCAAGAGGGCGATTTCGCCGTCTTCCAAAAAAAGCACTTTGTTCGTGTGTTTTAAAAAAGCGGGGACATCCGAAGCCAGGAAATTTTCGTCCTTTCCTAACCCCACCACCATCGGGCTTTGGTTTTTAACGCCGATTAACAACCCCGGGGTGCGCGCCCACAAAACGCCGTAGGCATAGGCGCCGGAAATTTCTTTGTTGGTTTTCTGGACGGCTTTTAATAAACGGTCCGGGTCGTTGGCGGCCCGCACGTGGAGCAGGTTTTCTTCCACCAAGTGGGCAATCACTTCGGTATCCGTTTCGCTTTTAAAACGGTGCCCGCGCGCTTCCAATTTGGCACGTAACGTTAGGTAATTTTCAATAATTCCGTTATGCACCACCACAATATCGCCGGTGCAGTCCGTATGCGGGTGGGAGTTTTCTTCGCTGGGTTTGCCGTGGGTGGCCCAGCGGGTGTGCCCAATACCGGTATTGCCCTTGGGGTTTGCGATTAAAGCGGCTTTTTCCAGTTCGGCCACTTTGCCGACGGAACGGACGGTAACCAATTTGCCGTCCTGTAAAATAGAAATCCCGGCGGAATCGTATCCGCGGTATTCCAATTTTTTAAGCCCGTCTATAATATAAGGAACGCTGTTGTTATTGCCTACATATCCGATAATTCCGCACATAAATGCTCCTTATAAAAGACCTTTCATTTCGCTTACTGCCGTGGGAAGCCCGGCAAAAAGGGAACGGGTAATAATAGAAAAACCGATATTCATACACGCCATTCCGCCAATGTCCGCCACCGCCAGCACATTGTGATAATCCAACCCGTGTCCGGCGTGCACTTCCAGTCCGAGTTCCTTTGCCAAAAGAGTGGAAAGGGCCAAATCCTGCAGCAGTTTGCGGGTTTGCTTGGCGGAAGTGGCTTCGCTGTAATCGCGGGTGCACAATTCAACGATATCCGCCCCTAATTTGGCGGCGGTGCGGACCGAATCGGCATCCGGGCTGATAAACAGGCTGACCAAAATGCCTTTTTTGTGGAGTCTTTCTATCATCTCCATCAGGCGCCGGGTTACTTTAGGCGTAAACTTAAGTCCGCCCGTGGTGGTTATCTCTCCGGGTTCTTCCGGCACGATGCACACGGAAAAAGGTCTATACTTGAGCGCGGCTTTTTCCAACTCCGGCGTGTACGAACATTCCAAATGGATTTTGCCCGGAAACATTTTGCACAGGTTTGCCACGTCTTTTCCGTTGATATGGCGTTCGTCCTTGCGCAAGTGTACCACAATATAATCCGCCCCGGTTGCCAGGCAAACGGCGGCGGCGTCCAGCGGGTCCGGCCAGGGGGCGCGGCGCGCCTGGCGCAGCGTAGCGATATGATCTATATTTACCCCTAATTTCAAACTCATTTGCACACCTCCGTTTTTTGACGGAACAAGGTTTCCACTTCCTGCATCACGCGGTCCACCACGGCTTCTTCCTCCCCCTCCACCAAAATACGCAGCTTGGGTTCGGTACCGCTGTAACGCACAATTACGCGCCCGCGGCCGTTCATCGTTTTTTCAATTTCCGCCACGCCCGGCAAAAAACCGTCCAGTTTTTCCAGCGGGGTTTTTTGCGTAACGTGCACGGCTTTGAGTTTGCTGGGATATTTTTTCCAGCGGTCGGCAAACCAGCTGACAGGGCGCCCGGATTTTTTAACGAATTGCAAAAACTGCAGAGCGGACAAAATGCCGTCGCCGGTGTTGGCAAACCGGCGGAAAATGATGTGCCCGGAAGTCTCCCCGCCGATGGAAAGATTTTCTTTTTCCAACGCTTCGGAAACGTATTTATCGCCCACCGTGGTAAGCTGCACGTCCACGCCGTGTTCTTTGAGGTAATTGATGCAACCCAGGTTAGCCATAATAGTCAACACGGCTTTATTGCCGTTTAACAGGCCGTGCTGTTTCATACACAGGGCGGAGGAGGCGATGATGTTGTCGCCGTCTAATTGGCGGCCTTGCTCGTCAGAAGCAATCACGCGGTCGGCGTCGCCGTCAAAACTAAAGCCGATGAAAGCCCCTTCTTTCCGAGTAAGCTGCTGCATAAATTCGGTATGCAGGGCGCCCACATTTTTATTAATGTTGGTGCCGTCCGGCTTGGCCCCGGTCACCACTACTTCCATCCCCAGTCCGGCAAATACATTGACCGCCACTTTGGAGCTGGCGCCGTTGGCGCAGTCCAGCACTACCTTGGTTCCCTTTAATAAGGATGCATCCACCGTGGACATTAAAAACTGTTCATAGGCTTTTACCAACGTTTCGTCCTGTTTAAAAACGCCTTTGGGGGCGGGGACGGTTTGCAGGGTTTCAATTTCCGTTTCGATGGAATTTTCCAGTTCTTCGGGAAGTTTGGTGCCGTGGTTGGTAAAAAATTTAATTCCGTTAAATTCTGCCGGATTGTGGCTGGCGGAAATAACCACGCCGCACAAACTGCCGGTATATTTAACCAAATAGGCAACGGCCGGGGTGGGCGCGATGCCTACGCTGATTACATCAACTCCGCTGGCGCGGATGCCTTTTTCCAGCGCGGCTAAAATAGCCGGGCCGGACGCGCGCGAATCCTGCGCGATGATGACTTGGGGTTTTAGATGCTCGTCCTTGGCGTATTCCTGCAACTCGCGCAAGGCGGCATAACCTAATTTTTGGATGAAATCATCCACCAACGGGAACTGGCCTGCTACCGCCCGGACCCCGTCGGTTCCAAAGTATTTTCCCATACGTGCTTCCTTTTGCGCCGGGCGCGGGAGAACTGCCCCTGCGGCGGCGCGATGATTTCCCTTCGTACGGTGAGTGCCCTAAAAGAGTTCCGCCTGTTGTGCCTCCGGCTGGACAGCGTTCGGCGCCTTCGGTTCCTCTTTTGCGGGTTCTTCCGCCGCGGGCTGCGGCAGTGCGTCCTCTTTTGCCGCGGGTTTTAAGCCCAATATTTCGTCAATCTCGGCGGCGTCAACCACTTCTTTTTCCAGCAGTCTTTCCACCAATTTATCAAACGCGGTGCGGTTTTTGACAATAATGTCTTTCGCGCGCGCATAGGACGACTTAATCAAATTCATAATTTCTTCGTCAATTTCCCGCGCCAATTCCTGCGAATACATATTGTGGCGGGAAATATCACGCCCCAGGAACACTTCTCCTTCATCTCCGGAAGGAAGGGCTATCGGGCCCAGCTTTTCGCTCATGCCCAGTTCCATCACCATTTTGCGGGCATAGGCCATCGTTTTATTTAAATCGTCGCTGGCGCCGGAAGTAATTTCGCCAAATACAATTTCTTCCGCCGCGCGGCCCGCGAGCAAAATGCACAGCTTGTCCAACAGTTCGGATTTGCTCGTTAAAAATTTATCTTCCAACGGCAACTGCAAGGTATATCCCAACGCCTGGCCCCGCGGGATAATGGTAACTTTGTGCACCGGGTCGGAATGGTTGGTCAGCCGGGCAACTACAGTGTGGCCCACTTCGTGCGCGGCGATAATGCGCTGTTCTTTTTTGGAAATAATGCGGCTTTTCTTTTGCGGGCCGGCAATCACGCGTTCCACCGCTTCGTCCATATCGGTTTTCGTCACGGCGTCTTTATCGGCGCGGGCAGCCAGGATAGCCGCTTCGTTAACGACGTTTGCCAAATCCGCCCCCACAAAACCGGGCGTTCCTTTGGCTACTACCTGTAAATCCACATCCGGCCCCAGTTTTACTTTGCGGGCGTGCACTTTCAAAATTTCTTCGCGCCCTTTGAGGTCCGGCGCCGGGACGGAAATATGGCGGTCAAAGCGGCCGGGGCGGATGAGCGCCGGGTCCAACACGTCGGGGCGGTTGGTGGAGGCCATTAAAATAATGCCCTGTTTGCTTTCAAACCCGTCCAATTCAATCAGCAGTTGGTTGAGCGTTTGTTCGCGTTCGTCGTGCCCGCCGCCGATACCGGCAAAGCGGCGCCGGCCTACGGCGTCCAACTCGTCAATAAAAATAATAGCCGGGGAGTTCTTTTTGGCTTGGTCAAACAAATCGCGCACGCGCGCCGCGCCCACGCCCACGAACATTTCCACAAATTCGGAAGCCGAAGCCGAAAAGAACGCCACGCCGGCTTCGCCCGCCACCGCTTTGGCAAGCAGGGTTTTGCCGGTGCCGGGAGCCCCGTACAAGAGCACGCCCTTGGGCAATTTGCCGCCGAGTTTTTGGAATTTTTTAGGATTTTTTAAAAATTTGATAACGTCCTGCAGTTCTTCTTTGGCTTCCTCGCACCCGGCTACGTCTTTAAAGGTAACCGTCTGCTGGGAAGGGTCCTGCATTTTGGCTTTGGAACGGGCAAAATTCATCGCGCTTCTGCCGTCGCTTCTTTGCGGGCGCAGAAAGATAAACCACCACAGCCCGATTAACAGGAAAATCCACAGCAAATTGAACAAAATGTTCCCCAGCCAGCTGTTATCCTGTTCCGCTTTATATTTAATTTTAGCGGCGGAAAGCTGCCCGACGAGTTCCGGGTCTTCCATACGCACGGTTTTAAAAGGCGCAAATTCCCCTTCCTCGTTTTTATACATCCCGGAAATCACCCCCGGCGCTACCGTCAAGTCCGATACTTCCGCCGCGGCGACTTTATTTTTAAATTCGGAATAATCCAACACCACCTGTTTGTTGCCCGGTTTATTAAACAGCAAAACCGCCAACACAAATACAGCTACCCAGCCGACAATCTGCCCCACGGACACGATCCGGCGGTTATTTTGATTTTTGTTATTTTTCATTATTTTTTAAATACCCCTATATACGGCAAATTACGGTACAGCTCGTTATAATCCAACCCGTAACCGATGACAAATTCGTTCCCGACGGTAAACCCTACATATTTAGGATGGACATCCGCCTTGCGGTTGCACGGTTTATCCAACAGGCAGCAAATTTCAATGCTGGCGGCGCCGCGGTTTTTCAGATTGCCCAGCAGATAATTAAGCGTCAGCCCCGTATCTACAATATCTTCCACCACCACAACATGGCGGCCTTTGATGCTTTCGCGCAAGTCCAACATCGTGCGCACCTGCCCGGTGCTGGAAGTGCCGGAATACGACGAAAGACACATAAAATCCATATTGCAGTCCACGCTGATATTTTTCATCAAATCGGAATAGAACAAAATGCACCCGCGTAAAATCCCTACAAACAAAGGGGTCTTGCCGCGGTAGTCCGCAGAAATCTGGCGGCCCAAATCGGCCACCCGCTTCGCTAATTGTTCTTCAGAAAATAATACACGTTCCAAAATGGGATTTTCAGGCATAAGCCCTCCAATAGAGAATATACATAAAGGATACCTTTTTTTCGCCCGAAAATAAAGCCGTTTGCCGCCCCGGGGCCGTGGCCCGCTCTCCCCCGCTGGGCCAGGAAACAAGCGGGCCTACAGCTGTCTGGGCCTTTGGACCCTGGTTTTTGTAATATTTCTTAATTATAGTAAGAAGTATGAGATACCTTTCCTCCCTTTTATTGCTGTTCCTGTTCCCCGCGTTTGCCGCCGCTCAATCCGCCCTGGACGGATTGGGTAACAAGGCCAACGCGCAGGCTGATGCCATTGCTAAAAAAGTAGAAGCTAAAGTCCAAGGACAAGCCGCCCACAGCTCCCAACCGTTTTACCGTGCCCAGGAAGCACTGCGAAAGGTAATGGAAGAATACTCGCCAGAAATCATCTCCTGGGACAAGATGAAGGAATTAAACGCGCGCGCCAAAGAGCGAGACCTCGCTTCCCGGAAAATGGATTTAAAAGCGGTTCAACAGAACCAAGACATACAAAAAATAACCTTTCAAAATTCCTGGCCGGATTACACGGCCCTGCTAAAAGGCTTTACGCATATTTATGTAGGGGAAGCACACGGCACAGAGTCCACCCCGGCGGAAATGGTCCGCCTGTTGCAGGCGGTGCGCAAGCTGCACACGAATAAACGCATTTTGTTGGCTTCGGAATTTTCCGTTACCACCCACTTGGAAGATTTCCCTTTGGTAAAAGCCCAAGCCCCCAACTCGTTAGTGCATATATACCCGGAAGTCAACCGGGCGGCCGACGCGCTGAACATTGACCAATTAGCCTTAGACAGCCGCTTAGGTTTGGACCAGCTTGTTTTGTGGGAAGACGAAAAGGGCCTCAGCCTGCCGATTCAATGCGGGCGTTACCTGGTGCAGCGTTATCTTTCCAGCCAGGAAGTACCCCAGGCGCAAGAACTTTTTTCCACCCTGGAGATGACCTTGAACTACATCCCTTTTGGCATATTGGAGCGCAACCGCCAATGGGTGCGGTATATCAAAGCCGTTGAACCGTTTTACGATATTATTGTGGTATATGCGGGGCAAGGGCACCTGGGGGATACGTTATCCAACGATTTGCCTTATATGCTGGATACGCCGGATTTTTTGAACATTTTTTTCTCCCCTACCGAGGAGGGCGACCCTCAGCTGGACCGAACCTATGAGGAAATGGGCAAAAAAGCCCGGCGCAACCATTTGCAACGCGGCCACCAGTCCGACAAAGCAGAAGAAGCGCTGCTGGAAGTATTAGAAAAACAGCAGGAATACTCCGGCGAATGGACCGACAAAACGAAACCGTTTTGGGCGCAGGCGCTGGCTATCGTCCCGGCTTACAAAAAGAATATTCCTGGCAAAGAAATCCTTATTTACCTGCCGCCCTCCGGCGTAAAAATGCCTGTCATACAACCGGCGGAAAAACCTCATGCCCAGCCGGCAAAACCGCCTGTACGCAAGCGCAACCCGGACGACCTGCGCCGCGGCAATTCATTTATTTAACCCTATTAGCAAAAAACTCCGGGCAATCACCCGGAGTTTTTTGTGCATTTGCTGAGGTTATTTTCCGATAAAAAATTCAGGTTCTTTGCGCTTGCCGAATTTAAGGGCAAACGCCTTGGCAGCCGCCGCCAGCAGCAGTTTATTTACCCCGCGGGCCTGCTGCGGGCATACAGCCACGCACCGCATACAGGAAATGCACCGCGCCTTGTCCGTTTGATTAGGCTGTCCCGGAGGGATGGCCCCTGCCGGGCACGCCCGGGCGCACATGCCGCACTGCACGCACGCGCGGGACGCCGAAGGCTTAAACGGAATGGAAGGATAATCTTTGTAGGGGCGGGACCCTTTTACGGCGGGTACCTGCAGTTCCTGCGCGGACGGGACCGCCTGGAGCGTCTGCCACGACTGTTGGGCAAAAGCCGCCAACTTTTGGGCGTCCTGTTCATCGGGCCGCCAGACGGCGATACCCGGCATTAAAGAATGTTGCGCCACCGGCGCCGCACAGGCAAACGGCACAAATCCGGCGGACTGGGCAATGTCCTGCATTTCCAGCAGAGCGTCGTCATAATCCCGGTTTCCGAAAACCGCCAGCACAATAGCCGGAGTGCGGTTTCCTTTCAGTTGAGCAAACCGGCGCGACGCCTGGGGCGGGATACGCCCGCCATAAACAGGCGCGGCAAAAACAACCAACTCTTCCGGGCTGAAGGCCTGTGCGTCTGTTCGTGCCAAAGGCGCCGTCACATCCAGCCATTGGGCTTCCAGCGGCAAGGCTTGCGCCAACAATTCCGCCGCCTGCCGGGTGCGCCCTGTGGCGCTAAAAAAGACAACCGAAATTTTATTTATTTGCATATTACCGCCCAAACAATTTATCTATGTGTTTGATATCCAGCTGCGCTACGCACGGACGCCCGTGCGGGCAGTGCATACCGTCCTTGCATTTTTTCATATTGTCCAGCAACGCTTCCGCCTCGGCGGGCGAAACGGCGTCATGCGCTTTGATGGCTTTTTTGCAGGCCAGCATCGCCACCATTTTGCGCTTTAAACTTTCGGTGGATTTGGAAGGATCGCCCACTACCTGCGAAAGCGAAACGATAAACGCCTTCATATCGTCCTCTTTAAACCGGATCATATGCGGCATCGTACGAACCAACACCGTACGGGCCGAAAAGGGATCCAATTCAAACCCGGCTGTTTTCAGCCACGGCGCCCACGACAAAAGCGTCTCGGCGTTGGAAGGAGGCAAGTCCACATGCACCGGGAAAAGCAGTTTTTGCACTTTTACCTCCCGCCGGTCAAACGCGTCCAGGTAATGTTCAAACAGCACGCGTTCCTGGGCGGCGTGTTGGTCAATCACCACCAACCCTGCCGGGTTTTCAAAAAGCAAATAGCTCCGCTGCAGCTGGCCCAAATAATGATACGGCCCGTGATACCAGGCCGGATCTCCCGACGTATGCAAATCAGCCGGCGGGACGGCGGGTTTTTCTGCCGCCGGGGCGGCTTCTTCCGCAGCCGGATCCGCCGGGCGGGCTACATATTCCACAGGGTCTTCCGTTTCCTTTACCATAAAATGCGGTTTAGGAGAGAAAACATTCCTCGGCGATTGAACGGAAGGCGGACAGGAAGCGGCAAACGTTTCCATCGGCGTCGGGGCGGCGGGAGCAAACAACTTTTCCGCCGCGGGCCGGGCCGCGGGCGGCAGCGCAACGGACGGAACGGAAGCCGGTATTTCCGCCTGGACCGGGCGGGCGTTGGAAAACACCGTGTCGCCCACGGCATTCATCAAAAAACCAAAAACTTTATTCTCATTTACAAAGCGGATGTCCCGTTTTTGCGGGTGGATGTTGACGTCAAAATCAGACGGGTTAAGCGTCAAATACACCAAAAAAGCAGGGTGCCGGTCTTTCGGGCGGACGTTTTGGTACGCTTTGTATACAGCCTGTTGTACGGTTTTGGAATCTATCGGGCGGCGGTTGACGAATACATACTGCATATCCCGCACGGTTACCAATTTGTCCGCCGGCGTAACAAACAGCTTTAAGCCCATTTCATCAAATTCTTGAAACAAGAAACTGTCGGCGACTTCATCGCCCAAAATTTGTTTGGCGCGCGCTTTGACCGCCTGCTCCAGCGGGCCGGTTTGGGCGGGCAAATCATACACGGCGCGGCCGTTAATGTGCACCCGGTAGCTGACGGACAAATTCGCCAGGGCGCTTTCTTCTATTACTTTTAACAGGCAGGCGCGTTCGTAAGCGTCGCTTTTTAAAAATTTCAGCCGGGCAGGCACATTGTAAAACAAATCCCGTATTTCTACCGTCGTCCCTTTGATAGCCGGCGCCGGGCTTTTGGCCGCCACTTTGCCGGCGTGCAATTCCAAGCGGTTGCCGGCTCCTTCCCCGGTGCAGCTGGTCAGCGTCATGCGCGAAACCGCCGCCGCGGAATAAAGAGCCTCCCCGCGGAAACCAAACGTATGTAAGGTGTCCAAATCGCCAAACGAACGGATTTTGCTGGTGGCGTGGCGCAGTACGCTGAGCGCCAAATCCTCCGCGCTCATACCGCAGCCGTTGTCGTTGACGCGGATCAAATCCCGCCCGGAGCCTTCAATATCTATATTGATGCTGGTTGCTCCGGCGTCCACGGCGTTTTCCAACAGTTCTTTGAGCACGCCCGCGGGGCGTTCAATCACTTCGCCCGCGGCGATTTTTCCGGCTGTTTTTTCGTCCAGTACGCGTATGTTACTCATTAATCCGTTTCTTCCATTCGCAAATTAACTGCAAAGCCGCCAACGGGGTAAGCTTATCCGGGTCGGCCAGTTTGATTTCTTCCACAATCGGCGAAGAAAATAAATCTTTTACGATGTCTTTTTCTTTGGCGGAAATTTTAGCGCCTTTTTTGGCTTCCAAGTCTTTTAGCACCTTTTTGGCCCGCAGGGTGCACGCCGCCGGCAAGCCGGCGATTTCCGCCACGTGTATCCCGTACGAGCGGTCCGCCGCGCCGGGCAAAATCTGGTACAAAAACGCCAGGCGGCTTTCGCCGGAAGCGTCTTTGTATTCCTTGGCTTCCACGTGATAGTTGCGCACGCTTTCGTATTTATTTTCCAAATCCACCAACTCAAAATAGTGCGTGGCAAACAATACTTTCGGCCCGCCGTGCGGCTTGTAGAGGTATTCTACAATCGCCCACGCGATGGAAATACCGTCAAAGGTGGAGGTGCCGCGCCCGACTTCGTCCAGCAAAATCAGGCTGCGCGGCGTCATAGACGCCAAAATATGCGCGGTTTCGTTCATCTCCACCATAAAGGTGGAATTGCCGCGGCCCAGCGCGTCGTGCGCGCCGATGCGGGTCATAATTTTGTCCACCACGCCGATCCGCGCGGATGCGGCCGGCACAAAACTGCCCATCTGCGCCAAAATCACCAAAATTGCCGTCTGCTTTAAAAATACGCTCTTGCCGCCCATATTGGGCCCGGTGATGAGCATAATTTGGTTTTGCGGGGTGCCGATTTCCAAACTGTTTGGCACAAAACTGCCGGCGGGCAGCGTTTCTTCCACCAGCGGGTGGCGTCCGTTTTCGTAGCGGATTTCGGTTCCGTGGTCCACCAGCGGCTTTACCCAGCCGCCTTTCATCGCGCACAGCGCCAGGGACACATATACATCCAGCTCCGATACAATCTGTGCAAACGTTTTTAAATCGTTGATTTGGGCCGCCAGCGTTTTGCGCACTTCATCAAACAGGGCGCTTTCCAAGCGCAGGATTTTCTGCTCCGCGTTTAAAATTTTGTCTTCCAGTTCTTTGAGTTCTTCCGTGATGAACCGCTCCGCGTTGACCAGCGTCTGCTTGCGCACATAGGAATAGGGCACTTTGTCTATGTGGGATTTGGTGACTTCAAAATAATAACCAAATACGGAATTGTAGCCCACCTTCATCGTGGAAATGCCCGTTTTTTCGCGTTCGCGGGCGCAGATGGCTTCCATCGTTTGGCTGCCGTTGGATTTGAGCGAACGCAGTTCGTCCAGATCGGCGTTGTAGCCTTTGCGGATGACGTGCCCGTCCGACAGGCGGATAGGCGGGTTTTCGTCTATGGCGTCATACAGCACGCGCGCCATATTTTGGAGCGTCGGCAAAATAGCCGTAAACCGCGCCTGCAAATGTGGGGCAATAGCCGCGCCATAGGCTTCAAACCAGCGGGAAATCGGGTCCACGTTTAAGAGCGACTGGCGCAGCCCGGACATATCCCGCGGCGAGGCGGTGCCCGTGGCGGTGCGCGTCATAATGCGTTCAATGTCGGAAATGTTTTCCAACAGCGCGGTCAAATCCGCCACGGCGGACTGGTTTTTGACGAACCCTTCCACACAGTCCTGCCGCTGGGAAATTTCCCCCGGGTCCATCAGCGGGTGCAAAATCCATTCTTTAAGCTTGCGGCTGCCCACGGCGGTTTGGGTTTTGTCCAACAGCGCCCACAAGCTTCCTTTGCGTCCGCCTTCCTGGCTTTTGACCAGCTCTAAAGCGGAAACGGCGTTTTCGTCAATTTGCAAGCATTCTTTCAGCTCCCGGTACGAGGGGATTAAAACGGTTTTAAAGCTGGGTTCGGTGACGCTTAAATATTTCATCGTCTGCAGGGCGCAGGCCAGGGCTTTGCGCTTGTTGCCCCAAGCGCCCAAGGCGGGCCAATCGGCCGGGAGCGTATAGTCCCCGTCAAAAGGTTCCTGTTCGGTAAGCGTTAAATTGCCGGGCAAGACCACTTTGGCTTTTAGCTGTTCCAGCGTTTTCTTGTCCCCCAAAATTTCCGAGGGGTTAATCGCCGCCAAAGCGGCGGCTAAATTGGTTAGTGTGGGGTCTTTTTCGTTTTGGTTGACCCAAAATTCGCCGGTGGAAACTTCCACGCACGACAGCGCCCACCCGTTCGGCTCCACGCTAAGCGCCACCAAATAGTTGGATTGGTTGGCGTCCAGCAAGGTGTCTTCCATTAACGTACCGGGGGTAATTACGCGGGTCACTTTGCGTTCAAAGAGCTTGGTGGCTTTATCCATTACCGAGCTGGTCTGCTCGCAAATGCCGATTTTCTTCCCGGCGTTAAGAAGCCGTACGATGTAGTTGTTTGCCGCGTGATAAGGAATCCCGCACATGGGGGTACCGTTGCGCGCGGTGAGCGTAAGGCCGAGTAAAGCGCTTACTTCGCGGGCCTGCTCGTCAAACATTTCATAAAAATCACCTAGCCGGAAGAACAACACAATGCCCGGGTGCTTGGCCCGGATATCATAGTATTGTTTCATCAAAGGGGTAAGAGAATTCTTTGGCATAGTGATATTCTAGCAATTTTGCGGACTTATTGCCCGACGTGAAAAGGCCTGGGGGAAGCGGGGCAGGCTCCCGGGAGAAAGATGACAGAAAATAAAAATTTTGTTATAATATTTGTACCTAGTTGTTTAAGTAAAGCCGGGGCGGATGCCTCGGCGCAAATTTGTTTGGTAGGATGGCTGAGCGGTCAAAAGCAACGGTCTGTAAAACCGTCGGGCTACGCCCTACATAGGTTCGAATCCTATTCCTACCACCATTTAAACCCCGTGGGTGCCATTGGCAAACGCGGGGTTTTGTTATCAGTAGGAAAGCAGGCAAAGGGCGCAGGACTGTTGAAGTGTTTTTATATAATCTCCGTTCGTCCCTTAAAAAGAGAGTCCTTGCATCCAAGAACTCTCTTTTTCTTTTTCCATTCTTAAAAATTGCTTACATCGTGTATACGGTTCCTGTCACCGAACCGCCCAAATCTGTATAAGCATCTAAAGAACTGGCCTTCGTAAAGCCATATTCTTTGCAATATTTGTCGGATGGATTCCCAGCGCAAAACAATACGCCTGTATCAGTTAAACCAAATTGGATAAAGTTATTTGTCTGCCTGGTCCCGCCAAAAGCAACCAGCTTTACATTTGCCCCGGAAGAGGTTGGTACCTTCACATCGTAATACTGGAATTCCCCTAAATTTTTAAAGTCAAGTTGTGCGGGCACTTCAATATCCAGATCTTCCAGGGGGATATCTCCCGATGTTACACCATTGGACAACTTATACACCTCCGCCGCTTGCAACATAGACTTAAATACCGGCGTAATAGTTGCCACGCGGGATTTGTTAACCGCTTTGGTATACTGTGGCAAGGCTACCGCAGATAAAATACCAATAATTAAAACCACAACCAACAATTCAATAAGTGTGAACCCTTTTTTCATAAGCACTCCTCGTTTTGACTTGTTACACTTAATATAACATCTCTCCCCCCAAATATCAACCCCTAAAATCTTCCGCCGTTAGAGAGTGTGCACAAACGGCCCGGGCTGGCGCGGCTGGATGAAATCGCTGTAAACGGCCGTATATCTTTCGGCCGGCGCGGAGTATTTCCAGCCGCCAACGTTTGATTTCGCCGCCAGTACCAAAAGACAACCGTTGCTCTTCTTTTTTGCTAAACTATGTAAATAATTTTCTATAAGGAGAAAATCAATGAAAAAAATTATTGGGTTGCTTTTTTGCCTCGGCTTATTTAATGGCTGCAACCAGGCAGTCACTTCACCAAACTCCGAAAAGTTCACTTCTGCCATACAATTCGTAAACGAGAAGTATGCCAAGAACGTTACCGATTTAACGCAAATTGATCCAGCTTACCTGTTTATTTATGCCAATAATTTATTCAACAAGGGAAAAAAAGACGAAGCCCTCTTTTGGTTCTATGTCGCCCAATACCGCGCCCTCATCATTCGCGTGATGGAAAATGAAAAAAGCTTTCTCCCCCAGCCGATTTATCAGCAACTGGCGGAAGACGCGGGAACGCCGGTCATTGGACAAATGATTGTATTAGGGCCTGGTTTAAACCGGGGGCATCTATACGATTATATCCAGTCTGGTCTGGGTATTAGTATCAACGGCTATGCCGGAAGCAATATAGACAATTGGATTGCCCAGCTGGAGAAAGTGCTCGCTTTTGAAGAGGCCCACCCGTTTGACCCCTATCAGGCCGTACCGGCTGACCAGTTAAATAAGGATAAACAAGCAGAGGCCCAGCAACGGGCGAAAGGGTTGGCGGAAATGGTCAAGTTTTTAAAAGAAAATAAAGCCGCGCTTGCGGAAAAACGCGCACAGATGGAAAAACAGTAAAAAGAAAACTTAAATACAAAAACGCACCGGCTGCCCGGGGCGTTTTTGTTGGGTTGAACAAACAATTACAAGTTTTCTTTCAGCTGGCCCACCAGTTCCTGCCACGGGCGTTTGGCTTCGCCGCCGCCCTGGGCAAAATCGGGCCGGCCGCCGGCGCGGCCGTTTAAGTCCGCCGCGATTTGCTTGGCTACGGTTACCGCATCCACATTAGGCAGTTTTCCCGCCATTTTAACCACAAAGGAGCGTTTGCCCTCTTTGTCGCACGTTACAATTACCAACGCCTGTTGGTGCTTTTGGGCCACCGTGTCGGCAATGGTGCGCAGTTCTTTGGGTTCGGCGCCGTCCGCGTTGCGGATGACCAGCACGGAGCCGTTTTTCATTGTAAACGAGATTTCGTTCATACCGCCGGCCGCCAATGCTTTTTCGCGGAATTGCGTATAGCGTTTTTTGACTTCTTTCAGTTCGTCCATAATCGCCCCTACGCGGGTAAACACGTCTTTGGACGGAACTTCCAAACGCCCGGCTAATTCATCGGCTTGGCGGTTGACGTTCTTCAAATAATCCAGTGCCGCGTAACCCGCCACGCCTTCTATGCGGCGCACGCCCGCGGACACAGAACCTTCTTTAAGCACCAGCACGGTAATCACATCGGCGGTGTTTTTCACGTGCGTGCCGGCACATAATTCCAAACTGTATTTTTGTTCTGGGTGGTCAAAATCGCCGCCCATCAGCACAAAGCGGGCCGGATCGGCATAGGTTTCGCCCAGCAGGGTAACCGCGCCCAGTTTTTCGGCGTCTTTGAGGGGGCGCACTTCACACGTTACCGGCAAGGCCGCTTCCGCCGCCTGGTTGGCAATGGCCCACGCGCGGTTTAATTCTTCGGCCGACGGCGTTTTGGAAAGCGTATAGTCAAAGCGGAACCGCTCCGGCGATACGAAAGACCCGCTTTGGTGCACCGAAGTTCCAAACACTTGGCGCAACGCGGCGTTTACCAAGTGGATGGCGCTGTGGTTAGCCATACAGCGTTTGCGCAGGGCCGCGTCTACGCGGAGCGTTACTTTTTCGCCTTTTTTAAGCGTTCCGATAATTTTATGCAAATACACTTTGCCTAACGGTTTTTGGACGTCTTCCACGCGGGCTGCTTCTTTCCCGCCCGCCAAAACAACGCCTTTATCCCCCACTTGTCCGCCGGATTCGGCATAAAAAGGAGTTTGGTTAAACACGGCGTATCCTTCGCCGGACAGGGCATCCGCCGGTTCAAATTTTTCAGTGAGCAGTGCCAGCACTTCGGCTTCGCTTTCCAGCGTTTCATAGCCGGTAAAATGCGTGGCGGGGCAGCCGTTTTCCACTTTTTGCATCATAA
This sequence comes from uncultured bacterium, assembly GCA_949297775.1. Lineage (GTDB taxonomy): Bacteria > Elusimicrobiota > Elusimicrobia > Elusimicrobiales > Elusimicrobiaceae > Avelusimicrobium. Next base: position 154,619 of record CASFTM010000004.1, read on the forward strand.
CGGCTTTGCCTTTGGTAAATTCATCCGCGTAGGAGCGGCTTTTGGCCTGGGCGGAGGCTTTGGCTTTTTCGTAGCCTTCTTCATCCACCGTTACGCCCTTGGCGGCGGCGATTTCCTTGGTCAGTTCTAGCGGGAAACCGAACGTTTCGTGCAGGTGGAAGGCTTCTTCCCCGGGCAAGGTCTTAACGCCCGACGCCAACAGCGCAGACAGTTTTTCTTCGCCCGTGACCAGTGTTTTTAAGAAAGTGGTTTCTTCCTGCTTGAGCACATCTTGGATGTGGGAAAGGTTTTTGTCTATTTCCGGGTACAGCCCTTCAAAAATCCGCTGCACCACCGGCACCAACGTATACAGGTAAGGCTTATCGTTGCCCATCAGTTTGGCATAGCGCGCGGCACGGCGGATTAGGCGGCGCAGAATATAACCGCGGCCTTCGTTGGAAGGCAAAATCCCTTCCGCAATCAAAAAGCTGGAGCTGCGTACGTGGTCCGCAATAATGCGCAGGGCGGAAACTTCTTCCTTCGTTTCGCCTTTAATATTTAAATCTTTTTTAGCCTGTGCGGTAAGCGGCGTAAACAAATCCGTTTCAAACACGTTTTTGGCTTGTTGCATAGCCATACACAAGCGTTCCAGCCCCATACCGGTATCAATGTTTTTATGCGGCAAGGGTTTAAAGGTGCCGTCTTCCTGGCGGTCAAACTGGGTAAACACCAGGTTCCAAATTTCCACATAGCGCCCGCAGTTGCAGGTAATGTCGCAGTGGGGGTTGGTGCAGCCCTTGTCGCCAAAATCGTAATAAATTTCCGAGCACGGACCGCAGGGGCCGGTGGGGCCCATCGTCCAAAAGTTATCGTCTTCCCCCAGCTCAAAAATGCGTTCTTTGGGCACATAATGCAGCCATTCGTTGTAGGCTTCTTCGTCGCGCGGGGCAATGCCGCCTTTGTAGATGCTGACGGATAATTTTTCCGCCGGGATTTCCAGCACTTGGGTTAAATATTCCCACGCCCAGGCAATGGCTTGCTTTTTAAAATAATCGCCAAACGAAAAGTTGCCCAACATTTCAAAAAACGTCAAATGCCGTTCGGTAAATCCTACGCTGTCAATATCCGTGGTGCGCACGCATTTTTGGCAGGTGGTGGCGTTTTTGAGGGATTTATCAATCCCTAAAAAATTGGCTTTAAACTGCACCATACCGGCAGAAGTAAATAAAAGCGTCGGGTCCGAATGTGGAATCAACGAACTGGAGGCAATAATCGGCAGCCCTTTGGAGTGGAAAAATTGCAAATAACCGTTTCTAATTTCTGTGCTTGTTTTCATAAATCCTTCTTTTTATCTTATAAACATATATAATAAAGTATATCAAATACCGGGGACGCTCCGCGCGCTTCCCGCCGGAGAAAAAATGCCCTGCTTTGCCAAAAACATCCGTTTCGTCTGTTTTGACGCAGACGACACCCTTTGGAAAAACGAAGAGTTTTACCGTTCCGTCGAACAGCGGTTTGCCCGGCTTCTTTCGGACCAAATGCCGCCGGAACAAGCGGTGGAAGAACTCTTTCAAACGGAAATGGACAACTTGCCCGTATTCGGCTACGGGGCAAAAAGCTTTACGCTTTCTATGTTGCAAACGGCGCTGCACTTTCTGCCGGAAGACCGGGCCGCCGCGGCCGCCAAAGAGATTTTGCAAACCGGCAAAGAACTTATCCTCCACCCGGTAGAAGTTTTGCCGGGCGTTACACCGACGCTAGAAAAACTGGCGGGGAAATATCATTTGTCCGTAGTTACCAAGGGCGACTTGCTGGACCAAGAAAGAAAGCTGCAAGATTCGGGCCTGCTTCCCCTTTTTAACCACGTGGAAATCGTAAGCGACAAGACTCCCACCGCATACCGCGCCCTTTTTGTACGCTTGGGAGCCAAACCGCAGGAAGTATTAATGGTGGGGAACTCCCTAAAATCCGACATTTTCCCCGCGTTGGAAGCGGGTGCGCAAGCCGCTTACCTGCCTTGTGCGTGCAACTGGAAACACGAAGAAAGCGAAGAACCGGAAAACCCGCCCTATTTAAAAATTACCGCACTGCCGGACTTGCTTCCCGTTTTGTTATAATGGGAAAGGAGAAAATGATGAATAAAATTTTTGGATATTTATTGGTTTGCGCCGGGCTGTTGCTGGTGTTTTTTGCGTTAATTGGAATGTATAAAGTATTTGTAAACGGAAATGCCGTCATGCCTATCGTACAGCTGGCGGATATGCAGTTAAATACGGCTTACGGGCCCGTCGTTATACCGATGAAAAGCCTGTCCGCCGTGGTAAACCTCATGCTGTTTGCGTTGTTTATGGCGTTTTTGTTGTCCGCCGGCGCGAAAGTGGCGGGAGTGGGCAACGGGTTCTTAAAAGCCGAGCGTATTTACGATGCGCTGCGCGAAAACCCCTCCGCCCTGCAAAATAAGGAACAAGTGAATAAATTATGAAACTGCTTTTTATTTTAAACCCGCACAGCGGAAAATTGAACGGCGACCCAGATAAAATCGCGGCGATTGCCTCCGCCATACAGCTGAACTTTCCAGGCGCGGATATGCGCTTGACCCAAGCCCCCGGCCACGCCACGGAACTGGCGCGCCAAGCCGCCCAAAACGGCTACGCGGCCGTGGCCGCCATCGGCGGGGACGGCACGATTAACGAAACCGCCCGCGGGCTGATAGGCGCCAACACCGCCCTGGCGGTACTTCCAAACGGCTCCGGCAACGGCTTTGCGCGGGAGCTGGGCATGCCGCTTTTACTGCAGGAAGCGTTGCCCCGCCTGCAGAAACCGCGCCCGGCTAAATGCGATGTGGGGCGCGCCAACGGAGAGTTGTTTTTAAATTTAGCAGGCGTCGGCATAGAGGCCGACATCGCCTGGCAGTTTATGGAGCAAGGCAAATCCGGCAACCGCGGCAAATGGCCTTACTTTAAAATTGGTGCCAAAGCCGCTTTTTCCTACCGGCCCAAAACTCTCCGCGTGCAAACCGACAACGAACCGGAACGAACGCTTGCGCCGCTTACCTTGGTGTTTGCCAACGGGCGCCAATACGGAAGCAACTTTAAAATCGCCCCGGAAGCCAGCCTGACGGACGGAGAATTGGATATGGTTGCCGTGTGGAACGCGCCCAAATGGAAGCTGGCCTTAGCGGCGCCGGCCTTCTTTACGGACCATTGGCGCCCGTTTGGGCTTACCCAAACAACGCGCGTCAAACGCGCGCGCATCACCCTGCCGGGGGAAATCGTCTACCACCTGGACGGCGAACCGCGCAAAACGCAAAACACATTGGAAATTGCTATAGAACCGGCCGCTTTAAACGTCTGGCGGCCCTGTTTATAATATGGCCCGGAGAAGAAGAAAACCCGCGTTTCGCCTCAGCCGCCGCGCCAAATTTTGGGCGTCGCTCATCGCGGCGTGTATTTTATATTTAATGCAACAACAAGGCAAACCGCTTACCCGCACCGGCCCGGTGGAAAACGGGGACCTCTTGCGCGATGTATCCGTCGCGTCCGTATACGACGGGGATACCTTTAAAATCAACTTAAACTGCTCCTTTGCCGTGTATTGCGAAAAAGTCCCCGTGCGCGTGCGCGGCGTAGACTGCCCGGAAATAAAAGGCAAAACTCCCCAAGAAAAAGCCCTGGCCCAACAGGCCAAGGCGTTTACAAAAAAATTCCTGTCCCGCAAGCCCATTACGCTGACGGACTGCGGACGGGACAAATACTTCCGCCTGCTCTGCGGCGTTACCAACGCCGGCGGGCAGGACCTGGCGGAAGAACTCATCCGCCGCGGGCTGGGATATGCTTACGACGGCGGAACAAAGAAAGCCTGGTAACCAAACCGCACCGCCGGGAAGGCCTCTGCCGGTTCATTTACCGAGCATTTCCCCCGCCCGGGCACGCGGTTTCCCGCCCTATTTGCCGTGGATACGGTACCACTGCAAGGTGATAATTGTTTTGGCGTCGGTAATTTCGCCTTTTTCTATCATTTTATAGGCTTTTTCCAGCGGGAATTTTTGCAGGTTTAAAAATTCATCTTCGTCCGGCTGGTCCTTGCCGCGCGTGAGTTCCGTCGCCAAATACAGGTGCTGTTCCTCGTTGGAAAAAGCGTTGCACGGGTGGAAAACCATAATCTCTTTGAGCGATTTGGCGCTCAGCCCCGTTTCCTGCTTGAGCTCCGCACGGGCGCAAGCCAAAAAAGTTTGGCCTTTTTCGCGCTTGCCGGCCGGGATTTCCCAGGTGGCCTGGTGAATGGGGTAACGGTATTGCTGCACCAGGTAGACAAATCCGTCCTCCACCGGCAAAATGCCGCTTGCGCCGCGGTGGTCAAAATACAGCCGCGTGGACGTGTTGCCGTTTAGGAGTTTTACCTCGTCAAGCTTTACCCCCAATACGCCGCGGAACAGCGTTTTGGAAGAAATTTTTGTTTCTTTTAATTTACTATAATGTTTCATATAAACATCTTATAACATTTTGGACCGTCCCGGTCCCGCGCGGTCCCCGCGCCCAGCCGCTGTTTGCAAAAGGATTTACCATTTATGGCCCAATTCGTACAACTCCACAACCATACGGAATACTCGCTGTTGGACGGAATGCTGCGCGTATCGGAAAACCACAAGCCCTCCCGCTTTCTGCAAGGCCTCGCGGCGCAGGGCATACCGGCTATGGCTATTACCGACCACGGCAATATGTACGGCGCGCTGGATTTTTACGAAACGGCCCGCGCCGCCGGCATTAAACCCATTGTGGGGTGCGAATTCTACATCACCGAAGGCAAATATAACGAAAAAGATAGATCCCGCACCGGGCATTTAACTATCCTGGCCCGCAACCACGAAGGCTATTTGAATTTAATGAAACTCAATTCCTTGGCTTGGGTAAACGGTTTCTACTACCACCCCCGCATAGACAAGGAAATCCTGGCCCAACACAGCGGCGGGCTGTTGTGCCTGTCGGGCTGTTTGAAAGGCTTTTTATCCCAATATGTGCGCGAGGAAGGCGGCTTTGAAAAAGCCTGCCGGCTGGCGAAAGAATACGAAGACATCTTTGGCAAAGGCAATTACTATATTGAACTGATGGACCACGGCATCCGGGAAGAAATAGAAGCCCTGCCGCTTTTAAAAGATGTAGCCAAGCGGACGGGCATCCCGGTAGTAGCCACCAACGACTGCCACTACGAAAAGAAAGAAGACTGGGAAGCGCACGACGTACACGTCTGCATCGCTACGGGCAAAACGCTTAACGACCCCAACCGGATGAAAATGTCCCACGAGCTGTATTTTAAATCGCCCGAAGAAATGTACGCGCTCTTTTCCCATACGCCCGAAGCCTGCACCAACACCTTGGAAATTGCCGAAAAATGCAATTTGGAATTTCCCAAGCACGGGTTTATTTTGCCTAAGTTTGATATCCCGCCGGAGTTTCCCAATTCTGCCGAATACTTTAAAGATTTGTGCCGCAAAGGCCTGACCAAAAAAATGAACGGGCAGGTGCCGGATAACTATTGGAAGCAGCTGGAATACGAATTTAACGTCATTATTACCATGGGGTTTGACTGTTACTTCCTAATTGTGCAGGATTTTATCAACTGGGCACGCGCCAACGGTATTCCGATAGGGCCCGGGCGCGGCTCGGGCGCCGGCTCCCTGGTGGCTTACAGTTTGGATATTACCCGCGTGGACCCCATTCAAAACAAACTGCTGTTTGAACGCTTTTTGAACCCGGACCGCGTGAGCATGCCGGACTTGGATATTGATATGTCCGACGCCGGGCGCGAACGCGTGATTGACTATGTGCGCGGCAAATACGGGCACGATAAAGTTTCCCAAATCATCACCTTCGGGACGATGAAAGCCAAACTGGCTTTAAAAGACGTGGCCCGGGCAATGGAAATCCCGGTGGCCGAGGCCAACCGCATTGCCAAAATGATTCCCAACGACCCCAAAATGACGCTGGAAAAAGCGTTGGAAATCAACGAACTGAAAAACGAAGTTGAAAAGAACCCCCAAAGCAAACGTTTGTTTGAAATGGCCCGCAAGATTGAAGGCTTAAAACGCCACACCGGCATCCACGCCGCCGGCGTGCTGATTACAAAAGAAGCCGTGTCCGAATACGTGCCGCTGGCCCGCGGCGCGCGCGACGCCATTACCACCCAGTTTGAAGGCGAACCCTGCTCCAACCTGGGGCTGTTAAAAATGGACTTTTTGGGCCTGCGCACGCTGACGGTCATTGATAACGCCGAAAAAATGATCCGGGAGCGCCACGACCCCAATTTTGACATCAACAAAATTCCGCTGGACGATAAAAAAACTTACGATCTGCTCTGCGCCTGCAAAACACTGGGGATTTTCCAGTTAGAAAGCGGCGGCATGCGCGATTTAATCAAAAAGTTACAGCCCACCAAATTCAGCGACGTATCCGCCTTGGTGGCGCTGTACCGCCCCGGACCGATGGAATCGGGGATGATGGATATGTTCGTACGCCGCAAAAACGGACAGGAAAAAATCGTCTACGAAACGCCGTTGCTGGAAGAAACCCTCAAGGACACTTACGGCTGTATGGTGTACCAGGAACAGATTATGGAAATTTCCAAACGCCTGGGCGGCTTTACCCCCGGCGAAGCCGATACGCTGCGCAAAGCCATGGGGAAAAAGAAACTGGACGTAATGGAAAAATTCGGCAAAAAGTTTGTGGACGGCTGCCAGCAACACCATATTTCCGAAAAAATCGCCACCCACATTTACGAACAGATGAAAGCTTTCGCCGGATATGGGTTCAACAAATCCCACTCGTTTGCCTATGGGCTGGTGTCGTACCAAACCGCCTATTTAAAAGCCAATTACCCCATTGAATTTATGTGCGCCGCGCTGACCAACGAAATCGGGCACAACGCTATCGGCGCGGACGATAAAGAAAACAAAATTGTTACCTACTTGGAAGAAGCCCGCAATATGGGGTTTGAAATTCTGCCGCCGGACGTGAACAAATCCCAGCCGGAATTTGCCGTGGAAAAAATTGGGGATAAAGAATACATCCGCTACGCACTGGAAGCCATTAAAAACGCCGGTGAAGAAGGCTGTTTGTCCATTGTCCGCGAACGCGAAAAAGACGGTCCCTACAAATCGCTGGAAGATTTATGCAGCCGCATTGACTTGTTCCAAGCCAACAAGAAAACGATTGAAAGTTTAACCAAAGCCGGCGCCTTAGACAGCACCGCCCCGGACCAGGACCCCAAAATCACCCGCGCCAACATCTTGGCCAATATTGACAACGCCGTAGACCTGGCCCATCTGGTTGCCAAAGAAAAAGAAAAAAGCACCGGCAACCTGTTCGGCGATGATTTTTCGGCGGTGTTAAGCGTCAAGCAAAACGCACCCGTCATTGCCAAACCGTTAACGCAGAACGAACTGCTTAACTACGAAAAAGAAGTCTTGGGGCTGTTTTTCAGCGGGCATCCGATGTCCAAGTACCAAAACAACTTAGCCCAACTGCACTGCACGCCTATTATTGATATTTTGGAAGGCCGCGCCAGCGGGCGCTTGAATGTGTTGGGGATTATCACGCTGTTTAAAAAACGCCAAAACAAAAAGAAAGAAGAATGGGCCCAAATGGTAATAGAAGACTGCACGGGCTCCATTATGGTCAACGCCTTTGCGCGCGCGTATGCCAATATGTCGCACAAACTGGCGCCGAATGCGATTTTAAACTTTTTGGGCGATATCCGCGTGGATGATGAGAGCGCCCGCATTGAACTGAACCTGCAGGACGTAAGCAGCGTGACGGATTTAATTTCCAACATCGCCAAAGAATTTACCATCCGCATCCCAGCAGACTATTCCAAAAATAACCTGCAAAAACTAAAAAGCTATTTGGACATGACCCGCGGCACCACCACCGTGCTTTTGGAAGTGCCTTCCAAAGAAAATCCGGGCAAAATCCACCGTATCCGCACCAATAAGCGGATTTTGCTGCACAAGGGCCTGCTGGAATTTATTGAAAATACAATGGGCAACGCCTGGAGCTTTAAATAACTTCCAAACACCCTCCTTGTTTTTTTGATTTTTCGCTATATACTATGTTTGAAGTTTCTGTATAACCAAAGAAATCCAAGGAGGAATTATGAAGAAATCTGTGCTATTGGTGCTTGTCCCTTTTTTGCTGGCAGCGGGGCCCAATAATCTACCCGAACCCACCCCCAACACCCCGCAGAACAGCGCTACACAAGCCGCCGCACCGCAAAACACCTCTGATGAGGAGGTCGCCGGGACAACCCCTCTAATGATTGCCAGCAGAAAGAATGACATCAAAACCATACGCGCTTTGCTTGCACAAGGGGCCGATCCCAATGAAGCCAATGCCGAAGGCGGAACCGCGTTAATGCGGGCCAGCAGCTACGGCCATGCAAAAGCCGTTAAATTACTGCTTACAGCCGGAGCCAACCCTAATCAAATGACCTCTGACGGAGTAACACCCTTATTATTGGCCGCCTTGGACGGACATCTGAAAGTGATAAACCTTTTGCTGAAAGCCGGGGCCGACCCCTCAATTGGCATCACAAATGAAGATTATCCAGAAATCAATATGACTCCCTTAATGGGGGCCAGTATTAACGGACATACAAAAGTTGTAAAACGATTGCTGCAAGCCGGCGCTGAAACCCAAGTGGAAGATCCGCGCGGATATACGCCCTTAATCACCGCCAGCTTAAGCGGTTACACGGATATCGTTAAACTGTTGCTGAAAGCCGGGGCGGACCCCAACGCAGAAGCAAGCTGTGGGTTTTCCGCTTTAATGGGAGCCAGTGCGGCTGGGAATACAAAAATTGTTAAGCTGCTGCTCAAGGCCGGGGCAGATCCAACCCACGTAAACGAAAAGGGACAAACCGCTTTGCTGGCTGCCGAACGAAACGACCACCCGGAAATCGTCCGCCTGTTGGAGCAATACGGCGCCAAACGCGACTTTTTGATAATAGAGCTTTATTAATAGCCCCGCCAGCGGATTTTGCTGCACAAGGGCCTGTTGGAATTTATTGAAAACACCATGGGCAACGCCTGGAGCTTTAAATAACTTTTCCCCCGCCGCCAGGCGGGGGAAATTATGTATAATACCCTATAAAAATAATCATTTCAGGAGATCTTTCTATGTACAAAATGCTTTCCCTTTGTGCAGGAATGTTATGCTTATTGGCGTGCCAGCAGGAACCGGCGGAGAAACTCGCAGAAAAGACTCCGGCCCCCGACGCGCAGCAAACGGAGGAGGCCACCTCTTCCCCCTTTGAACAAGCGTGTATTTCCGGCGACGTGCATACCGTGCAAAAATTGCTTGGACAAGGGGCCAACCCCAATGCCGTATTTTCCGCCCAAAATACACCTCTCATGCGTGCCACGCTCTATGCGCAGCCCGACGTAGCAAAAGCCTTACTCCAAGCCGGGGCTAACCTAAATGCACAAGAAGAGAACGGCTGGACAGCGCTAATGATTGCCTGCCAAAACGGATATACCGAAATTGCACAGCTACTGCTCCAAGCCGGGGCAGCCCCCAATCTGCAAGCAAACGACGGCTGGACAGCACTAATGATTGCCTGCCACAACGGGTACACCGATCTTATCAACTTGTTGCTAAAAGCAGGGGCGAACCCCAATATACAGGAAAAAGACGGCTGGACCGGACTCATGCTGGCCGGCCAATACGGGCACACCGATATTGTGCGTGCGTTACTCCAAGCCGGGGCCAACCCCAATGTGCAGGCCTCAGCCAAAGAAACCGCCCTCATGCTTGCCAGCCAAAAGGGATTTGAAAGCGTTGTGGATTTGTTACTCCAAGCCGGCGCCCAGCCCGACCTGCAAGCAAATGCCGGAGAAACCGCCCTGGTTCTTGCCAGCCAAAACGGACACGAAAATATCGTGCGGCTACTGCTCCAGGCCGGGGCCAACCCCAATATAAAAACACAAGTCGGAGAAACCGCCCTCATGCTCACCAGCCAAAATGGACATGCCCGCATTGCCGGAATGTTACTTAAAAGCGGGGCAAACCTCAATACCGCCTCCAACGCCAAACAAACCGCTTTAATGTTTGCCAGTCAGGAAGGCGCTGCGGATATTGTGGAAACCTTGCTGCGGGCGGGAGCCAACCCCAATGCACAAGAAAAAGATGGCTGGACGGCCTTAAAACTAGCCGCCCTAAATGGGCATACGCAAATTGTAGAACGGTTGCTCCAAGCCGGGGCGGATCCCGCCCAGGCCAACGACGAGGGACAAACCGCTTTGTTTGACGCGGAACAAAATAACCACCCGGATATTGTCCGCCTGTTGCGGAAATATAACGCCAAACGCGCCCAATAACTTTCAAAAAGTCTCCGAAGTTTGTTTAATGCAAAGCCCCGCCGCGGTAACCCGGGTGGGGCTTTGCGAATAAAACGTAATTTGCTATAATAGAAAAGTATTCAAACCGATTTAAGCCCAGTTGGCGCAGCGGTAGCGCGTTCCCTTGACATGGAGACATGCAAAATCAGTTTTTAACCGCTTATTAGTCCTCGTTCTACGACGAGGATTTTGCTTTTTATACCTCACTGATAACCGCCTTGAAAATGGGCAAGTGTCCAAAAAGTGTCCATTTCTGCATAAAATCGTACCTAAAATGGACTTTTGGCAAGCATTACGCTTTACCTTGGGGCGTATTCATACAAGCAATAACTTCTTTCAGATATTCCGGGCTTAAATGAGCGTAGCGGTTGGTCATACGTGGCGTGGTATGTCCTAAAATACCTTGTAAATTGGACATAGACCCATTATGTACCCGGAATGTCGTTGCAAACGTATGTCGCAGGTCATGAAACGTCAGCCCTTTTAATCCGGCTTTATCTTTAGCACGCTTAAAGGCACTCTCAAACGCACTTACCTTCATAGTAAATACCTTGCCGGACTTCTTCGGTCCAATTTCCAGTAGTAACGCTTTTAAGTTGTCAGACATAGGCACAATACGTTTTTGACGGGTTTTGGATTGAAGGATATAAATAACTCCTAAACCCATATCCACATTAGACCAATCAAGGTCAAAGATTTCCCTTCTTCTCATGCCGGAATGAAGGGCAAACCGTACAATTTGTTGAGCTTGTTTGTTTTTGCAATACTGGAACAATTGTGTTAATTTATCATTACCCCAATATGCCTCACGGTTATTATCTTCCGGCTTCTTAGTTACTACTACGCACGGGTTTTTACCGTTCCACAAGTCATGCTTGATACCATATTCTATAACAGCTCCTAACACAGCAAAATAACGGTTACATGTACTGCTTTTGAGTCCCTTGTTTTTGATTCCACCTTTGGTTAATAATTCATTATAGAACTGCTGTAACTTTGTACTGGTTAAATCTTTCATCTTAACATTACCAAATTTATCTTTGCAGATTTTCCACATGGACTTTGCCGAACGCCCCGGAAGTTCTTTCCCGTGAAGTTCCCAATAGGCATCTGCTAGTTGTCCATACGTTACTTTTAAGGTGCGACGTTCCGGAAAGAAAACATCATCTTCTTTTTCTTTCATTAGGCGTGTAGCTACTTCCACAGCGTATTTCTTTGTGCCATGTATTTTCTTACGCCACCGCTTACCTTCACTATCACGGAAGTCAATAAGATACACTTTGCCTTTTTCAATTTCCTTCACATGCTTCATATCACACCCATCTACTCTTTACTTCACTTTGCTTCTCAATAATTATCAATATATACCAATATATATAAGTATAATACATAAACTATCAATAGTCAATAGCTATTTATGATTTTCAATACCCCAATGTGTTATAATATAACCATGGAAAAACAGACCCCTAAGAAAACAAATCCAACTATTGCTTTTGTGGCTACCCCGGAAATCGTGCAAGCCCTTGAGAAACGCTCTAAAACGGAAGAACGTAGTATTTCGTGGCTCATTCGTAAGGCATTAGAAGCGTACTTGCACATTTAATCACACCTGGATTGCTTTACAACCTGCACAAAGGGTGTTTAGACCCTTAATTGTGAGCCAAAACAGGCCCTCTGTGCAGTTTTACTTGGCTTTACAGGTTATTTACCCACTCTTCTATTTCACGGACAATAAATAACAATTTACGTCCGATTTTCTTTACACACTTTGGTGGGATAATACCCATACTTTTCCAAGTATAGACCGTTCCCGGTGTGGTTCGCAGGTACTCTGCCAATTCTTCTACAGTCATTAATTCTTCCATTTTTGCTTCTCCGTACTTAATTACCCCAAAGGGGTTGAAATAAACAGCTCCACTATTGCTAGTAGTACTGGGGCAAAAAGACATGTATCTGATTCAGTTACTATCTCTTTGCGGGTTAATTCATCTAAATCCGTGTTACTTAGTGGATTTAATTCTTGTACTGCTTTCATAAACGTCTCCTTAAACACAGCCAGACAATGCACATCTTCCAACTGTAGCTTTTCAAATCTTTGTATGAACTCTCTAGCTCTTCGCTTACCTAACTTCTTTTCTATTATCTGCCGGACATCTTCTACACCTACATATACACAAGACATCACATGCAGCATATCAGTCAGTAATGACCGTGTGTTTTCGTATTCCTTCTGGTCTAGCCACATACGAACTTTATCCAGTGCTTTGGCTTTGTCCGGTACGTGCCAGTGTTGTACGGTCTTTTCCAGATTCTTTTGCAGTACAGCTCTGACTACATTTTCCTGGGATAAGTCCTTCAAACAGCAGGATTCCACCGACACACTACACACCTTTAATTCCCGGTCAATTTCTTTAGCAGTCTTGAGCGAACACTCCAACCGATAGAACGTACCGGGAAGATTATTGAGTATATCCTTTAATTCATCCTCATTCCGTTTATCCTGCAGTATCTCAGCCGTCTTGTTATAGAAACACACTTTGCGACGTTTTAAGGAGCCAGCAGCCATGTGCCCATCATCTGTATAGAACGTGAACGCTTGCCTATAATGACCGCCACGATGTTGTTCTTGTAAGCAAGACCACATTGTTTGACTACTAAACGGCAAATAACACACCTTGGCATAATCAATCCGGTACACATGAGCATAAAACAGGATAGCCGGACAGGTTAACACGTGAGCTTTGTTCAGTAACGTATTTAGCCGAAGCAGGACTTGTGGTATATCACTGGGAACTATTTCATACAAGTTTTGTCCACACCATACCTTACTTGGACTGAACTCTATCTTTAACCTTTCATCCGGCAGCAGCTCTAATGCAGGGAAGTAGTCCTTCTGTTTCCGTAAATACTTCCAATTAGCTTCAATATCATCCACACATGCCTTGGAACTTAACTCAAACTCTGCATACGGTTGCAGTAATAAACCGACGGTATTAATCATAACTTGCCTACTTTTTACAGCTTTAACTGTTCTTAACTTTCCTACTATCAATCTATCTGTTCTATTTTTGTTGCCAATCAGTATTTCTGTTTAGACCCTTCTATATACAACCTATGTGTTCTATTTTTAGGCAGGTTAAGCTCTGTGCCGTCGTAGAAAGCTCAATCAGCATGAAGTGATGTAAGCCTGTCAGACACCGTAAATACGCCCACTCTCGCCAACTTTGCTGCAAAAATTGATTATTGAGATACAGAAACACCTAACAAACCAGGTGTCTTATGCGTGATGACAGTATTTGGAAATTGCTAATTCCCAGGGGAATTTTGAGCATATATTACAGACCGATTGACCTGTATTGATGATGAAGCTAAAAAGACGTGTAAAGTAACCTAGTGAACAAACTAACTACTAAGACACTTACACATTAACCCAATGAACCCGTATGATTGCTTATGGTTTTAATGAGGTAAGAAAGACTGTGAAGATACACATTAATAACCCATACCCTATTAATCATAAATCAGTGTAAAGAGTACATAGCTACTAATGAACACATACCAACACAACAGTACGTAACAGATGGATTCAGTATTAATAGTATGTGTAATGACTAACACTAATAATACTATTGTGGCAGGAGAGGTGCGAGAGCACGAGCAGTGCGAACACAGACCAAGTCGCCAAGCGTGCGTTAGCACACGCAGGCGGCACCTGCCACAGATACAAGGCATATGTTCTACCGGATTTATCCGTGCGGAATTGTTAGACAGCATACTTTGCACAGTTTGCCTAAAATTGCTTGTTTGCAAATAATCCGTATTTGTTATAATGACTATAAGAGCTTTTGACGCTTGTCAGGGAGAAGGGTCATGCAAAAATACAAGGAACTGTTGCGTGTTCTAGGTTTTCAACCGAAAGAAAACGCCGTTGATGTGTATGCAAAAACGTACCCTAACCACCGATACGTAATAGAGGTGGACTTCCAGAAAGAACAAATCAATTACGGTCCTCTTATCAAAAGCGAATCCAAAACCACACAAAATTTCTCTCAAGCGGAAAACTGGGTCGTGTTGGAGTGTGTAGACCGTCTTTTGACCAAAGGATATGCTCCAGACCGTCTCATATTAGAAAAGACATGGCCTGCCGGACATGGTACTTCTGGTCGTCTTGATGTGTGCGTGCTTCGGGAAAAAGAAGATTCGGAATACTTACTCATTGAATGTAAAACCTACGGTAAGGAATTTGATAAAGCAGTTACCAAGATGAATAAGGACGGGGACCAACTGTTTACCTATTTCAAATTTAGCAATAAAGCTGATGTCATTATGCTTTACACCTCAGAACTGCAAGGCCAGAAGGTTGTTTATAAAAATGAGATTGTAAAGATAGAGGATGACTACAGAGCCGGAGACGTAAAGGATTTCTACGAAAAGTGGAACAAGTTGACCAAAGATAACGGTATTTTTGAATCATGGGTCAGCCCGTATTGCTTTGCGAATAAGGCATTGATAAAAAGTCAGTTAAAGCCTATCAATCAAGAAGATTCCGGTTTTATCTTCAATCGTTTTCTTGAAATTCTACGGCACAATGTCGTGTCGGATAAGGGAAACGCGTTTAATAAGATTTTCACGCTGTTCTTGTGTAAAGTGTATGATGAAACTTCCAAAGAAGATGATGAGGAATTGGACTTCCAGTGGAAAGAAGGGGTAGACGACCATGTATCGTTTCAGCTCCGTTTAACCGACCTTTACAAAAAAGGGATGCAGGTGTTCTTGTCCCGTACCGTTAGTGATTTTGACGAATCTGAATTTGATAACAAGTACAAACATTTATCCCAAGAAACTAAAGCCGAGCTGTTGAAAGAAATCAATATGCTCCGTTTGGAAAAGAACAACGAATTTGCCATTAAAGAAGTATACGACCATGATTCTTTTGTGGAAAATGCCAAAATCATTAAAGAAGTGGTAGAACTGCTACAGGGATACAAAATACGTTACAATAAACGTCAACAGTACTTATCGGACTTCTTTGAACTCCTACTCACTACAGGTCTGAAACAAGAAGCCGGACAGTTTTTTACACCTGTTCCCGTGGCCCAGTTTATCATTAAAAGTTTACCGTTGGAAGAAACGATTGACAAAACGCTCTCATCCAAGACCGGAGACCTGCTGCCGTATATGATTGATTACGCAGCCGGAAGTGGCCACTTTATTACCGAGTACATGCACGAGGTTCAAGACATTATCAATAAAAAGAGTCCGACACACTACATAGAACGTACTAAAAAGCAGCTAAATTACTGGCAAAGTGCCAATTACGAGTGGGCTACTGATTACGTATATGGTATAGAAAAGGACTACCGTCTTGTAAAGGTCGGTAAAGTTGGGTGCTACTTGCACGGAGACGGCCTTGCTAATGTCATTTTAAGCGACGGGTTGGGAAACTTTGCAAATACCAAAGATTATAAACGTAAACTCCGCAAGAAACAAAATGACGGGCAGCAAGACAATCAGCAATTTGATATTTTACTGAGTAATCCACCGTATTCTGTGGCTGCTTTTCGGCAAACCACGCGGGATTATTATACCGAAAAAGACTTTGACCTTTACCAATACCTTACCGATAACAGCTCTGAAATTGAATGTTTATTTGTAGAGAGAATGAAACAGCTGTTAAAAGACGGTGGACTAGCCGGAATCATCTTGCCTAGTTCCATTTTGACTAATGGCGGTATTTATACCAAAACGCGTGAACTGCTTTTGAAATACTTTGAATTTGTGGCTATTACCGAACTGGGCTCTAATACCTTCATGGCTACGGGAACAAATACAGTAGTCCTGTTCTTACGCCGCCGAAACAATTACGAATATGTAAACTTACAACAATCTGTAGACAAGTTTTTCAATACACATACTGACGGTAATATCAACGGGATTGAACACCCAGTTGAAAAGTACATTAACCACGTTTGGGAAGGCCTTACCCTTGACGACTACCTTACCTTGTTGAACAAACAGCCCAACGAAAAAGTCCAAAAGCACGACTTGTACCGTGAGTATAAGCAGAAGCTAAAAGTCAAAAAAGAACAGGATTTCTGGAACAAGGTGTTGTCTTTAGAGAAAGAAAAACTATTTTACTTCGTTTTAGTCTATCCGCAGCAGTTGGTTGTGGTACGTACCGGGGAAAAAGATGCTGAGAAACGATTCTTGGGGTATGAGTTCTCCAATCGTCGCGGAGCAGAGGGGATTCACGCTATTCAACGTGGAAAGTCTATAGAGGAGTGTACGCGGTTGTTTGATGCTCATTCTTTTGATAATCCACAAAAAGCAAGCACGTACATCTATAAGGCCTTTAAAGGGGATACGGCTTGCCCGATTGATGATACGCTGCAAAAGAACATATTCCGAGTTGACCTTGTGGATATGATGCCTTTTGACCGTGCTGATTTTGAAAAGACGATTAACACAAAGATTAAAAGAAAATTAAAGATTCAGACTAAGTGGCCTTTGATTCCCTTGGCAAGGTTGGAGAGTGAAGGAAGTATTAAGTTCTTCCGTGGGCAAGGTCTTACTAAAGATAATTTAGATGACAAAGGGCAATACAAGTGTATTTTGTATGGCGAACTTTATACAAAGTATATTTCCCCAATTATTACCAATGTAATTAGTCGGACAAACGTAAAAACGAAGGTTTTATCGCAGACGGGTGATGTGTTAGTCCCTGCAACTACTACGGCAGATGCTATGGGTATTTCAATAGGTCGCGCGATTTCCGAGGATAACATACAAATAGGAGGAGACATTAATATCATACGAACACAAAATCGTATTGTGTTAGCGGAATATCTTGCTATATTATTGTGTACCAGTCTGAAGAAAACACTTGCTCAATATGTAACGGGCACGAACATTTTGCATCTATCAAATGAAAACATACGCACTTTGAAAGTTCCATTACCACCCCGAGATGTGCAGCAGCAAATCGTGGATGAAATAGAAAAAGTAGAAATCGCATCCACGAAGATAAAGCAAGATATAGCGCAGTGTAATCAGCAGATTCGGTCTTTGTTACGGAATTTATATACCCATGCTAAAGCCCGTATCAAATTAGGGGACACAGATGTCTTTGACTTGTGTATTGGTAAACGTGTTTTGGCAGGAGATATGAATCCGCAAGGTGTGTTGCCTGTATATAGTGCCAATGTGTTTGAACCCTTTGGCAGAATTGATAAGCACTTATTAACCAACTTTGACTGTGCGTCTGTCGTGTGGGGTATAGATGGGGATTGGATGGTCAATGTATTCCCCAAAAGATTTGAGTTCTATCCTACAGACCACTGTGGATTTATTCGGTTAAAAAAGGACAATATCATCCTTGAGAAATATCTGTGTTTTGCCTTAGAACAAGAAGGTAAAGAAATAGGGTTTTCACGTACTAAAAGAGCATCTATTGACCGTATTGCTGGCATTGCTATTCCCTTGCCAGATTTCAAAGACCAACAACGCATAGTAGCTGAAGTAGAAACACTGGAACAACAGATTGAGCAAGCTCAAACCATTATTAAACAATCTGAACAGCAGAAACAGGCTATCTTAGATAAGTACCTCAAATAACCTGTCATCCTTTGCTTTATCCTTTCCAGGTCCTTATGTTGCACGCAGACGGTTGTTTGGATTGCGTACAGCATAAAGCAAACTCCAATTCGGCGAAAAAGTCCTATATTTTTACAGTATGGCAAGATGTCCACAATTTTCCCGACGTAATGTGTTAAACATGGACCGCAAAGCGAAGTGTCCAAAAAGTGTCCAAAATATATCCCAAATGGTTCAATTTGGTTCAACTTCATTTAAAATAAACACCCTACAAAGTTAATGCTAAGACTCAACCCAAAAGCCTAATTTCTCAGACGTAAAACTTTTCTTATCGTGCTAGATTTGGTATAATAATTTTAGATTTACGCCCAGTTGGCGCAGCGGTAGCGCGTTCCCTTGACATGGGAAAGGCCACAGGTTCGATCCCTGTACTGGGCACCATTTAAAAGCCCCGCTTGTAAGCGGGGCTTTTCTTTTATATCCCGTTTGGAAACAGCAAGAACGTACAAAAACGCTTGCGCAGGCCATGCACGGATTGCCGGGTTTATTCGCGGGGAGGAAGCATAGCTTTAGGCTTCAGGGATGGAACTTCCGGCTGCAGCTCGCGGAGCGTTTTCCAAAACATACAATTATCCAGCTGTGGAGCTATGGATTGGAATACGGGCTTGGCAAATGCTTCATAGACAGATGAGTCTTCCAAAATCGCTTGGCGGGCCGCCTCTAACGCTTTGGCAGGGTCCAGCTGCATCAACACATGGGCCTGCATAGCCAGGTTGGAAGCCCCTTGCGGGTGCACCGTCAACACCAGTTCATTCAGTCGGGGGGCCAACGCCTGGCAGTCCTCATCGTGCTGGAGCTTATACAGATAATTAAAGAAATGCGTCAGTAGTTGCCGTGCCTGCTTAAGCGCTTCAGGCGCGTTCCCCAACATTAAGTGTGCTTTGACTGCCAAGAAGCCCGCCTCACCCGAAGCAAAACTCTCGTTGGACAGTTGAGCATAGTGCAACATTTGTTGATAATTTTGCCGGGCCTGCGGCGTCAGCGTACACCCATTTTGGGCATAGATTTCATTCCCGCAAATAAAATAATACTGGGATAAATGTAACAACAGCTCAGCATAAAGTGCCTTGAGTTGCTTTAAAGCCGTTTCGTCTTTTGGGTGTGCTTGCAAAAAATGGACTTCCGCCGATATATATTTTTCGGCTTTCGCCAAATAGACACCGGCCTTTTCCAAATCTATAAACTGGGCCGACTTTCCGTCCCCATACAGATAGATTTTGCCTTTGTTGTACAAGGTGAGCATATCAGTATGGTCCCGCTTTTCGGCTTCGTCAAAGGCTTCCAGCGCTTCCTCGTACAATCCGCGGTCCAACCGCTCCAGCCCCATGGTACGGAATTCGGCCACCTGCGTTTGGTACGCCGTTTGCAAGGTGCGATGAATATCCGCCAGCTGTTGGGAAATCTGCTGCAACTGCTGATTGCCCATAACGGTTTGTTCCCAAATGGCACGTTGCTCAGCGGATAAAAGAGCCCCTACCTGATTGAGCAAAAGCATCATTCCGGAAAAACCGTTTTCCATAGACGACTGCAGGGCCTCTTGCAGCGAATACAGACTTTGCTGCATTCCCAAAAAGCCGCCTTGTATGTTTTCTGAAAGGGATTTGATCATCATCGGCCCGCCGGACTGAAACATACTGGGCGTCATATGATACTGCAGCCAGCCTATGCCTTGGTTGCGGGAGTAGCTCATGAGGGAACCTCCGTTAAATGGTCGGCTGGAATCTCCGCCAGTATTTTTTTCTTTTCAGCCAGCCGGTCCGGATACTGGCGGCGGATTTCTTTAAACAATCGTAACGTTTCGGCATAATGCCGGCACGCCAATTCCGCCAACATCTGGTTATACAGCGCCGGGAAAGACGGCTGCAAAGAATTGGCCTGTTGGAAAAGTTTTCGCGCGTCCTCATATTCCTTAAATTGAAAACAACACAGGCCCAACCCCATACAGCTTTCGTAAGTTATACTCCGTTCGTAAGCGATTAAATACCAGTTATGCGCAAGATTATACTGCCGGGAATGCCAAAACCGGTGGGCTTTGGTTAAACACAAATGGTTTAGGAAATCATCTATTTTTTGGGCAATATCTGGGTTATGCTGCAAAAGGTTTTTTAGCGTGCGGGTGTTATTTTGTTCTATCGCCTGGGCCATTTGTTCCACAGTTTCAATGGCAGTGGGATCGGAACACCGATTTTTCAACTCCGCAATTTCCGAAAATTCACCGTTGTAGAACCGCTGCAACGCTTTGTTTAAAAAAAAGGCATCCCGGGTTTCGTTCTCCTTGATATTACCCAAACAGACGAACAAAACCCCCAACAACAGCATCACACACCCTGCAACAAAAATATAAGCAGTGGGGGTGGAAGCCGCGACCAGATAAACCAACCCCACCAGCGCTAACAACCCACCAAGCGGAATTAAGAAATACGCCAGCAGGCTCAGACAGCCGGGTTGGCCCACGCCCTGTTCTATTTCTTCTATCAGCAAATCTTCTTCATCTTCGTACATAAGGTTCCTATAAACAGGGAAGGCTATTCGCTTGCTTAGAACAAGGCCTCCCCCCGCTCCCAGCGGGACGCTGTTTTTTTCATCCTACCATATTCTCCGCCAAAACGACAGGCCCGCTAAAAAAGCGGGCCCTGCGTGTAAAATAAGGCAACGGCTATTTCCGTTTTGCTTTAGCGGGAAGATACGCTTCTTTGGAAATCCTCAGCTGTATATCAAATCCCGCAACCCGGCTCAGGGCAGGGTCGTCCCACCCCAAAACCTTCTGTTGCGCAAACGGGAATTGGTTATAGCGGGCGTCCTCCGTCCAGTTGCGGGCATATTCTATTTTTTTGCGCTGGGGTAGCAAAGAGGCCACAAAAGTTCGCTCCGGCGACAGCTGGGCCGCAACAGAAAACGACGCACTGTAATCCACATGGTCCATACCGGCATAGAAGATAAACACCGCATTTGGATACTGTTGGCGCAGCTGATTCAGCTGGTCCATCCAAGAACGGTTCCGCAGGCGCATGGCTTCCGGGAGCGCCCACAAATCTATTTTCCGGGCATCTGTAACCTGGTGCTCCGGGGTCACGCGCGCGGCTTCCCGGGATACATATTTTTGCTCCAATCCCCAAACCAGCATATTCAAACGCAAGGCGGAGGCAAATACCCGTGCATAATTGGGGTCCTCTTCCAGCATGTCCTGCAAATCCCTTTGCCGCTTCCAGCCGACGGGCAAAAATTCCGTTAGTAAAATCACTTTTTTATCGGGATAAGTTTTTTGGTAAGTTTGCAAAAAGCGCACGACAAATTTTTGTATTTGCGCTTGATCGTGCTCTTCCCCCAGCAAAATATATTGGGTCTGCGGGTTAATGGCCTGCACCAACACCTCATCCAGCGGCTTATCCGGGAATTTTACCCGCTCCTGCCAAAGCCCAGCCAAATGTTTATGCAAGGCCTCAAAAGCGCGCAGCTGGCTGATAATGTTGCGCCGGCAAGCGCGGTTATTGGCGGCTAAAAAATAATTATATTTCCCCTGCAAAGACAACCCCCGCCAAAACGGCAACTCCGCATAAGGTCCGTTTTTGTATTGAGCGGAAGGCCATCTCCGAACCGCCCGGACAGGGGCGTCCTCTATTGCAAACAGGGTTTCCTCCCCTTCGCTCAGTTCGGGCACGCGCGCCCGGGAGGACGCAACCCTGTCTGCTAAAATTTTTTCTATGCGGTGAACCGGCAAATTCCGATTGAAAACGGCCTTGGGCAGCTGCTGTACAACGGGTTTTAACGGCCCGCCGGCCCACGCCGGGGCTATTGTCCAAACGGCTAGAACAGCTGTTAAACAAAAGCGGCCTAAGCAGCGGTTTACTTTGCAGCAACACGATGTCATCATAAAATAGCCTTACCCACTATGTAAAATTCAGATAGCCCGCTAGCGAGCTGTTTTTTTATTCTACTGCATTCCAGCGTATTGGGCCAGGGTCCTTTGTCCTATAGCCCATTAGGACTGCCGTCTAGGCCTTTTTGCCAAGCGGCGTCCGCGACGGGGCGCTTTAAAAGAGGTAGAATATATTTATGCAGAGCGGAAAAACGACCCTGCCGGAGGAATGGATATGAGTATTTTTGAAGCGTTGATGATGTTGGGCTTTGGGTTGGCGTGGCCGTTTAACATCAGCCGTTCGCTGCGCACGAAAACAGCGGCGGGAAAAAGTTTCCTGTTTATGATTACCATTGAACTGGCCTATATTTGCGGAATGATTCACAAAATTCTGTATAACTTTGACCTCGTCTTCTGGCTGTATGTATTGAACTTTGTAATGGTGCTGATTGATTTGCTGTTAATGATCCGCTACACCAAGCTGGATGTTTTCCGCCAACGCCATGCCCAGCTGCGTGCGGCGCGCCGGCAGGCGGCCCGCCCGTAAGGGACATCCTGCTCTAGAAAAAGTATAATAATAAAAATTGCCTGTTTTGAAGGCCAATACTGCATATGATACGATTTAACTGCGATTACAGCGAAGGCGCCCATCCGTCCGTTTTGGAAAAACTGGCGCTGACCAACTTGGAACAAACCCCCGGCTACGGGCAGGACATTTATTGCCGCCGCGCCGCGGATTTGATTAAAGATTTATGCAATACTCCCCAGGCAGAGGTTCATTTTTTGGCTGGCGGCACCCAAACCAATTTAACCGTCATCGCCGCGTGCCTGCGGCCTTACCAGGGGGTCATATCGGCCTCGTCGGGGCATATTAACGTACATGAAACCGGGGCCATAGAAGCTACCGGGCACCGCGTTATGGCGGTAGGTGAACAAGATGGTAAAATCACCGCGGAACAAATCCGCCGCTGCTGCCAGGAACACTGGCAGGACGACAACCCGGAGTTTACCCCCCAGCCTAAATTGGTGTATCTTTCCTTTCCTACCGAATACGGCACTTTGTACTCTAAAGCGGAACTGACGGCTATCCGCCAAGCCTGCGACGAAAACAACTTATACCTGTTTATGGACGGTGCACGCCTGGGGTACGGCCTGGAAGCCCCGGGAAACGATTTAACCCTGCCGGACATTGCCGCCTGCTGCGACGTATTCTACATCGGCGGGACCAAAATAGGCGCCCTGCTGGGGGAAGCGGTCGTTATCGTCAACCCGAAACTGCAAAAAGATTTCCGCTATTTTATGAAGCAAAAAGGGGCTATGCTGGCCAAAGGCCGTATTTTGGGCCTGCAGTTTTTGGCCTTATTGGAAGACGGCGTTTATTTCCAAATTTCCAAACACGCAAACGAAATGGCACAAATCATCCGCCACGCCTGCCAGGAGGCGGGCTTCCGGTTCTTGTACAATTCCCCCACCAACCAGCAATTCCCCATTCTGCCGGAAAAGCTCATCAAACGGTTGGAAGAAGAATACGCTTTCGCCCATACCAAGCGTATGGAGCGCGGTTGGATGGCTATCCGCATTTGCACCAGCTGGGCCACCCGGGAAGAAGACGCCCGTCAGCTCGCTAACGACATCCGCAAATATGCGGCTATGCTGTAATATGCTGCACATCGGCTGCCATTTATCCGCCTCCAAAGGCTTTGAAGCAATGGGGAAAACCGCCCTGGAAATCGGTGCGGATACATTTCAGTTTTTCACCCGCAACCCGCGCGGCAGCCAAGCCAAAACCTTGGACCTGCAAGACGTGCAAAAACTCCGCACCCTGCTGAACAAGCATCACTTTGCCCCCCTGATTGCGCACGCGCCTTATACCTTAAATCCGGCATCCGCCGACCCGCACACCCGCGAATTTGCCCGCCAAACGTTGGCGGACGACTTGGCCCGTATGGAACACCTGCCCGGCAATTTGTACAATTTCCACCCCGGCAGCCACGTCGGGCAAGGAACGGACGAGGGAATCCGCCTGATTATAGAGGCGTTAAACGCCGTTTTAACGCCCGGCCAGCACACCACCGTGTTGTTGGAAACAATGGCCGGAAAAGGCAGCGAAATCGGGCGCAGTTTTGAAGAATTAAAACAGATTTTGGACGGCGTGAAATTAAACGATAAAATGGGCGTCTGCCTGGACACCTGCCACATCCACGACGCGGGGTATTCGCTGGCGGAACTGGACGACACCTTAACGGCTTTTGATAAACAAATCGGGCTCGCCCGCTTGAAAGCCATCCATCTAAACGACAGCTTAAACCCGCAAGGCGCCCACAAGGACCGCCACGCCCCCATCGGGCAAGGGCACATCGGCACCGAACGCTTGGCGCAAGTCATCAACCACCCGGCGCTACAAGGACTCCCTTTCTGCTTGGAAACCCCTAACGACCTGGACGGTTACGCGCGGGAAATTGCCCTGCTGCGAAGCCTGTACCGGGAATAATTACTTCATCCGGCGGGC
Organism: uncultured bacterium; assembly: GCA_949297775.1. GTDB lineage: Bacteria > Elusimicrobiota > Elusimicrobia > Elusimicrobiales > Elusimicrobiaceae > Avelusimicrobium. Next base: position 179,012 of record CASFTM010000004.1, read on the forward strand.
TACCAACATCACACTATATCCGCCAATCAACCAGGCCGCCCACGCCCGCGGCAGGCCGTAATGCGCGGCGCGGCGGATGCACATCCCTATCCGGCTGCGCAGGCTGGAAAGCTGCGGCGGACGCTCTACATACTTGTTGGTATAGTGCCAGCTGAGCACAGCGTACCCCCGCCGGCGCAAGAGACGTTTTAAAAAGGGTGCCGTGTAAAAGTGGATATGCCCCACAGACCGCCTTTCTTCTTCTAAAATTTCCGGTTTTATCAAACTCCTCAGTGAAAGGTCCAGCGGAATATGAAATACCATTATATCCGCAGTTTTTTCCATTTGGTCCAGAAACTTCTCCGGCTCCGGGACGTGCTCCAATACATCTATGGCTAACACCGCATCAAAACGCGCCGCTGGAGGGGGCTGCCCCTGCACAAAATGCACATTACAGGGCGCCTGCTGCACACAGAGGGCATAGGCCTGCGGAGAAATCTCGCACCCGGTAAACTGCATATCCGGCCGCAAAGCCGCCCAAGCCTTAATCAGCCCGCCGGAACCGCAGCCCAGGTCGCACACGGTATGTATTTGCCCGTCCAATCCAGTCTCGGAAAGGGAACGCAATACGTGGGAAAGCTTCCAGGGAGCATCTTGGGTGTGCCAATCCGGGTTTTGCCGCAAATAAGAACCATCTGTGTAAATAGAAGCCATGCCGTTATTATATAATTTTCCCTCCGTCTGCGTAAGCCGGCGGCCGTTTACCCCCCGCTCCGACGGAAATTGCCCCTGTAAAATATCCTTTCTTTTTGCCGTAAATTCTGTATAATGGTTGTATATAGGATTTTCTAATTCAACTTGGAGGAAGAATGAAAAAACTTCTTTTTGCGGTTTTCATTCTGTTTCCGGTGTCTGTTTGTGCCCAGTCGGCTGAGCAATTGCTGCCGAACTGGTATATGAACGATATTTCGGGGCAGAACCGTGTAATCACCGATAATTCAAACGTTAATAAACCGGTGGCAATTGTAGGCGCCGGCTCGCTGAGCAAAGGGAGCTCCGTCACAAACAACACGCTGACAATTGACGGCTTTTCCGTGAATATTAACTCCCAATCCGCCGCCCAGCAAGCCACCAATGGCTCCGACCCTACCACCGGCGCTTATGTAGCCGCAGGGGCCGTATTCCAAGGAACGGCCGCCGGGAACACATTAAATATAGCTAACACCAATTTAACGGGAAGAACGGCTATCGGCGGGGGATCCTTCCTGCGCACCGCGCCGGACCGTTTTGGCTCCGGAACCGCCAGCAACAATACGGTAAACTTGAGTAACGTTACCACCGATTCTTATTCGTTTACTCCTACCGCCGGCGGCACCGCTACCATCGGGGGCAATGTGTACGGCGGTTATTCCGAATATGGGCAAGGCACCGCCAGCGGAAACAAGGTAAATATCAGCGGCAATTCCACCATCAACGGGAATGTGTATGGCGGTTTATTCAATCCTTCCCTGTCCTTGGAAGATTTAAACAAAGAAGGTTTTACCTTAAACTCCACCGCCGAAAACAATACCGTGACCATAACGGATTCCACCGTCAACGGCACCGTGGCCGGCGCTGCCGGGGCTACCACCTCCAACGGCAATACCGTTACCGTTAACAACTCTACCGTTACCTCCGTTTACGGCGTAGACCAAAGCACCGGACTCCATTCCAACGAACAGTCCGCCACCTATGCCAACAACAACACGGTAATCATCAAAGGCAGCACGGTAACCAACGCGGCCGCTGTGCAAACTACCTCTATTAACGCCAGCGGCAACACCTTGACGCTGGAAGACTCCACTTTGGGAATGGGCTCCATCTATGCCGTTAATATGGGCCTGGCGCTGGCGGCTGATACGCAAAACCCGGTAACTGCCGTGGTGGGCTCCAATGCGTTGAACTTGAACAACATGGACGGGACCTTCCAGGAAATGGGGGCTTCGCTCAACTTGGTAGGCACCAGCAACGGAAATACCGTTACGGTGCAAAACTCGGATTTAACGCTGAATAACACCTCCGGCAAATTCTTTGGCGAAACGCTGGACATTGCGTCCCTCACCAGCCAAAACTTGCTGCAGAATTTGGACGCTTCCAAAGGATACATCTTTGGCGGCGCGTCTATGACGTACACTTCCCAAACCGGCACAGGAACAACCGAAGCGCCGGAGGCACAGAAAATTGCCGTCAGCGGAACCAACAGCGATAACAATACCCTGCTGATTTCCAACGGCACCATTGATGCCAATATTTTGGGCGGTTTTGCCGCGTATATTGACGAGCAAAACTATACCGTTACTACAGACGCCGGCAGCGTCACCACCACTAAAAATGGGCTGGAAATCACTTCCAGCGACGGATCGGAAACCAAAACGGTGGAACAGATTGACTACGTTTATTCCGCTTCCAACAACACCATCGTGCTGGACAATGTCAACCTCTCCGGAAATGTGTATGGCGGTTATGTGTATGGGGCCGAATTAAAAACGGAAAATATGCTCACCCAAAACAACACGGTCGTGCTGCGCGGCAACATCACGCTGGATCCCGCCTCCGTCATCTATGGCGGAAGCAATGCCCAGTATGCCGCCTCCAACCAGTTGATTTTTGACCGGGTGCAAGGCTCTTTTGACAATGCGGACCAGTTCCAAAATTTCAATGATGTTTGGGCTATCAATGCCAATTTCGATACCAGCCTTAACTTCAATTTTGACGGCGTCTATGCGACGATGACGCTGGATAAATCCGCCATGCAGGAAAACTCCGCCACAGTCGTGACCACCAAGTCCGATGTGGACCTGACCAACATCCAACAGGGTGACAAGGTGTACGATTTGACCAACAACGGCATTGTGCTGACCCAACAAAAAGTGGGTGCGTACTCCTTTGATTTAACCGGCGTAAAAGGCGCCGGCAGCAACGATGTGGATTGGATTCTCTCCAGCCACAAAGACCGCGCCAATGTGGAAATGTACGGTCAGCTGCCGCTGGTCGGACTGGCTTTGTTAAGCGACGGGCCGGAAATGATCAGCCAAACGATGAATGACGTCTGGCAAAACGACGCGGAACAAAATACATTCGTCAACGGCGCGTACCACGATTTGCGCTACGAAACCGGCAGCGGATTTGACTTAAACTCTATGCTGTTCCAAGCAGGCGCCTGGAAGAAATTTACGGACAATTGGGTATTGGGCTTCTTTGCCAAATACGCCAACGGTTCGTATGATACCTTCCCGATTAAAGTATCAGGCGATGCCAATGCCGGTGGTGCGGGATTGATGAGCTCCCTGCGCTACAGCGATACCGGCCGTTTGGAATTCACCGCTGAAGCCGGTTATATGGATATGGATTTTAACTCCAGGGAACTGCTTTCTTCGTTCAGCAGCAACGGCCTCTACTACGGCTTATCCGCCGGATTTGTAGAAACCTTGCTGCAAAACTTGGACTTATACGCCAACATCCAATGGCTGCGCAAAGACAAAGATGATATTTCCGACAGCTTAGGGCAAAAAATTCAGTTTGATGCCATGCAAAGCTTGGCGCTGCGCTTTGGGGCGGATTACACCTTCCGCTCGCTGGATTTGGGCGGCCTGATGCCGACCATTGGCGCCAGCGCCATTTATGAAATGGACGGAGATTCCTCGGTTACGGTAGACGGAATGACCAACGACGACGCTTCGTTAAAAGGAATGAGCGGGCGCGGGGAATTTTCCTTGGTCTACCATAATAACGACTCTTTCCTGCCGCTGCATACGGTAATGACCGTGTTTGGACAAGTCGGCAAGCGCGAAGGGTTCGGCGGAGAAGTCAATATCACTTTTGAATTCTAAGGCCAGCCGTCTATTAACAGAAAAGGCCCGACAGGGCCTTTTCTGTTTGATAAGAATTGTTGCACTTTTATCAAAAAACTGTTATAATATTTATGTAGCAAGAAGGGCCTGTAGCTCAGCTGGGAGAGCGCCTGCATGGCATGCAGGAGGTCGCAAGTTCGATCCTTGTCAGGTCCACCATTTTTTATTTTACCCCGCTCAACGCGGGGTTTTTTATTGCTTTTTGCCGCTCGCGCCAAATATTTTATCCGCTCCTTTCTTCAAACCCGCCGCCTTCAGCCGCTTCGCTGCAGCCCGGGCGCGGCAGGATTACCTGGGCAGGGAATCATTTCTCTGGCCACTCCTTTCCGCTTCCGGCCTCTTAGCCTTTATGCCCGCCGGCCCCCGTGCGATGCCGGAATAAACCTTCTCCCGCTGGACGGTAATTTCATACAATAGAAATATGCCTTTTTATAAAGACCGTGTTTTTCAAGGAATTTTCTGTGCGTTAGCCGCTTTCAAACTGGCGGCTTTTGCGTATTTGTTTTCGGTTCATCCGTTGGGGGAAAATATACTGGCGTTCCCGGACTCGCTGACCTATGTATACCCGGCCCAAACCTTCCTGCAATATGGACACATGTGGGAAGCTGTATCCATTTCCCCCATGCTGTTAAGAACGCCCGGATATCCCTTCTTTTTGGCCCTTATCCAGCTGCTTACCGGAAATGCAACGTGGGCCGTGGCGGCGGTACAAAATTTGCTTTCCCTGTTTCTGCTGATCCCCGTTTATTTGACGGCCCGCCTGCTGGCCGGGTGGAGGGCGGCGCGATGGGCCGCCGGGTTTTGCGCCATAAGCGTTTTATACTTTACGCTCTCGTTTGCGGTACTGACGGAAATCCTGTGTGTATTTCTGCTGGCGTGGTTTGTTTATTTTACCGTCCGTTTTCTGCAGCAGCCGCGCGGGCGCGAACTGCTGGGTGCGGCTGTATTTTTGGCCGCTGCCGTATATGTGCGCCCCGCAGCCTATTACTTTATGTTTGCGGCGGCAATTATGCTGGTATGTTTCTGTGCGGGTAAATTAATCCGCTTTCCCGTTTATAAAACGGCCCTATATTTTATTCTTCCGCTTTTGGCGTGCATCTTTCCTTGGCATATTCGCAACGCTATACAAACCGGTTTTAGCGGATTTACCAGCGTAGGGGCCTACAACTTGTATATATGGAACGAAGATTATCTGGCAGACAAGTGGAATATATCCGTTCCGCAGGCACACGACGCATTAGAACAAGCGCTTCCGCCCGGTTTTTCGTCCCTGCCGCCGGCACAGCAGGTGCGCTTATACAAAGCGATGGCCGCTCCGCTTATAAAAGAAGCTTTTGCTTATAAACTTTCCCACGCACCGCTGTGGGCAATGAAAACGTTATTCGGCGCTAATTTTGTGCATTTGTCCCTGTTAACCAACAGCGGCCACGCGAAAGGGAACAACCTGGAAGCCCAGATGTTGAACCACACTTCCGCCATACACGCCGGTTGGCTGGGAGGATGGAAGGACAAAATCTTGCTGGTCTTGGCGGCGGGGCAAGTATTTATTACTGTTCTGTTGGGAATTTGCGGCTTTATACTGGCCTGGAAAAGGCAAAAGCCGGCGGCCTTTTGGGGAGCGGTTTATTGCCTGTATTTTTGGGCAATTGGTTCCACTTTTTTTGGGGCATATGCGCGTTTCCGTGCGCCGTTTGAGTTTGTACTGTGCATTTTCGCCGGAGTAGCGGCCTCCCGTTTATGGAAGCAAAGGCACCGCTGGAGCAAGTATGCACCCCACCTGCGCTGACACGTAAAAACGCCCGCACCAAGCGGGCGTTTTACTTACCTTTTTAAAGGCCAAGCGCCAAGCTGTCTATTAGGAAAGAAGGCAGTTTCTGCTGGAGCATTTTTTCCTGTGTCGGTCGGAAATCATACGGCTGGCGCAAAAAGCGAAACGTTTTGGCTCCCGTATCCCAAATGCCAAAGGAGGCGTGCGGATTATTATCCCGCGGTTTTCCGACAGAGCCCGGATTGATGACGTAGCGGCATTTATCATTTAAGCGGACGGTGGCGTCTTCTTTTTTGTTTAAATAAATCGTGCATGACCGGGAAGACCCCTTCATATAAAAAGGCAAATGGCTGTGTCCGACAAAGCAGACTCTTCCCTGCCATAAATCATAATTAGAATAGAACTGGGAACAACTGGAAAAGTATTCTTTAATCGGATCGGCAGGCGTGCCGTGCACCACGGTAAAATCCGTTCCGTGCTCCACTGCCGGCAGAGCAGACAAATAGCGGATGGATTTTTCGCTTAACAGTTTTTTGTTGGATTCCAAGGCGGTTTTGGCATCGTAATTAAAAAACGCTTCCAACTCCGGCTGGACGAAAATAGCATCGTGGTTGCCCAACACGCAGGCAATTAGATTTAAATCGGCAATTTTACGCACGCATTTTTCCGGGTCCGGTCCGTAGCCAATCATATCACCGCAATAAATAAAATTCTTGATGCCTTCTTTTTTGTAACGGTCCAAACACGCATTCAGCGCTTCCAAGTTGCCGTGCACATCCGAAAATACGCCTATTTTCATTAGGCCTCCGCCAGCGCTTCGATGGCTTCTTTTTGTTTGGTTGCTTCCGGATTGGAACGGTCTTCCAAATTGACAGACATCACTTTGGATACGCCGCTTTCTTCCATCGTAATTCCGTACAACATCCGCGCCGATTCCATCGTACGTTTATTGTGCGTAACCACGATAAACTGCGTCGTCTTGGAAAATTCTTTAATCAAGTTTACATACCGCTCCACATTGGCTTCGTCCAGGGCGGCGTCCGCCTCGTCCATAATACAGAACGGAGAGGGGTTATGCGTAAAGAACGCAAACAGCAGGGACATTGCCGTAAGCGTTTTTTCGCCGCCGGACATAGAAGTAATGTTCAGCAGCTTTTTGCCCGGAGGCTGGGCATAAATTTCAATGCCCGTTTCCAGCAGGTTTTCCGGCTGGGTGAGCACCAAATCGCACTCGCCGCCGCGGAACAGCGTTTGGTAAATATTTTTAAAGTGCATACGCACCTGTTCAAACGTATATTTGAAATTTTCCCGCGTGGTTTGATTGATTTTATTAATGGCGGATTTTAAATCTCTTTTTGCGCCTTCCAAGTCCGCAATTTGCGTACGCAGGAAGGTGTTGCGTTCGGTAAGGGCATCGTATTCTTCCGGGGCGGTCATATTTACGGCGCCCATATTTTCAATACGTTTGCGCATCATTTTCACGCGTTCATAATCCACCGTTTTGTCGCCATAGTTCATTTGCGCTTCTTCCGGGGTGATGTTCCAGCTTTCAAATAAATTATTCACCACGGTCGTGCGTTGGCGGCGGGCATTGGAAAGGGCATTTTCCAAATCGTTCTTTTTAATGGTTAGGTCGGACGATTCCTTTTTGCAAGCATTTAAAGAAGCGGTCTTGTCGCTGTATTCTTTTTTAAGCGTTTCCAACTCCTCCCGCATTTTATGTTCATCCACTTCCAATTTAGCCAACGTATCGCGCTCAGCGGACAGTTTGGCTTGCGTCGTTAATTTTTCTTCCGCCAGGTTTTTTAAACGCAAATTGGAAGAGGCGATTTTTTCATTGCGTTTGCCTTCGCTGTCGGTCAGGCTGTTAAATTCGTACTCCGTGGATTTTAAATCCAGCTCCACGTTATTCTTTTTAATTTTTACTTCGTACAGTTTGGCGCTTAATGCGTTAATTTCGCCTTTAATTTTTTCCGCACTTTCCCGCAGCGATGCTTGTTTGGTTTTAAGTTCTTCGCCTTTGGCGGACGCTTGCGCGTGGTTATTTTTTAATTCTTCCAGCTGGCCTTTGAGCGTTTCCACTTGTTTTTTGCGGCTTTCCACCCGCAGCAAAATTTCCTGTTTGCGGGCGGCGGCACGCTTTAAGGTTTCCTCGGCGGCGTTTAATTCGCGCTCTTTGTTGGCACGTTCGTTCTGTACGGAG